>CAVYFY010000018.1:0-96721 GCA_963767835.1 uncultured Planctomycetota bacterium
TGGCACTTTCTCAAAACGCCTCGGTAGAGGGGGTAAGCACTGGACAGTTAAGGGGTGAACAGCTGGAATAACGCGGTAGATGAAGACTGCGTTAGCCAGGAGTCACCCCATGGGCATGGTAGCCCCGCCGCAAGGGATTGCTAGTGCGTATGTCGTTTTCTTCGGCGTCTATGGCGACGTCACGCGACAATCGCTGAAACGCAATGTTTCGCGGCAGACACTCTATCGCGAAGCAGCCCAGACTTCGGCGTTGCTGCAAGGGGCCGCGCAGTGCGCACACGTCGAGCGTTTGCAGGAGCAAGTGCAACAACTGCAGCAACGCGTCGTCAGTCTCGAAAGCGACTTGAGCCAGGCGGTGGTGATTGGCGACGAGTGTATGGCTCGGTTGGCGGCGGAGGCCCAGGCGGAAGGTGTGAGTCTACCCACCGTGCAAGGATGGCTGCAGCGTTTACTTCCCGGTCGTGCGCCCAGCGTGGCCAAACTCGGGCGTTGGACCCACGAAACGGCCGCTCACGTCAGCACGTTGTTGCCGGTGCTGGACGAATTCGCGCGAGCGCGGGCCAAGCAAGTGGCGGCCGACGAGATCTACGTGAAGGCGCCGGTGCTCATGGTCGTGGAACCCGACAGCATGTGTTGGCTGGCGGGAAGCTTGACGACGCAGGCCACCGGGGAAGTGTGGGTGGGGCAGTTTGCCGCCTATCCCGCGCTGGAGCAAGTGACGCGCGACGCCGGCACCGGTTTGGGCAAAGGGGTGGCCTTGCTCAACGAGAAACGCGTGGAGAAAGAATTGACCCCGGTGGCGGACCAACTGGATCACTTTCACACCGTGCGTGAAGGAAGCCGAGGCCAACGCAAAGGCGCTCTGCGTTTGCAGCAGGCGTTTACCAAAGCGGAGAAAGCCCAGCAAGAACACGATCACCATCGGCAACAAGGCCAACACGTGCCCGGTGAGGGGGTGAAGGTGAGCATTCACTGGAAACAGGCCGAAGCGGTCATGGATCAGGTGATGCGCACGGAAAAGGTCTGGCAGCAAACGCAAGAGGCCTTGCGTCTGTTCACGCCGGCCGGTGAGTTGAACAGCCGAGCGCAGGCCGAAGCGGTGCTGACCCAGACGTTGCCTGAGTTGCCCGACGCGGACTTTGCCAAAGCCAAACGTCTGCTGAGCAAGCCGCAGACACTCACGTATTTGGACGAAGTGCAACGCAAGTTGGCGGCTTTGCCAGGATCGACCGAGGTGAAAGAAGCAGCGGTGCGTGCCGAGGGGTTGCGTCGTCATCCGGAGTTGTTGGCGGGTGAAGGTATGTCCGCGCGACGCCTGCGCGGGGTGTTGTTGGTGTGTAGCGTAATTCTGTCGAAAGCTGGCGAGGAAGGAAGCACGATGACCAAAGCAGTGCGGCACATTTTCCGTCATACCTGGCGTGCGAGCAGTCTGGTGGAGGGGATCAATAGTGTCTTGCGCATGCATCAGTCTCGGCATCGCAAGTTGACCCAAGGGTTGCTGGACCTGAAGCGTCTGTACTGGAACTGCCACACCTTCCGCACCGGGCGTCGCAAAGGAAAATCTCCTTACGAACGGCTCGGCTTGGTGTTGCCCGAAGGAGTGGATTGGTGGGAACTGAGCAAAATGACACCTGAACAACTACGGGACAAACTGTCCGCATTGAATGGCGCCATTTGAGAAAGTCCCCCTGAATTGCTTCCGCCTTGCTTGCTCAACGGCTACGCTTTTCATGGCTTCGGTCGGCCATCGAAAAAACTCGACGGCATACAGTTGCGAAAAATCAGGCCCAAAGGCGGCAGCGAAGCGTTTCACCTGAGGCCCTGCTTCGTCATGAGCTACATGACCGCGACCACCGACGCAATCGAATTTCCGCTGCTGTTGGCGTCCTTCGGAGTCCCCTGCTGGGTGTTGACGCAAGGCTTTGGCCATAGCGACATGTACTGGCAGCGATTGGTGGAACGTTTGGGCCGAAACAATCTCGTCGGCACTACGGTGCGCGATCCTGAGCGCTTACCCGAACACCTCGCTGCCGACGAACACCATGTCGATTGGAACGGTGCGAAAGGCTATGTGGCGACCACGGTGGCGGAAGGTTGCATCCTCGGCGTCGGCCTGACGAAGGCCGCGGACGACGAGCATCTCACCGCCGCCTATGGTGAGTTCGCGGCGGAGGCACGCAACCTGGATCCTGACTACGCGCCCAAGACCGTCAACACCGATGGCTGGGCGGCCACGCAGAACGCGTTCCAGGCCGGGTTTTCAAACATCGTGGTGATTCTCTGTTTTCTGCATGGCTTCCTGAAGATACGCGATCGCAGCCGCAAGAACCATGAATTGCATCGCAACGTGTGGGAGGTCTATTGGGCCAAGACGTCCGAGGAATTTCGTAGCCGCATGGAGACGTTTCGCACTGCGCCCGTGGGCATTAATGCCGCAAAAATCAGCGTCCAACCTCGACAATCACCCAAATTCGCTTGTGGGGAAGCCAGTTGCACTTAGTCGAATACGACGATAGGGTCCGTCACGGTTGCTCGCTCTTCCCCATCACCCATTGCACCGCATGCTGGATCAACTCCATGGCGTTGGTCAGTCCGAGCTTCTCCTTGATGCGAGCGCGATAGGTTTCCACCGTCTTGTGGCTGACGTGCATGCGGGCGGCGATCTGCTGCGTGGTCTTGCCCTGCCCCAAGAGATCGAAGGCTTCCAGTTCGCGATCGGTAAGTTTTTCCACCCACGAGGCACTTTCTTGCGCCGGATGACCGATGACGCGCCCCAGGAGCTTTTCCGACATCTCCGCACTGAGGTAGGTTTTGCCGGCAACGACAGTAAGAATTGCCTCCATGATCTGGCTGGCACTTCTGCCTTTGTTGACGTAGCCGCGGGCGCCGGCGCACGCGCCCGTTCCGCGTAAAGGTTCTCGGGGTACATCGACCAAACGAGGATCACGAGGGATGAATCCTTGGCCTTGAGCCGCTTGACCAGATCGATGCCGTTGCCGCTCTTGAGCGAAATATCCACAATCACCAAATCAGGCTTCGCATCAGCGATGCGTGCCACCGCATCGACGACATCTTCAGCCTCGCCGCACAACTCCAGCGTAGGCTCGTTGGCAAGCTGAGCCGCCAGTCCCTCGCGAATCATCGGATGGTCATCGACGACAAAGACTCTGCTGGTTGCAGCAGCTTTCTTGAGTGTTGCCGGCACGTTGAACCTCCATTGATGACATCGAGCACGCGAACCCCTCGTTTTTGATGGATTAGCGGCAAAGGCAACGATGCAAAGATACAGCGCTGGAATAACCGCAACTCCACGCAATACCCTTAACTATACTATCTTTAATCGCCTCTGAGAAGCCGGAAATGATTATTGGTTCCTGAGCCAGCGCCCAGGCCGTGCGAAAGGCTGCCAACGTGAAATGCGATACGCTCGTTCTAGGCGCATCCTACGGCTCCTTGTTCAGCACGAAATTGCTGCTGGCCGGCCACCGCGTTTCGCTGGTCTGCACCGCGGCCACCGCCGAATTGATCCGACGCGAAGGGACGGTGGTGCGTTTTCCGATCAAGGGCCGCGATTCGCTGCTCGACATCGCATCGAAAGATCTGCCGGGCAAACTGTCCGCAGCCACGCCGGACGCGGTTGACCCGGCTCAGTTCGATCTGGTCGTGCTCGCCATGCAGGAAGCGCAGTACGGCTCACCAGGCATGCGCGAGTTGATGCCGAAAATCGCCCATGCGTGTGTGCCGTCCCTGGCGATCATGAACATGCCCCCGTTGCCATACCTCAAGCGAATTCCTGGGCTGGTGACGGACCCGCTCGAACCGTGTTGCACCGACCCGCGCATCTGGGACGGCTTCGATCCCGGCCTGATGACGTTGGCGAGTCCCGATCCGCAAGCATTTCGCCCGCTCGATCAGCCCAAGAATGTGCTCCAGGTGGGTTTGCCGACCAACTTCAAGGCGGCAAGATTCGCAGCCGAGGCGCCGACTGCTCTTCTGCGTCAAATCGAAGCCGACGTCGAGGCCGCCCGGTATGATGGCATCGAAATCCCGGTGAAGCTCAGGGTGCTCGAATCCGTCTTCGTGCCGCTCGCCAAATGGCCAATGCTGATCGCCGGCAACTACCGCTGCATCCGGCGCGACGACATGACCTCCATTAAAGAGGCGGTGCATACGGATCTGGACAGATCGCGCGAGATCTACGATTGGGTTTCGGCACTCTGCAAACGGCTCGGCGCCACGGACGCCGACTTGGTTCCTTTTGCCAAATACGCCAAGGCGGCTGAAGGTCTCGCCAACTCGTCTTCCGCGGCCCGGGCGCTCTTTGGCGGCGCCGAGCACATCGAGCGGGTGGACTGCTTAATCCGGCGGATCGGCCGCCAACACGGGTTGCAGTCCGATGCATTGGACGAGATTGTTGTGCTGGTGGATGAGCGGCTGGCGCGGAACCGGGACGGTGAAGCAGCGACGCAGCAGTAAGTGATCGCGCATCCTTTACGCGGCTTCAAGGAGGACGGGTGATCCGGATCAATTGGCCAGTCAGAGCGCCGGTTTGCACGATGGCGTCATGAATCCGCTGGGCCAGGGACTCCGTATCCGCATCGCGGGTGTACGTGATGATACCGGCGTGGCCCGGACTTGTTTGGTGGAGTTTGTGAAAGTGCCGCCGGTTGTTGGTCAACACCGCTCTTCCGAGGCTGGTGGCGTAAACGAGTTGATCCGCATCAGAAATCTTCTGGTTAGCCCGGCCCGCTTCATGGGCGGTGAGCACATCATGGCCCAGAACGCGCAGAGCGTCCGTCAACCCGCGGTGCACGTTCTCGTCGGCGAAGAGGGCGGCCATACGTGTCAGACTTCCTCATTGTCCCGAATGGCCTGATCAATCTCCTCGCGATGCTTTTCATAGTAATCCAACGTAGCGTCCAGCTCGGCCTGCGTGAGCTGCGGCTCATAATCGTTGCGGAGCTGTTCATCGCTCAGGCCAAGTTGTTTGGCCTGGACGAGCATCCATACGGCAATACGGCGATCACCGACGCACGCGTCTCCCCCCAAAACTCCTGGGGTTTTCCGAATGGCGTCAATCGTCGAATGGTCCGGAAGGTTGCTCATGACAAAACTCCTTCGTCCGCTATTCTACCAAATAATGGATGCCGACTAACCAGAAAATCTAACAAGAAGCGAAAGGGGGCCTCGCCTTGCGTACGACCTATTGGTTTTTCAACACAGATGAGACCGAATCAGAAGGAGAAGGCGCATACCACGAGATGATTAACAAGTCGTGCGTCGCCGCTTGGGGCGATTGCAGGACTCAGGGAGGCGCTGGAGATGCTCCGAAGGCCGGCGGAGGCGGATGTGGTTTTTCTATACTGCGCTGCGGCGGAATAATTGCATGCGGAGAATTTACGGAAGAGCAGCCCTTCGCTGCCGATACAATCTTTACGGGGGACCGAGAATTTCACAGGAAATTAGCACATTTGAAGGTCCTTCCTGACCCGCTGACGTTTGCCGATGTTCTCGATGGGACTGCATATCAACTCCCGGTCCGCCACATTCTCTGCAAAATCAGAAATGAATCTGCTGTTAGGTTTATCCTTAGCCACTTCGACCAGGGCCAATGATTATGAATTCGACCTTGATGCACCTCTGGTCGCCGGCATTCGCATCCCGCCTAGCGGTAATCATTCCCGACGGCCCCGAACCTACCTACGCTCAATTGCAAACGCAAATCGAAGCGGCGTCATCGGCGCTGCGCGAAGGCGGCGTTCAGGCCGGGGACGCGGTCGGCATTGTGCTGCCAAATAACCTGGAGTTTCTCGTCGCGTTCCTGGCCACGACATGGGCACGCGGGATCGCGGCTCCGCTCAATCCGGGCTACAAGGTCGAGGAATTTCGCTTCTACCTGGAAGACGCCGGCGCCAAGGCCGTCATTGTTGGGCCGGGCGATCATCCCGCCCGCGAAGCCGCCCGGCAGTTGGGGATTCCGATCTGGGAGGTGAAGGGCGAGGGGCGAGGGGGGAGGGGCGAGACGGAAATCAAAATACATCGGACGGATGGCTTCTCTTCCTCTTCCCTCGCCCTTCGTCCCTCGCCCCTCGCCACGGACGTGGCTCTCTTCCTGCACACCAGCGGCACCACGAGCCGCCCGAAAGGGGTGCCGCTCACGCATGGCAACTTGATGGCGTCGATCGCCAACATCGCGGCCACCTACCAGCTCACGCCGCGCGACCGCAGCCTGATCGTGATGCCGCTCTTTCATGTGCATGGCCTGATCGGGGCGACGCTGTCCACGCTGCACACCGGGGGCGCCGTCGTGATTCCCGCGAAGTTCTCCGCCGGTTCGTTTTGGCAGATCGCGGCCAAATATGATGTGACCTGGTACTCCGCGGTGCCGACGATCCATCAGATTTTGCTGGGCCGAGCTGAGCAGGACAACGCCCCGCGCGGCGGCTTGCGCTTCATCCGCTCATGCAGCGCGGCCCTGGCGCCGGCGGTGTTTCATCAACTGGAAGAGCGCTTTGGCGCTCCGGTGCTGGAAGCGTATGGCATGACGGAGGCGGCGCACCAGATGGCGTCGAACCCGTTGCCGCCGGGGCCGCGCATGGCGGGCAGCGTGGGGCAGGGGACTGGCGTCGGCATCGCCATCCTCGACGAGCAGGGCCGGATTCTGCCGGCCGGCACCCAGGGGGAGGTGTGCATCCGCGGCGCCAATGTCATGCACGGCTACCTCAACAATGCCGAGGCGAATGCAGCATCGTTTTGCAACGGCTATTTCCGCACCGGCGATCAAGGCATCCTCGACGGGAATGGCTATCTGATGCTGACGGGCCGACTCAAGGAACTCATCAATCGCGGCGGCGAAAAGATCTCGCCGCTGGAGGTGGACGCCGTCTTGCTGGAACATCCCGCGGTGAAGGAGGCAGTGACGTTCGCGGCCCCGGATGCCAAATACGGCGAGGAAGTCCACGCGGCGGTCGTTCTGAAGGAGTCGGCGACCGTCGACGAAATCCAGGCATTTTGCTCAAGGCGGCTGGCGGATTTCAAGGTGCCCAAGGTGATTCACGTGACCAAGGAGGTGCCGAGGACGGCGACGGGGAAGATTCAACGTCGGCACGTCGCGGCGTGGCTTTTGAAGGAGAAATGAACCACAGAGACACCGAGGCACGGAGAAGACACACGTCGTGTTTTCGTCTTCCCTTCACTATGTCTCGGTGTCTCTGTGGTTCAATCGTCTCTTGCCAACCGCCTTCGCAATGGCCGCAGCACCAGCAGCGCCAGCAGGGCCGCAATGGTGTCGGCGGCGATCATGACGGCGAAGACGGGAGTCCAGTCACCCACGCGCACCAAAAGGGCGACCAGCAACGACGCGGCCCCCTTGGCGGTGTAAAGCAAGCCATAATTGGTCGTCGCGTACTTGCGGCCAAACATGTCGCCGCTGACGGCCGGGAACAGGCTGAAGATCGCCCCCCAGCCGAAGAACGCCACGCCGGACATGAGCACAAACAGGATCGGATCGTGGGCGTACTGGATGAGCAGGAACAGGGCGATGCCTTCGAGGGCGAAGGCCAGGAAAATGGCGATCTCGCGACCGATCTGGTCGGAAAGCCAACCGAACACGGGGCGCGTCAGGCCGCCGATAACGCGATCCAGTTCCACGGCCAACGGCAGCGCGGCGGAGCTTATCCACACGAAGGTGATGCTCAGCTCGGGAATGGAGAAACTCAGCCACGGCAGGGGGACGGGCCGCTCGGCTACGTGGAATTCTTGGGCCAGCGGATCGATATGGCCGATCATCAGCATGCCGGGAATCGCGCCCATCATCATCATGAAATAGAGAAGCCAAAAGCCAGGGGAGCGCAGCATTTGGCCGGGCGTGAATTCGCGGACCGATTGCAAGACCTTGGACTGGGCGGGCGCCGGTGCTTCGCCGGGCCTCGGAAAGCGCATGATCAGCGCGGCGAAAATGATTACCAGAGCCTGGCCGAGGCCGAACCACAAGAACGCCTGCTCGTAGCCGTGCTGGTCGATGGTCCAGCGGACGGGCCGCACGGTGGCCGCAGCGCCGGCGCCGAAGGCTGCGGCCGTAAGTCCCGCCGCCAGGCCGCGCCGGTCCGGGAACCACTTCAAGGCGCTGCCCATGCTGATGCTGTAGACAATCCCCGAGCCGCAGCCCGCCAACCCCTGGGCCGCATAGAGGATGGGCAGCGAGAACGCGACCGCACTGATCGCCCAGCCCAGGCCTGCGAGCACGCCGCCGCCGACCAGCAGTTTTCTTGGGCCGAAGCGCTCCGCCAAGTACCCTTCCAACGGCACCAGCCAGGTTTGCGCCTGCACGAAAAAAAGGTAAAAGGCATACTGGATCTCGACTTCGTCCCAGCCATGCCGCTGGTGGATGTGCCGAACGAAAAACGTCCAGGAATACTGAAAATTGGCGACGGCGACCATGCCCGCGATCCCGGCCACGAGCTGCACCCAGCGGTTGGAGAAGTTCATGCGAATCCCGGTAGCGTGGTTGGCTCACCCCGTTTTACGCCCGATCGACATCAATCGCTCGCCAGCGCCAGTGAAACGCGCTCGGGCTTCATCGCCGCTGCCACCGTTACCAACACCGACTTGAACGCCGGCGTCTTCGATTCCGGATCGACGGTGGTCGGCACCAGAACATTGGCTTCCGGATAATACATCGCGGCGTTGCCTGGCTTGATGTTGCAGGCCCGCACCAGAATGTTGGCCATCACGCCGGCCTCGCTGCGCACGCTAACGCGCTGGTCGATCCGCAAGCCCAGGCGATCGATGTCGGCCTGGCTCATCAGGATCACGTCGCGCCGTTCCTGGCCGCGATAGATGTCTTCCTCCTCGTATACGATCGTGTTGAACTGCCCTTCCGAGCGGATCGTCATCAGGCGGAGTTGCGCGCCGTCGGTGCGCAGCGGCGGGATCGCCACCGGGCGGAATCTCGCCTTGCCCGTCGGCGTCTTGAATTTCGGCTCGTGCAAGGTGCGGCCCGGAATCTGGAATTCCTGCTTGTTGCCATCCAGCGCCTCCGACCGCCTCATAGCCCGGAATGATGTGGGCGATCATTCGGCGGACCTCGCAATGGCCGGCAAGCGATTGCCAGTTGACCGGGCCCGCGGAACCGAGCAAACGATCGGCGAGGTCGCAGAGAATCTTGACTTCGCCGCGCGGCGAGGCATGGCGTGGTGTCCCGCCATCGGACATGCGCACGAAGTTGAACATCGATTCCTGCGTCGTCGGCTCCGGCTCCTCGTCGCGGGCTCGCACCGGCAGAATCAGCGTCTCCTTGCCCCGGCCCCAGGCGTGCCCGGTGTTGAGCGTCGTGCTGAGATAGGTCACCAAATCGAGCTTGCCGAGGGCGCGATGGGCAAATTGCGAGTCGGGATTGCTGCCGAACAGGTTGCCCCCCAGGCAAATGGCCGAGCGAATGTGTCCCGCGTCGGCCGCCTGCATGCACGCCATCGTGTCGAGGCCCGGAGCGGTAGGTAAATTTACGTTCAGATATTTTTCGAGGTTATTGAAAACCTGCTCCTTCAGGCTCGGCGCCACCCCCATCGAGCCGATCCCTTGCACGTTGGAATGACCGCGGATCGGCAACAGCCCCGCACCAGGCCGACCGATCATGCCGCGCAGCAGTGCCGTGTTGACGATCGCCTGCACGTTGTCCACACCGTGCGCGTGATGCGTGATCCCCATGCACCAGCCGAAAATCACGCTCTTCGCTTTGCAATAGACATCCGCCATCTGCTCGATGATCGCCCGTTCGACGCCGCTATGGCGTTCGATCTCTTCCCATGGAGTCGATTCGACTTGATCGATGAACGCCTCGGCATTTTCGGTGTGATCGAGGAAGCCGCGATCGTCGGCGCCGCGTGCGAGCACCGATTTCGCCAACCCCGTCAAAAGTGCGATGTCGCCGCCGATATGTGGTTGCACGTACAGGCTGGCGATCTTGGAGCCGAATAGCAAGCTCCAGGCATCGGAAGGGACGCTGAAGTTGACCAGGCCGATTTCCTTGAGCGGGTTGACGACGATGACGTTGCCGCCGCGGCGGCGCAGGTTCATGAGGGAGCGCATGAGGCGTGGATGGTTCGACGCCGGGTTGCCGCCGATGAGGAAAAAAAGATCGGCGTGCTCGACGTCGTCGAGCGTGACGGTGGCGGTGCTTGTGCCGAGCGCTTGAGTCAAGCCGACGCCGCTCGCTTGATGGCAGTAGAAGGAGCAATTGTTGACGTAGTTGGTGCCGTACAGCCGGGCGAGAAGTTGCAGGACAAAGCCGGCCTCGTTGGAGGATCGGCCGCTGCAATAGAAGAAATTCTCATCGGGCGCCGTCTGCCGCAATTGCGCGACAACGCGAGTCAAAGCGAAATCCCAATCGACGGCGCGATAATGCCGATCGCCGGGCCCGGCGTAAAGCGGCGTGGTCAATCGGCCGCACCATTCCAGTTCACGAGGCGACAGCGTTTGCAGTTGGGCGAGCGAATAGTTGGCGAAGAAATCGGCGGCAATGCCGGCTTGCATGTCGGCGACCATCGCCTGGAAGGATTTCTTGCAGACCTCCGGCCAATGCCCGAGTTCATTGCGCATGCCGCCGGCCTGTCCGCCCATGCCCAGAGCGCAGGTTTTGCAGGTATTTTTGGCGGCCATCGCTTGCCAGAGCTTGCGCCAGCCGACGCGCCGGAACATGCGCAACGTGTAGAGGATGGCAGCCCAACCGCCGCCGCTCGTCTTTGGTTTCATCTTCTTATTATGGCAGATTCGGGATCGCCTGGCCGTTTACGTTTAGCGCTCGCGCGGCGTCATGCGAGCGCTAAACGTAAACGTGTTAGAACACGAAGGTGATGCCGAAACGCAGGCCCTGGAAGTAGCGGAAGAACTGGTAGTTGTACTGCGGATCGACCTGGCCGAGGTTGAAGTCGATCGGCTTCTGCGAGGACATCGTGTTGAAGAAGGTGATCACGTCGTAGCCGACGTTGATCGAGATCGCTTCCCAGGGATAGTACCACAACCCCAGGCGTGCTTCCAGGCCAGGGGAGAGCGTGGTCTTGCGGCCGTCGCGTGTGGAGCTGACCGAGCCGTCGCCCAGTTCATAGCCGGCATTCATTTTCACCATGTCGGCATAGAGTGCGGCTTCGGCTTCGAAGGTGAAGGCGAAACCGCCGATGGGCGTGTTGCCGAGCCACCAGTCGCCGCCCCAGCCGGCATGGACGCCGTACATGCGATTGGAGACATAGTTGTGGTAGATGGCGGTGTCGAGCGGGCCGCTGTTGCCGAACTGGTCGCTGGCGACGGTGGTCCAGAGGAACTCGTCCCAGAGCCAGGCGATGCGCGGGCCGAAGATGCCGTAGGTGCGATTGTCCTCGGTTTCCCAGATCGGGATGCGCACATTGATCTGGTAGATGTCGAAACGCTGGATGAATTGAATCTGCTCATAGGAAGCGCCATTCCAGATGCCGAAGGTGGCGCCGGGATCGCCTTGCGTGAACTTTTGCAGCGGTCCGGCCCAGTAGGTGTTGAAGTTATTCACCTGCGAAAACAGGAAGGTGTTTTCGAAATTCGGGCCGGTGTTGAACGTGGGCGAGATCAGCGACGCGGAGGCGTGATAGATTCCCTGGACCAGGTGGAGCCAATCCAGTTCGACGACGACGCCGCTCTCAAAGCGATACCCGAGGAAGAGATTCCAGCCGGGTTGCTGAACGCCGGGGCCCTGCAATTGCTCCGTATTGAGGGCTTCCTGCTTGCTGCCGACGTATGTGCCGGGAACGCCGGTGACGCTGCCGTCGAGATCGCGGAAACCGCGAATGGCCACGGTTTGCGAGGCAAGCGGGCGGTTGGTGCTGTAGAGGACGCCTTCGAGGCCGGCATAGGGGCCGCCAACATCGTAGCGCGGATGGCTGAGCGGCCCGGTGAAGATTACCGGCGGCACGTCGGAATTCTGAGCGCGCGCCACGGCCGGCACATCGAATGGCGTCTCGCTCGGAAGCGATACGGCTGGGTTCACGCCCACCATGCCGTCTTGCAGGCCGACGGAAATGCCGCTTGGATTGAACCACAGACTGCACAGACTGCTGAATGAATCCCCGAATATCACCGGCACAGCGGGCGCATCCCTGAGCGGCAGCATCGGCAGAGGAAAAATCGGCGCAGGCTCGCCGTTCTGGGCGCAGATCACCGGCGCCAACAACGCGGCCTGGGCGCGCGCCAACGACGGCAGCAACAAAAGCCCCGCTATCAACAACAGCCCGCTTCGCAAGCGCATGACGGCATCTCCTTCGGATCGAAGGCGCTTCCAGCCCCGGATCAAGTCGTACGACGCATCGTTTCTCCCCCGAGAAACAATCCGCCGGATGCTTCCTATCGCAGTTTCGCTCTAATGCAAGGGTGGAGGTCTATAGCCGTTTGGCCCGGCGCGTCAAGAGTAGAATTGCGGAATGTCGTCGTCGCCCAGAAAGGCGCACCGCCAGATCGAATAATCTGCTCACGCGGGAATTCATTTCGCGCCGTGAAAAATTGTCAAGCATCTAAGTTTTATTACCTATTTTGATGGCTCCGGGCCTGTTATTTCTGCGTTCAGGGCTTACCCCAGGATCGGAAAATTCCTGATTCTGGTTGAAAAACGTCCAGGATGCCTTGACCAAGGGGCCGGACGTGCCGCAAAATAGAACTGGTCTAATTCACACCCTTTAGATATGCCTCCTCAGCGCGGTTAGGTCTCGAAAGATAGTTGCCACGATTGCTTTTTACCGGCGGAATTCACATGGGGAAGTGTGGATTCCCCATAGCAAGAGGTATGCGATATGACCACTACACGACGGCCCCTTCATTGGATCGGCTTGCTGGCGGCAGCCTGCATGTTGCTCGCCGCGCCGCAGGCACGCGCCCAGATGATGATGGGCGGCATGTCCGGCATGATGATGGGTGGCGGCATGATGGGCGGCGGCATGGTCGGCATGCAAGGGATGATGCAACCCGGCATGATGATCGGCGGCATGGGCATGGGCGGCGGCATGATGGGCATGAGCGGCGGCATGATGGGCATGTCTGGCATGATGATGGGCGGCGGCGGCATGATGATGGGCGGCAGCATGATGGGCGGCATGATGATGGGTGGCAGCATGATGGGCGGCAGCATGATGGGTGGGAGCATGATGGGCGGCAGCATGATGGGAATGCCAACCGGCGGCGCCAACTTTCTCGGCCAGCCAGGCCTTCAAGCCAGCGCCATGATGATGGGCATGGGCGGCATGATGGGTATGGGTGGCATGGGAATGATGGGCATGGGCGGCATGGGAATGATGGGAATGGGTGGCATGGGAATGATGGGAATGGGCGGCATGGGAATGGGCGGCATGGGAATGATGGGAATGGGCGGCGGAATGATGGGAATGATGGGAATGGAAGGTGGCATGATGGGCATGGGCGGCGGAATGATGGGAATGATGGGGATGGGCGGAAACATGGGAATGGGTGGAGCTGCCGGAATGACAGGCATGGCCGGCACAACAGGTACCGCTGGAATGGCAGGCATGGCGGGCATGACTGGCGCGAGCGGCACCACGGGAACCACAGGGGGCGTTGGGGCGGCTTCGAACAATTTCCGAATCGGATCAATCCATCGACAGACACCAAAGGCCATGGCAACAGCCCAACCGAGTGCTGTCCAGCAGCAGTCGCAAATGATGAATATGATGATGGGAAGCATGATGGGAATGATGGGCATGGGCGGCATGATGGGCGGCGGCATGATGGGAATGATGGGCATGGGCGGCGGCATGATGGGAATGTCCGGCATGATGATGGGCGGTGGTATGATGGGAATGCCCGGCATGGGCATGATGGGCATGAGTGGGATGCCAGGCATGCCAGGCATGGGAATGATGGGGATGAGCGGAATGCCAGGCATGGGAATGATGGGGATGCCCGGAATGCCAGGCATGGGCATGATGGGGATGAGCGGCATGCCAGGCATGGGCATGACCGGCATGCCCGGCATGGGCATGATGGGAATGACCGGCATGCCCGGCATGGGAATGATGGGCATGCCCGGAGTCGGCATGGGTGGCATGATGCCTGGAATGATGCCCGGAATGCCAGGCGTCTTCTTCTAGCGTATTTTTGCTTGCAATCTCTCAAGCCGGCCGCATGGCCGGCTTTTTTTTTCGCCACTCACCTTTGTCGGCGTTCCGTTTTGCGCTTTGCAGCTGGAGCGATTTCGGCCCTTCAATTCTTTTCAAAGTTGCAAGAAATCGTCTGCCTTTTTTGGTCCAATCAAAAAATGCAGGAAAAATTCCTGAAGGATCATAGGAATTTGCCTTTCCGTTAAGAACCGGCGTTTATATCCTTGACATAGGAGAGTGTCTTAGCCGACAATGATGGCTGGCGAGCATGGGATCGGTTCGATCATATCTGAATTGAATCGTTGCTCCCAACCGGGAAGTTGGTGCTGGCGTATCTGGTCGCATTTCATTTTGGAAGGTTTCCTTCCAACCAACGGGGTCACATTCATGAAGAAGCTGTGTAGAAATCGATGGCTGGCATTGGCGCTGGCGGTGGGAATGGTTTTCCTCCACGCTGGCACTTCTCGGGCCCAAATGATGATGGGTATGCAGGGCGGCATGATGGGTGGAATGAGCGGCGGCATGGTGGGAATGCAGGGCATGATGCAGCCCGGCATGATGATCGGCGGCATGGGGATGAGCGGCGGCATGATGGGCGGCGGCATGATGGGGATGAGCGGCGGCATGATGGGTGGAATGGGCGGCGGCATGATGGGGATGAGTGGCGGCATGATGGGTGGAATGGGCGGCGGCATGATGGGGATGAGCGGCGGCATGATGGGTGGAATGGGCGGCGGCATGATGGGCGGAATGGGCGGCGGCATGGGCATGGGAGGCGGCATGGGGATGCCCACGGGCGGGGCTAACTTTCTCGGTCAACCGGGCCTTCAGTCTACGCGCCATGATGATGGGCATGGGGGGCATGATGGGTATGGGCGGGATGATGGGTGGAATGGGTGGCATGTCGGGCATGATGATGGGTGGCATGGGAGGCATGTCGGGCATGATGATGGGTGGCATGGGAGGCATGTCGGGCATGATGATGTGGAGGCATGTCGGGCATGATGATGGGTGGAATGTCGGGTATGGGTGGAATGTCGGGCATGGGTGGAATGTCGGGCATGGGTGGAATGACGGGAACGACCGGAACGACGGGAGCGACCGGCGCCAGCGGGGCATCTGGCGCGACGGGAGCTACGGGGGCTAGTGGCGCTGGCGGAGCTTCTGGTTCGGCAAGCTCCAACTTCCGGACCGGATCGTTGAAAAGGCAAACGCCGAAGGCAATGTCGACCGCCCAGCCGAGCGCTACTCAGCAGCAGTCGCAAATGATGAGCATGATGATGGGAAGCATGATGGGCATGGGCGGCATGATGGGTGGCGGCATGATGGGCATGAGCGGCGGCATGATGGGTGGTGGCATGATGGGCATGAGCGGTGGCATGATGGGTGGTGGCATGATGGGTATTAGCGGCGGCATGATGGGTATGAGCGGCGGCATGCCTGGAATGGGTATGCCAGGCATGGGCATGCCAGGTATGGGCATGCCAGGTATGGGCATGCCAGGCATGGGTATGCCAGGCATGGGTATGCCAGGTATGGGTATGCCAGGTATGGGTATGTCGGGTATGGGTATGTCGGGTATGGGAATGCCTGGAATGGGAATGCCTGGAATGGGAATGATGGGCATGATGGGAATGCAAGGCGGCATGATGCCGGGAATGATGCCGGGAATGCCGGGCGTATTCTTCTGAGAGTGTGCGCGCCATTCAAGTCTCCGATTAATGATAATGACGATTTCAGGCCGGTCCAATGGACCGGCTTTTTCTTTGCGCGATTGGGGCTCCGATGCTGCCAACGCTGCTACAATGAATCATTGCCCTTTTTTGTGGAACCAATTCAGCTGATTGAATGTCAAAACGTTTAAGGGACGGTGCCTATGTGGGCCAGTTCGCGCTTCCTCATGGCCGCGCTCGTGGCAGTTTTGGCCGCGGATTGGTTGCCGGCCCAGGATGCCAAGCAGAAGAAGGAACCTGTCGCCGGGCTCAACCAACCGGATGAGCCGTTTCGGATTCCATTTATGCAGACGGACGCGTGGCTCAACACGCGTGCCTGGCTTGTTTGCTTCGGCACTTCCCCGCCTGTCGGCGTCGCCTGGAATCCATACGGCCTTCTCGGGGCGCGTGCCGGCGTGGGCCATCCGGACAAGGGGGCGCCGGATTGGAAATTCGTCTTCGACGAGTGCCTGCCCATCTGGCAATCCTACCTGGATGCGATCCAGGACGGCCGGCGCTTGCCGAATATTGAACGCAAGGAACTCAAGGAACTCAAGGAACTGTCGCGCCCGGATTGGGGCATGTACCTGGCGCTGATCCACGCGCTGGAACGCTCGGACTCGGCTACGCTCGACATGTTCAAAAAGAGTGCCGAGGCGAACGATCACGTTGGCTATTCCCATTTGCACGGAAGGCCGGCGCAGTATCGTGGCCGAATCATTACGGTCAAGGGTCGGATCACGCGGGTCAAGAAGGATGATGCGCCTCGCTACGTCGGCAGAGAAATTCAATACGTCTATTCGACGGCCATTCAGACTCCGTTCAAGAATGAGCCGCCTTTCGTGGTGCTGTTCACCGAACTGCCCCCCGATGTGTCCTACAAGGACAAGCTGGACATGGAGGTGACGTTTTACGGCTACTTCCTGGGCAACGTTCTCTTTGCCGGGGACACGAAGAATCAGGAGAAGGATGTTGTCGCCCCGTATCTGGTCGGTAAGACGCTGATCGTGGACAAGACTGGCCCGCCGCCCAACACCGAGTCCTATGCGGGCAACATCATTGTGTGGACCGTGGGAGGCTTCGTTGGCGTCTTTGTCGTGGCGGTGCTACTGCATTTGTGGTTTCGGCGCGGCGATCGCAGTATCGAGGCGCAGCTGGCGCAGGTGCGCGACAAGCATTTGCCGTTCAGCGTGGAACCCGCGGAACCGGCGCCCCCGCTTGCCGATCCGGTACCGCCGTCGGAAGAAAGCGCCGGGCCCCCGCTGACGTAAGCCTTATTCAACCTGTTTCTTGAGAAAACCAAAGTATGCTCTTGCCTGAGTCCGCGCGAAGTGGGAAAATCATATTGTGCCGGCGCTGAGCGGCGGCTGATCCTACTGGTTACCGAAGGGATCCGACATGTCTGCCAACAATTCCAAGCCGAAGACCGCGGCCCCCGTGGTGGTGTTGCGCGAGGAGCCGAGCAGCCTGGGGCGCTATTTGTTCCTGTTCGTCCCCGCAGTGATCGGCAGCGTGGTTTTTCACGTTGTGCTTCTGGCCGCGTTCTTTGGCTACCTCTTCGCCTTCTCTGGCCCTGCGCAATCCGAGGAAAAGCTCGAGAAGCGAGATGAGAACGTCGTTCAGGCGGACGAGGTGCAGCAGCAAAAGGAAACCTTCAGCGTCGTGGATGTGGACCCGGCCAAGACCGAATTCGACACTGACACCCAGTACACGAACGATCGCATCGACGTGGTCAGTGTGCCCGGGTCAAACAATCCGAATGAAGCCGTCGGTATCGACGGCGGCGACAAGAACAACCCGCCCGTAACGTTGCCGGCGCCGGGCGGGTTCGGCAAGGAAGGGCAGGGGGGCGCGATCGAAAACTTTAGCGGGCCGGGCAACTCGAATGCGGTAGGCGAGGTCGGCGGCTATGGCCCGCGCGGCATGCCCCTACAAGGCACCTTCTTCGGCCGATCCGGCGCTACCCGCGAATACGCTCTGCGTTCCGGCGGCGGTACCGATGCCTCCGAAGCTGCCGTGGCGCGCGGCCTGAAATGGCTTGTCCGCCAACAGATGTCGGATGGTCGGTGGATGCTCAATAGCCCCAATCTGGCGGAGAAGGACCGCGGCGCCGAGTCCAACGATGTCGCCGGCACAGCGCTCGGTCTGTTGCCGTTCCTCGCCGCGGGCAAGACGCATCAGCCCGCTGGCCGCACCAAGGGCGCCTCCAATGAATACGACAAGGTCGTGGACAAAGGGCTCAAATATCTCATGAAATCGCAGGACGCCAAGGGCTACTTCGGCGTCAGCATGTACGCGCACGGCCTGGCCACGATCGCCATGTGCGAAGCGTATGGCCTCAGCCAGGATCCGGTTCTGCGCCGTCCCGCCCAGGCCGCCGTCAATCTGCTGGTTAACATCCAAGACCAAGGCGGCGGCTGGCGCTACGGTCCCCACAAGGAGAAAGGCGACCTGTCCGTCTCCGGCTGGCAGATGATGGCCCTCAAGAGCGCCCAGATGTCGGGCCTCGACGTTCCCTACATGGCCATCACCCGCGCTAAATCGTTTTTGAATGCGAGTTGCAACTCCGACGAAGGTTACAAGTACACCCCGGCGTCAGGCCCGAGCACGGCGCGCATGACCGCGGTCGGCCTGTTGTGCCGGCAGTACATGGAGAACTGGGGCCCGTCCCATCCGCGCATGATCAAGGCGATTCAGGAGCACATCAAGAAGAATCCGCCCGATCGCCAGGACGTTTATTACTACTACTACGCCACACAGGTCATGCACCACTTTGGCGGCGAGGAATGGAAGACGTGGAATGAGAAGATGCGCGAATATCTCATCAAGAGGCAGGACGGCGACCAGAATAGCCCTAACTTCGGCAGCTGGAGCCCGGAAGGCGATCAGTGGGGCCGAGCGGGCGGACGCCTCATGATGACTTCGCTCAACCTGCTGACCCTCGAAGTCTATTACCGCTATTTGCCGCTTTACTACCGCGACGCCGGCTACAAGACCGATTCCGCCGTGCAGAAGGGGCTATGACGCATATTTTGGATTGCATTGCAAGGGGAGACGTGGTCTCCCCTTTTTCTTTGAATGGAGGATACCAACCCGAAGCGCTAGCGAGGGCCGTCAGCATCCCTCGCTCGCGCTTCGGGTTGGTATGATCGCCACATGAACGGCGTCTGGTCGCAAGTCGAGTTGGCGGGCAAAACCGTCGAGGTTTACGATCCCGCTCCCGGAACCAAACCTCGCTTCGGCGTTCTGTTCCTGCATCCCTTGGGTCTGGAGACCTTGCGCGGCCGGCCGGCGTATACGAAAATCCTCGATCAGCTAAAACTCGTATGCCTGTGTCCTCACGGTCAGCGCTCCTGGTGGACCGACCGCGTCTGTGCCGAGTTCGATCCCCAGCTCACGCCTGAGAAACATTTGCTGGAAAACGTGCTCCCCTATTTCGGCGAGCGCTGGCGGCTAATGCCGCGCTCGATCGGCGTCTTCGGCATCAGCATGGGCGGGCAGGGAGCTCTGCGGCTTGCGTTCCGCCGGCCCGATCTTTTTCCGGTGTGCGCCGGCATCGCCTCGGCCCTTGATTTCCACGAACTCTACGGCCAGAGTTCGCCGCTCGACGAGATGTACGACTCGAAGGAGCATGCCCGGCAGGACACCGCGATCCTGCACATCCATCCGAGCCAATATCCGCCGCACATCTTTTTCGGCATCGATCCCGCCGATGAACGCTGGCACCGCGGCAACGATCGGCTGCACGAAAAGCTGTCCGCGCTGGGAATTCCGCACACGATCGACCTGACAACGCAAGCCGGCGGGCACTCCTGGCAATACTTTGACCACATGGCCGAGCCGACGCTGCGGTTTTTGGTTGACGGGCTGGAAAAGGAAAGCCGCCGATTACTTTGAGCCGCTCGCGCGGGAGGGCGAGGCTCCTGCCGAGCCTGGCCCCGGGAGAGGCGTCGGTCTCTCGCAGGCACCGGCTCGGCAGGAGCCTCGCCCTCCCGCGCCAGCGGCAGTGGAGCAACATTGCACGCCGCGCTGATGATCACCTGCCTGGCTGACGCCTTCTTCCCGGATGTCGGCGTCGCCACCGTCACGCTGCTGCGGCGTCTGGGAGTTTTCGTCGATTTTCCTCTCGCGCAAACCTGCTGCGGCCAACCGCACTTCAACAGCGGCTTCCATGACGACGCCCGCGCCTTGGCTCGCCACACCATCGCCGCCTTCGCGAACGCCCCAGTCGTTGTCACGCCCTCTGGTTCCTGTGCCGCAATGGTCAAGCTCGAATTCCCGGAGTTGTTTCACGATGATCCCGCCTGGCACGCCCGCGCCGTGGAGTTGGCGAGCCGCACGCACGAGCTGTCGGATTTTCTCGTCAATGTGCTGAAGATTGAGGACGTCGGCGCCCGCTTCGAGGGGAGCGTCACCTATCACATGGCTTGCCACCTGCGCGGCCTAGGATTATTGACGGAGCCGATTCGCTTGATTCAAAAGGTGCGCGGCTTGCAATTCGTCCCGCTCGAACGCTACGATGAGTGCTGCGGCTTCGGTGGCTCGTTCGCGGTGCGCTATCCCGGCATCTCGGGCGCGATGGTCAACGACAAGACCGCGTTCATCGAGAAGACGGGAGTGGACGCGGTGGTGGCGACCGATGCGGGCTGCCTGATGAACATCGGCGGTTGCTTGAATCGCAAGGGAGCGAAGGTGCGTATACTGCATCTGGCGGAGTTGTTGGCGCAAACATGATTGCAAGCCCCAGGATAAGCGCAGCGTTCCTGGGGATCTACCCGCAGGAACGCTGCGCTTATCCTGGGGCTTGACTGAAAATATGACCTACGCACAACACGAACACCATGACTTCCTCGGCGCCTCGACGCAGGCGCTATGAACATCGGCGGTTGCTTGAATCGCAAGGGAGCGAAGGTGCGTATACTGCATCTGGCGGAGTTGTTGGCGCAAACATGATTGCAAGCCCCAGGATAAGCGCAGCGTTCCTGGGGATCTACCCGCAGGAACGCTGCGCTTATCCTGGGGCTTGACTGAAAATATGACCTACGCACAACACGAACACCATGACTTCCTCGGCGCCTCGACGCAGGCGCTCGCCGATCCCGCGCTCCAGCAAGCCCTCACGCGCCTAACCGACACGCTCATGGCCGGCAATCGGCGCGGCTATGCGGCCCTTGCCGACTCCAGCGAATTGCGCGATCACGCCAAGCGCATCAAGGAGCACACGCTCGCTCACCTCGACCGTTATCTCGAACAGCTTGAGGCAAGCGTCGTCAAGCTCGGCGGCAAGGTCCACTTCGCACAGACCGCAGAGGATGCGCGGCGCATCGTTGTCGAAATCGCGAAACAGGCGAATTGCAAACACGCCGTCAAATCGAAATCGATGACGTCCGAGGAAATCCATCTCAATCCAGCCCTTGAGCAAGCGGGCATCGAAGTCACCGAAACCGATTTCGGCGAGTTCATCATCCAGGTCGCCGGCGAACGGCCATCGCATCTGGTGGCGCCGGCGGTGCATCACACGCGTGAAAGCGTGGCCCGCGTTCTGTCCGCGCATCTGGGCGAGACGCTTGCCGACGATCCGAAATCGCTGGCGATGACGGGGCGGCGCGTCTTGCGTGAGAAATTCCGCCGGGCCGATCTCGGCATCAGCGGGGCCAACTTCGCCGTCGCCGAGACCGGCACGATCGTGCTCGTCACCAACGAAGGCAATGGCCGATTGACGACGACCTGCCCGCGCGTGCACGTTGCCATCATGGGCATCGAGAAAGTGATACCGCGCTTCATCGATTTGCCCGTCTTCTTGAAATTGCTGGCACGGGGGGCGACTGGGCAAACGCTGTCGGTCTACACGACGCTGCTTTCCGGAGCGCGGCGGTCCGGCGAACTCGATGGCGCGGAGGAATTCCACCTGGTGCTGCTCGACAATGGCCGAACGAACGTGCTGGCGACGCCGTTCCGGGAGAGCTTGCAGTGCATCCGCTGCGGAGCGTGCCTGAACGCCTGCCCGGTCTATCGCCGCATCGGAGGGCATGCGTACGGTGGGGTTTATTCCGGGCCGATCGGCAGCATCCTGACGCCGCTTTACGACAGCGTGCCCCTGAACCCGGACCTGCCCCATGCGTCTAGTTTGTGTGGGGCGTGCTTGGCCGCCTGCCCGGTCAAGATCAACATCCCCCACATGCTGATCGGCTTGCGCGAGTTGCAGCACCAGCACACGCCGAGCCGAGGCGAACGCTTGGCGTATGGGCTGTGGAGGATGGCGTTATGTCGGCCGTGGCTGTATCGATGGATGCTGTGGGGCGCTCGGGTTCTCTTAAGGCGGAAGGCACGGAACGGCTGGCTCAGTGCGTTGCCCGGCCCCGGCGCTGCCTGGACGCAAATTCGCGATTTCCCGGCGCCGGCGGCAAGATCATTCCGCGAGCGTTGGAAGGAGTTGCCGCAATGAGTCCGCGTGAGATGTTCCTGCAGCGCGTCAAGAAGGCCGTCGCCGAGGGCAATCGCGCCGGCGCCGCCCTGCCGCTGCCCGAACGAGGTAACGTCGGCTATCAAGGCGGCGGGCCCGCTCCGTTGCAGCGATTCTGCCAGGAGCTCGCCGCCGCGGGGGGCATCGGCCATGTCGCGCCGGATGCCGAAGCCGCGGTTCGCTTCGTCCAGGGCATTTTGCGATCGCACAACGCCCGGAAGATATTGCTGACGCGCGGTGGCCTGATTGATCGACTCGAGTTGCCAACGCGTCTCAGGGCGATGGATTTGGACGTGAAGACCTGCGATCCAATGGAAACTGATCCACGCGAGGATTTCTTTGCCGCCGACGTCGGCATCACCAACGTCTATCGGCTGATCGCGGAAACGGGGACGGTGGTGGTCGCAAGTCAACCGAATGAACCGCGCTCCGCCAGCCTCCTGCCGCCGGTGCACATCGTGTTAGCCGACCGCTCGCAACTCTTGCCCGATCTCTTCGATCTCTTCGATCTCTTCTCGCCGAATGTCACCGAAAACCAATCGCTGCCGCCGTCGTGCCTGTCGCTCATCACCGGCCCCAGCAAAACCGGCGACATCGAGCTGAAGCTGGTGACTGGCGTGCATGGGCCGGGTGAGATTCATGTGATCGTGTACGGCTGATTATGCCAGCACGATTTGTCCGCTCTGAAAGTCGATTGTGAGAATTCGACCTCGAATAAAATCCAGGCCCAGCAAACCGTCGATATCTGCGCTCGCAGGCAACGTATGGCACAGCACTGGAAAATCGTATTGACTGATACCAAGAGCCGTGAGCTTCAGCACATTGATGCGCGGCACAAACTCCACCGCGCTGCCGGTGGTCACCTTCACATGGTCTGGAGTTTTGGCCGGATCATACCCGATCGCGACCAGCGGCTGAACATTAACCAGGGTTCCAGTGGCTCCCGTATCAAGCGCCAGTCGCAAGACCGCATTGCCGTGAACGCCTGTTACTTCCGTCTTGACGATAATTAAGCCTTGCAGAGGCTGAAATGGAAAGCTCACAGCACAATCGCCGTGTTCGGCGGCATCGTGCCCGTATAAAGCACGGCAAACCTGGATGGCCGGCGTGCAACCGCTGTGCGATACACCTCGTCACGGTCCTTGCTGTGACAAATCACTTGGCCGCGCACGACCTCGTTCGTCTCGTCCGTTTCGGGATCTTCCACGAGTATCCATTCGCCAACGAAATTCCTCTCGATTTCGGCTCTCGTCATGATGTCGGACATATTCGCACCTCCTTTACTCTGCCTAATGGTACCCGGTGAAAGCTGGCCGGGCAAGCAGGATCACTCCGCCGGCAGCGGCGCCTCGCAGACCACGCGGAAGCCGACGCTGACGTAACCCAGCGTTGGATCGACGGCGTTGCGATAGGCTGAACGAGATGCCTGCACCGGATCGAGGAAGCTGCCGCCGCGGATGACGCGCTGTCCTTTCGGCATTGCCTTGGGCCCTTTCGGATCAATCGTGATTGGGTCCTTGGCGCAGAGCTCGTAGTAAGTAGGGCCCCAGTGATCCGTGCACATCTCCGCGACGTTGCCGTGCATATCGAAGAGGCCGAATTCGTTGGCTTTCTTCCGGCCAACAGGGTGCGTCATGATCAGCTTGGGGTCCTTGGCCGGGAACAGGCTCCAGGGGCGCTCGGCGGGAACGTCGATCTTGTCGCCAAAGCTCCATAGCATCGTGCTCCCCGCCCGGCACGCATATTCCCATTCCGCCTCGGTCGGGAGCCGGTAAACCTTGTTTTCTTTCTTGCTCAACCAATCGCAATAGGCCTCGGCGTCTTTCCAGGTGATATTGCACGCGGGCTGCTCACCGGTCTGCGGGAAGCCAGTGCTTCGCCAGCTGAACTCAGGCTTGCGGATTGGCTCCTTGCCGGCCACGATCGCCTGGCCCCCGGTTTTGATTTCCGGTTCGGTGACATATTTCTTGCCGCCGGCCACGAACTTGGCGAACTGGCCGTACGGCATCTCCGTCGTGCCGAGATAAAACGGCTTGCTGATGCGCACGCGATGCCGCGGCCTCTCGAACTTCAAACGATTGGCGTAACCGTCCGGAAGGAACTTTTGCTTGAGATCACTCTGCTGGCGAATTTGCTCGTCGGTCGATCCCATGAGGAATTCGCCGGCTGGAATCAGGGCGAATTTCATGGCGACGGAATTGGTTTCAAAGACGTCGCGCTTGAGGTAAATCGCCCAGTCGCGCTGCACTCGCTTGGCGTCCTCAGGCGTGATCAATACCAGCGCTGGCGGAGCGGATTTCGGCGGGATCGGCTGAACGGGTTTCGGCGGCAGGTAGGTCACCGTGATCTTCTGCGTCTCGAAACGGCTCAGCGTGAATTTCTTCGGCTCAATTTGCAAGCTCTTGGGCAACTCGCTGGCATC
Organism: uncultured Planctomycetota bacterium; assembly: GCA_963767835.1. GTDB lineage: Bacteria > Planctomycetota > Planctomycetia > Gemmatales > Gemmataceae > SIAQ01. Next base: position 24,724 of record CAVYFY010000018.1, read on the forward strand.
GATGTCGTACTCGCCGGCCGCCAGACGCGTGGGCGCGAGCAAGTTGAGCGCGTGCGGCTGCTGATGAGCGTCTCGCACCGTCAGACCCGTGTCGGTCAGCAGCTTCTGGGCTATGTCGTCCTCGGCATGCACCACCACGAAGCTATCGTTGGTCGCAAAGGCGATTCCCAGGCAGCACAGGATCGATACGATGCCGAGCATGGAACCGATCAAGGCGGCGACCACCCAGGAACGGCCGGATGCCGGCGTGCGCTCGCCCGAAGTCTTCGTCTCTGGCAACTCTAGTTCGGTGATCGCTGAATCCTCCAGCACCGGCTCAACGTCCACATCTTTGTCGTCAATCGCTGCGGGGCGCGGCGGGCGCATCGTGCTTGTCTTGGCGCCGGCGACCCAGGCGCGCTCGAAATCCTGGATCGATTGCACAACGTCCTTGGCCGAGGCCGGCCGGTCGGCCGGATTTTTCGCCAAAAGTTGATGAACCATCTCCGCGAGACCAGCCGGCAGGTCCGCGTTAAGGTGCGTCAGCGGCGTCGGCTCCTTGCTGGCAATCTCCAGCAGCATCGACATCGCGTCCGCGCCGGAAAAAGGCAGCCGGCCCGCACACAAGCGATAAAGGACACAGCCCAGGCTGAACAGGTCGCAGCGTTCGTCCACGTTTTGGCCACGCGCCTGCTCGGGCGACATGTACGCCGGCGAGCCGACGATGATGCCTTCCTGCGTCAGGTGGGTCTCCTCGCCCGTCGGCCGGGCCAGACCAAAATCCAGGATCTTGACACGCCCGCGGTTGGCGGCATCGAGCCAGATGTTGGACGGCTTGATGTCGCGATGGATCAGTTGCCGCGAGTGGGCGGCGGCGAGCCCCTTGGCGATCTCCTTGCCGATGCGCATGATCTGCGGCACGTTCAGGGTCTTGCCCGCCTTGAGCCAGTCGTCGAGCGTCATCCCCTTGAGAAACTGCATGGCGAGATAGGGGACCGGCTCATCGGGTTCCGAAACGTGATAGATCGTGACGATGTGGTCGTGGTCGATGGCGGCCGTGGCGCGGGCCTCGCGCAGGAAGCGATCGCGGGCAATCGGCTTCTGCGCGATCGACGGCAGCATCACTTTCAAGGCAACGACGCGGTGCAACCGCGTGTCCTCCGCCATGAAGACGATGCCCATGCCGCCCGTGCCCAGCACCTTCAAGACGCGATAGTGAGCCAGGCGTCCGAGCTCGCCGCGGGTTAGCGGCTTGCCGAGAAAGTCGAACGATTCATCGGGATCGCCGCCCGGCCTGGGCGTCGCTGATGATCTACCACTCCCAGCGGATTTGCCAGCGGACCGCTTGCGGCTCGGCTTGTCATTCATGACCTGCTCGTCGCCTGGGGATTTTTGTCGGGGAACGTGCTTATTCTATGGCGCAGCGGATGAATGAGCGGTGAATGCGAATGATTGAGTAGCGCGTGATAAGCGGATTTTTTTCGAGGATTCATGTCGAAATAGTGTTGACTATCACGTTTATTTAGCTTAAGCTAATCAGGTAATTTTCCACGACGTAATCAACACTGCGATGAGGCTAAGCAATGATCAATCACTCGCGTCGGCCTGGTTTCACCTTAATCGAGTTGCTGGTCGTCATCGCGATCATTGCGATTCTGATTGCGTTGCTGGTTCCGGCCGTGCAAAAAGTCCGCGAAGCGGCATCGCGCACGCAATGCATCAACAATCTCAAGCAGATCGGCATCGCTTCCCACAATTTTCACAGCACGTTCAAGTATTTTCAAAGCGACAACGCCGCGACCGCGCCACCGTATCCGTATCCCAACACGTGCTGGAATCTCCAGACGCTTGCCTACCTCGACCAACAAAACGCCGTGCTGGCCGGGAATGGCGATGGCGGCGGAAATGACGGAAGCGGCGGCGCCGGCGGCACGGGCTCGCTCGCCCCCGCCAACAACGGGAACATCCTGGTTCCCGTCTTCCTCTGCCCGAGTCGCGGGATTCGGGGAAATGGCCTGGACGACTACAACTACTTGCAGACCAACGGCGTTGTCCTCTACGGCGCACCGATCGGCGTTTCCCTGGTCCTCATCACCAACGGCTCATCCAATACTGTCATGGTGTCCCACCTTAGCTGCAACCCCCTGGACTACGCCACTGGTCCCACGACCTGGTACGACTGCGCCCAACCATTATCGACCGAGAGCGTGCCGGACAATCAAGTCACGCCGGGGCAGCCGGACCAATATTTCAGCTCGCCGCATCCCGATGGAAACATCGTCCTGTGCGCCGATGGCCACGTGCAAACGATTCCTCACGCGTGGCTCACCGCCAACCCGAATGTCTGGATGTACCAGAACGACACGCCGCTGGAATTGCCATGACGCTGCTGCATCGGATTCCTGCTCTGCCGCTAAATGCGCCCCGCACGGCCGTGCTGCTAGCTCTGCTGGCATCCGGCCTTGTTCTGTTGGCGTGGACCGGATTACGGAAGTCGGCCCGGATGGACGAGACGGCGGCCCAGGCAAATCCGATGGTCCCGGCAGTGCAGCAGCCTGGATCGCTTCGAGAGATTCTGGCCCGTCCCGATTTCGTTCCAACCCATCATCACGCGCTGCTGGGGAAGCAGGCACCCAATTTCGAACTGGCCGATGCCGCGGGAAAAATCTGCAAGCTGGTGGAATTGCGCAACGGCCGGCAGATGGTTCTGATCTTTTACTACGGCTCGCATTGTATTCATTGCGCCCGGCATCTTGCCGAGATGAAGCGCGACTTGCCGCTCTTTGACGAGGTCGGCGCCCAGGTGGTTGCCGTCAGCCCCGATCCGCCGGAGTTGACGCGGCAACGGCCTCAGAAAGCCGGCCTCACGATCCTGTCCGATCCGGGAAACAAGGTGGCGGAAGTCTATGGCGTATTCAAGCCGACCAACGACGAGAGGATTGGAAACATCCGTCGCCACGGCACATTTATCATCGACCGCGACGGCATTATCCGCTGGGCCAACATCGGCGACGCGCCATTCCGCCGCAATTCCGCGTTGCTCTGCGAGCTGGCCAAGATGGAAGGATGCCTTCCGCCGTGCCGATGACTACCGGGAGCAACGCTTTGGCCCTCCAACACTCGTCACGTCTGCCGCGCCGCGATCAATCCCGCCAAAAAATTGACCGGGTTGCCCTGTGCTCGCGCCGCCTCCGCCAGCACGTCGTAGCGCTTGGTTCGCTGGATCAGTTCGACCAGGCTCGGGCAGGAGAGCCGGGCTTCTCCGAGTGGGGCCAGATATTTGCGCACGATCTCCAACGCCTCCTGGTCGCGGCCCAGGCGCAATAGCAGGTTGACGAAGATTTCGGTCGGAAACGTGCCAGCGGTCTCTGGCGGATGCGCGTCGATCTTGGCCCGGAAGTGGGCGACGCCGCCTTCAATGTCTGCGCCGGTCAGGATCGCCAGGAATTTGTCGTAGTCGGCATACTGGTCCTCGAACGGCGGCTCCGATTGATAGCGAAAACGCGGCGACAGCTTCATGCCATAGGCGCACATCTCGCGGGCCAGCTCCAGCTCCTCGCATTGATTGAGTTGCGTCGCCATCTGCACCACCGCGTTCAGGTGCGATAAATCGATGTGGTAGAAGTCGTCGGCGAACAGCCAATCGCGGCCCGCCATGAGTTCGCGCACCGTCATGGCCGTCGGGGCAAAGTTCTGCTGCCGTTCGATCTCGGCCCGCAGCCGTTCGATGAGTTCGTGGTGCAAGGTGCGGATCAGCTTCCGGGTGCACTCGGCCCGGACCTCCGGCGTGATCGGCAGCTCTCCCCCCATAGCCGTGATCGCGCTGCAGATGCCGAAACGCTGGATCACCCAGTCGAAACCCTTGGTCGGCAAGACGCCCTGCTGGAACGCGATGTCAATGATCGCTTGCGAGTCCATCGAATCGTCGAGCTGGAGCTTTTCGAGGGCTGCGGCCACGGGAGCCGGATCGCCGAGCATGCGGTAATAGCCCCAGGCTTGCGGGATCTGCCCGTCGGCCAAGTAGAGGGCGCCGACGGTGCGGGCGGCCTCGGCGATTCCCTCCTCAAATGGTTGGTGGGCGGCGGCGGGGAGATCCTGGTTGGAGCCGGTCGCGATCGGCGAGACGCCCAGCTCGAATCGCTTCTTCATCAGCAGGGCATAGAAGAGGCCCGCGTAATCCTTGCGGGATTTCAGCTCGGCGCAGAGCTTTTCAATGGCGGCGGCGGGGCCGGCGGTTTGGACGGTTTGTTCCAGTTGATCGAAGAGGGCCGATTCCATCGGTGGAGGTTCTTTCTGGTAGGGAGGGGGCTGCATTCAGTTTAGCGTGGCCTCGGATATGTTCAATTGGGCGTTAAAATCGGCATCATCGGCGCGGTGAGCAAATCCGTTCAAGTTTGCCAAGGTGAATCTCGATACTATAGAAGACTCCTTGGCGAACGGCTGGCAGGGATTGCCGGAGCTCTCTCCTTCGCGAGGTCAGCGCGAAATACCAAGGTAGCGACTCATGATTGCAAGTCTGCTCGTCGGACTCGCCCTTTGCATGGGCCAAACCGAACGTCCAAGGTTGGGCACGCCGTTGGTTCTGCCCGACCCCGTCGCACAAGCACCGGCGCCTCCGGAGCAACCGAAGGCCGATCCGCCCAAGGCGAAGGAAAAAGGCGACGCAAAGGCAAACGGCAGCAAAGACAGCAAGGATAACGGCGACGCCAAGGAGCCCGAACCGAGCCGGGGATTCTTTCACGCCATCTGGAAAACCTATTGCGACGATTTCTTCCCGAAAAAGAAGGATGACGACAAGAGCGAGCCAGAGCCCGAGCCAGAACGCCGCGCGTTGCCCTCCCCCTGGAGCTCGCCCCCCTTCCCAGGAAGTGAATTCCAGGGGTATCCTCTGATCGGCGTCCCCAAGAACGCCGCCCTCGATTCCTATCCGCTGATGCAAGGGCTTTACGCCACTCCTTGGGGCGACGCGATCAAGGACAGCGGCGTCAAGGTCTACGGCTGGGTCACCGCCTCCGGCAATTTCAGTAATGCCACGTTTGCCAACTCGCCGACTTCCTACTGGCTCAAGCCGAATTCCTTTCAGCTCGATCAACTGGTCCTACGTTTCGAGCGCGAGGCCGACACCGTGCAGACCGATCACATGGACTGGGGATTCCGCTCCACCAGCGTTTATGGAGAAGATTATCGCTACACGACCGCGGGAGGCTGGTTCAGCAATCAGTTGCTCAGGAACAATCAACTTTACGGCTACGATCCGATCGAGCAGTATTTGGACCTGTATATCCCGTGGGTCGCAGAAGGCATGGTGATACGCGTGGGCCGATACGTCGCCTGCCCGGATATCGAAACGCAGCTCGCGCCGGACAATTACCTGGGCAGCCATTCGATCCTGTTCACCTACGACACCTACACGCAAAGCGGCGTGATGGTGACGCTCCGCCCGCAGCAGCAATGGCTGATGCAGATCGGCATCAACTGCGGCGACGACATGGCCCCCTGGTATCCCGGCGCCACCGTGAGTCTCTTCCTCGGCCTGCGCTGGGTGTCCCCGGATAACAATGACGCCATCTATGCCTGCCTCAATCAATTCGACAACGCTGAGTTCCGCCACTTCGACGTGGACGGCCAAGCGGCGGGCCATGACAACTACAACTACTTCGTGGCGACCTGGGAACACCGCTTCAGCGCGGACATCCATACCAAGACCGAAGCCTATTTCATGTGGGAACGCGATGCGGAACTGGGTGGCACGCCGATCATCGGACCCTCGGAATCCTTCGCCCCCGCCGGCAGCGACAATACGCTCATTCCCGGCTGGTCCCACGCCTGGGGCATCCTCAACTACACCATGTTCGCCATGTCGCAGAACGATTACCTCACGCTGCGCAACGAATTCTACCGCGACGAGACCGGCTTCCGCACCGGCTTCCGCGGCGATTACACCAGCCACACCATCGGCTGGAGCCACAACTTCAACTCGGTCTTTCAGGTCCGGCCCGAACTCGGCTACTACCGCAACTGGAGCGAGCCCGCCTTCGATCTCGGCACCAAGCGCGGCTTGCTCATGGGCGGCTTCGACGTGACCTGGCGGTTCTAATCAACTTTCGACGATTCGTTCATGTTCGATTCAATGGAGAAAGGCGGGCCGCGATATGGATTGGCTGACGGCGTTTGGTCTGTTTGCCGTGGCTTCCATGCTCATTTTCTATGCCCTTGAAAAGCGCAGCCGGTGGTTCATTCTCGCTTTCGCTGGTGCGTGCTTGCTGGCCTCGCTTTACGGCTTCTTACAGGGTGCGTGGCCATTCGGAGTGGTGGAAGCGGTCTGGTCGCTCGTTGCGTTCCGCCGCTGGTTGGCTGAGGATGGAAAATGACGCGGCCGGACATTTACACGGCATCATGCTTGGCGAGATGAACCAAGAACGCGAGCTGCTCCAGCTGCACGGCCAGATCGACAGCGACCAGACTGATGTGCGGCGGCAGCTTGAGCATGACGGGCGCGAAATTCAATATGCCTTTGATGCCGGCGGCAACGAGATCGTCGGCGACTTGCTGGGCGGTGTCGGCGGGGACGGCCAGGACGGCGAGCGTTGCCCCCGTGCCCGCGATCACCTCGGCCAGCTTTTCGGGGGCTTGCACGGTTAGGCCTTCGACCTCCTGGCCGATCTTGTTCGGGTCGGCATCGAACAAGCCGACGAATTTGAAGCCTTGCTGGGCGAAGCCGTGATAGCGGAGAAGTGCCCGCGCCAGGTTGCCGGCGCCGAGCACAATGGCGGACCAGGCGTGGTCCACGCCGAGGCGATGACGCAGGGCGGCAATGAGTTCCTGGGTGTGATAGCCGATGCCCGGTTGGCCAAGGTTGCCCAGATAGGCGAGATCCTTGCGAACCTGAGCGTCATTGATGCCAAGAACCTCGCCAAGCTGACTGGAGGAGACGACGAACATACCTTCCTGATTCCAGCGTTGCAAATGGCGCAAGTACAGGCTGAAACGCTGCACGCTGGCACGCGAGAGCCTGGTTTCGCTGCCGTTACCGGACGCTCCGTCGTTCTTGCTCATGCTCGCATCCCCGAATGGCTCCCTGCGACGCCGCTGCCGCATTATTGCACAAAGTTGACAATTGCGGAATGGATTTGCGAATCAGTTGCGGCCGATAAGCCAATGGTACATGCAGAACAAGAACATGCACGAGAACACTCCTACGAAGATATACGTACCGAGCCGGGCCGAGCGCCCGCATTCGCCGCACAAGCCGCCGGGCCCTTTGTGCTCCTGGCAGAACGGGCTTTGGCAGTTGTGGCACACGGCCCGCGTCAATCCCTGGCACGCATAACACGCCGGCGGCTGATATTCCTGCGCCTGCTGCGGCCGCCACCAGCCTGGCTTCTTCATGATGTCGAACGGCGTCTCCGAGATGCGATTTCCCCCCGGATCGCCCGCCGCAATCGAAGTCGTGCAGCGATTGCAATTATCATCCTTGCCGCCGTGCTCCGCGCATAGCAACGCCCCGCAGTTGTAACACCGCGTAACCGCTTCAGCTTCGCAGCGATGGCAATTCATATCGGTGAGGGGCGAATACCACGTTAATAATGCAGCCCGTTCTTGCGTATGTGCACCATCGGTTGGCCTTCTTCGAGCATGGCGCCACCGGTGACTTTCCCGATGTAGAGATCGTGATCGCCGGTCGGCACGCAGGAAACGACGCGGAGGAACAGGTACGCGTGCGCTTCGGTCAGGATCGGGCCGTGCGGCTCGGCGCGGATGATGTCAATCTCCTGGAAGGCGTCGTCCGTCAGCGCGAAGCCCTTGCCAAAATGGGCGATCATGTCGGTTTGATTCGCTTCCAGGATGTTGAGCGTGGCAACGGCATCCGTGGGCAGCAGGTTCGCGATGGGCCGGCCGCGCTGAACGGCGAACGTGACCAGCGGCGGCTGGAACGAGCATTGCTGTACCCAGCTGGCGAGCATGCCCGTCTCGACCCCGGCGCGTGCCAGCGTGAGGATGAAGATGCCGCTCGGAACGCGCCCGAGCGCGGCAGCCAGATTTTTGTGCGGATCGCCGGTGTGCATGGATTATTTCTCGCTCAGCATGCGTGCCACGGCCTTCATCACGTCCGGCTCATAATCCTTGGGGTTCTTTTCATAGTCGGACGCCCGGAATCGCTGCCATTTGCCCCGCCGATCAAATACGTATGCGAATGGCAGCCCCTTCGCCTCGAATTTCTGGGTCCACATTTCGCTTGGCTCATCCAGAAGCAGGTTTCGCAACGGCGATTGCAACTCGGCCATGATTTCGCTAGCCCGAGCGATCCTCGCCATTGGATCGACGCAGACGGTGATGACAACAAGTCCCTCGTCCGCGTGTTTCTTTTGCAACTCGATATAGTGGGGCAGGGCCTCCCTGCACGGGCCGCAGCCAATCATCCAGAAATCGACGACGACGACTTTGCCGCGATTCTTGAGGATTTCCTGCTTGAGCCCGTCGTACTTGACGGGCGTTAGCATGACTTTTTTATCCTGGGCCGGGCCGGCGGAGACGTATAAGCCGGCCAGGACGCCGAGCGCGAGCAAGCATCGAACTGCGGTCATGATTGAATGCCTCCGCAATACCAGTTTTCGTTATGCTGCCTCAATATCAACCTGCAGCGCAAGCGCAGCCCTCGCTAGCGCTGCGGGTTGGTATACCACCGTCATCCTACCGGATCGACCCGGAAATCTCCAAGAGATCATGGCGGCGCCGTGATGCGATAGAGCGTGCCCTTGACGCGGATGCCGCCCGGTTCGCCGGCGCGCATCATTTTCGTCGTGTGCGGCAATCCCTCGGTTTGCAGGGCCGCGCGAAAAGCGTGGCAAGGCATGCGGTCCACGTCGGTGAGCAAACACAGACCGCCGGGCGCGAGCACTTTGCGGACAAAGGCGATCAACGGGGCGACGTTGCGCATCTCGTAGATCAAGTCGGCGGCCAGGATCACCGGCGCCCGCAGATCATCGGGCGGAGCGCGCCAATCCAGTTGCATGGTGCGGAAGTTATCGCAACCATTGAGCCGGGCGTTGTCGGCGGCGAAGCGCAACGCGCAGGCGTCATAATCGGTGAACAGCACGTTCAGCCCCATGGTCATGGCGACGATGCCGGGCAGGCCGAGCCCGCAGCCGATTTCCAGCGCCTCGGTCCCCGGCGTCCACGGTTCGTGCAGGATCGCCTTGGCCAGCATGCGCGACGCGGGCCAAAGGTCGGCCCAGTACGGCATGTATTCGTCCCTGGCAAAGGCGTCGTGCACCGCCGGCACGTTCATCAATCGGTCCGATTCGCCGGGGTGATCCAACAAAAAAGTCCGACCCTCGACGATGACCGTCTCGCGCACGATCGGCCCAAGATGATCGAGCACCGCTTCCGGCCGCGGCGCGGGATAAAGTTCCTGTTGCATGGCGTGGTTTTTATAGGAAAGCAGGCAGCAGGTAGCAGACAGCACGCAGCGGCGCCACTTGTCCCGCCTGCTGCCTACTGCCCACTACCTGCTACCCGCTGCCTGCTCCCTCTTGCCGCCTTTACCTGGAACATCGACAATAACCGCATGGATCTGGCACGCAATCTGAAAAGCGAAACCGTGGCTCGGCTCTATCCCAGCCAGCCCTGGCTGGTGCAAGTCGGGCAGCCGGTTGCCGACGCGGTCAAATTGATGCGTGAGAAGAAGGTCGGCTGCGTGCTGGTGTGCGATCCGCAGCGGCGCATCGTCGGCATCTTCACCGAGCGCGATCTTTTGCGGCGCGTGCTGGCCCAGAGCAAACCGCTCGAGGTGCCGATGCGCGACTGCATGACCCCCGACCCGATTAGCGTGCGGCCCCAGGATTCCATTAGTTGCGCGATCAAGCGGATGCAAAAAGGGGGCTATCGCCATCTGCCCGTGGTGATCGACGGCAAGCCAGTGGGAATCTTGTCGGTCAAGCGGATCGTGCATTATCTTGTGGAGCATTTTCCTGGGATGGTGTACAACCTGCCGCCGCATGCGCCGCCGTCCCAGCCGCGCCGGGAAGGTGCTTGAGCGAGCTTTTGTTCCCTCGCAGCGCGCGGGAACGAGAAAAAATGAGAGAAAAAAAGATTACCAGGAATCCTTCCGCGATGGCGGCGCACGTAAAGCCTGCCGTGCCGCCGCAGGCCAAGGCCGAGGACATTGACGCGGCCACGATTCGCTTCGCGGGAGATGTGGGCGACGGCGTGCAGGGGATCGGCGCGCAGTTCACGGCCGCCTCGACAGCCCACGGCAACGCCGTCTGCACGCTGCCCGATCCGCCGGCTGAAATCCGCGCGCCGACCGGGGCCCTGGCTGGCGTGTCCGCCTTCCAGGTTCACTTCAGCAAACACGCCATCCACACGCCGGGCGATCGCCTGAATGCTCTGGTCGCCATGAATCCGGCCGCCCTCAAAGCTCACTTGCATGATCTGGAACCGGGCGGCGTCTTGATCGTCAATGCCGATGCGTTCACGACGCCCGATTGGGAACAGGCGGGTTACCAGGTCAATCCGCTTGAGGATGGCTCGCTGGCACGCTATCGGTTGCAGGCGGTCCGGATGGATCGGCTCAATCGCGAGGCGGTCGCCAATGTGAATCTGATCCCGCGCGAGGCCGCGCGTTGCAAGAACTTCTTCGCGCTTGGCCTGGCGTGCTGGCTTTACCAGCGCCCGCTGGAGCCGACGCTGCGCTGGATTCGCGAGACCTATGCGAAGAACCCGGCCATGATCGAAGCGAACACGCGGACCCTGAAGGCGGGATATTTCTACGATGATGCCGGCTTGATGCCGGTTTACCGCGTCGTCAAGGCGCCGACGTCGGCTGGCCGTTATCGCCATCTCAACGGCATTGATGCGCTGGCGCTGGGGATTTTGGCGGCGGCGCGGCAGGCGCAATTGCCGCTGGTATTCGCCGGCTTCCCGGCCGCGCCCGCCGCCGATCTGCTCCATCGGCTCTGCGAGTGGAAGCAGCCCGGGGCGAAAATCATCCAGGCCGAGGACGATTTGGCCGCCATCAATCTCGTCATCGGGGCGGCGTTCGGCGGCGCTCTGGGCGTGACGGCGACCAACGGCCAGGGACTCGCGCTGCAAGCCGAATCGCTCGGGCTCGCCGTCATCAGCGAATTGCCCTGCGTCGTCATCGACGTGCAGCGTGCCGGCCCCAGCACGGGCATGCCGAGCAAGGTCGAACAGGGCGATCTTTTGCAGGCAATCCATGGCCGCAACGGCGAATGTCCACTGATTGTGCTGGCGATGGCGACGCCGGCGGACGGCTTCGCAATCATGCTCGAAGCGACTCGGTTAGCGATTCGCCATATGACGCCGGTGATCGTGCTGGCGGACGCTTATCTCGCCCGGGCCGCCGAGGTATGGCGCGTGCCGACTCTACAGGAATTGCCTTCGATCGAAGTGCGTCGGCCCGAGCAGAACGGCGCCGGCTTCTTGCCGTTCGGCGCGATGAGAACCTGGCGCGTCCGTGGGCGACTCCAGGAACGCCCGGACTGGAGCATCGGCTCGGCGGCCTGGAGAAAGAAGACCGCACGGGCAACGTCAGCTACGATCCGCTCAACCATGCGAAGATGGTGCGCCTGCGTGCCGAGAAGATCGCCCTCGTGGCCGAGACGATACCGCCGATGAGCGTGGAAGGGCCGCCGCGCGGCGAGTTGCTGGTGCTGGGCTGGGGAAGCACCTATGGCGCGATTCGCGCCGCCGCCGAGCACTGCCGCGGCAAGGGGTTCAACGTTGCGAATGCCCAGCTGTGCTATTTGCATCCCCTGCCGGCAAATGTCGGCGCCGTGCTGGAAAGTTATCGCAAAATTCTGCTGCCCGAACTGAACGCCGGCCAACTCGCCCAGATGTTGCGCTCGGCGTTCCCGGTCGAGATCGTCAGCCTGAGCAAGGTGCAGGGCGAGCCGTTCCAGGTTGGCGAGATCGAGAGCAAGATTCAGGAGTTGGTCTCCGTTTAGAATTGGCTGGGAAATAGCTTCCTGGTTTCGTAGTGCGGGCTTCAGCCCGCTTTCTGCCGAACACGGGCTGAAGTCCGCACTACGGAACACCGTCTTGAGAAGTTATTGTTCGCGCGACGCTTGGTCCCACGTCGTAGACGCGGGTGGACTGTACTTTCAGGATTCCGCATGGCCACCGCCGCAATGCCCTTGTTGACGCCACATGATTTCACCTCCGACCGGGAGGTTCGCTGGTGCCCCGGGTGCGGCGATTTCTCGATCCTCGCGCAGCTCAAGAAAGTGCTGGCCGGGCTGGGTGTCCCACGCGAGAACCTCGTATTCGTCTCCGGGCTGGGATGCGCCGGCCGGCTGCCCTATTATCTCAACGCCTACGGCTTTCACGGCTCAAGCGGGCGGGCGGCAGCGCTGGCCACCGGCATCAAACTCGCCAATCCACTCGTGCAGGTCTGGGCCGTTCTCGGCGACGGCGATGCCCTGTCGGTCGGCGCCAATCATTTGATTCACGCCCTGCGCCGCAATGTCGATCTCAAAATTCTCCTCATCAACAACGAAGTGCTGGGACTTTCGAAGGGGCAGGCATCGCCGACGGCGCGCGTCGGCACGTCTACCAAGTCGAGCCCCGACGGGTCCGTCGATACGCCGCTGTGCCCACTATCACTCGCCCTGGCCGCGGAAGCAACCTTCGTGGCCCGGACGATCGATGTGGATGTCAACCATATGAGCGAGGTGCTCGAAAAAGCAGCCGCCCATCGCGGCGCCGCACTGGTCGAGATCTACCAGAACTGCAAGATCTTCAACGACGGCGTCTTCGATTACGCCACGGACGCCGCCATCAAGGCCGACACCGTCATCTATCTGGAGCACGGCCGGCCGCTCCTGTTCGGCAAAGACCGCAATCAGGGTCTGCGCCTGAACGGATTCGAACCGGAGATTGTCAAGCTCGGCCAGGGGATCACGATCGACGACATGATCATTCATGATGAGAAGGCGAGCGAGCCAACGCTGGCGTTTCTCTTGAGCCGATTGGTCGGCCCGCAATTCCCCGAATGCCTGGGCGTCTTCCGCAGCGTGTATCGGCCAACTCACGAGCAGCTTCTGGACGAATCCTTTCAAAAGGGCGCGGTTCCGCGTGACTTCGACGCGCTGCTCGCCGGTGACGAATCATGGGCGGTTGCGTAAGAATACGTTGCCATCCTGGATGACGCCATGATTTGTCCCTCCTGCTGCCATACGAATCTGCCGGGCGACGATGTTTGCAAGCATTGCAAGCAGCCGCTCACGCCGTTCGATCTGCCGCAGCCAGACAATGCGGTTGAGCGCAGCGTCATGTGCGATCAGGTCAAGACGCTCAAGCAAAATCCGCCGGTGAAGATCGCCCAGTCGGCAACGGTCGGCGAGGCAATTGCTGTGATGGTCGCCGAGAATGTCGGCGCGATCTTAATCGTGGACAGCGACGGCTTCCTGGTGGGGATATTCAGCGAGCGCGATTTGCTCAAGAAAATCGTGGGCGAGCGTACGAATTACGCCAATTTGCCGATCACCCAATTCATGACCCGCCGGCCCGAATGCGTCAAGACGACCGACACGCTCAACTTCGTTTTGCAAAAGATGGACGCCGGCGGCTATCGCCACGTCCCAGTGGTCCAGGACGGCAAGCCGGTCGGCATCATCTCAGCACGGGACATGCTGCGCTTTGTGACGCGCTTGTGCCGGGATACTTGACCCGCCGCGAATAATCGGCTCCCTCTGGCCGTCAAGAGGAGTGAGGAGAGGTCCGAGCCGCGGATTATTCATCTCCCGTTCAGCGCCGCTTCCGCTATAATTGCTTGGATTGCCGGACATTCGCATGAACCCGCCCGTGATTTTCTATGCACGCAACCTCGAACACCTCGATAACACCGCGACTGTTTCCGGCCCCGCCGATGCCGTTGCAGCCGTTTGATTTTCATACGCCGACGCGCGTGATGTTCGGGCCGGGAACGCTCGGGCGACTCGGTGAGGCAGCGCGTGACCTCGGGGCAACGCGGGTGTTGCTCGTGACCGACCCAGGGCTGGAGCAGGCAGGACATCCCCAGCGGGCCAAGCAATCGCTTTTGGACGCCGGCCTCGACGTCTTCGTCTTCGACGACGTCGAAGAGAACCCGACCTCCAAGCACGTCGATGTCGGCGTTAACTATGCGAACTCTCTTCGCATCAACCTGATTGTTTCCGTCGGCGGCGGCAGCGCCATGGACTGCGCCAAGGGCATCAACTTCTTGCTCACCAACGGCGGCGCCATGGCCGACTACAAGGGCTTCGGTAAGGCGAAAAAGCCGATGCTCCCCTCCATCGGCATCCCGACGACCTCCGGCACCGGCAGCGAAGCGCAGTCCTACGCCCTGATCGCCGACGAAAAAACGCACCTCAAGATGGCCTGCGGCGATCGCAAGGCCGCCTTCGCCACCGCCATCCTCGATCCCGAGCTCACGGTCACCCAGCCGACCAAGGTCACCGCCCTCACCGGCATCGACGCGCTGTCGCACGCCGTCGAATCCTATGTGACCACGAAGCGCAACCCGGTTTCGCAGATGTTCGCCCGGGAGGCGTGGAAGCTGCTTGAAGTCAATCTCGAGAAAGTGCTGCACGAGCCTCGCGATCTGGAGGCCCGCGGCGCCATGCAGATCGGCGCCTTCCTGGCTGGCACCGCCATCGAGAACTCGATGCTCGGCGTTTGCCATGCCTGCGCCAATCCGCTCACCGCGCATTACGGCATGACGCACGGCCTGGCGATCGGCGTGATGCTGCCGCACGTCATCCATTTCAACGCGGGCACGGTGCCGGAGCTTTACGAGGACTTGATCGAAGAAGCGGGCCTGCAAAACGGCCACGTCGGCGGCGCCGCCCAGACGCTGGCGCTGCGCGTCGCCCGCCTGATGAAGCTGGCCGGCCTGCCGACGACGCTGTCGGCGTGCGGCGTCAGCCCCGGCATCTTGCCGCTATTGTCGGAGGAGGCGGCGCAGCAATGGACCGCGCGCTTCAATCCGCGCCCGGTCACGGAGAGGGAGATCCTGGACCTCTATCATGTGGCCCTCTCCTGACGGAAATCGAATCACTCTTTCGGATTGACCTTCGCTTCACGCTCGATGGCATCGATCAACTCCAGCGGCGGCGGCGCGTGGACGCCCCTGAGTGATTCATTGCCAGCGTCGCTTTCGATGATGCGAGTGGCAGCGCCGCTGGATCTCGCTTTGCTCATTTCCTTGAACGCCTTTTTGGCCGCGTCGGCGTTGAGTTGGCGGACCTGGGCATCGTAGGATTCCTGGTTTTTCAGGTAACGCTGCCAGTCGGCCTCGGTCATGCCGGCTTTCTTCAGGAGGTCCGGCGTCAGGCGCTTTTTCCAGTCGTCGAGCTGCATCTGACCGATGCGGGCGGCGAATTCGCGGTTAGCGGCAGCGGCCTTGATGTCGTCGCCGATGCCCTGCGAGATCCCCGGCTTGCTGCCAAAGGGATTGAGCATTTTTTCCTTTTCGCCGGTCTTCGGATCGCGGCCGTTCTTGGCGAGCGCATCTTTAGCGATGTCACGCTTGCGCGAATCGTCGGCACTCTTGCTGATCGCTATCAATGCTTGGACGGCTTCAGCGCCGGCTTGATCGTCGCGCGGCAGATTCTGGATGTGCCTGGCGATGTCGTCCCACGACGGTTCCTTGGGTGCGGGCTTTTGCTCATCGCCACGCGCTTGTCCGGCACTGGCTTGATCGGTCGGCCGTTCCTTGGATTCGCCGCCGGCATCATTCATCTTGCCCGCCTTGGCTTGGCCGTTGGGGGGCGGCATCGGATTGGCTGCGGTTTGCTGATCTTTGTTGGGAGGCTCGGGGCCGTTCTGCTCGATTCCCTTGGCGGCGCCCTTCCCTGGGTCTTTCTTGTCCCCTTTGTCCTTTTTCGGTTGTGGCGACCCGTCACCGCGCGATTCGCCGTTGCCCTGCCCTTTCCCCTGATCCTTCTTGGCGCCGGCGTCATCGGGGGGCGTCATCGGCGGCGATTTCGGCTGCGGGCCGTCACCGGGATTCTGCGGGCCGTCCTTTTTCTCGGCGTTTTGCTGGTCCGCTCCCTTGCCCTCGCCGCGTCCCTTGTTTTGCTGCTCTTTTTTCTTGGCGTCATTAAGCTTCTGGTTGGTGTCGCTTTGTTCTTTTTGAATCTGATCAAGCGACTTCTGCGAATTCGACGAACCGGAGTTGCCCCCTTTGGGATCGGAGTTCTTTTTCGTCAGGTCTTGATCTTGCCGCTGTTCGAACTTCTTTTTCTCTTTCGTTGCCTGATCGCGCTTGGCTAACTCGCGGGAAGAATCCGGTGATTTGGGGAGCAGCGCAATTTTGTACCGCGGGCTTCGGCCAACATTGCCGGCCGCGTTCGGATAATCAGCCCCGTCGGTCGCTTCGACCCAGTACTCGATGACCGTGCCGGGCCGAAGCAAGAAATTCACCCCCTTCTCGTCCTTGAATTGATCGAGGGCAACGAAATCCTGATAGGCGATTTCGAGCGGATAGCTTCCATCCGGAAGCTGAAACGACACGCCGGGCCGAAAGGGCTGGGGCGACAGCGCGATCGCCTGGTCCGGCCCGTCGGCGCTGCGAAAATAAAGCGTCATGCCCTTGACGCCGAGCGGGCTGATGGCGTTGCCAGCGAGCGTGAGCGTGCCATTCACCGGCAAGGCCACGTCGGCGCCCGGTTGCGTCAGCAGAACCTTGGGAGCATCGTCCTCGGTGATGAGGATCGGATAGGCGTCGCGGTCGGCGTTGTCTTCGCCGTCGGGCGTCGAGAAGGCAATGCGAAAATGGCCGGGCTGGTCCAGCACGAACCGGCAGACAAATGCCGCGGAATCGTCCGGCAAAATGCGGATCGGCAATTCCTTCTTGCCCGATTTGCTGACGATCTCCACGCTTGCCGTCTTCACGGGACGGCTGGCGTGGATGGTCAACTCGACCTCGCTGCCGATTGGGCCGTGGATGATCGGCGTGGTCCCCCTGTGGTCCGGGAAGACGCTGGTCGCGTCCTTGAGCTTGCGGAATGGGCGGTGTTCGTACCTGATCACGAATTGCCGCACATGGGCGGCCGGGCGCGTGTGGACTTGATAGATCGGCGTCTCGGCGTCACCGGCGGTGATCTTATAGGCGATTCCGGCGCGCAGCTGGGCCGGCAGTAGCTGAGCGGACCAGACGCCCATGCCGTCGGCTTGCAAAGGCAGGGCCAGAAAATCATCGTCGGCATTCCAGCGGTAATGCAGCGTCGGCCTCGCCTTGCCGGTCGGAACTCGGCCTTCGAGCTTGACCGCGAAAGTCACGGATTGTGCCGGGCCAACCTCGGCGTCGCCGCCTTCCGGCGCAAGCAGCCTGATCTGCGTCTGCGCCGCCGGTGGCGACGCGTAGAACGGCAGAAACGCCCGCAGCATCGACGACAGGAACGCCGACGGGCCGAGCAGGAGCAAAATCAAAAGCCCCAGTGCTGGCGCGCCAAGGGTGCCGAGCAGAATCCGATTCTTGCGCTTCGGCGCCGTCCTTTCCGCATCGAACTCCTCGAATTGCTCGACCGCGACGGCGCTCAGGTTTTTCTGGAATGCCGAGGGGAGCCCTTGCTCGTGCAGATCGAGCCAGTTGATCAGGCAATTCTTGGCGCCGGGAACGCTTTGCTCGATCTGGTGAGCGACAAAATACGGGCTGACGCGGCGCAACCCGCAGCGGACCGTTTGCACTACGAGAAATCCGAAGCCGAGCAGAAAGGCGGCGTAGGCGGCCCAGCGCGTGGCTTGCACCGTGGTCGCTGTCGAGGCACCGGCGAACCAATCGAAACAGCCGATGAAAAGGGCGTAGGTGACAATTGTTAACGCAAGGACCAGCAGATGGGTGATGACATCGACGCGCTTGATGCGCGCGCACAGTTCCGCGAACTTGCGCTGCAGATGGACTTCGGATTTGGAGAGGGATTTCCGCGTTGCCAGGTCGGTCGCCATGCCGATTGCTCCCGAGCGCACCTTCTTCGCCGGAATTCATTGTACCATGCCGGGGCGGAGAATAATAGAGTGTCAGTGGTCCGTGGTTCGTCGTCAGTGGCAAAAAAGCACACTACGGACCGAATGGAGGTAAGCCATGGCCGACCTGACGCGCATCAGCATTTCGCTTGAGGAAAACCTGCTCGAGAGCTTTGATAAGCTCATTGCGGCCAAGGGATATGCCACGCGCTCCGAGGCGATCCGCGATCTGATCCGCGATCTGTTGATCCGGCAGGACGCCCGCAACAAGCAAGGCGAGCAGGTTGCCGTCGTCACCATGGTGTACGATCACCATGCCCGCGAGCTGTCGGCCAAATTGATCGACAAGCAGCACCACCACCACGAT
This sequence comes from uncultured Planctomycetota bacterium, assembly GCA_963767835.1. Classification (GTDB taxonomy): domain Bacteria; phylum Planctomycetota; class Planctomycetia; order Gemmatales; family Gemmataceae; genus SIAQ01. The sequence continues at coordinate 43,040 of CAVYFY010000018.1, forward strand.
CTGGTCGTCTCGACCCTGCATGTGCATTTGGGGGAACGGCATTGCCTGGAAGTGTCGGTGTTGCGCGGTCCCGGGCACGAAGTGATCCACCTGGGGGATGAATTGCTCGCCACCAAGGGAGTGCTGCACGGCGACATCACATTCACGAGCGGGGAAGGGGCGCTGAATAAGATGCGCTGAGACTAGCGCAAAAAAGACAGCGGCGTTGCGACCATGCAGCGCCGCTGCTCCTCAGGATGTGGTCAACTCAAACTCCGCTTTTTCGGCAAGGGTGAGTAGGCGTCCTGCCTCGCTGTTTTGGGTCGGACCACCCCTTGGCAACATCTCTTCTATCGGCGACTTACCCGATAAATCTTCAACGAAAAGGGACGTGGGCTCCGGCCGCCGGAGGCCCCTCCGATTCGTTACAATTCCTCCAGCTAGCCAACTTTCCTTTGACTTCGTGTCCGCCGCTGCGAACAATGGTGATGGATCAAGTTGAACTCAGGCCGATCGCCCGAGGTTCCGCCATGAAATCACTTCTCAGAACCGCTTCCTGTAGCGCCGTTGTGCTTGGATTGGTCACCCTTGGCACCGCCGATGTTCAGGCGCAGGTCCGCGTCCCCAGGGCGACCCCGAATCAGGCTGTCTCCCCGAGCACCGGCGCGGGCATCGCACCCAATATCGGCCTCGGCGGCGCTGCCGGCTATCGCTCGGCCACCACGCGCACCATGCGACAGGGCATGACCGTCCGGGCGCGAATTACGGAAACTTCAACGGCCTAAACTATGGCGCGGGACCGTTCGGCGCTATCCAGGGATGTACGGCGGCGCTTATCCAGGGATGTACGGCGGCGCTTATCCAGGGATGTACGGCGGCGCTTATCCAGGGATGTACGGCGGCGCTTATCCAGGGATGTACGGCGGCATGTATCCAGGGATGTATGGCGGCGTTCCCGGCATGTTCGGTAATCCGTACGGATACTGACAGGGAGCCGCCTACGTAATCAGATATCCGAATTCGTCGCGGAATTGCTGCGGCCCCATCCGTGCCACCGCCGCCAGCCGGACGAGCGTTTCCGGATTGTCGAAATCGCGCCGTTCCAACCGAATCATATACGCGCCGCGCCACCTCGAAGCCTTCCCCCTTCACGTTCACGAGCCGCGTCTTCATCTTCTTCGACTCCGGATCGAGCATGTCCGAAAACTTCATCGGCTTCATGCTCCCCTGGATGAAACCGATGACGGCGCCGAATTGCGTCGCATCCTCCGACAGTAGAAACTTAACGGCACTATAGCCCAGATCGCGCGTGTACTCGGCGTCGAATGGAATGGGATCGGCACACGCAATTCGTATCCCAGGTCCTTGGCGATGAAGGCGATGTTGTGCCCGAGCGGCGTCGCCTTCAGGCTCAAGATGTCGTGCAGCGGCTGCCCGCGCCGGGTGTCGGCGAAGAGCCGCTCGGTCAACAGATCGCGGATCAACTCGCCGAAAGCGATTTCGCTCATGCTAAGGTTGCCGAAATCATCGACTTTGTACGTCCCGTATTTGCCGTTGGTCCGTTCGAGGATGACGGGGAGTTCATCTTTGACCGATTCGATGAGTCCCTCGGCAATCACGATCACGCCATAGGACTTATTGTTGGCGAGGCGTTTGATGATGGAGCCGAGAACGACGTCGCACAGGCGTTTGAAGGGGATTTTGTTCGGCTTGCCCTGGGGGCCCAGACCGAATTCTTCGGGGATGACGGTGAGGGTGGCGGCGGCGGCCTTGCCGATGCCGAGCGCCAGATGGCCGGCGGCGCGCCCCATGCAAATGACGAGATACCAGCGCGAGGTGGTGCGCGCGTCCTCGGCGAGGTTGCGCACCGTGCTGACGCCATAGTGCCGCGCTGTCTCGAAGCCAAAGGTTGGGATCGATCCGGGCAGGGGCAGGTCGTTATCGATGGTCTTGGGAACATGGGCAATACGGATGTAGTCGCCGGAGTCTTTGAAATGCTGATAGACCTGGCTTGCTGAGTAGGCGGTGTCATCGCCGCCGATGCTGACCAGGGCGTCGAAGCGCATGGTCTTGAAGATTTGCAGGACGCGGTCCAGGTCTTCCTTTTTCTTGGTCGGGTTGGTCCGCGACGTGCCCAGCAGCGAACCGCCCCGATTGTACTGGTCGGCAACGTCCGGCACGCGCAGATAGCGGATGTGCCCGGTATTCCCCTTGGCGAATTTTCCCAGAAATTCCTCGGTGCTGTTCTCATCGCCGGCCCTGGCGACCCAATCGACGACTTCAGGCTTGACGATCCATTTGTAGCCGTCCTCAATGCCGAAGACATCGATGCCGCGATTGGTGGCTTCAATGGTGACGGCGCTGATAACGCCATTGATTCCGGGCGCAGGCCCGCCGCCGACCAACAGGGCCATACGCCGGATAGGACTAATCGCCATGAGCAGCCTCAAGAAAATGGGAAGGCGACGACGGTATTTTATGGGCCAAGGCGGGAAAGGGACATGGCTTGGCGATAAGTGCCGCGCTCCAAACCCGGGTCAGTCGATTTGCAAAGGCCGGCTGAATCCTTCCATGCCGCGCAGCTTCTGCCATAATTCGCGCATTTCCGCATCGGTCATCGGCCGCAACGGCAAGCGCACGGGGCCGCAATCGGCGCCGACCAGCCGCATCATCGCCTTCGACGCCCGGCTGAAGCCGAATCCTTGCAGCACGCGAATCATGCGCACGCTCTGAAGCTGTGCCTGCCGGGCCGTGGCGAGATCGCCGCGTTCGAAGGCGTCGAGCAAGCGCTGGTAAAGCGGAGCCGCGAAATTGTAGGTGCTGCCGACGGCTCCTTTGACACCGAGCGCCAGTGCCGCGAGCAACAGCTCATCGTAGCCGAAGACGATGTCGAAGGACTCGAGGGCAAGGCATTCCTGCAGCGTCATCAGGTCGTTGTTGGTGAATTTGACGCCGTGCAAGGTCGGAATCGATTTGCCGGCCCGTTCGAGAAAGCGCGCGGTATGGATCGAAACGCCGGTCATGGCCGGGATATCGTAATAGTAGAGAGGCAATTGCGGCGCAGCTTCAGCGACCGCGGCGCAATAGGCGATCAGGTCGTCGAGCGCTGGCTTGAAGAAACTCGGCGCCATGACGGCGATGGCGCTGACGCCCCGTTTGGCCGCATGCTCGGCGAGCATTCGGGCCTCGGGCAAGCTATTGCTGCCGACGTGAACGACGACCGGCATCGCGCCGCCGACGGCTTCACACCACGCTTCGGTGACGGCCATCCGCTCGCGGGTCGTCAGGGACAAACTTTCGCCGGTGGTGCCGCAGATGAAGGCGCCGCGCACGCCGGCTTCGCGCAACAATCGCGCCAGCGCCGGAATGCCGCCGGGATTGAGGACGCCATCGGGATGCAACGGCGTGTGCGGGGCAGCGACAAGACCGGTCAGACGCAGCGGAAAACGCATCGACGACTCCAGCAAGCCACGTGAGCCAAGAAAACCGATTTTTTCTGTTGACATCTTTTTTTCTGTTGACATCTGGTCAGGAAATCATCATTGTTATGGTAGAAGGTTAATCCCGCCATAATGCCCGCTTTCAATGGTCCTGCCAAAGCTCCGAGTTCCAGAACGCTCAATCCGTACTTCGGCAGATGCTGGGAGCCGCGCTCCGAAGTTGGTCTCGGCCTGCGGTGCCGCTTGATTCGATGTTTCCCGGAAGGTTCGAAGAAGCCTGGCGTGCCAGCGTCGGGCTTTTTTGATGGGCCGCCGCGACAGCATTTCGCCAACCCCAGGCTGACAAACCAGTTAGATTCGCTCAGGCACCTTGAACGAATGCGCTTGACAGAAAGCTTGCTCGCACCTATCGTCTCGCCGCTTATCGAATCGATCAGGCGGCGCCGCGCTGTGGCGCTGCGCGAGGACTACGCCATGCCGAGAACCCTGTGCGCACTTACGCTCTGCTTTGTCGCGTTGACGGGCTGCTTGCCGGACGCCCAGAAGCAATTGCAGATCGCGGAGGAAAATGCCCGGGACCGTGATCTTGACGTGCGCACGCTCGCCGACGTCATTTCCATCGGCGAACCCAGCACGGTGCCGATTCAGGTTGATGGCGTCGGCCTGGTCACGGGGCTGGCAGGGACTGGACATTGCCCCAGCGGATTCCATCGCACCATGCTCGAACAGTATCTGCTCAAGCACAATACTCTGCCCGGCGGCGAGATGCACCACCTGGGCAACGATGTCAAGGTCCGCCAGGTTCTCGACAATCCCGACAATGCTCTCGTCCTCATCAAGGGCTTTATTCCCGCGGCCGCCCACAAGGGGGATCGCTTCGACGTCGAAATCGTCCTGCCCGCGAACAGCAAGACTTCGAGCCTGGCGGGAGGGTACCTCGAGCTCAGCATCCTGCGCGTCTACGAGGCTGCCGCCAATCTCAGCAATCGGCCCGAAGTCGCCGGCAAGCTCCTCGAAGGCGACATCTTCGCCCATGCCAAGGGCCGACTCTTCGTCGGGTTCGGCAACAACATCGACCCCCACGAGCTCAAGCATGCCCGCGTCTGGCAGGGGGGCGTGTCGCGCATCGATCGGGCCTACGCTTTCTGCATGCGCGACGACAAAAAGGCCCTCGCCGAGGCCAGCCGAATCGCCACCCTCATCAATTTCAAGTATCAGGACGACCCCAACAGCCCGGCCCGGCGGTTCGAATTCACCAAGCAGGAAAAACTCTTGCTGCAAATGGGCAACGCCGCCAACCAGCTCAACAAACGGCAAGACCCGTTCGGCGCCAGCATCAACGACGTTGCCAAGGCGACCAAGGAATGCGTGATCCAGGTGCGCGTGCCGGCCGCTTATCGCTTCGATCACGACCGTTTCGCGCGGGTCGCCCTGTACACACCGCTGCGCGACAGCGATCCCAGCTTGACGCGCTATCGGCAGCGTTTGCAGAAACTGGTTCTCGATCCCAGCGATTGCAAGTGGGCGTTATGGGCGGCGCTTCATCTTGAAGCTCTGGGCCGCGACAGCATTCCGGCACTCAAGGCCGGCCTGAGCAGCGAGAATCCGTTCATCCGCTTCATCTGTGCCGAGTCACTCGCCTACCTCGGCAGCACGGCGGGCGTCGAGGTCCTGGCCGAACTGGCCCGCAGCCAGTCGATCCTCGCCAAGAATTGCACGATCGCCTTGGCGAACCTGAGCGAAGATATCGCCCGCGACCGGCTCGGCGAACTCCTGGCGGACGATGAGCCAGCCCTGCGCTGTGCCGCCTTCCACGCCCTGACGCTGCTCGACGAAACCGATCCGCGTCTGGGGGGCAAATTCCTCAGCGATTCATTCTGGCTCTACCGCGTCCCGCAAGCGCCGACTCCGATGGTCTATTTCTCCACCAGCAAACGCGCCCAGGTCGTTGTCTTCGGCAAGGACGTGATCCTCCAGCCGGAAACTCGCATGATGGTCGGCACGCGCCGCGAATTCACCGTGGCCCACAGCAAGGAGCAGAACAAGTTCGTCATCAAGCGATTTACCCCGCGCGGCGAAGCGGAACGCGTCATCTCGAATCGCCTGGACGAGGCGCTCGCCGCCCTGGCCGAGCTGGGGGCGACCTATCCCGACGTCGTCGATTTTCTGCGCCAGGCCCAGGTTTATCAAGCGGTCAACTGCCCGATCGTGCACTGGTCGGTTCCGGACGTTACGGTTGAAACGCTGGTGGAAGCGGGGCAGGGAATGAAGTAGCAGGAAGCAGGCAGCAGTTAGCGGGCAGGAAATCCAAGCCGCACCGCTGGCAATGCGCGATTCGCAAAGTGCGCTTGTTGTTTCGACGGCACTTCAAGACAATAAACGACTGGCTATCTGCTGGCTGCTGCCCGCTATCTGCTGTCTGCTGCGAGGATCGCATGCTCAAGCGCCTGGAACTCGTCGGCTTCAAGAGCTTTGCCGACAAGACCGTATTCGAGTTCGGCGACGGCGTCACCGCCATCGTGGGGCCGAACGGGTCGGGCAAGAGCAACATCGTCGATGCCGTCCGCTGGATTCTCGGCGAGCAATCGGCGAAGAGCCTACGCGGCGGCGAGATGGCCGACGTCATATTCAACGGGTCGTCATCAAGGCGCAGCCTGGGGCTTGCCGAAGTCACCATGACGTTCGACAACCGCCGCCGCCAACTCGCCACCGATGCCGAGGAAGTGCAGTTTACACGCCGGGTCTATCGCACCGGCGAAGGCGAATACCTCATCAACGGCGTCATCGCCCGCCTCAAGGACATCAAAGAGCTGTTCCTCGGCTCCGGCGCGGGCAATGATGACCTCTGCATCATCGCCCAGGGTAAGGTCGATGTCCTCTTGCAAGCGTCCAACAAGGATCGCCGAACCATCTTCGAGGAAGCCGCCGGCATCAGCCGATTCAAGGCCAAGAAAGTCGAAACGCTCCGCAAGCTGGAGCGCGTCGATCAAAATCTGGCCCGCGTCAAAGATATCATCGAGGAAGTCGAGAAGCAGCTCCGTTCCGTCAAGCTTCAGGCGTCCAAGGCCCAGCGCTTCAAGGAATACAGCGATCGGCTGAGGGAATTACGCCTAACGGTCGGTTCGCTGGAGTACCGCGAGTTGACGGAGAAGCTCGATGCCGAGACGCAGATGCTCGAATCGCTCAAGGGGGAGCTCGATCAGCGTGCCGCCCGCGCCGGCGCCTGCGAGGCGGAAGCGGAACGGCTCGAAATGCTGCTCGCAGACCTCGACGATCAGCTTCATGGCGAGGAAGCGGCCTTGGCCAAGGTGCTGCAAGAGATTCACAGCGAGGAAACCACGATCACCCATGAAAGCAGCCTGAGCGCCGATCTCGAAACGGAATTGCCGCAGACCCGCAAACGCTTGACCGAATTGACCGTGCGCGTCGCAACGCTGGCCCAGACAAGCCATGCCGCCGAGGAGGCGCTTGGTGCGGTGACGCTTCAGGCCGAGCGCGACAAGCAAGCGGTGCAAACGCATCAGGCGAGCCTGAACGCCGCCACGCACCGGCTCGCGGAGCTCAACGAGCAAATCGCCGCCGACAAGACGCAGCATTTCGAGCAGATGCGCCGTTCGGCCCACTTGCAAAACGAAGCCGTCGCCAGCAAAGCCCACGTCGATAATCTCCGCCGCGAACGCGATCGCCTCCGCCAGCGCTCGGAGCTCGCCGCCACCAGCCTGGCATCGGTGGACGGCGAGTTGCAGGAACTGCTCGGGGCCGAATCGCTATTGCTCGAACGCCTGCAAACCGCCCGGCAACATCTGCAAGACGACAAGCAGGAACAGGAACGGCTGAGGCAACTGCGCGACCGCACCACCGAGCGCATTATGGAGCTTCGTCAGCAACGCAGCGGTTTGGCGAGCCGGATCGACGTGCTCGACGGCTTGATAAGGAGCCACGAGGGCTTGGGGACCGGCGTGCGCGAGGCCCTCGACCTGATCGACAAGGCGGGCACGGGGCCGTGGTCCACCGTCATCGGCATGATCGCCGACTTCCTGACGGTCAAGCGCGAATACGCGCCGCTCATTGATCTGGCCCTCGGCGACTGGGCGCAGCGCTTCGTGGTGCGTGACGGTGAGCGCTTGATGCAAGCGGTGGCCAAGCTCAATGCGCCGCTGTCGGGCGCGTCAGCTTTCTGCCGACGTCGGCGATCCCATCGGTCGAGGAAGCCTCGCAGGATCCCGCGGTGCAGGCGCTCAAGAACAATCTGCTTGTGCAAGTTTCGCTTTTGAGCCGAATCCGGCCCTCACCCCCGACCCCTCTCCCAGAAGGCGAGGGGAGGAACGAGCCGACGCCGGAGCATCCCGGCTTGGTCGCGTTGGCCGAGCAATTGGTGTCGTGCGAGCATCCGGAGCTGGCCGATCTGCCGGCCCAGCTTCTTGGCCGCACGCTGATCGTGCGCGATCTGGCGACGGCCCGCGCTATTGCCGCACACACTCCCGGCTTTCGGCTGGTGACGCTGCACGGCGAATTGCTCGAACCGGACGGCACTCTCACCGTGGGCATGCACCACGCCGAGACCGGCATCCTGTCGCGCAAAAGCGAATGGCGCGAACTGCGCGAGCAACTTGCCGCGCTCGAAGCGCGCATCGTCGAGATTGAGCAAGACTGCCAAACGCTGCGCGATCAATCCGAAAAGATTGAAATCTCGCTGCGGGAACGCCAAGAAGCGATCGAAGTGCTGACTGAGCAAGCGGCGGACCTTCACGCTCGCGTACAACGGCACCAGGATCGCCGCGCGGGGTTGCACGAGGAAGTCACCGTCAGCCGCGATGAGATTCAGCGCATCGAGCAAGACGTGCAAGCGCTCGAAGCCGCCTGGCGCGACAACGAGGCCCAGGCAGCCGAGGCCGAAGCTTTAGTGCAATCGCTGCACGCTCGGCTGCATGAAGCCGAGGACGAAATCCACAGCCGCGAGCGCGAACGGCAACACGTCCAGCAAGCATTCACGCAGGCCCAGGTCGCCTTCGCCCAGGTCGAGGAACGCCTGCGCGGCCTGCAAACGCAATTCACACAGGCTTCGCGTGATTATCAACACCAGCATCAAGAGTTGGAGCAAAATCGGCGCGGCGCCGTCAGTTTGAAGACGCGCTTGCAGGAAAGCCAGCGCACGATGCTGAATGCGTCGTCCGCGTTGGCCCATGCGTATCTGGCAAAGGAGCAATTGCAACAGCACGTTGCCGAGTTGATCGAGCAGCGCGAACGCAAGCGATTGGAGCGCACGCGCCTGACGCAACAAGCCCAGACCGCACGCAACGAATGGCGCTCGCATCAGGAGAATGTGCATCAGCGCGACCTGGAGGCGACGAATCTGCGCCACCAGCGCGATACCCTGGTAGAGCGCCTGCGCGATGATTATCAGATTGAAATCGCGGATTTGCTTGGCCAGGCGCCTCAAGCGAACGCGAATGGCGTTAGCGTCGATCCAGCAGCTGCCCAGAAAGAGATCGAGGAATTGCGCCGCAAGCTCAGCCGACTCGGCAACGTCAACATGGAAGCGCTCCAGGAACTCAACGAGCTCGAATCCCGATCCGTCTCGCTGCAAACGCAATTTGATGACCTCAGCGCCGCCAAGAAATCGCTTGAGGAGATCATCTTCAAAATCAACGCCGACAGCAAGCGATTGTTCATCGATACCTTCACCGTCGTGCGCACGCACTTTCAGGAGTTGTTCCGAAAGCTGTTCGGCGGTGGCATGGCGGATATCGTACTCGAAGATGAAAACGACGTGCTCGAATCGGGCATCGACGTCATCGCCCGGCCGCCGGGCAAGGAGTTGCGCAGTATCAGCTTAATGAGCGGCGGCGAAAAAACGCTGACGGCGGTGGCCCTGCTGCTCGCCGTCTTCCGCTCCAAGCCGAGCCCATTTTGTCTCCTCGACGAGGTGGATGCCGCCCTGGACGAGGCGAACATTGGCCGATTCGTGTCGATGCTGAAGGAATTCACGGAGCAATCGCAATTCATCGTCGTGACGCATTCGAAAAAGACGATGGCCGCCGCCGACGTGCTGTACGGCATCACGATGCAGGAATCGGGGATTTCCAAGCAGGTAACGATCCGCTTCAAGGATTGGGTGGAGGAAGCGCTGACGGAAAAAGCGCAGGCCTCATAAATGGATGCCCACGCGAATCACCCTAAAATGGCGTGACGGTAATGCCCTTGACTGGGAAGGAGTAACGCGCGTGTGCTTTTCCGCGGCGGCGAGTTTTGCGGTCGGCGGCGCCCTGATCCCTGCAGGCGTTTATTGCATCGGCGCCGCCTGGATCAAAAAGCCGAGCTATCTCGGGCTGGCCGCCGTGCCGCTGTTCTTCGGCATCCAGCAGATCGGCGAAGGTTTTGTCTGGACCGCGCTAAACCACGGCGACGGGACCCGGCCCGCATCGCTCTTCTTTTTGTTCTTCGCCCTGGCGTTCTGGCCGTTCTGGTTTCCCGCCCTGACCACGATCATGGAACCGAAGCCCGTGCGCAAATGGATTTTCGCCGCCATCAGCGCGGCGGCGACGACATGGTTCTGGATTCTGTACTATCCGCTGCTGGTTGGTCCGGACTCGCACTTGACGACGGGAATTGAATATCATTCAATCCAGTATGCCTATCCGAACCTGGCAATTTACGACTACATCGACAAGGGGCCTCTGCGCATTCTCTACCTGCTCTCGGTCGCGATCCCCCCGATGTTTTGCTCGGAGAATTGGGGCCGTATTCCGGGACTGGTGCTGGGAGCGTCGGCGCTGATCGCGGCGCTCGTCTTCAACTATGCCTTTGTCTCGGTCTGGTGCTTCTTCGCGGCGGTGCTGGCCGCCTATTTGTGCGTCGTGTTTTATCGCCTGCCAAGGCCCGCAACCGCTACAACCCGACCTTCGGCGTCCCAGGCCACGGCCCCGTGAGCCAATGGCGACTGGCCAAGTGCTTTCGAATTGGCTAATGTTATCCATCAGCTACCATCCTTTGCACCGCGAAGGCCAGAGGCGATTGCTTGCACGCCGGGCTGGTCTGCAGGAATCCCTTCATGAATTCTCCCGATCCGCCGGCGTGCCCCGAGTTGGAAGGCGCACTCTGGCGTCTTTACCGCGACTTCTTCGACACGGCCGAGCGCAAACGCCGCTGGCGCATGCGCGACGACATTCCCTGGGACCAGTGCAATCCCAATCTCGATCCAGCCGTCGCCGACGTGGTCGAGACCTTTTGCTGCGTTGAGCTCTACCTGCCCGATTATGTCGGTAAGGTTCTGCCCGTGGTGCGGCACAGCAAGGGGCGAACCTGGTTTTACGCCAACTGGGGTTACGAGGAATCGAAGCATTCGCTGGCGCTGAAGTGATTGGCTGCTGAAGTCCGGGCACCGCAGCGACGAATACATGGTCGATCTGGAAAAAAAGGTCTTTGAGCGCGAATGGAATTTGCCTCACGAGTCGCACCTGGGCATGCTGGCCTACGCGATGGTGCAGGAGCATGCCACCTTCATCAACTACCGCAACCTGCGAAATCGCGTGCAGGCCAAGGGAGGCGACCCGGCCCTGGAGAAGATTCTCGGCTTCGTTTCGATCGATGAAGCCGCCCATTACGGCCTGTTCAAGGCGTTCTTCGAGCTGTTCTTGAAGCTGGACCGCGATTCGGCCATTGCCGCGCTCCGGCCCGTTTTGAACCAGTTCCAGATGCCGGCAATTCATGACTTGCTTGACGAAAGCGCCAAGCGGATCGCCCGGGTGCGCGAACTGGAAATCTTCAGCGAGGAGATTTTCTTCCGCGACGTCTACACGCATTTCCAGAATGCGCTCGAAATCAGCAAAGAGGAATTGCGCGGCCGCAAACCGAAGAAGTCGCTGGCGACGTGACGTGACCTTGGCGGTTAGCGTCGCTCGAACAATAACTTCCCGAGACGGTGTTCCGTAGTGCGGGCTTCAGCCCGTGTTCGACAGAAAACGGGCTGAAGCCCGCACTACGAACCAGGAAGTTATTTCCCAACCGTTGCTTAGCGTTCGCATGGCACGCTGCGAACGCTAAACCGGACCGGGAATCTACACAATATCGCCGACCTTATAGCGGACGAATTTGACCAGCTTCAAACCCGCGCTCGCCAATAGCTGCCCGACGGTCTTCGTGTCGTCCTTGACGAACGGTTGTTCGAGCAGGACGTTGGCGGCGAGCCAGGTTTTCATCTTGCCTTCGATGATCTTGTCCATGATGTTGGCCGGCTTGTTCTTATTCTTCGGATCGGCCATCGTTTGTTCGCGGGCGATTTCCATTTCCTTGGTAAGGGTAGCCGCGGGCACATCGTCCTTCGTTGCCGCCACCGGATTGATGGCGGCAATGTGCATGCAAACGTCGCGCAGCAGTTGCGGTTCCGCTTTCGCTCCCTCGACAAGAAGCAGCACTCCCTGCGTCCCATCGTGGTGAACGTAATCACCGGCCAAGCCAGTCATGCGCGTGAAGCGGTGCGGCTTGATGTTCTCGCGGATCAGGTTGAAAACATCATGCACGCGATCCTGCACCGTGTGCTTGCCATCGACGATCGATGGCTGGGCCAGCAACTCCTCGACACTCACTGGATTCTTCAGAGCGACCTGCTTGGCGAGCTCATTGGCCAGGACAACGAACGGCTCGGACTTCGCAACGGGCGCGGTCTCGCAGCGCATCTCCAGGATCGCGCCAACCATGGCGGCCGGATCGACGAAAGTGGCCACGCGCCCCTCGGCCATTTCACGGGCGCCGAATTTCGCGGTCAGTCCCTTGATCTTCTTGCGCAAGATATCGACGGCCTTATCCATGTCGCCGCCCGCTTCGTTGAGGGCCGCCTTGCATTCCATCATCGGCGCGTTAGTGCGGTCGCGCAGTGTTTTGACATCGTTCGCGGAAATCGCCATTGATATTATCCTCCATTTTGCCGTTTAGCCCCGCCTCGAAGAGGCGGGCGGGCGTGGGCACACTGTCCGCCCGCCTCTTCGAGGCGGGGCTAAACCTACCAATACATTATGATACGACCGGGGCCGGCGTCTTGGGGTTCGCGCCACGGGCTCCAGGCGCCGCGCGGCGGCTCCGGGGGCAGCGCCGCCCGGCCTTCGTTGACCGAGTCGGCCAACTTCGCCAGGACCAGCTCGATCGAGCGGATGCTGTCGTCGTTGCCGGGGATCGGCAAATCGATCGTATCGGGATCGCTGTCGGTATCGATGAGGGCGACTGTGGTGACCCCCATGCGCTGGGCTTCCTTGACGGCAATGTCCTCACGGTGTGGATCGACCACGATCATGGCGTCCGGCAAGCGATTCATCTCGCGGATGCCTTGCAAGTTGCGGTTGATCTTGGTCCATTCGCGGACTAGCTGCGACACCATCTTCTTGGAATAGGTGCGAACCAGGGCGCTCTCGGGCGCCTTGCCGAGATCGAGCCGACCGGTGTCATTTTTCATGGTTTTCATGTAAGCGACCAGATCGACGCGCTCCGCCTTTTCGCCGTGGGGGAGCCACATTGCTTCCAGCTCGGTGAGGCGTTTGAGGCGATCGCGGATGGTGCGGTAATTGGTGAGCGTGCCGCCCAGCCAGCGTTCGTTGACGTACGGCATCTTGCAGCGGGCCGACTCGCGTTCGATGGCTTCCTTGGCTTGCCGTTTGGTGCCGACGAACACGACGAGGCTGCCGCGGCTGGCGACCTTGGCGAGAAACTTGTACGCCCGCAAGAGGCCGCGCACGGTTTCGCGCAGGTCGATGATGTGGATGAGATTGCGTTTGCCGTAGATGTACGGCCGCATCTTGGGATTCCAGCGGCTGGCGCGATGGCCGAAGTGAACGCCGGCTTCAATGAGCTCCTGAACCTGAACAATCGCCACGCAGGCACCTCCTGAAGGTGGAAAACGGTCGAATTTCGGGAAGCGGTATTGTAGGAAATCGCCCGCCCAGGGCAATCCGAGATGCCGTTTTTTGCGGCGAGCCGAGCCCCGTGAGGGGCCGGGAAACGGCCGCTTCAACCCGGCCCTTTACGGGGCTCGGCTCGCCGAACGTGCGTTCCTCTATTTCTCCGCCGTCATCCACGTTACAATATGCTCATGTCTTCAGGCTCCGCGGTCAGCGTGTTGCCTGGCGGTTTGCAAGAACTCCCTCGCTGGCTCGAAGGGACCGGAGGATTCTCTGCCCTTTTGCAATCCCTCCAGCACGGCGAGGCGGCAACCGTCGATGGCGCCTGGAATTCATCCGCTTCCCTCATCGGCGCAACTCTCGGATTGCGGACGTTGGCCACGCTGCTGATCGTGCTGGCTCATCCGCGCGATCTTGATGCCTGGGACGAAGATCTCTTCAGCTTCAGCGGCCTGCGCTGTGCCATCTTCCCCGCCTGGGATACGCTGCCCAATGCCGACACCGTGCGCGACGAGATCGGCGGCAAACGGTTGCGCGTTCTGCGGCAGCTCGAAAGCGACCGTCCACCCAAAATCGTGCTGACGACAATTCAAGCTCTCTTGCAGCCGGCGCCCAATCGCGAGCAACTCGCCCAACAGCGCAAACGGTTGTGCGTCGGCCAGGAAATCCCCATCGAAGAGATCGTCGGCTGGCTCGTCGAGCGCAGCTTTCAACGCATGGAAGCGATCGAAATTCCCGGCGAATTCAGCCGACGCGGCGGCATCCTCGATGTCTTCTCGCCCGATGCCGAGGCGCCCTACCGGCTCGAATTCCTCGGCGACGAGATCGAATCGATTCGCCAATTCTCTCCGGAAACGCAGCGCAGCCTCGGCGATGTCAAGGCAGTCGAGATCACGGCGCAGGGCCAACCGTTGGTTGGCGAGAAAATTCTGCGCGGCCATTTATGCGATTATCTACCGCCACGGTCGTGGACGATGCTGGTGGAACTGGGCGATCTTGAAGAGCAAGGGAAGTTCTATCTCGAACGCGCCGCGGACATCACGGGGCTGTATTCGGTTCAGAGCATCTTTAAGCTGCTCGTGCAATTTCCGAGCATCCGCGTGTCGGCGCTGCCCAGCTCCAGTGCCGAAATGACATATCACCTGCGCGTCGAATCGGTCGAGCGATTTTCCGGCGATGTCACCAAGGTGCGCGATGAACTCGACAGCGCCGCGGCTGACGATTTCGTGCTGATCGCGTGCCACAATGACGCCGAGAAGAAACGGCTGGGCGATGTGCTGGCCCAGGGCAAGCTCGCGCAAGCGGATCGGTTGCGGCTCGTCGTCGGCCATGTGCGGGCGGGGTTTCGGTTGGTACTGGACGAATCGGCCGGCGTTACCGGCATGGTTGTCCTGGGCGATCATGAGCTGTTCCATCGCGAGCAGGCCGCGGCGGTGTTGCCGCGCCGCCGGCTCGAATCGCGGGCCATCGACAGCTTCCTCGAATTGCAGGAAGACGATCTTGTCGTTCATCTCAGCCACGGCATCGCCCGTTATCGCGGCATGCACGTACTGGAGAAAAACGGCCAGACCGAGGAGCATCTGATCCTTGAATTCGCCGGCGGCACGCGCGTCTATGTGCCGGCCTCGAAGATCGATCTGGTGCAGAAATACGTCGGCGGCGCGAAATCCGATCCGGAGCTCTCCAAGCTCGGCGGCACGAGTTGGCAGCACAAGAAAGCCCGCGTCGAGGCGGCGGTCCTCGATTTGGCCAGCGAGATGCTCGAATTGCAAGCCCTGCGCGAGGCCAAGCCCGGTGTCGCCTTTCCGCTCGACAGCGATTGGCAACGCGAATTCGATGCCGCGTTTCCGTATGAAGAAACGCCCGATCAGTTGACGACGATTGCCGAGATCAAGCGCGACATGGAAAAAGCCCGCCCGATGGACCGCCTCATCTGCGGCGATGTCGGTTACGGCAAAACCGAACTGGCGATGCGGGCCGCGTTCAAGGCGATCGACAACGGCCGGCAGGTCGCGATATTAGTTCCGACGACCGTCCTCGCCGAACAGCACTTCCGAACTTTTTCGCAGCGCATGGCGGAATATCCGTTCGTCATCGAGGTGATCAGCCGCTTTCGCACCGCCGGCGAGCAGAAGCGCATCGTCAAACGCCTGGCTGACGGCGCCATCGACATCATCATCGGCACCCATCGCATCGTCTCGAACGACATTCAGTTCAAGGAACTCGGCCTGGTCATCATCGACGAGGAGCAGCGATTTGGCGTCGAGGCCAAGGAAAAGCTCAAGCACCTGCGGCAAACCGTGGACGTGCTGACATTGACCGCCACGCCGATCCCGCGCACGCTGCACTTGTCGCTTTTGGGCATTCGCGACATCAGCAATCTCGAAACCGCGCCGCAGGGCCGATTGCCAATTGAGACGCGCATTGTCCGCTTCGATCCGCAGCTCGTGCGCCACGCCATTTTGCGCGAACTCAACCGCGAGGGGCAGATTTATTTCGTCCACAACCGCGTGCACAACATTCACGAGATCGCCGGCAAGATCAGGCAGATCGTGCCGGAGGCGCGTATCGTGATCGGTCACGGGCAGATGGGAGAGCATGAACTGGAAGACGCGATGATCAAGTTCGTGCAGAAGCAAGCGGACATCCTGGTGGCGACAACCATCATTGAAAGCGGGCTGGATATTCCCAACGCCAACACGATGTTCATCAATGAGGCCGATCATTACGGGTTGGCCGACTTGCACCAGTTGCGCGGCCGGGTGGGGCGTTACAAGCACCGGGCCTATGCGTACCTTCTTTTGGATGGCGACAAGGGGATCACGCCGAATGCCACGCGGCGGTTGAAGGCGATTGAGGAATTCACGGAACTCGGCGCTGGCTTCAAGATCGCCATGCGCGATCTGGAAATTCGCGGCGCCGGCAACATCCTCGGCACGCAGCAGTCGGGCCACATCGCCGCCGTCGGATACGAGCTTTATTGCAGCTTGCTCGAAAATGCCGTGCGCTCGTTGAAGAACATGCCAGTCAAGACGCACATGGAGGTGACGATCGATCTGCCCTGGCCCGCGTTATTGCCACGCGATTATGTGCCGGGGCAGAAGTTGAAGATCGAGGTTTATCGCCGGCTGTCGCGCATCCGCAAGCTGGATCGGCTCGACGATTTCCGCCGCGAGCTGCGCGATCGCTATGGCCTGATCCCGACGCTGACGGAATGGCTGCTGCGCTTGACGGAATTGCGGATCTTGGCGAGCCACTGGCAAATTGCCACGCTTCACCTGGAAGGCAAGTGGGATCATCCTGCCGGCAGCGCCGAGCCGCAAGAAATCAGCGCGATCGGGCCGGTCGATCTGGTGCTCGGCTATCGGCAGCCGCGCAAGGTGGAGCGATTAGTAAAGCAATCGGAAGATCGGCTCAAGGTCGTGGACAGCCAAAGCGCCTATCTTCGCCTGCGCCCGAGGAATACCAGCCGCTTCGGCTTTTCGAGCGCATCAAACATCTCTTGCGTTTGCCGACGCGCCCGTTATAACCCGCAGCGTCGGCTAGACTTTTGGGATGGAATGAGCCGATATTCCTTCAGCGGCACCGAACGGATCGCACGGAGGCGGTATGGCGTGGCAACGAGGATGGCCGGGGCTGGTCTTGGCCGGCGTCGGCTGCTGGCTGACGACCGGCTGCGCGGATTTACCGCCCTGGGCGCAATCCGAGTATTCTCCGGCGCTCGATATTTCCCAGCCGGCCATGCCCACCGTTCGTTCGCAAGCCTCCGATGGCGGCGGAGTCAAGCTGCAAAATCCGACCCCCGCGCCGGCTTTGATACCGCCACCGCCGCCCGATAAGGAGATCGTGCAGACATCCATGGCGATGCCGAGCGATGGCAAGGTGCGTATCAGCATTCGCGCCTGGGTGAACGGTCAACCGATCTTCGACGAGGAAGTTCGTGAAAAGGGTCGTGCAATGGGCTTTGATGTGGATCGGATGCCCGAGCCGCAACGAACCGAGATGAGGAGCAAGGCGCTGGAGCAAATCATCGATTATGAAGTGATGTATCAGGATGCCGTGAAGCGGCTCCAACAGGCTGGCGGGAGTGGGATCAACAAGTTGAAGGAGTTCGTCGATCTGGAATTCAGCAAGACCTTGCGAAGAATGCGGGAGAAAGGCATGCCGGAGAGTCATATTGCGATCATCGAGCCAATCGCCCGCCGCATGATGGAGCGCGAACTGGTCGCCGGCGAATACGCGCGGACGCTGATCAATGAGCAGGCCGACCGAATCAGTCCGGATGATATCCGCGAGTATTATGAGGATCACAAGAATAACTTCGTGACGGTGGATCGCATCGAATGGCAGGACATCTTCATCAAGCTCGGCCCGAAATTGGCGACGATCGAGCACGCCATGCGCTTCGGCGAAGACCTGATCAATCAGTGCCGCACGCCCGATGAATTCAACAAGCTGAAGGCTTACAACGAGGGTGTAACCGCGCTGACGGGCAGCGAAGGGCTGGGCAATCTGCGCGGGCAGATTCAGCCGCGCGAGCTGGAGGAGGCGCTATTCAAGCTGCGGGCCGGCGAGATCGGGCCAGTGATCCCGCTGGGAACGGGCATCCACCTGATCCGCGTCACCAAGCGCGAATACGCCGGGCAGAAGCCGCTCGATTACCTGGTGCAAAAAACGATCCGCGACAAGCTGAAAAAGGAACGATTCGATTCCGAGTTACAGCGCATGATCCGCGAGTTGCGTGATCGGGCCACGATCCGGCGCGAGCCGTAAAGACATTGATGCCACTGGCGTGTTGAAATTCGGTAGTTCCAAAAATCAAAAATCTGGCCACGGATGGGAATTTCGCGTGTGAGAATCCTCGCTTCTTCCATTCTGCCTTGTATCTGTGTTCGGTCTGTGTTTCATCCGTACTACAAACGGTTCATTTCTTTGCGTCTTTCGAAGATTTTTTTTTTACGCTGCCTCCAGCAGTTTTTGGGTGTTGGCAGCGCGGGCGGTCAGCAAGGCGGCAATTATTTGGCGGCCTGAGTCCGTCACCTTGTAGCGGTTTTCTTTCCGTATCTTCTCGATCACGCCGTGCGCCCGCAGCATCCGCATCTGACGGGTAACCGACGACGATTCACGTCGTCCTTGCTGCTCGGTCTTCGGTTCTCCGTACAACAACTCCCGTATGTCGCGATTGCGGAAGCCATGAAGCATGAATGTGCCCGCGTTTACCGCCTCCAGCAACGCGGCGTCTTCTTTCGACAGCGGATTCAGCGCCCGTACGGACCGCCCCTGCCAGGTCACACGCCGGCACACGGGTTCGGCCAAGTCCTTCAGCGTTGTCGATTCTTCCACACGCGCCAAGGAGTCCGCATAGCGTTCGTTGGCGCTTTGGCTGATCTCCACACGTCGATGCAGGTCGGCAACTCCCTTACGCATCTTGCGCCAGTCCTTTGGCCCGGCGGGATCGTTCTCCTTAGCGCGATACGATTTCATGCCCTCGACATCGTTGATCACCGTCTCGATCCGCAACACGGTCCCTTGCTTGTCATATAGCTTGATCCAGTTTTTCTTGACCTGATGCTTGACACGCGCTCCCTCCGGCCGGCGTTTGAAATCCGTGATGACCTCGCCTTGAAAATGCCCATTCACGCCGCCATGCCCCGGAATCGGATGGCCCAAATAACGCATCACGTCCGCACTGCCCAGCACCAGCATGCCATGCTTGATCACCGTCGGCATCCATTGCGCCAATTCCTTTTGCGAGCGAAACATGAAGTCGCTCGCCCATTCCGTCGTCTCCGCCGACCAGTAATAATCCAACGGCAAACTGAACAGCTTCCCATGCAACGGATTGCTGCGCCGCGCCAATTTCTCCAACAACGCCGACCAATCCGTACGCAATTGCTGGTGGGCCAACGCCTGCGCTTGGTCCACATCCTCCAGCCAAGCGAAACAGTTGTCACGCCGTTCGTAGCCCAAGCCGGCGGCATCCATCTGTCGGGCCAACCATTCGTGGCCATTCAGACAGGTCATGTTCGTGAACGGGAACCACGTCTGCTGCCGCGTGTGCATCCAGCCGATTTTCGGGTCCAAATAATAATGGTAATAATGCAGACACTTGCTCAGTTCCAATTTCAAGGCCAGCTTTTTCGTCTCCCGCACCCCATAAACCCGATACGTCATGCAGGGCTCGACGCAAGTGAACACGGCGACGAGGCCCTCCTTGACGCCATCACGCTGGGCGATTTCCTGCGCGTTTCTCCTTGTCGATCTTGCTCGCCAAATATTCGACAGGCCGACCTTGCTCGATCGCCGCTTGTTCCATGGCGGTTCGCAAGGTTGCCGTCGTGTCCTTGGCGAAAACCGGAAAATCCTTGAGCAAGACCTGCACCTTCCAAAGAAAGTGCATCATGCCCGCCGGCTTGGCCAACCAACGAACCGCGCCGCGAAATCGCACCTTGTCCAGACAACTCAAAGCTCCCATGACGACGGGCGCAAAACGGCGTAAGAAGGATTGCATCGGCGGCTCCTGGAAAAATGGAATGCGTAGATAACATCACATTATTCCAACGAGTCGCCGTTTTCCTCTTCATCGTGGTTGCGGCCGTAGGCTGCGCCAGGTTTCATCCGTGGCTAGATTTTTGGAATCCCTCTACCCCCTCTAAAAACATCAAAAGCCCACGAGAAATCCGTTCTCGTGGGCTTCTATGCTGCGGTCAATGGTTGCCAAGGGATCCGACACATGCTCACTCGTTTCGGCGTGAAGTCGGTATGACCGCTGCATTGGGATTGGCGGGATTTTCGTTCAGGGCGGATTCGACTCGGCTGGCCAAGGCTTGCAAATCCTTGTTGAATTGCGTGAGATTGGCGCGGGCGGCATCGCGCTCCACGGTTCGCTGGGACATGACTTTGCGGAGCGATTCCCGCTCGCCAATGGCGCCTTCCACTTGTTTGGTCAGATCGGCTTTCTCCTGCTCAAGGGCCGCTCGCTGTGCCTCGGCGGCGCTCAAGCGCCTGCGCGTTTGCTCGCTGGCCGATTGCAACGTGCGGAAATCCTCTTCAAGCTTGGCGTAACGGCTTTCCAGCTCGTGAATCTTGGCACTGACGATGCCGGATTTCTGCTGGCCGCATCCCCACAGGCCCGTGACGCACAGAGCCAGCACGCCGAACAGCAACGGATTGAAATAGCGATTCAAGCAACACCTCCGAATCTCAGCGTTTGGGGCCACCGAGAGATTTGAAATAATAATGGGCCGTCGTCGATGGCGCGGCGGCGATTCTTTTTGCTCAACTATCCTCATTTGCGCCCGCGACAGAGATTACTTCGGCCAGCCAAGGCGAACAACTTCACCAGATTGAGCAGATTTCTGAATCGGAAAACATTGGCTTGCTTGACCAGTCACGCTGCCTTGCCGGCGCGCCGTATGAATTGCCGAATCGCTTGCGCCGATTCGCTGCATTCGAAGGGAGACATCGGCACGCCGGCGAATTTGACGGCTTCGCTTCGCTCAAGAAAGCGTACGAGAAATTGCTTGTCGTCCGCCGACAGTGTGCCAATTGCAGCCACGCTTTGCACAAATTCCGGCGTGGTGCGCCGGCGGGCTGGAACCGTGTATTGCCGCTCCAAGTAGCGGCGCAATAGCGTTGTCAGCAGCGTGACGAAGCGCTCGCTGCGCCCTTGCTCGGGCAACTTCAGGGCCGCCAGACGTTCCCACTCATGCAAGGCACGCTGCGCCGGCGTTCTCGGCACAATGTAGCGCAGGCGGCGCAATGCGAACAGCAGCGCGATCAGGCAAAGGCCCGCGAGGGCGACCGCGATCCCCAGTTGCCACGATCGATCTGGCGGGGCGATGGGTGGCATTTCCTCGACGCCGGTGTCGCCGCGCAACTCGCCCCCTTGGGTCGCTACCCGGAATGCAATGGAATCCCAGACGACGGTTTGCTCCGCTTGCGAGCCGGCACGAAACTTTACCGGCGGAAACGCAAATTCGAGATTGCCCGGCTCGCGCGGCGCAAATCGATAGGTGATCCGCCAGCGGATGCGCCCCGAACCGATTTTTTCCCGCGTCGGCTTGGACCGATCCAGCTGCAGCCAAGGAATAGTCGTCGGCAAATCCAGCGGCGCCTGGACAATCAGACCGGGCGGCCCTTCAACCGTCAACGCCACCTCAATTGTGTCGGAAAGGGCGATCGTCGGCATGTTCGCGTCGAAGCGCACCTCCAGCGTGGCCGGTCCCTTTTTCTGTGCGGTAGCTCCAGCGGCGCACGGATCTGCGAACGCGGCAAAAGCAAGCAACAGCGTCAAGGCAAGTCGATTCATCGATGTTTCAGCCGCCGTTCGCGCATCTGAAAAAAGCGCATCAGTTCGTCGAGGTGGCGCCCAACCGTTGATGTGGCCAGCACGTCGATCTTGTGGGCGCGTGTCCACTGCTGAAAGGCATCCCGGCGTTGTTGCCGCTGGGCTTGCATCGTCTGATGAAATTCGGGCCGACCGGTATCGACCGTGACGCAGCGCCCCGATTCCGGATCGTGAATTTCGAGCAAGCCGACGTCGGGCAGCGCCTCCTCCACCGGATCGCCAATGGTGACAGCGACGACATCGTGCCGATGGGCGGTCCGCTGCATTGCCTTCTCGTAGCCCGCATCGACAAAATCGCTGAACACGAATACCAGCGCCCGCCGATGCAGCACCTTGTTGAGAAAATCGAACCCCGCCCGCAGATTGGTCTGCGCATCTTCCGCTTGATGGACAAACAGATCGCGAATGAGCCGTAATCCGTGGCGTGCCCCTTTCCTCGGCGGCACATAATGCTCGACACCGCCGGCCACCAGGATTAGCCCGATTTTGTCATTATTGCTGACGGCGCATACGCGCGATCAAGGCGGCCAGCTCCGCGACAACATCGCGTTTGCTCTGCATGACGGTGCCGAACCCCATGCTGGCACTGGCATCCATGAGCAACACGACCGTGAGCTCGCGTTCCTCGACATAGCGCTTGATGAACGGATGCCCTATGCGAGCGGTGACGTTCCAATCGATGGAGCGAATTTCATCGCCGGGCTGATATTCGCGCACCTCCTCGAAAGCAATGCCAGCCCCCTTGAAGACGCTGCGATAGGCGCCGCCCAGCGGGTCCTCAACAGCCCGGCGAGCCCGCAATTGCAATCGGCGAACCTGACGCATGATGTCGCGGGTGAGCATGATTGGACTTCCTCGAGTGCACGCGTCGTGGTCTGCACGATCGAATGATGCGATCAATCTCCCATGAACCACAGGTACAGGTGAGTCTCGTGCGCCAGCCTCTCAACAAGGGGCTCGATTGCCGAAAGCAACTCGAGAAGAGCGGTTCCAGGATTGTCATTTTTCAGCTTAACAATGTCATTTGCGAGATCGGCAGCCTGGGCCTGATTAAAAATGGCATCGCCCCAGGGATTGAGGTATCGTAATAGCCGAGTATCCGAAAATCCGTTACGGGCCGCTCGCGACAGGACCATCCGCGGATCGAGAACCTCATTGATGATCTCGCCACTTTCTTCCCTGAGTTGCACGTTAATTCCCATGACTTCTCTCCGCCAAGTGTCAGCTATTTCGTATTCCATGACTTGGCTCGCTTCTTCATCTCCTCATGGGAAATCACCTTTCTTGCGTCGGCGGCGTCCTCACCCTCGCGGATGGCGGCGAGGATCGAGAGCTCCTCCAAAATCTCCTCCATGCTCAGCTCGTCGGACATTTTCCGAACCGTTTTCACCACCAACTCTTTGGCGGACATGTTGCTCTCCTTCACGATTACAGCGTCGGCCCGATCGACCACGGAGCGAATTCGCGCCGACGCGTTTCTATGTTTTCATCACGCCAGCGATAATCGGTCGAATTCGATTGAGAACCGTCGCATTCACGCGTCCAATAGCCTTTATGGCGATTTGCCGTGACAGCGTGAAGATCTTGTCCGCTCGCACGGTGCCGGGATGATTGAGGGATCCAGCCTCAAGGTCGGCATCAGTAATTATGAAGCTATATTGGGTCTGCCTCGGATTCGATGTCATCGCCACGACTACCATGTCCTCCGTTGCCTGGTGGTAGCTCGCGTTGGATACGACGATCACGGGCCGCCGCCGCGTGGACGAAAGGTCGGTGAAAGGCACCGGCACTGGCACGATATCGCCCTAGTCAGGCATCGTTCCAATCCTCGTCATCGAGTTCGTTGTCCCAAAAGTCGAGACGTAAAGTTGCGGCGGCGACCAGATCAACAAAATAATCGTCGTTAGGAGACAACACCAGAACCTCCACGGGCGTTCCGGGCGGAAGCGGCACGTCTACTTCGATTTTCCCGTGTGGGCTAATCGTGGTTACATATTTGTAGGTTTGCTGCGGCACGGTTCTCTCCTCGTTAGAGCGTCGGCCCGATCGACCACGGGGCGAATTCCTCTTCGCCGACGCCGTTGATTTCGCTTTTGGTCTTCTTGCCCGAGGCGACCGCGAGGATCGCCTCGAAGATTTGCAGGCCGACCGCTTCCACCGGCGTTCCTTCCAGGATGACGCCGGCGTTGATGTCCATGTCGTCGAGCATGTGATGGTAGAGCGGCGAATTGGTGGCGATCTTGATCGACGGCGACGGCTTGCACCCGAAGACGCTGCCTCGGCCGGTGGTGAAGACGCAGACGTTGGCCCCGCCGGCGACGATGCCGGTCATGCTCACCGGATCGTAGCCGGGCGTATCCATGACCACGAAGCCCTTCGTCTTGACCGGCTCCGCGTAATGGACCACATCAACCATCGCGGTGCTGCCCCCTTTGGCGATGGCGCCGAGCGATTTTTCATAGATGGTCGTCAGGCCGCCTTCCTTGTTGCCGGGCGACGGATTGTTGTTGATCTCGGCTCCGAAGATGCCGGTGTACCATTCCCACCATTTGATGCGTTCGACGAGTTTTTCGCCGACCTCGCGCGACACGGCCCGACGTGTCAGCAGGTGCTCGGCGCCGTAGATTTCGGGGGTTTCGCCGAGGATGGAGATGCCGCCTTGCCCGACCAGGAGATCGGAGGCGACGCCGAGCGCAGGATTGGCGGTGACGCCGGAGTTGCCGTCGGACCCGCCGCAGTTGGTGCCGAGGATCAGATGCTTGGCGGGGAGCGAAGTGCGCTGGATGTCGTTGACGCGCGGCAACAATTCGGCAATCGCCTTGACGCCCGCCTCGACGGTTTTCGAGATGCCGCCGCACTCCTGGATCGTGAGCGTGATGGGCGCAGCAGGATCGCGGTGAGCCTTACCGTTGAAACCGAGTTGCGTCAATTGCTCGCCGCTGATCAGGTGCATCGCCTGGCCGGTCTCGCAGCCCAAGCCGACGAGGATATACGCCGCGATGTTGGCGTGGCGGGCGAAGCCGGCAAGCGTGCGGTCGAGCTGGCGGTGGTCGGCGCCGTCATACTGCATTGCACAGCCGGCCTTGTGCGTGATCGCGATGACGCCGTCCACGTTCGGGAATTGCCGAAGCAGGTCGGTCGCATGGAAGCGCTGCGTGATGTACTTGCTCGTGTGGGCCGAGCAGTTGACGGTGCTGATGACGGCGATGTAATTGCGCGTGCCGTAGCGGTACGGCTCCGCGCGGTCCGGTCCGCGGTCGTAGCCCTGGAAATAGCGCGCCTGGGTTGCGAGGGTGCGCGGCGGGCAATCCCGGCAGAAGGCGTACTCGCGCTCGAAGGCGTCGGCCGCGACATTGTGCACGTGCACCCAATCGCCCGGCGCGATGTCCTTCGATGCGAAGCCGATGATCTGGCCGTACTTGTAGACCGCCTCGCCTTTCTTGATCGGTTTGAGCGCGAGCTTGTGGCCCATGCCGACGCGGCTCGCCACGGTCAACGGCGTCCCCTGATGGTCGAGTTGCGTGTCGGCGGCAATCGGCCGGGTCGCGATGGCAACATTATCGTGCGGCCCAAGATGCACGGTGTACTGCGACGAAGGCACGGCGGCCATGGGAGTGGTCTCTTGCGGATGGGAATTCGCATCACTTCGGTTCAAGATACTGCGCTTGCCGACGGGAGCAAAGAGGAATCGCCGCTGATGTCACTGACCGGAGGGTCGATGGTTTCATGATTGCGGGGTGCAGATGCACTTGCTGGATCGGCTGTGTCAAAATCTCGATAGGGTGGCCATGAACGCCTCATCGTCCATGTCGAGAACAGCAATGTAATCGAACGGCGAGCGCCCGTACTTGTGCTGATATTCGGATAGATGGGAACGAATCTGGTCCAGATGGTCCGAGTCCCAATTCGGCAGGTATCCGGGAATGATCTCGAATGCGTCAGCCAGGTCGCGTGCCTGCTCGGGCCGATGGGTGGCCAGAAGCCGTGCCTCGACGAAACCCCGATGCAGAATATAACACAACTTCTTGAAAAGGACTTCCGGCATGGTGGCTGCTCCGTTCTCTGGCGGGCTTATTCCAGCATCCTGGCACTTTGTATCGCCACATCACATTCTACCAGAACAATCAAGGGAATTCACTTGACATCCGCTGCGCATCTGAGATGCTAATCCGTAACCTGGAGATGCCCATGTTCATGAACGTGATGTGCCCTTATTGCGGGCACAAGTGCCGCGTTCTCGAGTCCGCACTCGGGCAGGCCGTGAACTGTCCGGCGTGCTTGAAGCCATTTGAATGCGGTTCGGTGTCACCCCGATCGCTGGTTACCAAGCCAATTTCAGTGGCCGCTGCGTCGCCCGCGGTAGAAGCGACGCCAAACGCACGTGAGGCGCAGCCCAATTCGGGCGAAAAGATTCATTACCGTTGCTCGCGCTGCCAAAGGTCGCTTGAATCCCCCGCTGAAATGGCCGGGCAGAAGCTGAATTGCCCCGATTGCGGACAACGTCTGCAAATTCCCGCAGGGCCAGCCCCCGTGGCTGTGAGTACCGTTTTTCCCGGCAGTCCGTCGCCAAGTGTCACCCCAGGTAACTCTTTGGGTGGTCCGGCCCCTTCGGTCGCACCAAAGAAAAGGAAGCAAAGGACCGTGAAGATCGTTGCTCCAGCACCCGCTGCGGATCGACGGGAGGCCTGCCTGGAGTGCGGTGTGGACGTTACGGGGCGAAAACGCTTACAGACCTGCCCCGATTGCGGGTCGCTTTTTTGCTCGGCGCAATGCTATCGCAGCCATCGATACCACTCCCACTCGTCGCGCGGCTGAAATTAGGTTTTCTTTTGCAGGAGTCCCCTGTGCCCCCGAAAATCTCGTGCGCGAATTGCGGCGCATACTTCGTGATGCCCGATCCAACTTCTGGTCCGGTACCGCGCTGCCCGTCCTGCTTGACTCCGTTCCAGGCCCCACCGTCTCCTTCCGCCGCGAAGGCAAGCCCGACCGCACAGCCTGCGGCGGCGCCGAACAAAACGGTCTTGGCCGAGTCCGAGCCGATGATCCGTTACACCTGCCCCAAATGCAGAAGGCCGCTCGAATCACCGGCCAGCTTCGCAGGTACGAAGCTGAACTGTCCCGGATGCAACCAGCGGTTGCAAATTCCACAGCCCCCGCCTAAGGCAGCGGCCGCGCCGCCGGTCAACAAGACGATCCTTGCCCTCGGCGACGCGCCGCTTGAGGATGCTCCGCACGCATACGCTTCGCCACCGCATAACGCCGTTCCACCGCCGTTTCCAGCGGAGGAGGAGCCGTTCCAGGTGGAAATCGTTGAGGAACCCGTTGTTGCCCAGGCGTCACCCGTCGTGCGCGAGGCTTGCCTCGAGTGCGGCGTGGACATCACTAGACGAGCGCGGGTGCAAACCTCCGCCGACTGCGGTTCACTCTTCTGCTCCGCGCAGTGCTATCGAGAGCACCGCTATCATTCCCATGACAAGCGGAAAAAGAAGCGGTCCCGCGACGTGGAATGCGATTATTGTGGCAGCAATGCGCGGCCCTATGTCACCTCCCAGATTTCGGAAGGCGGATGGGTGACGTTCGTGTTGTTGCTCTTTTTGTTTTTCCCGCTCTGCTGGATAGGCTTGCTGATGA
The DNA here is from genome assembly GCA_963767835.1 of uncultured Planctomycetota bacterium. Classification (GTDB taxonomy): domain Bacteria; phylum Planctomycetota; class Planctomycetia; order Gemmatales; family Gemmataceae; genus SIAQ01. Next base: position 70,327 of record CAVYFY010000018.1, read on the forward strand.
CCGAAACGCGCGTCAAATGCTCTGACTGCGGCAGACGGCTCAATTGAGCCCGAGGACACGACGCCGAAAACAAAATCTCGAAAATTCCCCTTTCCAAAATCTGAAACCGTGCCATAATATAGATACAGCTTGAACGAGCGGCCTGAACCCGCATCCATTCAAGATCAAGCATTTTGCCGAGCCGGCGCCTGGCGGGCTCAAAAAAAAATGAGAAAGCCGGCAAATTGCGCTTCTCTTTTTTACGGCTTTTGACCAAGATACCGCAGTGAGACGCCTCATTCATGGATCGAAGGGGGACTTGAAAGGAAGGCTCGCTTTCCTCGTTTCGGCGACGTTCAGGACGAATGGGCGCGGGACATCGTTCTTCTTTCACCACCGATGATCGCATTTTCCGGTCTGGCTGCCATCGCGGGATGACGGCCAAGACGCTTCGAGCCATCGTTTTGGTAGATGGGATTTTTTGTCCGGATTGCATGTCCGAAAATCAGTTACGTGTTGTTGTGTAAACCCGTTTCCGCTGCATCACCCAGGCAGCCCTTATGTCATTTTGTCTCTTTGGAGGAATTGCTATGGCCGTCGCACGTGGCGACGAAGGTTCGAGTAACTTGACGAGTACTCCTACCACTTCAGGAAGTCGCCGTTCGTCGTCGTCTCATTCGCAAACCGGCGCCCGTCGGCGTTGGCAGCGATTCGGCGCCCATCTCCGGACCCCAAACCCCAACCCACGCGCCGCCGTCGCCATCGGCTTCACCGCTCTCCCCGGCGCATGCATCCGCGACCCGGCTCGATGATCTCTATCGGCTGCCCATGCCCAAGCTCTTTGCCTTCGCCGAAAAAGAAGGCATCATGGAGCACACCGGCATGAACCGCGGCCAGCTCATCATGGCCGTCGTCCGCCGCCAAATCGAGCGCGGCCTCATCGTGCGCGGTTCCGGCACCCTCGAAGTCCTGCCCGATGGTTACGGCTTTCTGCGCTCCAGTGCGCATAATTATCTTGCGTCGCCGGAAGACATCTATGTCAGCCCGAGCCAAATCCGCCGCGTCGGCCTGAAGACCGGACTGGTCGTCGAGGGCCCGATTCGTCTCCCCGTGGAAGGCCAGGACAATTTCGCCCTCATGCAGGTCGATCTTGTCAACGGCATCAATCCAGAAGAACGCATCTCGCCGACCACCTTTGAAGACCTCACGCCGCTCCATCCGAATCGCCGGCTCATCCTCGAAACGAGCCCCGACGAGCTCAACATGCGCGTAGTCGATATGGTCACGCCAATCGGCAAAGGACAGCGCGGCCTGATCGTCTCCCCGCCGCGCGCCGGCAAGACGATCCTTTTGCAAAAGATCGCCCTCAGCTTGCTCAAGAACCATCCGGAAAGCTATCTGATCGTGCTGCTCATTGACGAACGCCCGGAAGAAGTGACCGACATGGCCCGCACCGTCGCCGGCCCCAATTGCGAAGTCGTCGCCAGCACCTTCGATGAACCTTCCGGCGAGCACGTCCACGTCGCCGAGATCGTGCTGGAAAAAGCCAAGCGCCTCGTCGAAGGCGGCAAAGACGTGGTGATCCTGCTCGATTCGATCACCCGCCTGGCCCGCGCTCACAACACCGAAGCCCCCTCCGGCGGCAAGCTCCTCTCCGGCGGCCTCGATACCAACGCCATGCAAAAACCCAAACGCTTCTTCGGCGCCGCCCGCCAGACCGAAGAAGGCGGCAGCCTCACCATCCTGGCGACCGCCCTCATCGACACCGGCAGCCGTATGGACGACGTGATCTTCGAGGAATTCAAAGGCACCGGCAACATGGAGCTCCACCTCGATCGCCGCCTGGTTGATAAGCGCGTCTGGCCCGCCATCGACATCAACCGTTCCGGCACCCGCAAGGAAGAAATGCTGCTGCACCCCGCCGAGGTCGAGAAAATCCGCCTCCTCCGCCGCGTCCTCGCCGACATGCACCCGGTCGAAGCGATGGAGATGCTGGTGAGCCGCGTCAGGAAGACGAAGTCGAACGCGGAGTTTTTGATGGGCATGAACATGGCGTAAGGCGTGTTGCCATTGGTTGCGTCAATAAAAAGTGCTCGGAGGTCTAGCGCAGGATGATGCGCCGGGCCGCCGGGCGTTTTGTTTTGATAAACGCTGTGATCGAATGTAAGATGCTTGGCTGGGTCCTGAAGGGTGCATCATGGCAACACCTGACCACAACGGCTACAGCGTGCAACTGCTATCCGCGCTTACACAAGTTAGTACGGGAATTCGGGCACTGGAATTCACGCCTAATCCCGGACGGAGCCGCGACGATCCGGAGATTCTCGTCAAGGAACTGGACGAAGAAGGGGAATTCGACCCGGACGGCGCGGCAGACGCGCGCGATCGGATCTTGGCGTCCGTTGTCCGCCGCAGAGGCCAGCCGGAATTTCGGGAACACCTGCTATCGGTGTACAATACTTCCCTCCGGTGAAGTACATCCCTCCGACGGGGGGCGGGTTGCCAGAGAAGGCGGCGCAGCGGCGATGGATTTCGCGGGGGGAACGTGATGCTCGCGCATTGCGGTCTTGCGACGGAAGGGGTCAGGGCGCCGGCACGTCACTTGGCGCTGGAGCGTTCGGTGTGGACGCGGCGGCTTGCCTGGCCGATTGCCAACGGTGAGGCAGCAACTCCTGCAGACGATCGGCGGGATGCGTTGGCAGACGCTCGAACACGTCGCGCAGGTAGGCGAACGTGTCGATGTGCAGATGCTTGCACGTCGCTGTGAAACTGAACAGCACCGCCGCGGTCAGGCCGCCCTTGTCGCTGCCCAGGAACAACCAATTGATGCGGCCCATGCCGATCAGCTTCAGCGTCCGTTCGGAGATGTTGTTGTCGATGTGCAGGTCGCCGTCGCTGGTGTAGCGGTTGAGCGCGTCCCACTGGTTGAGCATGTAGTTGATGGCGGCGGCAATCGGACTTTTGGGCAGCACTTGTTCTTTCTGCTCCACAAGCCACTGACGCAATGATGTCAGCAGCGGTACGGCTTTTTCCTTACGCAAGCGCAAGCGGACAGCAGCGGCCGCGGCGCCGGTCAGCTTTTCCGCGGCGATGATGGCCTTGGCCTCGTCCTCGACGTCGTAGAGTTTGCGCACCCAGGCCTTGGCCGCCAGCACACGTTCTGGATCGGTGCTGTCGGCTTCGCTGAATTTGTTGCGCGCGTGGGCCGGCCATGCAGCCGACTTCGATGGCTTGGGCACAGTACCACCCTCCTTCACACAACTTTTGCGATCGGTTGACAGTATCATCGTCCGCAGACGAGCGGAGTCGTGAGGGACAACGGCGGCTTTTCATAAGGGGACTGGTGCCGGTGCTCCCGGAGCTTTCGCAGGCGAGCCATTTCCTGGGGATTCACCTTGACTGCATGCATTCTGCCCGCCTCGGCGATCTGGCGGCTCACGATCCAACCGCGGCGAATCCACGCGTGCAGGCAGCCATAGGGCATTTTCAGCTCGGTGGCCAGGTCTTGGAGCCAGCGTTCGCCCTCATCGAGACACTGGGAGAAACTCTCCCTTCGCATCGGCATGGTGAATCTGTCATCGTTGCGAAGCAAGGCGCGGACGGAGTGAGCCGACATCCTCTCGCCTTGCAGTGGTGAACGGAATCCTTCGGTGTTAAGGATTTCCGCAATGCGCCGACACGAATAGCGTTGGCTGCGAAGTTCGCTGGCACGTTCGTTCAGGCGATCAAAGTCATAGAGTTGCTCAAAGCGATGAATCTTGCGCGTGCCGGTATGCCGACTGGCAAAGCCGCCCGTCCAATGAATCGTCAGCTCCAGACGTTCGCTGTGTCCCTGGATATCGACGTCCACGGCTTCGATCAGCAGTCGAACAATCTCCTGGCGCTCGATAGGTTGTGTCGTGTCTGCATTCCACAGGTCCGGAATTTCTTGTGCCAACGATTGAATGTCCTTTTTTTGCGCCGCGGTGAGGGCTTGCGGCTGTTGCTCGACGAAGTTGGCATAAGCCGTTTCGACCTCCTGCAGTTTCTGCAAGGTGGCTTCCCACTGTTTTTCCAGGTTGCCTACGACGGGGTGCAGGACCGTCTTTGCAGCTGCAAGGTGTTTGTCCTACAAAGATACACAGGGAGAAAAAACACTGTGTCGTAAGTTCATGGAGGGACAAGCGATGGCATCCTGGAGCATTTCCGACGATAAGCAAAAAGAGCTGCTCGAACTCGCACAGGCGTGGGGGAAAGTTGTCGCTCGGCGAGCATGTGAGAGCCAACCTCTCAAGGCCGACACGCACATCACACCGATGGAGGATGTCGCTTTTCAAGTTGGCCAAGCGCTCACCCAGGGTGTGCTGCAAGCCCTGTTGGAGCAGCACGCCCAGCAACTTCCCGCCGAGATCGCTTGCCCCGCTTGCCAAGCGCCGTGCCCGGTCAAACGCGAGCCACGGGTGTTGCATTTGCGTGGCGGCGGCGTCATCGAATACGATGAACCGGTCGGTGAATGCTCGTCCTGTCGGCGAGCCTTTTTCCCCCTCGCGACTGGAGCTGGGCCTGGACAATCATAGCTACACGCCAACGGTGCTTGCCAACATCGTCTTTGCGGGCGGCGATGCCAAATCGTTTGGCAAGGGCGAAGCGTATTTGCGTCGGCTCGCGGAGTTGGACATCACCGGCCGGCACGTGGGCCGCTTGACCGAGAAGATCGGCGCGGAGTTGGCACGCCAACGAGACGAAGAGGTCGCGCTCTATCGCCGCCGCGAGTTGCCCGCGGCGGTCGAGGTAACGCCGGCCGCCGTGGTGGTGGAAGTCGATGGTGGCCGCGTGCAGACGCGCACGCCCGCGCAGGGGTTTGGCGTTCACGATCCGCATTGGCGTGAAGACAAAGCCGCCTGCTTGTGCACGCTGCACAGCACGGAGTGCGCGACTGATCCGCACCCGGAAGTGCCGCGTTGTTACCTCAATCGCGACTATGTGCGCACGCTGGTAGATGAAATGCACGCACAGCGGGGAGGCGTGAAAAACCAGGGAAAACCCACAAAAAACGCCGACCCGCCGCCAAGCGTGGACGAGACCGCGCCGCCTGGCAAGACGCCGCGCTGGCAGCCGGAACGTCTGGTGCGCACGGTGGTGGCGACGCTGGAAGACAGCGATGCCTTTGGTCCGATGGTGGCGGCCGAAGCGCAGCGGCGCAATTTCTTCGCGAGTCCGCGTGCGGCCTTCGTGGGCGATGGTCAAGCCTACAACTGGACCATTCACCGCACGTGGTTTCCGAACTTCACCGACATCGTTGACTTTGTGCATGGCACCAGTTACGTGTATCAAGCCGCGCGGGCGAGCGTGGCTCCGGGCGAAGACAGTTGGCCGACGTATGTGCGTTGGATCACGGCCGTGTGGCAAGGACAGGTGGCGAACGTGCTGGCGGACCTGCGTGTTTTGGTGGGGCCGTCGTCAGCGATCCAAGACCCGGCTCGGTTAGCGGCGTTGCAAGAATCGTTGACCTACTTGCAGAACAACGAAAGCCGCATGGACTATCCGCGTTATCGTCGGCTGGGATTGCCGATCGTCTCGGCGCTGGTGGAATCGCTGGTAAAGGAAATCAACTGGCGTGTAAAAGGAACGGAGAAGTTCTGGAACGACCCGGCAGGCGCCGAAGCGATCCTGCAAGTGCGAGCGGCGTTGTTGTCCGAGGACGATCGCCTGACAAACTACCTCGCAAATCGCGTCGGCAAACCCTACCGCCGGGAACGTGCGCGAGCGGCGTGAGATAGCGAAGACCTACAATGGCGGTCCTGCACCCCCTACGACGAGCCGGTTGCTCGGGTCGACGGCTTCAAAGCGTCGCTGCGCCAGCTCGGCATCATAGCGTCCGCGTTGCAGACGCTGCTGCCAGTGGCGGTGCAATCGGTCGCGTTCGTGCTGTGCCTGGGCAGCGGCCTGGAAACAGAGTTCGAGCGCCGCCGGTTCCAGGACCTTGAAGATCTGGTCGCGCACCAGCGTGTCGACGGCGCTGCCACCCAGCGTCTGACAGCCCCGCCCCTGGTTCTTGACGCCGATCTTATCGCAGCTATAGCGGAAGTCTCGTTTGGGGCCGCCGTAGCTGGCCGACATCTTGCCGCCACATTTGGCGCAGCGGACGATGCCGCCCAACAGCGCCGTCCCGTTGCGAGGCGCGCCTCGCTTGCTGGCGTGAGCCTGGTTATCGGCCAATTTTCGGCGGTTCTTCTCGTACTGCTCCCAGGTGATGTAGGCCGGCAAACGATCCTTGATGAGAACCAGCCACTCATCGGGCTCGGCTTCCCAGCGTTGCGCGCGTCCCGTCAGCTTGCGCGCGGATCGACTTGGAAGCGGCCGTAGGCGTAGGCGCCCGCGTAAATCGGATGACGCAGCAGGTTCCGCACGGTGTTGCGACACGCTTCACGCCACTGCAATTGGCCACGCTTGGGGCCGCTGTGAGGACGAATGCCCAGGCGAATGTCGTTTTTGCGGAAGTAACGAACCACCGCATTGACCGTTCCCAGTTCCGTGAACAACTCGAAGACCGAGCGTACCACCTGCTGTACCTGCTCGTCAGGATCCATGACGATTCCCTGATAGGCATCGCGGATGTAGCCCATCGGCGGATGCGAGAACAACGCGCCGCGTCGGGCCTTGTTCAGCTTCCCCTGGAGCATGCGGCTCTGCAACAAGTGCAACTCCGCCTCGCTCATGGTCCCTTTCAGACCCAGCAAGAGCCGATCGTTGTAGTTGCTCGGATCGTACAAACCGTCTTGATCGGCCAGAAGCGTGCCAAACAACGCGCACAGCTCCAGCAGGTAATACCAGTCTTTGCAGGAACGCGCCAGCCGACTCATCTCAATCCCGAGCACCAAGCCGATGCGGTCTTGGCTGATTTCGGCCAGCAGTCGCTGAAATCCCACACGGCCTTCGATGGTGCGACCGCTGATGCCTTGGTCATCGTCGATGACTTCAACCCGCTCCGTAGGCCAACCCAGGTCCGCGGCCCGCTCGACCAACTTGTATTGCAGTTCGGTGCTTTCGCGGTGATGGAGCACCTGGTGCGGACTCGATTGGCGAACGTAAACCAATGCCATTTTCTCGTGATGCCGCGGTTGAATCTTGTCCGCGCCGAACGCTCGCAGCGGCGCCGGCTCGCTGACGTTGGCGGCGTTTTAGCGCTGCTCATGGCTTTCCTCCTTTCGGCTTGCGAGAGGAGTGAGCCGCTGAGCGACCATCCGCTGCAGCACTTGTGCCAGCCGGTGCCGCGTCTCTTCCGGCAGTTGCTGCAGAAGCTGCCCGTAACAGCCCCTCGTCGGTTGTCGCCAACCACAAGCAGTTCGGTGTAGCGCCGTCTCTGCGCCCGTGCGGCCCATTCGTTGAAGGAACGATGAAACCGTAGGCGGGGCGTCGATCTGGATCACCCGGTCGAGGTCGCCGACATCCAGTCCCAGTTCCAGGGAGCTTGTGGCAACGATTACGCAATTCTGGCGTGAGGCAAACGCCTGCTCGGCGGAACGACGTTCGTCGATACCGAGTGAACTGTGCGAAACGAACGTCTCGATCCCGTGTTCCCGCAACAGGAGGGCCAACTGCTCGACCCGAGATCGGCTATCGCAAAACACCAGCCGTTTCTCGCCCTTGTGCAGCAAGCTGATGACCTTGGCGGCATTCGACAGCGTTCCAACGAAGTCGAGTTGCACGTCCGGCTCTCGCTTCGTGGATGGCCTGGGCCACACAACCTGCCGGGGCCGCTCTGAGCAAGACGACAACCACGTCAGCATTTCCTCGGGATTGCCGACCGTAGCTGACAGGCCGATGCGTTGAATGTCCCGGCCAGCGAGTCGTTGAATCCGAGCGAACACCGACAACAAGTGCCAGCCACGATCATCACCCGCGAACGCATGCAGTTCGTCAATCACCACTGCCCGTACATTCTGGAAGAGGTGGGCGTGGTCGATCTTGGCCGAAACCAGCACGGCCTCCAGAGACTCCGGGGTCGAGAGCAAGCAGTCCGGCGGTTCAGCGATGATCCGACGCTTCTCTCCTTGGGGAGTGTCTCCGTGCCAGCAAGCCGCCCGTCTGCCGACCAGTTGGAAGTAGCGGGCGAGGCGGTGTTCTTGGTTGTTCAGGAGAGCTTTGATCGGGCTGACGTACAGGACCGACAACCCTTCCCAGGACTCCGTGAGCATCTGCGAAAGCACGGGAAAGAAGGCCGCTTCAGTCTTTCCCCCGGCAGTCGGGGCCTGGATGACGAGGTTCGCACCATCAAGGTAGGCGGTGATCGAGAGAGCCTGGACGGGCCGCAAGTCCGTCCAGCCGATGGAATTGACGATGTGGTGCTGAAGAGCCGGATGCAGGCGTTCAAATTCGCTCATGCGTCCAACTCGATGTCTTCGACGGTCTGGGCCTGTGCTTCTCGCTCGACTAAGGTCATCTCCCCGGCGTTGACCGTCAATTGGTAGTGCTGGCGCGGATCGAAGTCGTCGAACTGATCGATCCGATCCAGCACGTCCGATACGAGCTTTTTGAGGAATAATCTCGGGGCGATGCCGACCTTGCCGCCAAGCTTGCCAGTGACAGAGCGGGCCAGCGTTTCGATGTAGGCGTTGTCGGCAAGACGAAGCACTCTGTCCGGGGACGAACAATCCGTCACAAAGAGATCACGCACTTTGATACCGATCTCCACTAGGCGGTCGTGATCGAACGAGGCCAGCCGAAGCTGAACGGCACGGGGATTGTCGAAGCGAGGGTCAGTCTTGAAATCCACATGCAGCCGCTGCGCCAGTGGCTCCAGTCGCTGGACGCCTTGCGGCCCGTCGAAGAATGCCGGCGTTCCGGTCGTGAGCAGGAAGAGTTTCGGGAACCGGCCTCCGTCGATGTCGTCAATGAGTTGGCGCAAGGCATTCAAACCCTTCTCCCGCACGTCGCCTCGCACCCGCTGAAGCGTCTCGATCTCATCGAGAACGAGTATCAGCCCCGAGTAGCCAGAATCTTTCAGGATCAGCAGCAGCCCGCGCAAGAAGCTCAGGGCGGCGAAGTGGTCAACGTCACCTTTGATGCCGGCCACTCTTTTGATCGAGGCGGCAACGTGGGGCTGACCAGCCAGCCATCCCGCCAGCCCCTCGGCAGACCGCCCAACTCATTCCGTCGAGAACGATCAGCAGCACCCGGTTGTCCGCTGCAACCTTGGCGACAACCTGCTCCAGAACATCTTCAACGCCGCAGAGGCCCGCAAATTTCGACCCCACCGAGGTCCAGTCCGCCAATGCCTTGGCGAACGTCTGGCTGAACTCCGACCGGCGATTAAAGACCACCTGATCTAGCTGCTGGAAGGCTTTGGACAGATCGGGTACTTCATCGCCCCGGCAGATCGATTCCCTTGCCCAATCGACGAACGCCAACTCCTTGAGGTAGATGGAAGCAAGGTCGGCAAATGCAGGCGAAGACGGCGTCGGTCGGGACAACCAGCGGACGAGACGAACAGCCATCTCAGTGCGCAAGGCTCTCTCTTGGTATCGTCCAACTTTCGCAAGCCGGTGATTGGCGATGTGCTGCTGAAGTTCTTCGCACTGCTGAACTGCCGACTCGCTCGGCGTTTCGATGGCAGACGCGATCTGCTCGCCAAGCAGAGCCAGCCGCTGTTCGTAACCGAGGAGGGTGAGCCGATTACGGTAGGCGTGATCTTCGCAGCGGAACTGCCGCAGCAATTCGTCTGCAAACTGCATGTGGTGCTGGGCGAGGCGAGGATCGTCGCGGCGATCCAGATCGGCAATGGCGTCCTGGGCGGCGCGGCCCAAGGTGCGGCCCACGCCCTTGGACATGGGCAGCAGGCCGTGGGGCTGGACGCTCTCCTCCGTTGGCCCGACCAGCACCTCGATCCACTCGTCAGCCGAGTCAACACCCCGCTGCGACCAAGTCCACGTTGCCCGGTGTACGTTCTCACCCGCTCCCTTCTGATCTAGCCGGCCAGCGGCGGTGCGTGTCACCGTCCGTCCATTCGTCGGCCACGAAAACCACTCGTAACAGATCAGATGCCTCGGCGGCGGCAGCACGCCCGCCGGGAAATTGACCACTGCGGCGGCAGGGGAGAATGCTCATGCACAAGAAACTGATGGTCGTGACATGGTTCTCCCTGATCGGGTTGACCGGCTGCGCCACGGACTCGTCCGAGCGGAACGGCCCACGGTCCTTCGCCGTGGCCCCCTCGCCGGGCCGGGTTAGCCCTGACTCATACGCTGGTGTTGTGAAACCGTCATTGGGTGTAGTAAAGGCTGGGTACACTACCACCGACCCGCCTTCCGCCGAAAATGGCACGCAGCTACCTGCCCCGAATTTGCTGAAAGGCGAGAAGACGAATCCGAAGGCGGGATCGACGCCCATGTCGGAACTCGCCTTGGCCGACCTCATCAACATGACTACCGAGCGGAACCCCCGGCTCGCCCAGGTCGGGTGACCAAGTATGCGATCCTCCTCTTGGTGATTCTCGTCATCGTGCCGGGCGTCATCTCCTTGCTGGAACGGAACAAGCCCTTCAAGCCGTTCACAGTGGGGGACGAGGGTGCGTCCTGTGCGTCCTGTGCCATCACGCTACCGAGAGCCGAATGCACCGAACCGTTTTGGACGGTGTTCAAGGAGCTTGCCAAGGACTTCGGCAAGCACGTCTGGATGCTAGTCAAGCCGACCATCACGATCATGCTGCTCGCCAGCTTGGTTTCCGCCACGATGCTGACGCTGCTTCCCTGGCAGGAGCTTCTGTCCGAGCCGACCCCGCTGAAGCTCGCCCTCGTCAGCCTGATCTCGGTCTTTATGCCGGTCCCCATCGCCCTGGATGTCATGTTCGCCGCGCAACTTCAGCAACAGGGCGTTGCCTCCGGGTACGTCATGCTGTTTGCCATGACGCTGGGGACGTACAGTATCATTCCCAGTATCTACCTCTGGCGTGAAGTGTCGAAACGGCTCTCGGTCTTGCTGTTCGTGTTTTTCGTGATGCTGGGGTGGGTGATGGGCATGATTTTCTAGGGAAGGATTGCAGCATGGCTTTCGATGAATCCCTCGCCGCCCGCATTCGTGTCGTCGTCGCACGCAAGAAGAACATCGAAGAGAAAATGATGTTCGGCGGCGTCTGTTTTTTCCTCAACGGCAAAATGCTCGTCGGAGTGTGGCGAGAATTCCTGATCGCCCGGCTTGGCCCCGACCAGGGCGGAGAGGCGCTGCTGGAACCGCACGTCAGGAAAATGGACATCACAGGCAAGCCGATGAAGGGCTGGATCATGGTCGAGCCGGAAGGAGTCGAGGACGGCGACCAGTTGAAGAACTGGATTCAGCAGGCCGTGAAGTTCGTCGGGAGGCTGCCGAGGAAGTGAAGATGCAGAGGCGGCCACAAGAAAGTGAGGAAAATACTCATTGACAAGTCGGAACATCCGGATATATTTGAGTGTATGGAGGCACACGAATGACCGCCAAGACGAAAACCCCGAAACTGCCCAAGCTCACGCCGTTGGATGCCCTGGCGCAAGCGGCGGAATGCCTCAAGACGCTGGCCCATCCACACCGCCTTCGGATGGTGCAAATGCTTCTCCAGGGCCGGTACACGGTCGGCGAACTCGCCGAGGCGTGCGAAATCCCAAGCCACATGGCTTCCGAACACCTGCGACTCATGCAGCGGTGCGGTTTCTTGACCAGCGAGAAAGATGGTCGGAAGGCATATTACCAGATCGTTGAAACCCATCTGGCGAGCATCATGACCTGCATCGAGGCCCGATTCGGGAGTTAGGGCGAGCGAGTTTTTTTCGGCCTGTATGTCGTAATATCGGGATAGGTCAATCAATTGACACAACAAGCACGACGGAAAATAGGGGAGGCAGAACGATGGAAATCCTCATTGCTTTGGGCATTCTCGTGGTCTGGATCATCCTTCAAGCGTGGGTACTACCCCGCTTCGGCGTGAAGACCTGAATGAACGGAACCTGCGGGCCGAGTTCGGCTCCAACGCGAACTCGGCAGTCGGTGGAAAGACTGGCAAACCTTCCAAATCGAGACGGGGAACCAACCTTCGCGCACGCTCTTGCTTGCCCCGTGCGGATCCGGCAAGACAATGGCCGCGTGGAAGTGGATCGAACGGCAGGCAACGATTCGGCCCGTCAAGCGCGTGGTCTTTCTGTACCCGACGCGTGCGACCGCCACCGAAGGATACCGCCGAATGGAAATCGACGGCAGAAATGAACATACAGGCGCGCCGAACACGCGGAACACCCTGCATTTGTCAGACAAGCCATAAATGTGTTGATTCTCTTACACCAACCGAGAACAATAGGGGGAGTCACTATACTCTGGGAGGGTAATGCCGTGGCGATCGAGACCTGCCCGCACTGTCAGAGTCCGGTGGAGATGGCGGCCAACCGCACCGCGACGATCGTTTGCGCCAGTTGCGGTAGCGAACTCCGCTTCGAACAGGAGCAGACGCGAACTATCATCAATGAGCGCCAGCGCCTGGGCCGATTCGAGCTTTTGGAGCAAGTAGGGGCGGGCGCGTTCGGCGTCGTCTGGAAAGCGCGCGACGCGGAGTTGGGCCGGCTCGTTGCGGTCAAGATTCCACATCGGGGACATCTTGTCTCAGCCAAAGATGTCGAACGCTTCTTGCGCGAGGCCCGCAGCACCGCCCAACTCCGCCACCCCGGCATCGTTTCCGTTCACGAAGTTGGCAAGTTCGAAGAACTGCCGTATCTCGTCAGCGATTTCATCGACGGCGTCACCCTTGCGGACCTGTTGACCGCCCAGCAGGTCGGCTTGCGCGAAGCGGCCGAGCTGATCGCGCAGGTCGCCAACTCTCTGGATTATGCCCATTCGCTCGGCGTCGTGCACCGCGATGTCAAGCCGTCCAACATCATGCTGGAGCGTTCTGGCGTGCGCATTCCCGCGGAGGGCCCGGCGCCCCTAGGAAAGCCGATGTTGATGGACTTCGGCCTGGCTCTTCGTGAGGACATCGAGTCCACCATGACGCAGGAGGGGCAGGTGCTCGGCACGCCGGCGTACATGAGCCCGGAGCAAGCGGCGGGGTTGAGCCACGACGTCGATCGCCGCAGCGACGTGTATAGTCTGGGGGTCGTGTTGTACCAGATGCTGACAGGGGTGCTGCCGTTCAAGGGGAATAGCCGAATGATCCTCGACCAGGTGCTGCGTGCGGAGGCGCCGTCGCCGCGGCGCGCGAATCCGAAGATTCCGCGCAATCTGGAGACGATTACGCTGAAATGCTTGGCCAAGGAACCCGGGCAGCGCTATGGGACGGCGGCGGAATTGGCGGCGGACTTGCGGCGCTGGCTGGCGGGGGAACCGGTGCTGGCGCGTCCAGTAGGGCCGCTCGGCCGGCTCACGCGCTGGAGCCGGCGCAATCCGCTGGTGGCCGGCTTGCTGGCGGCCTTGGTGGTTATCTTCGTGAGCGGCTTTGCCGTAGTCACATGGAAGTGGCGCGAAGCCGAATCCGCAGGGGAGCAGGCGCGTCGCGCCGAGGCCGACGCGGAATCGGCACGCAAGAAGGCGGATGCCAACGCGGAGGAGATCGGCAAGGGGATGGTGCGACTGAATGAGGCCAACCGGGAAATCCGCGAAGGAATGGCCCGGCTGAACGCGGCCAATCAGCTCATTCACAGCGCTCAGGGCCGCGTCCAACGCCAGCAATACGCCGAGGCCCTGGACGATTTGAACAAAGCGGTAAAGCTGCGGCGGGACAACTCTCAGGTCTGGGCCGAGCGAGGCAAGCTCTATGCTGACTTGGGCCTGTGGGAAGAAGCGGCACCCGATTTCGCAGAGGAATTCGCCCTCTTGCCGCCCGACGATGATCCCACCATCTGGTATAAGCATGCGCTCTTGCGTTTGGTCACGGGGGACAAGAAAGGCTATGACGCAGTCTGTGAGCGAATGCTCGATCATTTCCGGCAAACCGACGAGCTTCCCGTCGCCGTGGCCATTGCCCGCACCTGGGGCTTGGGGGCAGATCGGGTTCCGGAATCGCTGTGGGCCGTTCTGGAGAAGGCCGGCGAGAAATCCGCCCCCGGCGTTCCCAAAGGGATCAGAGACCGCAGCAACCCGTGGTATCAATACATGCGCACCATGGCCCATTACCGGGCTGGACAATACGAGGACAGCATCGACTTGCTTCTGAAAGCCAACAAAGCTTACCAGGGTGATCGTCTGAACATCCTGACGGATCTGGGGTTGGCGCTTGCCTACGGCCGCGCGGGTAGAAAGGAAGAAGCCGCGAAGAAGCTTGACAGCGTCGAGCGTTGGATGGAGCAAGCCATCCAAGCGGACGGGCTCGGAGCCTACTGGCGGCTTTGGCACGATTTCGCGGAGTTGCAACTGTTGTACCGCCAGGCTCGCCACGAGATCGCGGACGCCCTTCCGACCGATCATCCAAATATATGGATGTCGCGTGGCTGGACTTATCTTACGCTCGGCAACCCTGACAAGGCCGCTCTTCAGTTCGGCAACGCAATCGAGCTGCGGCCCAAGGACACGCGATTCCTGCTGGCGCGGGCGAGGCTTTTCGCTGATTTTCACCACTGGAACGAAGCCGACGCCGACTACGCGAAGGCCGTCGCATCAATGCCCGATGACGGGGCGCTGCGGATCGAGTCCGCCAGGTATCATGCGAGACGCATGCACTGGGAAAAGGCGATTGCCGACCTCGATCACGCCATCAACTTGAAAAACAAGGACGTATTGCCGCAGCTTAGCATTCCCTTCTTGTTGGTCGAGCGAGGGCGCATCTACGCCAAGACAGGGGAGTGGGACAAGGCTGCCACCGATTTTGCGAGCGTTTTCCGCTTGCGAGCTACTGACCCGATCCATTACTCCGGGTTCATCGGCAAGACTGGCGCAGAACTGGCTCAGTGGGATCAGGCGTTCGAGCGCGCCGTTGCATTGCGTCCCGAGGACAATCGCCTGTGGATCGCGCGCGGCCGGTACTTCGCTCGCCTGGGACAAATCGACAAGGCCGCCACCGCTTATGCCCGTGCCGTTGACCCGGAAAAGCCGGACGACTACGCCTGGCTGGAGTGCCTGGCCGCCCACTTGCTGACCAAGGAAATGGAAGCTTACGAAAAGCTCTGTCGCCGCATGGTGGCAAAGCAGGGCGGCACGAGCGATGGGAACATGGCCCATTTATTCAGCGCGAAGTTGCATCTTGGCGCCGAATCGGGTTGCCGAGGCCGATCAGGTGATCGCTTGGGCCAAACAGGCAGTGGACGGATCTACCCGTCCGCCGGCTGGCCGGGTGCCGGTTTGGTATCTGCACGCACTTGGCGCCGCTCATTATCGGGCCGGCCAGTTCGAACAGGCGGAGAAGCTGCTGATCCAATCGATGCAACGCGAAAAGACCTGGCCAGGCAACGCGATGACCGGAATCTTCCTGGCCATGACGAATCACAAGCTAGGCCAGGCCAAGCTCGCTCAGCATTGGCTCGACGAAACCGACAAATGGCTGGATGACGCGCGGAAGAAGATCGATAAAGAGCCGTACGGCTTTCCGATCGGGATTTATCCGGCCGACTGGCTGATCACGCAGGCCCTTCGCCGCGAGGCTGAGACTATGATGAAGGCGGTTGCGAAGAAGTCGCCAGCGCCACCTTCCGAAGCTGTTCCGTGACATGATTTCACTTCTATCCCAAACGCGAAATAAGCCCTGAGGATTGCCGTGGGTGCGCCGCGGGCCAGGGCCGCGCGCGGCCGGAACCGGCGCCGGTTCCGGAGCGCGCGCGCAGGCGGGCGGCGCGCGGCCGGAATCAGTGACGGTGCGGCTGCGGTGACAGCGCCGGGCCGGGGGCGGCGCGCGGCCGGGCCGGCGCCGGCACTGTGGCAGCGCCGGGCCGGGCGGCGCACGGCCAGAATCGGCGCTGGCGGTCCTGGAGCAGGAACGGTGGCGGCGCGCGGCCGGAATCGGCGCCGGTTCCGGAAACGGCGCGGGGGCGGCGCGCGCCGGAATCGGCGCGGGGGCGGCGCGCCGGAATCGGCGCCGGCGACCGTAGCGGGTGCGGTAGCGGCGAAACGGTCACGGCGCCGGGCGAACCATGACAGAACTTGCACCCTGGTTGGAGCGGAACGGGTAAAGGGACTTTACGCCGGATGAAGGCAGGAAAAAACCTGCAAAGACATGCTCAGGACGTGTTCGGTTCCGGTGCTCGCCTTTGCGGGCGCTGACAAGGCAGGCGCCGACGCCGTGCTCGATAGCGCGCCTCGGGCACTTTCTCAAAACGCCTCGGTAGAGGGGGTAAGCACTGGACAGTTAAGGGGTGAACAGCTGGAATAACGCGGTAGATGAAGACTGCGTTAGCCAGGAGTCACCCCATGGGCATGGTAGCCCCGCCGCAAGGGATTGCTAGTGCGTATGTCGTTTTCTTCGGCGTCTATGGCGACGTCACGCGACAATCTCTGAAACGCAATGTTTCGCGGCAGACACTCTATCGCGAAGCAGCCCAGACTTCGGCGTTGCTGCAAGGGGCCGCGCAGGCGCCAGCACGTCGAGCGTTTGCAGGAGCAAGTGCAACAACTGCAGCAACGCGTCGTCAGTCTCGAAAGCGACTTGAGCCAGGCGGTGGTGATTGGCGACGAGTGTATGGCTCGGTTGGCGGCGGAGGCCCAGGCGGAAGGTGTGAGTCTACCCACCGTGCAAGGATGGCTGCAGCGTTTACTTCCCGGTCGTGCGCCCAGCGTGGCCAAACTCGGGCGTTGGACCCACGAAACGGCCGCTCACGTCAGCACGTTGTTGCCGGTGCTGGACGAATTCGCGCGAGCGCGGGCCAAGCAAGTGGCGGCCGACGAGATCTACGTGAAGGCGCCGGTGCTCATGGTCGTGGAACCCGACAGCATGTGTTGGCTGGCGGGAAGCTTGACGACGCAGGCCACCGGGGAAGTGTGGGTGGGGCAGTTTGCCGCCTATCCCGCGCTGGAGCAAGTGACGCGCGACGCCGGCACCGGTCTGGGCAAAGGGGTGGCCTTGCTCAACGAGAAACGCGTGGAGAAAGAATTGACCCCGGTGGCGGACCAACTGGATCACTTTCACACCGTGCGTGAAGGAAGCCGAGGCCAACGCAAAGGCGCTCTGCGTTTGCAGCAGGCGTTTACCAAAGCGGAGAAAGCCCAGCAAGAACACGATCACCATCGGCAACAAGGCCAACACGTGCCCGGTGAGGGGGTGAAGGTGAGCCTGCACTGGAAACAGGCCGAAGCGGTCATGGATCAGGTGATGCGCACGGAAAAGGCCTGGCAGCAAACGCAAGAGGCCTTGCGTCTGTTCACGCCGGCCGGTGAGTTGAACAGCCGAGCGCAGGCCGAAGCGGTGCTGACCCAGACGTTGCCTGAGTTGCCCGACGCGGACTTTGCCAAAGCCAAACGTCTGCTGAGCAAGCCGCAGACACTCACGTATTTGGACGAAGTGCAACGCAAGTTGGCGGCTTTGCCAGGATCGACCGAGGTGAAAGAAGCAGCGGTGCGTGCCGAGGGGTTGCGTCGTCATCCGGAGTTGTTGGCGGGTGAAGGTATGTCCGCGCGCACGCTGCGCGGGGTGTTGTTGGTGTGTAGCGTAATTCTGTCGAAAGCTGGCGAGGAAGGAAGCACGATGACCAAAGCAGTGCGGCACATTTTCCGTCATACCTGGCGTGCGAGCAGTCTGGTGGAGGGGATCAATAGTGTCTTGCGCATGCATCAGTCTCGGCATCGCAAGTTGACCCAAGGGTTGCTGGACCTGAAGCGTCTGTACTGGAACTGCCGCACCTTCCGCACCGGGCGTCGCAAAGGAAAATCTCCTTACGAACGGCTCGGCTTGGTGTTGCCCGAAGGAGTGGATTGGTGGGAACTGAGCAAAATGACACCTGAACAACTACGGGACAAACTGTCCGCATTGAATGGCGCCATTTGAGAAAGTCCCCGGTTTGTGCCACGATGCCGGCGATTCACGGAAAGCCATTGACAGCAGCTACATTCGGAGGTTAATGTCAGCGCGTGTTTTGTTTGCACATCTTTGCCAAAACAACTGAGCCGGGTCCTGATTTCACGGAGGAATGCATGAGCAAACACTGCTTGCTGCACGGAATGGCGATTCTGCTTTTCGTCGTTGGCGTAACAAAGGGAGGCTCCGGTAGGTCCGATGTGAAAGGACTCCAAGGCACCTGGCTGATGGTGGCAATCGAGGTCGATGGAGTTGCCAAGGAAAAAGAGCTGCCCCTTGACAATCTGGTGCGTCTGACCATAAAGGACACGAAATACACCATGACGGTGTTCGGGATCGTCGGCGACGAGGGCGTGATCGAGATTGACGACAGCAAAAAGCCGAAGGCTTTTGATATGAAAGCGGCTGGTGATGATCAAAAGGTGTCGCTTGGAATATATGAATTGGACGGAGACACCCTGAAGATATGCTTCAACGAGCCTGGGGCCAAGGAACGGCCGACGGAATTCCAATCAAAGTGGAACAACAAGTGTGACATTCGAACGCAATCAAACAGGCTGGCAATGATGCTCCTCAAGCGGGAAAAGAGAAGATAGCGGCTTAGGCGAAGTTGCAACCATCATGCGGAATGTACCATGAACACGCGCATTCGCTGGCTGGGCCACGCCGCCATGGCGATTGAAACGGCCGGGTACAAGATTCTCATCGATCCGTTTTTCACCGGCAATCCCAAAGCCGCCATCAGCGCCGACGAGGCCGAAGCCGACTTCATCCTGATCTCGCACGGGCATAGCGATCACGTCGGCGATTCGATTGCCATCGCTCAGCGCACCAGCGCCACCGTCATCAGCAATTACGAGATCAGCGTTTGGCTCGAACAGAAAGGATTGAAGAAGGTTCACGGCCAGCAGCACGGCGGCGGGTTCAACCATCCGTTTGGCCGAGTCAAATTGACGCTCGCATTCCACGGCTCCGCGTTGCCGGACGGTTCCAATGGCGGCAACCCGTGCGGGTTCCTCATTTATCTCAAGGATGGCAAGAAGATTTACCACGCCGCCGACACCGGCCTGTTCGGCGACATGAAACTGATCGGCGAGGAAGGCATCGACCTGGCGATTCTGCCGATCGGCGACAATTTCACGATGGGCCCGGATGATTCCCTGCGGGCGATCCAGCTGATCGATCCAAAGAAGGTGATGCCGATCCATTTCAACACCTGGCCACTCATCGCGCAGGACGCGAATGCCTGGGCGTCCAAGGTGAGAGCGCAAACGAAAGCGGAGCCGATCGTGCTGGAACCGGGCGGGGCGATTGCTTTGTGACTTCAGCGCCTGGGCAACCTTTTATGCATGCAGGTTTTGCGGTTTATTGGTTATCATCTGTGAACTGAATTTTTTTGCCAGGCTTGAAAAAAAGGCCCGAAAAGGCGATTTTTTTTGTTGAGATATCTTGCTTCCTATAACAATGGGTCTATGATGAGGATGTCCCGCTGATTGATGGCTTCGGTGACTGGGCGACGCCGAGGTACTCGACAGTGGGACATTTTTTTTGCGCTCGGTCACTTCCATGACGACTTCCATTCTTCTTGAAGCCGACGTGCCCGCCAATCCGATCGCGCTGTTTTCGCAATGGTATCTGGCGGCCGAGAAAGCCGAGCTGCCCGAACCGAGCGCGATGACGCTCGCGACCGCAGACGCCGTCGGTGTACCGAATGCCCGCATGGTGCTGATGCGAGGCTTCGACGAGCGTGGCTTCGTTTTTTACACCAATTACCAGAGCCAAAAAGCGGCCGAATTGCTTGAAAATCCACGGGCGGCCCTCGTTTTCCATTGGGCGCCGATGCAGCGGCAAGTGCGGGTGCAGGGTAGAGTCGAAAGGGTAAGCGCCGAGGAATCGGACGCCTATTTTCGCACGCGTCCTTTTGGACATCAGCTAGGGGCATTGATCTCCCCGCAAAGCCAGGTGATCGCTGACCGCGGTTTCTTGGAAGAGAGCATGCGCGTATTGCGGGAGCAATATGACGAGGCCAACCCGGTGCCCCGTCCGCCGCACTGGGGAGGATATCGCTGCTTGGCGGAGGTCATCGAATTCTGGCAAGGGCGACCCGACCGGTTGCATGATCGGTTGCGCTACCGCCGCCTGGCGAGCTGCTGGGTGATCGAGCGGTTGGCTCCGTAAGTTCCGCCACTCCATTTCCATCATCATTTCCGTCGGTCACATGATAAAAAGATATAAATTATAGCCAAGTGCGCCAAGATATGCGCTTTTTTCTGCGCTCTCATATTGACACAATGATATGTACATTTGTACAATAGACCAAGGTTTGAGATTCATTCACCTGCAACCGAAGAGGATACCACCATGGAAAAATGGCGTCGCGTTTGGCGCACTGGGATCGCGCCGCAGCTGTCACGTCCCGCTCTACATGCCTTGCAGTCGGCCCTGCGCCGCGATGATGTCCGGCTACTGCAAGGGGTCGTCACGGCGCCGCCGGCATTGGAAGCCAATGCGGATTGCGGCGTGGTCGGCGGTTGCGCCATCTGCTTGAGCGGCTGGCTGGGGGAAGGGCGCGAGAGCGTCGCCGCAGTTGAAGAATATTTCTCCGCGATCTGTGAAGCCGCCGATGAGGCCGTCGGCGAGCCCGCTGCGTGCCGGTTTTTCTTCAACTGGTTTGACGCCGCGCCGCGTGCCGAGATGCGCCGCGAGATGTTGGCGGAAGTGGCCCGTGCTTTGAAGGTGGGCGATTTGATTGCTGCTTGATGCCTGAACCTCACCCTTGGCTCTGATTCTGGGAGTTCGCCATGAAATGCCAACACTGTCATACGGCCCCGATTTCGCGCCTGCGCCGTTTGTGCTGGTCGTGCTACTACAAGCCGGGAGTGCGCGATCTGTATCCTTCGACGAGCAAGTTCGGCCGGCGCGGCGTCGGCAACTTCAACGGCTCGCCGCCCTTGCCCGCGTTCCCCACGCCCGCCATGCCCGGCTCGCCCGCCAAACTCGCCGTCCTGGAAGAACGCGCCCGGCAACGCCTGAGCCTATGGCATCCCGTGGACGCCACGCTCGCGTCCCCGATGCAGGCGATCGCGCAAGCCGGTTGAATAGCAGACAGCAGGCAGCAGACAGCCAGAAGTCGCTTTCTGCTACCTGCTACCTGCTGCCTGCTATTTCCTTAATGACGGCGTCCCCCATTTCCGCAGTCGTCGCCTTGCCGCCGAGATCGGGGGTGCGCACCTTCGCTTCCTTCAAAACGCGGGCGATCGCATTTTGCATGGCGGCAGTGCTTTCTGCGTGGCCCAGGTGATCGAGCATCAGCTTGGCTGACAGGATTGCTGCCAGCGGATTGGCGATTCCCTTGTCGGCGATGTCGGGCGCCGAACCATGCAAGGGCTCGAACATGCTCGGGAAGGCGCGTTCGGGATTCAGGTTGGCGCTCGCCCCCAGGCCGACGCTGCCGGTGATGACCGCGCTCAAATCGGTGAGGATGTCGCCGAACAGATTCGACGCAACGATCACATCGAACGCCTCCGGCTTGCGCACTAAATCCATTGCGGCGGCATCGACCAGCAGGGCGTGCGTTTGCACATCGGGATATTGCCGGGCGATGTCGCGATGCACTTCATCCCACAGGCCGAGCGTGTGCACCTGGGCATTCGATTTGGAGATCGAAGTCAGCTTCTTGCGCGGCCGTTTGCGGGCGGCTTCAAAGGCGGCGCGCATGATCCGCTCGCAGCCGCGCCGCGTGAAGACGGAGGTTTGCATCGCGGTCTCGTGCGGCGTTCCCTCATAGAGCCGGCCGCCGATCGGGGCGTATTCCCCTTCCGTGTTCTCGCGATAGACCAGCATGTCGATCGAGCCGGGCACCTTGTCGCGCAACGGCGATTGCACGCCATCAAATAGATAGGCGGGTCGAAGATTGACGTACAGGTCGAATTTACGGCGCATCGGCAAGAGCAGGCCGTGCACCGTGACGCTGTCGGGCACATCGGGCGAACCGATGGCGCCGAAGAGGATGGCATCGTGCTTGGCCAGCGTGTCCCAGCCATCGTCGGGAATGATCTGCCCGGTCTTCTTGTAGAACGCGGAACTCCAGGGCAAGCGATTCCAGACGAAAGTTGCCCCCTCGCGTTTCAATGCAACATCGGTGACGCGGATGGCCTGCTCGATCACTTCGGGTCCAATGCCGTCACCGGCCACGACAGCGATATTCGCGCTTGCCATTTCCCAGTACCTCTGCGGCTTGACTAAAGATTCTGCGTTGTGTATGCCGATACCTTTTTATTGGAGAGCGCACGCATCACAAGATCGGTAGGCGGGCGAAAATGGCCAACAAGCGCGAATCTGGGCAAACGCTGCAGGCACGGCGGGCGCGATCGGCCACGATGGCGGTGGCGCTCTGCCTGGGCGCCGTCTTCTTTTCCGGTTGTTCGCAGACGCCTACGACCAGCGGCCAGCAAGCTGCTGATCCGCTGAATGGCGTTCTCACGCCCCCGGGCATCCCCCTGCCAACCAACACCCCGCCGAAGGCCGCCGTGGGATGGAGTCAGCCGCCGGCCCAGCAGTTCGGCGTGGCCGATTCGTCCTCGACCAACAACGCCACTCTGGCCGGCATGACCTGGCAAGGCCCGCTCGGCAAGCCGCTCGCCATCGACGACAGCAACAGGTCACAGGCGCCGGGCCAACTCACGAACGGCGCCAAGATGCAGCCGACTCAGCAAACGCCGGGCGTTGTCGCGCCCAATCCGAGTTCGAAGGTGGAGCCGATCCCCGATGCCAAGCCCGCGCCCAATCCGCCCGTGACGCCGACTGGATCGTGGCAGCAGCCGCCAGCGAATCCCCCTGCCGTCAAGCCCCTCGTGCAAACCGTCGCTGCCAGCTCAAATGCTATTCCGTCGGTGGGCAAGGACACGCTCGACAAGCAGCTGCAGGACCGCGGCGTCATCAATCAGAAGGCCGATCAGCTCCCCGACGGCGTCCACCTGACTTGCTACGTTTCCCGTCCCGGCGGCGGCTTCCGCGTCCTCGAAGCGACTGGCGCCGATTACAACGCCGCAGCCCAGG
Organism: uncultured Planctomycetota bacterium; assembly: GCA_963767835.1. GTDB lineage: Bacteria > Planctomycetota > Planctomycetia > Gemmatales > Gemmataceae > SIAQ01. Next base: position 93,293 of record CAVYFY010000018.1, read on the forward strand.
CGATCATCCAGCAAATCGACACACCCAAGCAATAGCCGCAGCCGGTTACCTCAAAAAGAAAAAGCCGTTTGCAACTTCGCGTCGCAAGCGGTTTTTGTCGTTTCACGGACTGGCGGCTTTGGCTCTGCTACGATTTCAAAGCATGCGAAAGTCACCAAGCAAAATCGGCACTGGCGCCGCGCATTGCAGCACGACTGCGCAGGCGCTGAACGGAACGGGAGTTCATGCGGACGCTAAACGAAGGCGCTCACTTCGGCCTGCAATAACTCAACGCCATCAGCGCATACCCGGTGACAAGATTCTCGTCGGCTTCCATCCAGTTGGCGGCGCTGTTGATGAAGCCGCCGTCGGGGCGCTGACGCTTGGCGAGGGCTTCAGTGATGTCCTTGCGCCAGTCGTGCTTGACGCCCTTGGCATCGACGACGTAATCGACGCCCAGCGCGTCGAGGGACTTGGCCATCGTGTGGTAGTAATAGTACAGGCCCCACTTGGCGCGCGGTTCGGGCATGCCGGGGTTGCCGTCCACGGAATAATTTTGCTTGATCCACTCGTAGGCTTTTTTGATGCGGTCATCGTCTTTAGGAACGCCGCAATAGATCATGCTTTTGATGCCGGCGTAGGTCATGCTGCCGTAGCCGGGCAGTGCGCCGTTGTCGAGGGCCTTATCGACGACCTTGGTGGCGCCGCCAGTCGCCGGGGTGTAGATGAAGCTGCCGTCGTTGATGAGCTTGGCCCAGGGCTGATCGTTGGTTTCGCCCTTGATGTTTTGGCAACGATTGACGAACTTGAGCGCCTTCTTCATGGCGGGATCATCGGGCCCGATGCCGGCAGACTTGAGGGCGTCAAGGAACATTTGCGTGTTGGAGAGGTCGGGGCGCGATTTGCTGTCGTAGCCGGCCCCGCCGAAGAACGGGTCTTTTTCGGTCTTGCCTTCATCCTCGTCCCATTGCAGCTTCTTGAGGAACTCGACCGCATCGCCGATGATCGCCTTGTATTTGTCGCCCTGCTTGGCTTCGATGAGGGCCATGACGTTGATGCTGGTGACGTAGTTTTGCAGTTGGACCTTGGCGTCCCCCTTGCCGGCGATGTGCTTCTTTGCGGGATTGACCAGGCTCTCGATGTATTTGAGCGCCTTTTGGCCGACCGGATCCTGCGGCGTCGTCTGGCCGGTGCGCAATAGGCCGGTCAGGACGATGCCGGTAACGCCGGGCGTCTTGTCGGTGCTCCAGCCGCCGTTCTTGTCCTGGGTGTCTTGCAGATACTTGGCCGCCTTCTGAGCGACCCCGTCCCACGTTTTCTTGTCGGGGCCGACCTTGCCGTTTTGTGCCGAGGCCACGTTGAGCGAGCCAGCCAGCGCGGAGACCGCGACGAGCAATGCGAATAGCTTTTTCATGGGGATCCTCATCCAAGGGAGTTGGAGCGACGCCCGGCACGGAGCAAAGCGAATGCCGAGAACTGCGTCATTGTATCGCATAAGCGAATCGGATGGAAACGCGAATTCGGCAAAGCCGAAAGCCGTGGATACACCCATCGATTTTGGGACGCAGAGGATGGCGTGCAACGAATTTTCGCGCGGGAATCGCTTGTGGGTCAACGAGTTGTGCCGATGCATTTCACACACTCAACGACACCCGACTTCGTGCAACGAATCGAGTGCGTTGCGACCCGGCAAATCGCAACCAACCTTGCGTTTCTTTGCAACCATAATCCAGGCTCTCCGACAAGCGGGCATAAAGGAAAGCGCCGCCGCCTGGAGAAAAATGCGACACAGCTGGGCACAAAACACGCAGGAGCCGAACCTGAAATGTATTTCGGATTTATGTTGACACCGCTCGGTTTCGTGTTACGGTAGATGTCCTGTCGTGAGTTTCCGCGTTCGCGGAACATCTGACGGGAGTTGCCCATGTCGCTCGAAATCCGGCTTGGATTGCTCCTTTTCCTTACGTGGTCTACGGCGGTCATTGCGGGTGGCGGGCCCGCCATCGATCGGGCTTGGCTCGAAAGGCGCGGCGTGAAATCCCGCTCGTTCTTGAAAAATACCAATCGGTCCTGACCCGGTTCGAAGAGGAATCGGAGTGCCGCTGGGCCGTCGCACCGGGCGTCTCGATTGGAAAGGCACGCCAGTTTCACCCGGGGACCAGTCGAGATCGGAACGTGCGGCTCGGTGACTACAAAATGCACGAAAAAACGCGAACCGACGACGACACACCCGACACTCCCAGAATAGTCCTGGAGTGCGATAACGGGGACTACCATTTTGCGCTCACCAAAGAAAAGGCCGATTTCCCCTACATTCTTGGCAACGTCGCTCCGGAAAGGCGAAATCCGACATCCACGCACAAAGCGGCATCGCTACCACGATGTTGGATTACCTCGTACATTCCTCAGCGTGACCGAGGAGAATCCGAAATATCTCCTTGAAAACCCTTCGATACGATGCCGCCAAGGGATTGCTTGGTGCGGGGGTCAGAATCGCCGCCGGTGAAAATGAGTTTGACGTGTGGATCTACGTGGAACCCGCCAACAGTGGCGGGTGGTGGAACGCAGGGTTGAAACCAAAGCTGTTGCGGCAACAGACACCTTTTCATACGGGGAAACCCTCGGCGGGGTGCCGTTTCCGACGGGCTCGAAAAATCTGTCGGTTTACAAGGTCGAAGGAGCTGGGCCTAACCTGGAGATTACCGCCAGGCTCATTAGCATCAAGTTGACGGACAAAAAGGCGTCGGATTTCCGCGTGTCCGCGTTTGGGTTTCCTGAGCCGTTCGGAACGCCGACGGTGGAGGGCGGTATACGCTGGCATCTCTCGGCTTTCCTTCGCAGCGGCTGTGGTGCTTGCCGGCGGCGGCCTCATCGTGATCCTGAGACGTCGATATTGCATAGTTCCCCCGGCACCCGAAGCAAAACCGAATTGAAAGCAGGCAATTCATGACCCTGCGAGACCCGCCAGCGGTATGTGTCTCGCTCGCTCTGGCGCTCTTGGCCGCCGCGGGCTGTTCCTATTTCTTCCTTCAGGACGCTCACGGCGCGGTGATCGCTGAGCCGGACCGGACCTTTCCCGCGCTCGCGGTCGGCAAGAACGACGTGAGATTTCGGCTCAGCAATCCGACTAACCACGTGGTCCGCGTGATTGGCTGTCAATATTGCTGAAGCCAAAACTGCAGCTTCAGTTTGAAACGCGACATTCCATTCGACATTCCCGCCGGCGCCTGAATGGATCTTGATTGCGGGCGCCCAGGCGTATCGCCCTTGCGAGTTCACGTCGCAAATCCATCTTTATCTGCATGATCTCTGGCTCCCGCGAATTGCTCATAACCGTGCAAGGGACGGCCGAATAAGGCCAACACAAATACGCAGAGCCGCTAGTTGGGTGGAGCGCGGCTCTGATTTTGGATCGTCCAACCACCCCCCGGCCCCCTCTCCCTCAGGAGA
>CAVYFY010000019.1:0-589947 GCA_963767835.1 uncultured Planctomycetota bacterium
AACCTCACGTATTCGCCATGATAAAACGCGATGTCTTCCAAACTGGCAGCGTGCGGCATGAACTGGAAATTCTGAAAATAGGCCGAGGCGCACACGTCCATCGGATCGCGCCGGCAATGAATGATGCGCGCACGCGGAAATAACATCGCGATCAGGCCCAGATGCAGAAAGTTCTGCGGCATTTTGTCGACGATGCGGCGTGCGGTCCCTGCCTCTGGCGCCAGGCGTTGCAGGTAACCCTGCGCCAGGCTGTGGGTCACGCGCGGATCGAGACGTCCGATGCACGCGGGATAGGCCTCCGCGGTCTGCAGGTGCGTGTGCAACGAGAGGGCGAGCCGATGGATTTCGATGCGCTCGCCGGCCCCGTAGACCTCCGGGTGGCTGGCGAGAATCTGTTCGACCAGACTGGTACCGGAGCGAACCAGACCGACCACGAAGACCGGCGTCTCGCTGTCGCTGCTTAAGCTCCGCGACGATTTCAAAAGCTCCGGCGTGAAGGCAGCCATCAAACCGTTGATGAAGGCGCGGTGCTGTTTCTGGTCGAATGCCTTGTTTTGCAGGCGGTAAACGTGCAGCTTGCATTCGTTGGCCCGGCGGTAGTGTGCAAAAGCGTCGTCATAGCGGCCTGCCCTTTCCCAGTGCCCCGCCAGCGTGAAGTGGAGCAGACAGGCGTCCGCGGCAGTTTGGCGACCCTGGTCCAAAAGCCCTTGCATGCGTTGGATGTCGGCGTCGGTCAACGTGTATTTGCCGATGGCGGCAAGGTTGCCCAGGACGACGTTGGTCTCGCCGGAGTACGGATTAAGCCGTAAGGCTTCGAGGGCGACGCTTACCGCCTCGTCGAATTGTCCTTGCTGCTGCAGAGCGTCGCTCAGCAAGACGCGGTAGGTAATGGCGTCCGGTTTGAGGCGGATGGCCTCGCGAAAATGCCCAATGGCCTCGGCGACCCGGCCCGCGGCTTCCAGGGCCGTCGCGAAATTTCCGCGGAAATTCGCTTCGTTCGGCCTGCAGGCGACGGCCCGACCAAGCAAATCCAGCCCCGCCTCCGTCTGCCCAAGCTGGTTGGCGAGTACCCCCAGCAAATTCATCGCGTCAGGCTGGCCAGGCCACTGCTGGAGAATCTGACGATACACCACCTCCGCCTGCGCCCAGTTGCCGTGCTGATGCAGCCGGACGGCCTGATCGAGAGCGGAACGCAGATTCGTCAGTTGGAATTCGGGCAACATTCGTCACGATAGCTAGGATTTTCCACGAATCGGTAGGGTCGATCGCGGAAGAGAGAAGATCGCGCATGGAATTGGGAGATTGTCCTTTATGAAACCTGTCTTGCCAATCAGGATAATCATCAATCGGACCTGCAAATGTGCCTGATTTTCAAAGCGGGGAGTTTCCTAGTGCCGCAAGTCCGTCCATCTAACGCAAAGGGGCTTCTGCTCCCAGGCGCCACTTTGATTTTGTGCTACACTAACGTAGCGTGATTCCATTCACCAAGAGTGCCAACCATGTTCGAGCGCATCACCTTCGACAAGCAAATCATGGGCGGCCGCGCATGCATTCGGGGCCTGCGCATTCCGGTTTCCGTCATCGTCGGTCAGATCGCGCATGGGGCGAGCTTCGACGAAATCCTTGCAGGTTATCCCGATCTCGAACGGGCGGATATCGAGCAAGCCTTGCAATATGCGGCGTGGCTGACACAGGAACGTGTGCGCAGCGCTTGAGGGCGAGCAATGCGATTTCTCGCCGACATGGGCGTCGATCAGCGGGTTGTCGATTGGCTGCGCTCGCAGGGTCACGACGCGATTCATTTGCGCGAACAAGGACTGCACCGAGCGGCCGATGCCGACATTTTCGCCAAGGCCATTGTCGAGAATCGCATCGTTCTTACCTTCGACTTGGATTTCGGCGAAATCCTGGCATTGGCCGGCGCGGCGGCGGTCAGCGTTGTCTTGTTTCGGCTCAATAACACGCGGGTTGCGTTCGTCCAGCAACGGCTTGAAACGGTGTTGGCAGCCGACGCAACGGCACTTGAAAAGGGCGCGATCATCGTGGTGGAGGATGGTCGGCACCGCGTGCGCGATTTGCCGATTGTTCCGCGCCAAGAATCGTGACGAATTGAATCCACGGGGCGCACTTCATCACGCCGACTGGCGCAGCATCGCTTCCGAGGTGCCGTGTTCGCGGACGTATTTGAGCAGGCGATCCCAGGCTTCGGCATTGGCGGGGATGGCGGCGGCGGTTTTTTCCAGGTCTTGCAGTAATTCCTTGACATCGTGGTAGCCCGCGTCCCCTTCGGCAGCCAGGCGGTACAGCACCGACACCAGCGCCTCAGGCAGCGGCTTGGTCTTCGCCCCCTTGCGGACGCCGGTCGGCGTGCACCAGCCGGAGACGATTCGGCCCAGAGCACGCAGGTCGTCGCGCGCGGTCGGCTCGTCGTCGTGCTGAATGCCGATGAGCCAGGGGGGTTCGCCGAGGCCGCAGATTTTCAGGACGCCGTCGCCGGTCAGGAGCAGGAGAGCGTCGGCGAGATGTCCATGGATGACGCCGGCCTGATGCGCCGTTGCCAACCCTTGAGCGGCTTGCGTGAGCAGGCGATGGCAGACGCCCGGGGCGGCGGCGAGCGGGGGCCAATCAGTCGCCGGCAGGCCCGACAGCCATTCCTGCAGCGCCGCCGGCCGACCCGCCAGTTCCAGCACCTCCAGCGTGTTCGCCAGGTGTGGATCGTTGAGCCTCGCCTGTCCGAAGCGCTGGCGGAATTCATCCGGTTTGAGCGCGTCAGCCATGTCCGCTTCCGCGAGTTGCCGCAACACCGCTTCGGCGCCGCGGCGTGGATCGAAGACGTGGTAGACCGATTCGTGGGCGCCGTTGCGCAGTCGATCGATGACGCGGATCGGCCCGAGCATCAAGCTTTGGACATCGCCGGTCTCGATCAGCGCGAGCTGATAGAGCGTGATGACGCCGCTAGCAAGGAGGACCTGGCGCAGCGAGCGGCGTTGCCGACGCGCCTCGGCGAGAAGGGCGGTCAGCGTGTCGGCATCGACGAGCTGGGCCTCGCGCAATACCTCCCCAAGCTTTTGGTCGCCCTGATCGACGGCTCCGGAAAGCGACAGGATGCTGCGACCAGTCGGCACAATGCCATCCTCGTCGGCCTCGCTTGCTGCCTGTTGACTGCTGTCTGCTGCCTGCTGCCTGTCCGCTGGTTCGGAGTCGAACGTGAGCGTATCAGGAACCAGCGGAATGCCAGCCAGTTCGCGCAGCTTGCGGCGATACCATTCGCGCATCTCGACGAGATGGCGATCGACCTCCTCGCGGCGATCGGCGACCTCGCGCTCCTGCTCCTGCAATTCTTCGGCGTGCTGGGCAAGCCGCTGCGTTTCGGCTTCGATGCTGCGGGCCTTTTCATCGACCTGAGCTTGCCGGCGTTCCAGGCGCGTCTCATCGCGCGCGAATAGATTCTTGAGTTCGCCGATTTGCCCTTGCCAATCGATGAGCTGCTGGCGGAAGCCGGCCAGGGCGAGGCGATGCTCATCCTGCCCGCGCCGCAGCGATTGCTCGCGGTCTTGTAGATTGTCGAGATCGCCTTGCAGCCGGCCCCGCAGTTGTTCCAATTCGTCCTGGCAGGCGCGAACGTATTGATGGATTTCGTCGAGATGGCTGCGCAACTGCGCGCGAGCATTGCCGAGCCGATCGATGGCGGCGCCGGCGCGCTGCTCGGCATCGGGGAGATCGCGCAGGAACGCCTGTGCGTCTTGCCGCATCGTGTCCAACTCGGCGCGGGCCTGAGCGAGCTTCTCCAGAGCGGCTTGCTGATCGAGTTGAAACTGCGCCCGCTCCTCGGCGTGCAGCTTGCGTTCGACCTCCAGAAGCCCCATCTGCTCCTGGTGCATGTTCCCGACGCCGGCGACGGCTTCGTGCTGCTTCTGGATCGCCTCAGCTTTCTGTTGCAATTCGGCGCGCCAGGTATCGATCTGATTCTGCAATTCCCGCTCGCGCTCGTCGAGCTGCTTGTGCCGTTCGTCGAGGCCGGCGAATTTCGTTTGATATTCCTGCAAGCGCTCGGTGATATCCTTGTGTCGGGCGGCGATTTCCTCGGTGCGGCGATGGAGCTGTTCCTGCAACGCCTGGCACGCCTCCTCGCGCTGTATGAGGTTGACGCCGCGCTGCTGCTGGGTCTGGCGTTCCAGATCGAGGCGGGCCTGCGTTTCGGAGAGCTGCGCGAGCCGACCTTGCAGGACTCCATCGGCATCGGCGTGCTGCTTGCGCGCCTGCTCCAATTGTTCCTGCTCCATCCGCAGCCGTTCATCCTCCAGCCCGAGCCTGTTCTGCGCTTCCTTGAGTTGGCGGACGGCCGATTCCATCGTGGCGCTGCGTTCGATCCATTGCTGGCGGTCGATTTCGTAGGCGGCCCGGTCGGCCTGACTCTCGGCAAGCCGGCTCTCGGCCTCTTGATGCTTCTTCGCCAACTCGGCCTCGCGGGCTTCCTGGCGGGCACGCTGCTCGTCAAGCTCTTGCTCGCGGGCGCGCATCTGATCGCGCATGCGTTCCAATCGGCCGCGCAGGGCGGTAAACGTCGCCTGTTGCCCTTCGAGCTCGGCGGTCCGTTCCGCCAGTTGCCGGGCGAAGGCATCCTGCTCTTGCTTCTGCGTCGCCAGGCGCTCGGCCTCGGCTGTGGATTTCTCGCGCAAGTGATCGAGCTCGGCGAGTTGATGCTCCAGTTCGCTGGAATCTTGCCGAAGCTGTTCGCGCTTCTTCGCCATCTCGTCGGCCTGCTGAGCGAGCTGGCTTTCGCGCTCTTCGAGGGCGCCTTGCAAGCGATTGAGCCGAAGCACGTCGGCTTCGTATTGCTTGATGCGCGGTTCAAGCGGCTGCGCCTGAAGCCCAGGGACGGATGTGCCTGGGCTCTGGTGTTGTATACGCGCCGTGATTTCGAGCGGGCCAACCTCGACGCGATCGCCGTCGGCCAATTCGTGGACGGAGGCGGCCTGGCCGTTGACGAGAATGCGCTGCGTCGGCGCCAGCTTGCGCAAAACGACGCCGGCGGGATGACGCGCGAACAGGCACACGACGCCCGGCGCATCGGCCGTCAGGCGCAGATCGCAACCGAGCACGCTGCCGATGAGGAAATCGACCGAATCCAGCGCGAACGTGGCCGAACGAGCGGCGCCCTGGCGGACCTCCAGGGTCACGGCAGGCAGCGCTTCGGTCCAGTCGGCAGACGAGGCAGTTTGGGGCTGGGAAGCCATTCCGAGAGCCTGCGCAGGTTAGGGATTAGGGGCCAGGGATCCGGGTTAGGTATCGCTAATCCCTGGCCCCTAATCCCTAGCGCCTCGTATAAGAACCGATTTCGGCGGAATTTGGAAGAGCGAGTTGCGCCCAAGGAAACGCATCTCTGTCGTATAATTGCCAAAAGATCGCCCCGATCGCCTGATGAGGAAAACGCCATGAAACAGCCGGTTGCCGATCGCAATCTTCTTTTTGGCATTCTTGCCATGCAGATGGATTTCATCACGCGCGAGCAGTTGATCGCGGCGATGCAGGCATGGGTGTTCGACAAGACCAAGCCGCTCGGCGAAATTTTGGTTGCCCAGAAGGCGCTAGCGGCGGACAATCGGCAGTTGCTTGAAGCGCTGGTGCAAAAACATTTGGCGCAGCACGGCAACGACGCTGAGAAAAGCCTGGCGGCGGTCAGCTCGGTGGCGTCGGTCAAGAAGGACCTGGAGAAGATCGCCGATGCGGACGTGCAAGCGAGCCTCGTGCATGTTGCTGCCGCCCCCGGCAAAGCGCCCGATCCCTATGCTACCGTCGCCCCTTCGCTGGCATTGAGGCACACCGGGCAACGCTTTCGGATCGTCCGCCCTCATGCCAAGGGCGGACTCGGCGAAGTCTATGTGGCTCGCGACGAGGAATTGCATCGAGAGGTGGCGCTGAAGGAGATTCAGGACCGGCACGCGGACAACCCGGAGAGCCGATCGCGTTTCATGGTCGAGGCAGAGATCACGGGCGGGCTAGAGCATCCCGGGATTGTGCCGGTGTACGGGCTGGGGACCTACGACGACGGTCGGCCTTATTATGCCATGCGTTTCATTCGCGGCGACAGCCTCAAGGATGCCATCGAGCGTTTTCACAAGACCGATCGCGGCGCGCTGGACGCCGGCGAGCGCGCACTGCAATTGCGTGCGCTGTTGGGCCGCTTCATCGATGTCTGCAACGCCATCGCTTATGCCCATAGCCGCGGCGTCTTGCATCGGGACTTGAAGCCGGGAAATATCATGCTGGGAAAGTACGGCGAAACCCTCGTCGTGGACTGGGGCTTGGCCAAGCCGCTCGGCGAGCAGCAGCCGGCCACGCAGGCGACCGAGCCCGGCGAAGGCTCGCTTATCCCCAATTCGCTCAGCGCCGCCAGCCATACCCTGGTCGGCTCGGCGGTCGGCACGCCGCAATACATGAGCCCCGAGCAAGCGGCGGGCCGCATCGATCAGCTCGGCCCCGCCAGCGATGTCTATAGCCTCGGCGCCACCCTGTTCTGCTTGCTGACCGGCCAACCCCCGATCGGCGATAGAGACGTCGGCTCGGTGCTGCAAAAGGTGCAGCGCGGCGACATCCCCAGGCCGCGCTCCATCAAGCCCGACGTGCCGATCCCGCTGGAAGCCGTCTGCATGAAAGCGATGGCGCTCAAGCCGGAGGATCGCTACGCTTCGCCACTGGCGCTGGCGCTGGACGTGGAGCAATGGCTGGCGGACGAACCGGTGTCGGCGTGGCCGGAACCCTGGACGGTCAAGGCCAGGCGCTGGATCGGACGGCATCGCATGCTGGTGACGGGAGCCGCCGCCGCCATCGCCGTGGCCCTGGTGAGCCTGAGCATCGCCACCGTGCTTTTGACTGCCGCCAACGATCGCGAACGCCAGGCACGCAAGTTCGCCGAGGACCAAAAAGAGGAAGCGGACCGGCAAAGGAAGCAAGCGGAAAAGAATTTTCAGATGGTGCGCGCCGCCGTGGATCGCTATCACACCGAAGTCAGCGAGAGCGTGCTCCTGCGCGAACCCGGCATGGAGCCGTTGCGCAAGAAGCTGCTCGAAGCGGCCCGCGAGTATTACTCCAAATTCGTCCAGGATCGCGCCGACGATCCAGCCGTGCGCGGCGAGCTGGGCCGGGCCACCTATCGACTAGCACAAATAACCGGCGAAATCGATTCGGAACCGAAAGCGATCACGCTGCATCAGCAGGCAGTGAAGGTGTTCGAATCTCTCCCCGCTGGGCAAGCCAGCGCCGACACGCAAGCCGATCTGGCCGATTGCTGGACGCAGCTCGGCCGGTTGCTCGTCAAGAACCAACACCAAGGGGAAGGCGCCGACGCCCTCCGCAAGGCGCTGGGACTTTGGGATGCGCTGGCAAAGGACCCGGGCAAGGAACCGCGCTTTCAGGCCGGCCTGGCCCGCGCGGAGTTCTACCTCGGCAACGCTTTTCAGCAGAACCGCGACCTCGGCAACGCTCTTAAGAGCTATCAGGACGCCATCGCGGTGCGCAGCAAGCTGGCCCAGGCGCATCCCAAGGTTGCCGAGTATCAGCGCGACCTGGCGGTCAGCTACAGCAACCTGGCCAGGATCTACGGCGACCAGGACAAGAAGAAGGATGCGGAGAAGGAATATCGTGCCGCCCAGGCTATACAAAAGCAGCTGGCCGATGACGCTCCATACATCGGCCAATACCAGGACGATCTGGCTCGCACGCACGGGAACCTCGGAGATCTGCTTGGACCCCCGCGGGCCAGCGCGGAATATGCCGAGGCGCTGAAAATCCGCAAGAAGCTGGCCGAACGCCATCCGTCGGTGATCAACTATCAGAGCATGCTCGCCTTGGCGTACCTGGCCAATTCTCGCTCTGGCGTTGCCGGAGCCGAGGGCGCCATCAAGGAAGCTGTGGAGATTCAGCGCAAGCTGGCTGCCGAGCACAAGAAATTGCCAGACCGGCAATACGAACTGAGTCAAGGTCTGTTCTCTTTAGGGGAATTTTATCGGGCGACCGGGAATGCCCGAAAAGCGGTGTCGGCCTACCAAGACGCGGTGGAGATTCAGAACCGGCTCGTTTCCGCTGATGCGACAGCGTTGCTGTATCAGGCGGCCCTCGCCCGCACCTATCAGGGCATGGGGCTTGCATACCTCAGGGACAAAGAGACCGAGCCGGCCGCGGATACGTTCAAGCAGGCCGCAATTATCTGGGAAAAGCTGACCAAACAGAAGCCTCGCGAGATCGAATACAACCGCAGCCTGGCGACGACCCAGGTCCTGCATGCGGGTGCCCTGGCGAGGCTCGGCAGGTACAGCGAGGCGACCGCAATCATCGATGCGCTCACGACGCAAATCCGCGACGGCGATCTTCTCTGCCATTTCGCCCGCATTTATTCCGGGTACCTCGCTGGCGCCGACAACCCGAAGCTGGCGGACCACTACGCAGCCCAGGTGCTCAGGATGCTCTCGGCTGCTCAGAAGGCAGGTTTTTTCGAGGCACAAGCGAACCGCGATAAGCTGAAGACCGATCCCGACCTGCACGCCGTCCGTCAGAGGTCCGAGTTCATGGCCTGGTTGGGTAAGCTGGAAGGAAAGTGACGCATGGTCAATTCACTTTTGCCTAACATCTGACGCGTCACCGAGATTTGCCTTGAAGCGGCGCCGGCCGATTGCCGATGGAGAGATGGGGAACACTCCCGATTTCAACATGGATGAACATAGTCAGAGGTCAGGGAAGACTCATGAACGCCAAGTTCGTCTGCGGCGCATCCGCCTTGTTGATTCTGCTGGCGTGCCAGGTTCGCAGCCAGGAGCCGCAACCCGCAAAACTGGTCCCATTTTTTCTGCTCCCGGCGGCCGAGCAGGAGAAGCAGCCGGATAAGGATAAGAAGCAGCCGGACAAGGACAAGACGAATCCGGAGAAGAAATCGACGCCGGCGCCGCAGACTGATATATTCGCGCGGCCGACAAACGATCTCAACCAGGTTTTGCCTGGATTCACGCCGAACATGATGGGGTGGGTTCCGCCAATCGATTTCACCAATCGCACCATTCCGGTCACCGGCTTGCAAACAACGACCGTGCGAACCACCACCATAACAGAGAATTCCGCGGGCCCCCCACTAAAGACGACGACCACCACCACCACACAGAGCGCGGTCACGTTGTCGCGGACGTTCCAGGAGGCGATCGCTTCGCGCGGCTCTTTCGCCATCGCGGATAATGAAAGCCCGTTGCCGCAGGACCGCGTGTACATGACGTACAATTATTTCAGCGACGTGCGCAGCCCGCAGCCAACGCTGAATTCGAGCCGGACCTTCACAACGACCACGACGGCGGGCAATTCCACGACGACCACCACCACGGTGCTCCCGGGCGCTCCGAGCTTCAACGTGAACCAGGAAGTATTCGGCTTCGAGAAGACCTTCCTGGACGGCAATGCCTCGGTCGAGATTCGCGTGCCCGTTTTGCAACAGCCCAGCAGCTTCCCCGGTTTCGACCAATTCGACACCGGCGATCTGACCATCATCGGCAAATACGCGTTTTACCTGGATCGGAGCACCGGCAACGTGATCTCCGGCGGCGTGGCCGTCACGGCGCCCACCGGCCCGGCCATTCCCACCACCCAGGGCAACCTCCGCGACACCCTCGTGCAGCCTTTCGTCGGCTACCTCTGGAACTTCGACCGCCTTTTCGTGCAGGCGTTCCATTCCGTCGCCGTTCCCACCGATGCGAGCGATGTCACGATCCTGTTCAACGACTTCGGTCTGGGCTATCGCCTCTATCAAGGCGGCGACACGAGCCGGTTCTTGAATTCCATCGTGCCGGCCGTCGAGTTCCATGTGGCCACGCCGCTCAATCATCGGGGCGCGGTCAATGACCCGCTGTACGTTCCCGATATCGCCGGCCTCACCGCGGGCGTTCATTTCAACATTTTCCGCAATGGCACCCTGTCGGTCGGCGCCACCACGCCGGTCACGGCGCCGCGCATTTACGGCGTCGAGGGCTTCGTGCAGATGAACTGGCGCTTCTGAGAGCTTGAGCCGCGCTTGCCATCGCGTATCGAATCTTTTCACATTGGCGAATTTGCTGTTGCCGCCGCCGGGTTTGCCATTCAAACTGAATGGTAAAGCTGCCGCTCCGGCGGAGAATGCCTTATGAACAACATGTGGCAATTGCGTGTGACGGACAGTAATGGCCTGGTCTATCAAGCGGACGACCTCGCCGGACCAGGCAGGATTGGGCGCCAGGACAAAGGCGAAACGCATCCATCGCATTTCCAAGAAAACGGGGTATGGCGTGTCGTCATTGCTCCGCGGGATGAAGCCGGGATGTCTCGTCAACACCTGGAAGTGAGGCCGTTGTCCGGCGGCCGTTTCCTATTCACCAACACAGGCAAACATGCGGTCGGTTTGCCCAGCCGCAATCTGGATGTCGGGGCGTCCTGCGAAGCGTGCGGCCCGATAACGATTCGTCTGGGCAGCAAGACGGTGCGCCTTCAGATGTCCGACAAAGGGCTGTTGGAAAGCCTGCCCGAAGCGACCCAGGCGCCTGGCACGAGATCTTTCGAATATAGTCTTCAAGCCACCATCGCCAGGTCCGACGGACCGGGCATCGAGTCCACGCAGCTCATGAACTGGATTCAGGCGTTTCTTGGGCTGCTCCACAGCGCGGCGGGCTCGGAAGACTTTTACGTCAAGGCGGCCCGAGCCGTTGTCGATCTGGTCAAATTGGATTGCGCCCGTGTGTTAATTCGCGCCGGGGAGAATTGGCGGGAACAAGCGATCTGCCATGGCCGAGGCGCGCTCGCCGAGCCGTGCAAGCGCCGAGCAGCCAGGTTCTGGCGAGCGTTTTACGGGAGAAAAAAACATTTTGGCAACTCCCGGACGTGGAGCCAAGTTCGTCGATCAGCAGCATGGATGCCGTGGTCGCTGCTCCCATCCTCAACGCCGCCGGCGAGGTCATCGGCGCCGTGTATGGCGAGCGCCGACTCAACCGCGGCCCGCGGATGCAGCGCCCCATTTCCCAGATGGAAGCCCTGCTGGTGGAAGTCCTCGCCAGCGGCGTCGCCACGGGACTGGCTCGCATCGAGCACGAAAAGGCGGCCATTCGCGCTCGCCTGCAGATGGAGCAGTTTTTTACGCCCCATTTGGCCGCCAAGCTTTCGGATCATCCCGAGCTCTTGCAGGGACGCGAAACCGAGGTCAGCGTTCTCATCTGTGATATTCGGGGCTTCAGCCGCATCAGTGAAAAACTGGGTCCAGCCAAAACCGTCGAGTGGATTTCCGTCGTGATGGGCTGTCTGTCCCAGATCGTGCTGGATCATGATGGGGTTGTCGTCGATTACACCGGCGACGAGTTGATGGCCATGTGGGGCGCTCCCGATGAGCAGCCCAACCACGCGACCCTGGCTTGCCGCGCCGCTCTTGCCATGTTCGAATGCCTGCCCGGCTTGAATGATAAGTGGGAACCAATCCTGCAAGAGCCTCTCAACCTGGGCGTCGGCATCAATAGCGGCGTCGCACAGGTCGGCAATGTCGGGTCCAATGTCAAATTCAAATATGGCGCCCTGGGCAACACCGTCAACCTCGCCAGCCGAGTTCAAGGCGCCACCAAGTACCTGAAAACTCCGCTGCTGATCACCGACGCCACCCGCGCCCGCCTGGACGACACCTACCAGACGCGCTGCCTTTGCCGGGTGCGCGTGGTCAACATCGCCGCGCCGGTTACCTTGTTCGAGCTGATCGGCACGCCAAAACCCGATTGGCCAAGCTTGAAACGCGGCTACGAACAGGCCCTCGAGGAATTCACCAAAAAGGAATTCCGCCAGGCCTGTCGCACCATCAGTGCGATGATATCGGAGCATCCCGACGATGGTCCGACGCTCCTCTTGTTGTCCCGCGCTGTCGCCTGCCTGGTCGAGGCGCCCAATCCGTTCGATCCGGTGATGGTGCTGCCAGGCAAGTGAAATGGACTGCGATTCCAGGGCGTCCGCGTGTTTCATTTGCTGCGGGCTCCGCGTAAATCGGCATCGAAAAAGTCCAGAAATCCCGCATGGCCCAGCAGCGCCCAGCGCAGCGGCAGGTCAACGAAGCCGACAATTGCTTGCCACTCGCACGTCTACATGCCATCGCTCACGCGCAGGGTCACCGGAGCGTAAAGATAGGGGACGACCGTGCCGCCCACGGGATGGGCCTCGCCTTGCGGTGCGCCGGTCAAATCAATCTCAATTTGCGGGCGAGCGCCAATGGAAAGACTGTATCGTCCGCGGCGCAGTCCACGCAGCCATCGTGAAACCGCAAGCCCAGCGGACCGAAAACGCCAACCGGAACGATCGGGCGATAGCGCAGCATGGCGCCGCCGAGCGACGCCACCGGCCCTTTGGTCGCCAGCGGCATATAGGTGAAAATCACGACGCGTCCAGGCCTCCTCGCCCGCGGCTCGAATCAAATCGTCGAGCGCATCGGGGTTCCGCGAGGCCGCCACGAGCCGAGTTCCGTCCGGGCTCCACGCGACCCATTCGCCGCGATGCTTGGCCAATTCTTCCAATGGAAAGGCGGCCCGATTTTTCAGATATTCTTGCATGTTCGTGAGATGGCCCTCGATTACCTCGATCAAACGAGGAGTTGCCGGCCGCGGTCAAGGCACTCCCTTCTTCGGCTCATTCTCGGCCGCTTTGCGGGCGGCCAACTCTTTGCGATAGCGGTCCGCTTCCGCGGCGTTGCCGGTGGCGTCGTAGAGCCGCACGAGGCGCACGAGAGTTTCAGTGAGGTCCTGCTGCCATTGCGGCGGGATCGTCTTCTCCTGGCGTTTCATGCCTTCGTAGCCTTTCTCAAGCAAATCCTCGGCTTCCTTGTACTTCTCCTTGTTCTCTTGGCCGAGCAACGCGCCGCCGAGCATCGCCTTCGTGTGGAACGTGGTCCAAAAATCCGGCGACTTCTTCACACGGATGCCAAGGCCTTCGCGCAACATCGGCTCGGCGGCGGCGTATTCCTGGCTTTTGAGAAGCGATTCGCCTATGGAAGCGAGCAAGTCGCCAAGACGCGGATCGTCATCCCCCCATTGCTTTCGCCGAACGGCCTGGTATTCCTTAAAAAGTGGAACTGCGTTGTGCGGCTCTTTGGCCGCCAAATGGGCGAGCGCCAGGTTGTTCATGATGATCAGCGTGTCGGGGTGATCGGTGGCCTTCATTCTCTTGAGCGTATCCTGGTAAAGTTCCAAGGCCGTGTCCAATTGCCTGGCATCCTGGTAGGCCACGGCCAAGTTGTTCATGGTGATCAGCGTTTTGGAGTGATTGGGGCCGGGCTTGAGTTTCCTTTTCTCCAACAATTGCTGGTAAAGCGGCACCGCCTCTTTCGGTTGTCCGGCGGCCCGGTACGCCTCGGCCAAATCTTCCATGGTGATCAGCGTTTCGGGGTGATTGGGTCCAGGCTTAAATTTCCTTTTCTCCAACATTTCCTGGTAAAGCGGCACCGCCTCTTTCGGTTGTCCGGCAGCCCGGTACACAAAGGCTAGGTTGATCATGCTGTTCAGCGTTTCGGGGTGATTGGGTGCGAGGTGGGTCTTTCTGAGCTTGAGCGAGCGTTCAAGCAAGGGAACCGCCTGCTTCGCCTTGCCCGACCCCACGTAGGCGCGGGCGAGTTCTTCCATGCATGTTGCTGTGGTCGGATGATCCGCAATTTTCTTTTGGAGAATCTCGTTAACCTGTTCCATCAGGGCCTCGGCTTCGGCCTTTTTGACCTTCTCATCTCGGTACGTCACCGCGAGAACCCATCGCAGGCCAAGAAGCATCGAGTCGTCCGCCGGAAGGATTTTCTCCGCGACGGGGTGAACTTCCTCGAAGATTTTCATGGCTTCTCGCCTTTCCCCAACTGCGTACTGGGCGAAAGCGACGAGCGTCCGTGCGATGCAGGTTCGCGTACTGGGCTTGCCAAATCGCGATTCGGAAAATCGCGCCGCTTTTTCCAAACGAGGGATGGAATTGGCTTTCACCTCGATGGCGATTTGAAAAAGCTCGGCCCCAGGCCCTTCGTAATAAGGAAGCTGAAACCGAGTGAGGTCCAAACGACGTTGGATTGTATCGAAGATCGCGATGAAGGCTTCCTCGGCTAATCGCATTTCCTGATTGCCTTCCGAGTCTTTGAGCCCCTCGGCCCTGTCCAAGATCTTTTCTAACCGCTCGAATACTTCACTCATGGTTGCGGAAGCGTCCGGCAGCCGTCTCGCGGTGATGTGCATGAAGGCGAGATTGGTCAAGCTGGCGAGAACCGCTGGATGATCTGGGTGATGGGCTCTCTTGCGCAGTTCGTGGCCGGCCCTGCCAAGAGTGATCGCTTTCTCATGGTCGCCGAGGGACTGGTACGTTTCGGCTATGGTTTCGAGAATTTCCGCCTGCGCCAAAGGCTGTTTCGGAAACTTGGATTCGATGATTTTCGGCGAGAATTCTTCCGCGGCCCGGTCCAATATTTCTTGAACTGAAATATTGTACTTGACTGGCAGTTTCACGTTGCGTGCCTGGTTGGCTTGTTCCCAAGGGTTGGCGCGGAGAATGAGTTTCTGAGTGAATTTCCGAAGGGTCAAAGCGATTTGTTTTTCGATGTCGGCTTCCTCGCGCTTTCGGTCCGCTTCTTCCTTTGCCCGCTTTGCATCATCGGCAGCCTCAAGCGCTTCTTTCTTCGCTTTTTTCTCTTCACCAGCGGCGACCTCGGCCTTCTTGGCAGCCTCGAGCGCAACCCGCGCGACTCTTTCGCCACTACCTCGGAAGAATTTGCCCTTTTCGTCTCCCTTCGCGCCGAGACAATGCCGGTGCCGGTCCCAATAATGGCGGCGATTAAAAGGAAAAGCATCAGCGAGCCTGCAAGCACACTGCCTTTGTGTCGCCGAACGAACTTCTTCGCCCGATAGCCCACCGACGGCGGCCCCGCCTGCACCGGCTCGTCTGCCATAAAGCGATGCAATTCTTGTCCAAGCTGATTGGCCGTCTCGTACCGCCGGGCTCGCTCCTTCTCCAGGCACTTCATCACGATCCAATCGAGATCGCCCTTGCACAAACGCGAGCTAAACCATTTCGGCTCCAGCTTGCGTTTGGCGGCGATCGCCGGTAAGGTCTCGCGACGACGAAATCTTCGTGCTCGGCTTCTGCGGCTCGACTTCGCGGATGATCCGTAACATCTCCAGCGAAGGCTTCGCCGTGAACTGCTCGCCCGTGAACGGCAGCGTGCCGGTCAGAAGTTCGTAAAGCATGACGCCCAGCGAATAGATGTCCGCCCGCGTGTCGATGTCGAGGTTGTTCGGCTCCGCTTGCTCCGGGGCCATGTATTCCACACGTGCCGACTGTCTCGCCAAACACAGTGAACATGGACTTCTCGGTCAGCTTCTGGTGCGTGGCCTTGGCGACGCCGAAATCGATGACCTTCGGCACCGGCTTGCCATCGTAGAGGGCGATCAGCACGTTCGATGGCTTCAGATCGCGGTGGACGACACCCTTTTGATGGGCGTGCTGGACGGCGTTGCAAACGGGGATGAAGAGCTCGATCCGTTCCTTGAGCGTCAGTTTTTCGTTGTCGCAGTATTGGGTGAACGAGATGCCCTTGACCAGCTCCATGACGAAATAGGGGCGGCTGGCGGCAGTCGTTCCCGCGTCCAGAACCTTGGCGATGTTCGGATGGTCCATCATCGCGAGGGCCTGGCGCTCGGCTTCGAAGCGAGCGATAACGTGGTCACCGTGCAGATCAGTCTTGACGATCTTGAGCGCGACATAGCGTTCGACGGGTTCACGCTGCTCGGCCATCCAGACTTCGCCCATGCCCCCTTTGCCGAGCGGTTGCAGCAGCTTGTAGTGACCAATCGCCATGCCGGGATGCGCATCCGGCTGAGGAGGCTTGGTCTTATAGGGGTCTTCGGGAACCGGGCCGTTCTTTAGCTGGTCGCTCATGGGCTGCCTCTGGTGATGTGACCCGGGGAATCGGGTTGGCTGCCCCTGGGCTTGCCGATGTCATAGCAACCTTCGGAGCGACAGGCAAGGAACGCTTCTGCCTTCTGCCCGGCAAAATCGTGGCATGATTGCCGCGCTTGCGTAGAATGACGCGGTTCGACCATTGCGCAAGCTCTCTGACGAAGGGACGGCACATGAAGATAACGCTACTTCCCTCGGCCGCGGGCGCTCAATCCGGGCAGTATCTGACCTCGTTCCTCGTGAACGATCACGTGGCGATCGACGCGGGATCGCTGGGCCTTTATCAGGAGGCAGTGCAGCAGGCGGCGGTTCGGCACATTTTCTTGTCGCATTCCCATCTGGACCATCTGGCATCGTTGCCGATCTTTCTGGACAACGTCATCGGCATCAATCAAGCACCGGTCATCGTCCACGCCACGGAAAGCGTTCAGCAGTGCTTGCGGCTCGATGTTTTTAACGATCGCTTGTGGCCGAACTTTCTGGACCTGACCGTGAATGGCCAGCCCATTGTCAAGCTGGCGACGATCCAGAGCGGCCGAAGCGAGGAAGTGGAAGGATTGCGCATCACGCCGATGGCGGTGGATCACGTGGCGCCGACGCTGGGGTTCATTATTGAAGATGAGGCAGCCGCCATCGTGGTTTCAACCGATACCGGCCCTACGGAGGAAATCTGGACGGTGGCGCGGAAGACGCCGAATTTGAAAGCGGTCTTTCTCGATGCGTCTTTTCCGGACGCGATGGCCGAGCTGGCGAAAGTGTCGTCGCATCTGACGCCTGCGGGGTTTATTCGGGAGATGGAGAAAGTGCCGCCGCCGGTCCGGTTTTTTGCCGTCCATTTGAAAGCGCGTTTTCGCGACCAGGTGGCCCAGGAGCTGTTGACCCACAACGTCTCGCGTCTCGCCATTGCGAAAATCGGCGTGACTTATGAGTTTTGAGCCTTCAAGAGGGTCCGAAGGCCCCGTTTTTATCTCTTTTTGCTTGACACTCCATCCCGAGACGCGGATCATTTACCTATCCAATCCCCGGCGTTATTCCCTGACCTTTTGGGAGCGAGTTGGTGAAGCCGCCGTTTTGGCACTTGGTGATCGCTGCCTGCGTGGGTGCTGCGCTCCTGTTGCAATGGCGGCCGGGGACGCCCGTGGCGGGGCAGACGGGGCCGGAAAAACTGCCGACGCCGCGTATTTTGCCCACGCAGCCTCAATTTGTCGGCGCCGGTTCCTGCGCCGCCGCCGCCTGTCACAACGCCAATTTCACGCACGGCCAGAAGGGCAGCGAATACACGCTTTGGATCACGCGCGATCCGCATGCGAAGGCGTACCAGGTACTTTTTGATGACCGTTCCAAGCAGATTCAGAAGAACCTCCAACGCGAAGTCTCGGCGCACGAGGACCAGCGCTGCCTGAGTTGCCATGTCGCGCCGGCTTATGACGCCGCCAAGCCGCCGAGCGCTGCGGCTTATTTCAAGACCGACGGCGTCAGTTGCGAGAGCTGCCACGGCCCCGCGAATGCCTGGATTGCGCGGCACCATCTTGACGAATGGAGATCGAAGACGCGCGAGGAAAAGAAACAATTCGGCATGACCGATACGCAAACGCTTTCCGGGCGGGCCCAAGTTTGCGTGCAGTGTCACGTCGGCACGTCGCAGATGGAAGTCGATCACGATCTGATCGCCGCCGGCCATCCGCGCTTGCACTTCGAGTTCGCCGCTTTCCACGCTTATATGCCGCGCCATTGGCCCGATGCGAAGGACCGCGCCGGCCGACCGGATTTGGAGGCGCGGGTCTGGGCCGTGGGTCAGATCGCCTCGGCGCATGCCTCGCTGGAGTTGCTCGCCGATCGCGCCGCCGACAAGAAGAAGCCGTGGCCCGAATTTGCCGAGCACGATTGTTCCGCGTGTCATCACGATCTGTCCGCCAAATCCGCCGGCAAACGGGTCGCTCTCCCGTGGGCCGATCCGTCGGCAATGACGCCGCACGCATTGGACCTTGTCAAGCAACAGAATGCACGGGACCTATCGGATTTGCTGCGTCGTATCCGCGCCGGCATGGCGAAATCCGATCGCGTTGCTGTGGAGGCCGACGCCCGTGCCGCGGCAGTGCTTCTCAAGCCGTTCCTGGATGCCGATCTGCCCACGAAGATTCCGGCGCACAATCTGCTCCGCGCGATCCTTGCCGAGAAAGCGGCCGGCGCCGACGCCGCGACCCAGACGTATCTTGCTATTGCCGCCCTCGCTTCAACCGAAAACGACCTTCCGCGTGGCTTGCGTTTGGCGCTGCAAACTCGGATGCGCGAATTGAACATTCCGAAGAAATATGATCCCGAAGCGATCCAGAAGCGGTTGCTCGAATGAAGAATTCGAGCTTCGAAAAGGGCGTGTGACATGACTCGCCACAAATATATGGCGGCGGCCAGCGCGATCGTTATTGTCATGATCGCGGCGCTCACCGTGTCGAGCCGCCCCGGCATGGCGACACCTGCGCTCGCACAGGCCGGCAAGCCCGAGCCGCAGCGCACGTATCTCGGCTTCCGCGCCTGCCTGCAATGCCACAACGGTAGCATTCCTGGGCAGGTCGAGCTTCCCGGCGGCGCCAAGCTCGACCTCATTAATGAACAATGGGTCACCTATAAGGAATACCCCATTTGGGCCAAGGAGGACAAACACGGTCAGGCGTATGCTGTCCTGCTTAACAAACACTCGCAAGCAATCGGCAAGGTGCTCGGCGTCGCCGAGGTGCATCGCGATCAGCGCTGCCTGGCGTGCCATACGGGATTCCCTCTGGCACAAATGCCGGTCGAAAAGGACGGGCTCGTCGAACGCGACCTGGCGAAGAATCTCGACATCAACCTCGGCGTCAGCTGTGAAGGCTGCCACGGCCCCTCCGGTGATCTACGCATTGAAAACCGCGTCGCTGCCAAGGGATGGAAGGATCCGCACCAGAGTGCCCCGACATTGCCTTACGACAAGACGCACCCCTGGCGTTTCCTTTCGCCCGAGGTCAAGCGCGACCAATACGGGTTCTTCGACGTGCGTTCCCCCGCTTCAAAGACGAAACTGTGCACATCATGCCATATCGGCGATGTCGCGCAGGGCAGAATCGTGACGCACGAGATGTACGCGGCGGGGCATCCGCCGTTGCCGGGGTTTGAAGTCGAGACGTTTGTCGCGCAGATGCCGCGGCACTGGGCGGAATTCAGCGCCAAGGCGGATGAGGTGCAAGATCTTTTCCTGAAGTTCACGCGTGATCCGCTCTACCGCGATGGCGCGTACCAGAAGAAAACCTTGCAGCGAACCCGCTCGCTGCTGGCGGGGGCGCTGGTCGTGTCGGCGGAATACTTGCGGCACACGGGCCAGCTCGCGGATGAGGCCGTCAGGAGCCCGGTCAAACGCGGCGCTTGGCCCGAACTGGCGGCATTCGATTGCTATGCATGCCATCATGAATTGAAGAGCCCCGCTTGGCGGCAAGCACGCAAACCCCCACTCGGCACGCCCGGCCGGCCCGCGCTGCCGGATTGGCCGTTCGTTCTCTCGAAGATCGCAGTCAAGTCCCTCGACATCAAGCCGGCGGAAATCGACGCCAAGCTCCTGGAAGTGCGCAAGGCCCTGAATGCGCAGCCATTCGGCAATGCCAAGGAACTCGCCGGGCCCGCCCAGACCGCTGCTGCGTGGTTTCATGCAAAAGCCGTCGAGTTGCAGAAAAAATCGGTCTCGCGTGAGGATGGCGTCTCGTTTCTTAAAGCAATCGCCGTTGTCGCCGCCGACGACATTCACGATTACGATTCGGCCCGGCAATTGCTCTGGGCCTTTCAAGTGATCGAAGGCGACTTGAAGGCGGATTACCCCGGCGCGAAGAAAATCGCGGGGCTCATCGAGCCGATGGGCAAAGAAATGTTCCTGACGAATCTGCGCACGGGCCGCAAGGCGGCAATTGTGGTGCCCGGCGACAAACAGCATCGCAACACCGTGGAGGTCGATCTCGCGACTGTGCTGCCGTTTATCGCACGCTACGACCCGGCGGCATTTCGCGACCGATTCAAGGAAATCGCGGGGTCATTGAAGTAGCGGCGTGATAAATTAGGGCTGATTCGGCCTTCCATAAATCGCATCGCGTGGATCATCGCTTACGCACCACGGCTGGCCGCCCGGCCGTCGATACATGTGCTGCTGCTCCGCCAGGCTCAATGGACGGGCGCCGACGCGGCCGAAGACGCCGATCTGGTTGCCGCTCTCGTCGATGGCCCGGTCGCGGTCGAGGGCGCGGCCCACCGAAAGCGCGTGGCCCCCATGCGGGATCGGATAGGTGGCGATCAATTTCGGCGTTGGACGCGGGCTAAAGCCCTGGTTGCCCGGCGTCTCCGGCGACGTCAATTGCACCACGCGCAGCCCATTCTTGCCGTCCGCCAGATACGCAAATTCGCTGACATAAGTTATTCCTAGCTTCACGTCGTGCAGGTCGTTGATGTGGCCGTTAGCGCTAAAGACCTGATCCACTCGAAAGTTCTCGGGGTTGGTGATGTCCAGAATGACCAGCCCGTGCGATCCGGCGGCGACATAAGCGTAAGTGCGCGCCAGATAGATGCTGTGCGCTTCGGGCATGTCGAAACGTGCCTTGGGAACCGGGTGGGCCAGATTGGTGATGTCGAGCGAGGTGATGCCGGCGTCATCGCAGACGAAGGCGTAGCGGAACTGGGCCTGCAGAGAACGCGGCTTCTTCAGCGGCACCACCGCCGTGATGGCCGGCTCCTTGGGATTGTCGATGGACACCACGGCCAGGCCGGCATCGCAGCAGACGTACGCGTAGCTGCCGACGATCGTGACGCCGCTTGCCCCGTTCAACGCGCCGTTGGGATTGAAAGTCACTTCGCGCTTGAGGAAGTTGTTGACCGGATTGCCGTCGATGGTGGTGCCGGCGCCGACCAGGATCAAGCCCTCGTATTTGTCAGCGACGTAAAGGTAGCCGAAGAGCGAATGAACCTTCGGTTCCTTGTTCTCGGGGCGTTGCTTGCGCGTCGGGTCGGGAGCGGGGGTGCATGGAGCGGCGACGGCGGCGGCGTATTTCGTCTTCACGAAAAACTGCTGCCCCTTAGGCGATACCGGCGCCGTCGTAATGCGCTCGGAAAACGACTTGTCGTCGATGAACGCGATGTCGAAAACGCGCAATCCCTCCGTTCCGCAGGCGGCGTACAGATATTCGCCGCGCGGTTGCACCTGCAAGATCTCGGCCTTTTGCAGGGGATGCGTGAGCCGGTCGCCGATGTCGCGGCCCGTGTGTTCGAAGGCGCGCTGGAGCTTGAAGTTGTTGGCCTGATGACTGCGGAAGTAATCGGGAAACGCGAGCCTGTGCAGCGTGCTGCCGATGACCGCCTGGGGCTCTTCACGCTCACTGACTACGACGCCGTAAAGGCCGTGCTCCTTGGCGGCGACCCAGGTATATCGGCCCATGAAATTGACGTAGCCAGTGCCTTGCATGAGGAGCTGGGCCATGATGGCGTTGTTGTCGTTGTTTTTGGAGAGATGGCAATCGGTGCAACTCTTGGTCTCGCTGCGGCCCGGCTGGTAAGCATCCGGATGGGCGGGCCGGCCATCGATCAACGGCGGGCCGCCGCGCACGGTATGGGGGACATTGGTGCTGAACGCAATGCCGGACAGGCCGTCGGCGGAGATGGTTTGCTGCTGAATGTAGATGGCATCGCGATTGGCGTTGTACGAGCCGACGTGGATGGCGCAGGAGGAGCGGGCGGGGCCGATCTTGTTGCCGGTGACATCGCCGTCGCGGGCCAGCATGAAGACGTCGTCGCGCAAGGTTTGGAAGTTGTAGGCGACGTAATTGCGCAACACGTCCCCTTCGTTGTGCAATGTCGGCATTTTCTTGTTCGCCTTTTGCGGCAAATGGCAGCCGAAGCAACTCGGGTTCCAGGACGAATGACAGGCGA
This sequence comes from uncultured Planctomycetota bacterium, assembly GCA_963767835.1. GTDB lineage: Bacteria > Planctomycetota > Planctomycetia > Gemmatales > Gemmataceae > SIAQ01. The sequence goes on from CAVYFY010000019.1 coordinate 21,886, forward strand.
TGCAGCTCATGTTCTGATTGCAATGAGCGAGCGACTTCTCGTTGGCAATCCCCTTGTCGTCGCGTGGCACATCGCCCCAGGCGAGCTTGCCGTCGCTGCCGAAGCGCACCGTCTTGGCGAGGCGCGCTTTCTCGTTATAGCGCGGATGCTTTGGATCGACGACATCGCGGGTCTGCACGACTTCCCAGGCGAGATCTTCCTCGACCATCGAGTTCTGGATCAGCTTATTGCCCTGGAGTTCGAAGCGGCGTTTGCCGAACGGCGTGCGCAGGGCCTTGAGATCGCGGCCGCCTTGCTCCCCTCGCCCCGGTACTCCGGGGAGAGGGGTCGGGGGTGAGGGCGGGGCCGCGGCGGGGCCGGTGGTGCGCAGCTTGCCATATTCGCCGACCGTGCCGTGGCAGTCAACGCAAGTGATCTCGATGGCGGCGCGAACTTCGCCGTAGAGCTTGCCGTTGCCGTGAGCGTCCTGCGTGAAATGGCAATCGACGCAGTGCATGCCTTTCTCCAGGTGGATATCCATGAGATGCACAGGGATGCCGTCGCGATTGACGGGGACCGGCTTCGGCTTGCCCTGCCGCTGCTGCTCCTTGATCTGCTCCGGCATTTTTACAGCGGCCATCAGGTGTTGCGTGGTAACCTCGGGAATGACGGCGCCGCGATGATCGAGGTAGTTGCCGGCGCGATCTTTCTTGTAGACCGCCTTGAATACCCAGCCGTGGCCGTGGAAGTCGGCAAATTGCGTGTGCTTGAGCTGCGGATTCAGGTCGGTAATGTTGTCCAGAAAGCGCGGATCGGACCACAGCCCGCGCGCCGATGCTTCATCCGGATTGTTCATCGCGGCGGCAGCGTAATCGGCTCCGGTCGGGTATTTTTGCTTCGCGGGATACATATGCTCGCCGTCGGTTTCCTCGTCCCACCACATGTAGCCGAGGTAGCTGTTCATGACGTTGGTGCCCGGATGGACGTGGCAGACGATGCACTGGCTGCTGGGAATCGCCTTGGTGAACTTGTGCTGGATCGGATGGCCCGGCTCGTTCTTCGGGATGGTCGGATCGGGGTTCGCCGAGAGGGCTTGATGGCCGTAACGCGGCGTACGGCCCGGAATGGATCGGCGAGCGATCGTTGGCGTAGATTACATGGCAGGCGGTGCAGCCGCTGGAGCGGTAATCGCCGGCATGATCGTTGGTGCCGAGGAAATTGAGAGTCGGATCGAAGAGGCGTGTGCGTTGTAGGCCGACGAAGACCGGATCGGTGCGCGTTCTCGGTGCCCAGGCCGCGCGTGCTCAGGCGCGTTCTGGGCCGGCCCGATTCCTCCTCGCGCTCCGGGATGCCGATCTCCGGGCGAAAGCGGCCGCCGCGCTCGAAGATGCGCAGGATGTTGCCCGGCTGCGAAATCTCGAAGCGGGCCAGCGGATCGAGGTACGGCAGCACTCCCTTGGTGCGCATCTCTTCCTCGGTCGGCGGCGGCCAGGTCAGCAAGCGCTGCGGCGTGCCGTTCATGGCGTAGCTCTCGCCGAAGCGGGCTTGCTTGTGCGGATAGGCGCCGTTGTTGTACAACGCGGCTCCCCAAAGCATGGCCCCATGCGTCATCATGCTCGTGCGGTTCTGCTGAACCTCGTTAGCATGGCAATTGCCGCAAGTGATGTGAGCGATGCGCAGATCGCCGGGGTTGACGAAGCGGATGAATTCGGGCGATTCGTAATTGAGCAGCGTGTAGGAACGGACCGGATTGGCCGAGGATCGCCATGCATCTGGAATGCGCGGCAAGACGTGAGCGCGTTCCTTGACAACGCTGGCCGGATCGCCGCCGTGGCAATCGATGCAGCCGAGGTTGATCGTGGGTTTCTCGTGCGGATCGCCGCAGTCCTTGTGGCACTGGATACAGCCGGCGCTTTTGGCGAAAGCTTGCTCGCGGGTTTGCCGTAGCAGCGCCGGCGTCTCCTGACCGACGGCGTCGCTGTGGCCTAACAACGACCAGGGTTGCAGGCAGACAAGGACCGCCGCGGCGATCGTGGCGCCAAGCGCGATGTGCCGTGGACAGAGTCGAGCGATCATGTTAATTCTCCCTGATCCCCGTTTAGCGTTCGCATGGCGCCATGCGAACGCTAAACCGTAGTCAATACGTGAACCTCGCCTCGACGAAACCCGCGAACAGCACCGGCGCGCCATGATCGAAACTGCGGAACAAATCCTGGAACCCCTGTCCCGGTAAAAGCGCCGCCAGGCCCGCCTTGATAATCACGTTGTTGTTCAGGAACGGCCGATACTCCAGGCCGCTGCTGAGGTCCACGCCGATGAAGTGATCGATGTGGTCCTGGTAGAGGAACTGCTGGAGGGTATTGACCGAATCGAACCACATGACGTTGGCGTTGTTGATCAGCCGCAGCTTGGGCGTCAGCTCGGCATCGACGCCGAAGTTGCCGAGGTACAGGCCGGGATTGACGAAATTCTCCTGCCCCTGGAATTTGCTGGCGCAGGTCGGGGACCAGGCTGTTGCGCTGCACGAGATTGACGCCGAAGAGTTGGAGCTGCTGCCGCTGCCAGTAGCTGAATTCGCCGCCGGCGAAGTTCGGGTTGTCGTCGATGGTGTCGAAGCCGGTGGCGGTATGATTGCGAATGTCGCTGTCGCCGGAGGACCAGAAGAACGAAGTACGGAAGCGCAGCCAGTCCAAATCTTTGGACAACTCGATGGCGAACATCTGGGCGTTAATCACCTGCGCCTGATTGGCCAGCGGATTCATGCTGTCGTGCCCCAGGGCCCAGTAGAAGGCGTGCGTGATGTTGACGCCTTCGATGTGCCCGTCGCCCGCCCAGCCGAGATAGGCCACGTCGATGGTGTGCGGCTGAAACGTGCCGACCGGATCGGGGCGGACGAGGAAGCCGTTGTTGTCGAACAGTGTCGTCGGCGAATCGTGGTTGTAATGGAAGCTCCACTCGGCGGTGTAGCCTGGGAAGATGAAATCCTGGCGATAGAAGTTGGCGATCACGACCTGCTGTTCGCGGTTCTTGAAGGTGTTGAGCAAGCTGTCGGTGTCTTTTTCGAGCATGTTGAAGTAAACGAGATTGAATTGATCGCGGTTGGAGAAGGCGTTGCCGAAGAAGCGAATGCCGCGATTGACGTCGCTGAAGATGAAGCCGCGAAAATCGCTCGTAAAGGGCTGGGCGCCGCGCGAACGGAGACGAAATCATAGTCGGAGCCGATGTCGAAGAGTTTGACTTCGCCGAACCATTCTTGCAGCGTGCCGAAGGTGCGGCCACGCGTGGTGCCTTCATTCACATTGGGGCTGACGACGCCGAGCTCGTTGACCGCGAGGTAGTTGACATTGAAAGCGGGCGTGAGCTTGATGCGCCAATCGACCGGCTGGAACGAGGCGTCGCCGTGGAAAAGATCGATGGAGAAGAAGAAATTCTGGAAGTAGGCATATTGATTCGGGTTGCCGAAAAGGTCTCGCTGGCCCGGATTGGCGGTGCTCTCGAACACGGTGGCCGCAGTTGGTGTCTGGCGTCCCTCGAAGGTAATTTCGGTGGAGGCGGTGATTTCGAGGAACAGATGTTGGCCGTAAATCGGGTAATCGCCCTTGAGCACGTTCTGGTTGAACGGGTCCCAGCGGTGGCCTGGCACATAGGGATAATCGTCTACCCACGGATGCCCGTTGCCATAGCGGTCCCAAATCGGAAAGCCGATGCGCCAGCGGTCCGGGATCGGCACGGCGTTCTCGTCCGTTTGCGCATCGCGCGCCTCGATGCGCGAGGCGCCGGCAAAGCCGAGTGGCGCATCCCAAATCGTGTACGCGGCGGGCGTCGCCGGTGCTGATTCAGGCGTCACTTCCGGCGCAACCATCGGGCCGCCCAAGAGCCGGGCATTGGCGCCGACCGAGTCCGGTTCGTCGGGCAACTGCGCAGACTGGGCGATGCCTCCGCAAAGGAACAGCGCAATTGCCAGTCCCCAGAATGCCCGTATTCCACGCATGACCGGGTTCATCCGCATTGACACCAAGAGGCGCAGACCGTCTACGTAATTCCCCGTAGTCACTATCGGGAGAAGTTATGGAAACCTTGACGAAGAAATCGATTTTTCCGAACGTGCCGGCTTTTGGCCCCGCCTTTTTCATTTAGCCGGAAAATACCAGTTATCTTTCAGTGGCGGCGGGCCGAGTGCCGATAAAAGCTGCGCACACGGAAAAGTCGGCACAGTTTGTCAACGATTGCGATGAATCATGGACAGGCGAATCCTGACTGCGGCGCTCCTCCTGCTGGCCAACATTTCATTGGCCTGGGGACAGACCGCGCCCGAGACAAATGTCGTGCCGCCGCCGCTCGAGACGAGTCGCCCTTCCTTATTCGGCAGGAATAAGCCAGTCGCCGAGGATGCCGAATCGGCCGAGGACCAGGTGGAGCGCCCGGAACGCTTCTGGTTTCGCAGCGAATTCATGCTCTGGTGGATCAAGACGGCCAACTTTCCCGCGCTGGTGACGACCGGCAACATTACCGATCCAGCGCCCGGCGCGCTGGGCTCGGCCAGCACCCGCGTCCTCTTCGGCGGCGCCGGCATCGATTTTCAGGACCGCACCGGCGGCCGCTTCACCGCCGGCTATTGGCTCGACGACGAACACCAGCTCGGCTTTGAAGCCGGCTACCTCTTCGTCGGCGGCCGGGCGCTCGGACAGGCCTTCTCCTCGCCCGGCAGCCCCGTGCTCGCGATCCCCTTCTTCAACGTCAACACCGGCGCCCAGGATTCTTCGATCGTTACCTATCCCGGCATCATGAGCGGGGCCGTCAGCGTCTCGGCCTCCACCTTCTTACAAGGCGCGGAGGCGAATTTCACCAAGGCCCTCTGGCAGAGCGAATCGGTGCGCGTCCAGGCCCTCGCCGGCTTTCGCTGGTTGAATCTCACCGAATCGCTGGACATCGAGTCCGCCTCGCTCGTCCAGCTCGCCCCGCAATATCAAGGGTTCGGCATCCCCTACGACGGCAACACCATCAGCGTCCATGACCGCTTCGACACGCGCAACAATTTCTACGGCGGCCAGCTCGGCGCCCGTGCCGACTTCGAATACAAACGCTGGACCCTCGAATTGCTCGGCAAGGTCGCGCTCGGCGTCACCAACGAATCGGTGCTCATTCACGGCAACACCGGCATCGACACCGATCCCGTCACCAGCGCCAACGCGGGACTCTTCGCCGTCGGCAGCAACAGCGGCACTTTCACGCGCAATGTCTTCGGCGTCGTGCCTGAAGTCGGCGTCAACTTGAAGTTCCAGCTCACCGAGCGCATTCGCCTCTTCGCCGGCTATTCGTTCACCTACTGGGCGAGCGTCGTGCGTCCCGGCGACCAGATCGACACGGCGGTCAATCAGAACCAGGTGCCGACCAGCAATACCTATGGAGCTGCGGCGGTCCCCGCTCGCCCCGCGTTTGCCTTTCACAGCAGCAGCTTTTACGCACAGGGCGCCAACTTCGGCGTCGAAATCGGCTGGTGATATCTACCCTTGCGGCGTGGAGGAGTATTCAAAATGAAAATCTCGCAAAAACGTCTGCGATTCCGCCCCAGCGTCGAACGCCTCGAGGATCGCACGGCCCCGGCGCTGATCGCCAGCCAGCTGCCGATCACCACGGCGCCGCCGTTGAATCTCACGACGTCGCAGGTGCAGGCGCTGCTGGAACGCGCCGCAGCAGCCACCGCGAGCGACAACGCCATCGTCGCCGTCGTCGATCGCGCCGGCGATATCCTCGGCGTGCGCGTCGAAGGCAACGTCTCCACCGCGATCACCGGCAACAGCAATATTCTGGATTTTTCCATCGACGGGGCCGTCTCGCTGGCGCGTACCGCGGCGTTCTTCTCTTCCAACGCCGACCCGCTCACCTCGCGCACGGTGCAGTTCATCAGCCAAACGACGAACCTGCAGCGCGAAGTAAATTCCTACACATTCATTTCGAGCCCGAGTTCAACCATCGGCGGCCCCGGCCTCGTCGCCCCCATCGAAATTGGCGGGCATTTTCCTCCCGGGGTCAACGACACGCCGCAGGTCGATCTCTTCGGCATCGAGACCACCAATCGCGACATGCTCGTCAATCCCGGTCCCAATTCCGGCGGCGTTCTCTACACCCCCGGCGGCGGCGGCAACCCGGCCAACGATGTCGGACTGTCCGGCCGCTTTAACATCAACCCCGCCTATGTGCCCGCCGGCCAAACGCTGGCGGCCCCGCTCTCCTATTACGACACACTGCTCGCCCCAGGCGCCGCCGGCCAGGCGAACCCCGCCATTGCCCATGTCCCCTCGCGCGGCATCGCCACGCTCCCCGGCGGCATCCCCCTCTACGAGGACGGCATCCTCGTCGGCGGCATCGGCGTCTTCTTTCCCGGCACCACCGGCTTCGCCAGCGCCGAAAACTCCAGCCTCAGCGCCGGCTACAACCCGAAGCTGCCCGACCTGTCCGAGGAAGCCGAATTCATCGCCCTCGCCGCCGCCGGCGGCAGCAGCCAGGCCGGCCAACGCGTCGGCACGCTCGGCGGCATCCCCGCCCTGCCCGGCTTCGATCTCCCCTTCCCACGCATCGACCTCAACGGCATCACCCTCGATACCGTTGGTCCCGGCGGCACGTCAGGTCCGACCAACCTGCTCAATTACATCCGCCGCAATTTCTCCATCGGCATCGGCAATCCCAACAGCGGCGTTGACGAAAAAGTCGATTTCGCCGGCGACACGCTTCTAAACGGCAAATCGGCGCCCAGCGGCTGGCTCGTCACGCCCCATGCCGGCGCGAACCTCTCCGCCGCCGAGGTCACCCAGATCATCGACCAGGGCATCAATCAGGCCAACCAGACGCGCTCCCAGCTCCGCCCTCTTCCCAGCACCGCGCAGATGGTGTTCGCCGTCACCGATAGCGCCGGCAATATCCTCGGCCTGTACCGCATGCCCGATGCGCCGATTTTCTCCATCGACGTCGCCGTTTCCAAGGCCCGCAATGTCGCTTATTATGACAATCCCACGCAGGTGGCCCCGGCGGACGAGTTGGCCGGCGTCCCCGCTGGCGCCGCCTTGACTTCCCGCACCTTCCGCTTCCTCGCCCTGCCGCATTACCCGGAAGGGATCAATGGGCGCCGCCCGGGCCCTGGTCGATTCTCAACGTGGCCGGCGTCAATCTGGCCAACGGCATGAATCTCGGCGCCCCCATGACCATCTCGCAGTTCACCAGCGTCTTCGGCTTCGACGCCTTCCACGCCAACACCAACTTCCAGGAGTTCGGCGCCAACTCCAGCGGCATCGTTTTCTTCCCCGGTAGCTCGCCAGTCTACGTCAATGGCAAGATCGTCGGCGGCCTCGGCGTCTCCGGCGACGGCGTGTCCGAGGATGACTACATCACCTTCGGCGCAATCAATGGCTTCGAAGCGGTGGCGGCGCTGCAGGCCGACCAATACTTCTACAAGGGCGTGCGCTTGCCGTACATTGAATTCGACCGCAATCCGGGAACTACATGACATGCTCGCGGACAATCCCACCTGCAGGGAGCCGGTTTCATAGCGCGGTCGAGAATTGGACTAAGTTCTGTCTCTGTCAACGTTTCGCAACATTCCTAGCGCCAGGCACTGACAGCCGGCCCCGTGGCGTGAGGAATCTTCGTGAAAATGGGCACAAAGACCACGGAAATCCAGGGATTTTGCTTGTTTGCGGAAATATTCCTTGCGCTCGCCGAATCATCATTCCTCGTTTCCAGACTCCGTTTGGGAACGCAATTCGTGAAACCCAAGGCAAAGAGCTCCCTTCCCTTTGCCGAAGCGCTGCGAATCGCTATCGTTTCAATGATGCCTCATCACGGAATGATATCGTGAAGCAACGCATGGTCCTCGCGTGTTCCTTGATTCTAGCTATCGCCATGATGGCGCTGGCGACCGCACGTCTTACTTCCGGACTTGCGCAAGGACGCAAAGACGCATTTGAAGGCCCAAATCGGCGCGCAGACGCCACCACCAAACGCCAGCTACAGGGGACGGCGTCCTGCGCTGCCTCGGTCTGTCACGGCGGCAATGAGCTCGGCCAGCCGCGCAGCGAATTCACGACCTGGAACGCCCTTGATCCGCACGTCCGCGCTTATCAATCACTGCTGTCAGAATCGGGCCAAGAAATCGCCAAGCATTTGAACTTGAAGACGGCCCATGAGGAGCCGCTCTGTTTGAAGTGCCATGTCGATCCAGGCTACGAAAATGCCAGACCCAATTTTCGCAAGGAAGACGGCGTCGGCTGCGAGAGTTGCCATGGCGCCGCGCTAGCTTGGCTCACGCCTCATTATCGACGTAACACGCCATGGGAAGAGAAGCAAACGCTGGGCATGACCGAAACGAAGGACCTGGCGGTCCGCGTTGAGGTTTGCGCGCGCTGTCATGTCGGCACGCCGGATTGCGCCGTCGATCACGATTTGATCGCGGCCGGCCATCCGGCCCTGCGTTTCGAGTTCGCAACTTATTTCGCCAATCTGCCGCCGCACTGGAATGTCGAAAAAGATAAGAAAACCAAACGGGGCCAGCAAGCCAATGTGATCGATTTCGAGTTGTGCGCCTGGGCGATCGGGCAGCTCATCACGTCGGCGAACGCCCTGGAACTGCTGTCGCATCGCGCCGATCCGAATTCGCAAAAACCCTGGCCGGAATTCGCCGAGCTGGATTGCTTTGCCTGCCATCACGATCTCCAGGCGAAAACCTGGCGGCAGCAAGCAGAACATATTGGGAAGCGCCGGCCTGGCACCTTGACGTGGAATCCCTGGTATCGCGCGCTGTTGCCGGACGCGCTGGCACTCCTCAAGGCGCCTGAGCCCCAGAAAGCGTTACACGCCCCACGCGGGCATGCGCGATGCCCTTTCAAAGCAAGCGAACGAGCTTGCGGCGGACCTTCGCAAGATCGCGGCGAAGCCGGTCCAACTCGGTGACCTGGATCGAATACTCTTCATGCGCCCGCCTGACCAAACCTGGGATGAAGCGACCCAACGCTATTTCGCGCTCATGGCGTTGCGGCAAATGCACAAGGACAACCAACAACCGCCGCCCGCGGATTTGGATGCGCTCATTGCCAACCTGCGCAGAGACGTGACTTTTACCGGCGGCTTGAACAGTCCAGCGCGGTTCATGCCGGGGGCGCTGGGCGTCGATCCCAAGAAGTGACAAGAAGCGAGGTGCAGCTTGATCGTCTACCATCGCCAGCATTTGCTCACCTGGGGCCTGGGCACCCTCGCGCTGAGCCTCGTCGCAATCGGAATTCGCCTTCACTTCAGCCCCGCCGAGACCGAGACGCTGCCCGGCGGCGGCTGGGTCGGCCTGTCCTTTGGCATCGTCGGCGGCTTGTTGATCCTCGTCGCCCTCTCGCTCACCTTCCTCCGCTTCGTGCCGAGCTGGTGGTTCATCGGCACGCGGGCGTTGTGGCTCAAGGGGCACATTTGGCTCGGCTCCCTCAGCTTCGTTCTCATTCTCTGCCATACCGGGCTGCGCTTCGGCGGGCCGTTCGAGAGCATCCTCTATTTCCTGTATGCCCTGGTTGTTCTGACCGGCATTTTCGGCGTCATCGTGCAGCAATTCTTGCCGCGCTGGATGACGCTCGAGGTGCCGTGCGAGGTCCCGTTCGAGCAGATCCCCAAGGTGTGCGCGACGCTGCGCGACAAGGCTGACCTGGAGATGGACGAGAAATGCCAAAGCCCCCTGCCGGCGACCGCGGATCGGATCAAGGACTGGTATGCCAAAGTCGTGCGCCCGTTTCTGGGCGAACCATACAATCGAGCCAACTTGCTGAGCGATGGCAGCAAGACCGCCCAGATGTTCGCGGACATGAGCGCCCTCGCCGGCATCGAACCGCCGCTCGCGGAATTGCTGGCCCGCCTGGAAGAATATTGCAACGAACGCCGCCGGCTGGCCCGGCAAGAGAGCCTGCAGGTGTTGCTGCACGGCTGGCTGTATATCCACGTGCCGTTGTCCTGGGCGATGACCGTGATGATGCTGGCCCATGCCGTGATGGCGACTTTGTATTATCATCAATAAGTAAGGATCGAAAAGCAACTTCCCGAAATCGCGATCCGCTGTAGGGTGGGTCGAGCAACGCGAGGCCCACCGCCCCTTGCAAATGCTTGGTGGGCCTCGCGTTGCTTGACCCACCCTACAAATGCCGCCAATCCAAAAACGGGAAGTCAATTTTCGGCTTTTTCTAAGCAACCCAGGAGCCCGCTCCCGATGCTCTCAGCGCAGCACAAAGAAATTGCTGAAGATCCCAGAAAGCCGGAGAGTCCGTATCCGAAAGACTTCGGGCGCTGGTATGCGCTGGATTATTTCAAGCGGCCGAGCAAGTTCAAATCGGTCCGCTTCCGGTACACGCTTGGCGCGACCGTCCTGGCCGCGGCGGCGAGCCTGGCCACCGTGGCGGTTCCACCGCTGCATTCCTTCCACCAGGCGGCGCCGGTATCGACGGCTCACGCGATGTTCAACCAGCAATGCGCGAATTGCCACACGCAGACCTGGGCGCCGCTGGCCCGCCTATGCGGCTACCACGATGCCGTGTCGATCTCCGACCAATCGTGCAATCAATGCCACCACGGCGCCGCACACAATGCGAAGGTCGATGCGGATCCCTCATGCGTGAGCTGCCATCAGGAGCACCGGGGCCATGAAGTGTTGGCCAGCCATGTCGCAAGCCGGCACTGTGCCGCGTGCCACGGCGATTTGAAGAACCATCTTGGCCCCGACCAGACAACGATTTTCCATGCCGGCATTACGAGTTTCAGTGTCGATCATCCGGATTTCAAGCGATCCACGGCGGGGCAGAAAGACGGGTCCAAAATCAAGTTCAATCACAAGGCCCATCTTGAGCTAAGCATCGCCGACTTGAACCTCGCCAACCAGATGGCGGGCCGCAATGACTTGCAAGGCGTCGGCGCGAAGCTGGACTGCATCCAGTGCCACCAGATGGACCCCGAGCGGCGTTATTTGCTGCCGATCAATTACGATCAGCATTGCGCGAAGTGTCATCAATTGAATGTGGCGCTGGTCGGGAGTTTCGCTGAGCTCCTCAAAGGGAAGGCGGCCGAGTTCGGCAAGACGCCGCTGCCGCACAAGGAGCCGGCGCTGGTGCGGGCGGTGCTGCGCGATCGGCTGCTGGACTTCGCGCAGAAGAATGCCGTGGCGCCAGCCAAGGCGTGCGCCGATAATGGCGCCGAGGCCGTTGCCCTGGAAGCCCGCGCCGGAAGTAAGCGAGACGCAGTGGAGCTGGACCATCGGCGCCGCGAAGCAGGCGGAAGCCTTGTTGTTCATGAACAAGCAATGGACCAAGGCGGAACCATTGACCTGGTGCAGCCATTGCCATATCGAAGAGAAGCCGAATGAACGGCCGGATGGCTTGCCGGTGTACGCCAAGACGAAAATTTTATCGCGCTGGCACAAGCACAGCGTGTTCAGCCACGGCGCCCACCGCATGATGAGCTGCGTGGCATGTCATGACCGAAACGCAGCTGGCATGAAGGTTGCGCTCAGCCAGACCGCGGCGGACGTCCTCTTGCCGACGATCAAGTCGTGCCAGGAGTGCCACCGGCCCAGCGGAGTGGCACGCAATTCGTGCGTGGAGTGCCACCGGTATCATGATCGCAACCTGGAGCGCGATCCGAACGGGCCGATGTCGCTGGACGCGGTGCTGGGGAAGAATCGGTAACCAAGGAATCGGTAGTGTTTCAATTTCGTGGGGCCAGGCTTTCCAGCCTGGCCGTACAGCCATCGGGCGCTTCGGCCAGGCTGGAAAGCCTGGCCCCACGAAATCGAGACCCCACCAAGGAATCGGCTTGCTATTTCAAAGGAACACGTGATGGCGCCACGCATGATCAAACCGCCGGCGGCATTGGCGCCGCGCAATGCGAACGAGCGGCTCGTCACGCTGGACGACTCTGGGTTCCCGTATGAATCGCTCAAGGAGCTGTCTTGCTTTGCCAAGGCGTTGCCGGACGCGCTGCGGACGTTTCCCGGCGCGATCATCGTGCGTTGGTATCAAAAGTCGGAAGTGATTTGCCATCAGGACGAGCCTGGCTATACCGCATTCTACGTGCTCAAGAAAGCGGAAATCGAGAAGCTCACCCAGCTGGGCCGCCTGCCGCCGCTCGGGAATCTGGCTGGCTGGCGTGCCGATGCCGTCCTCTCGGTTCACAAGCAAGTCGGCGAAAAGCGCCAGGTGTTCCGGGTGGACATGAGCGAAGGCGACATCTTCGGCGAGATGAGTTGCCTGTCGCGCATCCCACGCACGGCCACGGTCCAGGCGGAACACGATTGTTACGTCCTCGAGTTCATGAGCAATGTTTTCACGGCAGGAAGGCTCAAGGCCCAGGTCGAAGACAAGGTCGTTGGCCGAATTCTCGAATTGCACCTGCGCGGCGTCGAACTCTTCAACAGCGCCAACCTCGACCCACAGCGATATCTCGACATCGTCGAAAAGCTCAAGCAAAGGCTCGGCATTTCGAAGCAACCGGCCGCTCCCCCGGCGCCGCCGACCAAGGCGGAGAAATTCGAATTCCTTCAGGAACGCAAGCACGATCACCTTCTGTTCGGCGAAAACGATCGGCCGGATGGTCTGTACATCATTCGTCTGGGCATGGTCAAGATTGTCAAGAATGCGTCACCGCTCCTCGGCCGGGACGACATTGTCGATTGGCCGGCCTTCGAGGCGAAGCTGTGCGCGGAAGCAAGCGAAAAAGAGAGCCGCCTACGCGGTCTGCAAGGCAAGCTGCCCGCCGATCTATGGGCCAAGCTGGATGACGCCCGGGCTGCAGCTTCCAAGACGGCATGGCTCGACGAACAGCAGGAAGTGCTCTATGCGCTGAACGATTTGCTCAAGCTCAAGGATTTCCACACGCGGATTCAGTTCCAGTTCAATACCGGCAATCCATTGGAAGCGCGCATGGAGCAGGAGGCGAAAACGCTCAAGGACGGCAAGTCGTTGGAGGAGATCGTTCGCCTGCGCAGCTTCAATCGGCGGCTCCTGGAAATGATCCTCGGCGCGACGCTGCGCCCGTTCGGCGCGAGCCCGCCGCGAACCCTGGCAATTCGCTCCAGCCGCGATTCGGTCTTCGCCGCGGGCGATCCCGACACCGGGATGGCGGAGTCGTCGTTGATCGGCGAAATGGGGCTGTTCGAGAACAAACCGCGCAGCGCGACCTGCGTGGTCTATTGCCATCCCGAAGCCAAATTCGGCGAGACGCACCTTTTTTACATCCCGAAGGACCTCTTCACGGATTTGCTCGATCCGCAACACATCCGCAACGTCATGGCTACGCGCCAGCAATCGGAGCAGTCCCGGCTGCGCTTGTCGGTCTGGCAGGAAAGCGCGAATGCGCAGCGGTTCGAGGAACTCGGGCTGATGCAGGGCCAGAAGCTGATGCTGATCGATCTGGACCGTTGCACGCGCTGCGACAAATGCGTGGAGGCATGCGTCACCACCCACTCGCCGCCGGGAATGCTCGGGCGGCTGGTCGAAAGCATCCTGCCCGCGTCGCTGCTGTCCTGGACGCCGTTTGGCAATACCGGCCCGCGCGACGGCCGCAGCCGGCTTTTTCTCGATGGCCCGCGCATTCAAATCCACGATGAAGATGGCACCCGCAACTATCTCGTCCCCGCGACCTGCCGGCAATGCAAGGACCCCGTCTGCCTCGTCGGCTGTCCCGTCGGGTCCATCCACAAGGGACCCAATGGGCAAATCGTGATCGAGGATTGGTGCATCGGCTGCACGAAATGCGCTACCAACTGCCCCTATAACTCGATTCAGATGCATCCAATCGGCGTGATCCCGCAATCCAGCGCGGGTTGGTGGCATGGGCAAGGCGCCGGCCCGGCGACACCCGGCGCCACGCCATTCCTCTATAACCGCGAACTCGCCGAAACGCACCAGGCCGCGGAACCCGTCCAGTTCACGCTCGATTTCGACGTCTCGAAGGCCCACACCGTCAAGAGCAAGGCCTTTCTCTTGCACCTCGAATCGGCCGCATCGAAGGTGAAAGTGACCGTGAACCAGCAAGTGGTCGAGCTGCGCTCGATCGATGCCAAGGAGGCGAGTCAAAAGGGATGGAACTGGGAAGCCATGCTGGCGCACGTCGATGAAGAGGCGGCGCCAATGGTCCCCGGCATCGAGGAAAGACCGCCGTTGCGTTGCTTGCGCTTGGGCGTCAACCGAATCTGCGTCGAGATTGCCCTGGCTGATGCGAAATACGGCGAGGTGGTGCTGAACGCGGGCCTGACGGGTTATATGCCACCCGTCGTGGCCAAGTCCGTGGCCGGCGAGGAATACGTGCAGGAATGGGTTACGAGGAACGCCGTCGTTTGCGACATGTGCAGCGGCCAGTTCGGCCAGCAGCCCGCTTGCGTGACGGCCTGTCCGCATGAGGCGGCTGAACGCCGATATGTTACGCACGATTCCTTCATGCCATCAACAAAGTGATCGCATTGGCACATCGGCGTCATTCAATTTCGTAGTTCCAAAAATCCAGCCACGGATGAAACACAGACGGAACACGGATGGAAAATCGCGCGTTAATCCTCGCTTCTTCCAATCTGCCTGGTGTCCGTGTTCAATCCGTGTTTCATCCGTGGCTAGATTATTAGAACTACTGAATCCTCGAGCCACCGGCTTGCAATTGCACCGGATCGGCGGAACGCGGAAAAATCGCTTGCATTCTGTTCCTCGGTCGATCATGCTTCTTCCATGCGCGCGGTTGACATTCTCCGAAAAAAACGCGATGGCGAAGCGCTCGATCAAGCTGAGATCGAGGCATTCGTGGCCGGCATCACGTCCGGCGATTGGCCGGCGTATCAGGCGGCGGCGCTCTTGATGGCAATCGTGCTGCGCGGCATGGACGGCGCCGAGACGGCACGCCTGGCGCGGGCCATGGTCGCATCCGGCGCCACCCTCGATTGGTCCGATCTGCCGGGGCCCAAGGTGGACAAGCACTCAACCGGCGGCGTGGGTGATAAGACCTCGCTCATCGTCGCCCCGCTTGCCGCCGCGTGCGGCTGTGTCGTGCCGATGATGTCGGGACGCGGCCTCGGGCATACCGGCGGCACGCTCGACAAGCTGGAAGCGATCCCCGGCTTTCGGACGCAACTCTCCAGGGACCAGATGCGCGGCGTTCTCGAGAAAGCCGGCTGCGCCATTGTCGGCCAGACGCACGATATCGCCCCGGCGGATAAGATTCTCTACGCCCTGCGCGACGCCACCGCGACAATCGACAGCATTCCGCTCATCACGGCCTCGATCATGTCGAAGAAGATCGCCGAGGGGATCGACGCGCTGGTGATGGACGTGAAGTGCGGCCAGGGAGCGTTCATGAAAACGCGCGCTGACGCCCGCTCCCTGGCGGAATCGCTTGTTGCCACGGGAACGGCCAATCACGTGCGCACCGAAGCGCTCATTACCGCCATGGACGCGCCGCTGGGCGCATGGTCGGCAACGCCCTGGAAGTGCGCGAGGCCATCGCCACGTTGCGCGGCGAGGGGCCGGGCGATCTGGAAGCGCTGGCGCTGGCGTTAACGGCGCGGATGGTGCTGCTGGGCGGCCTGGCAAAATCGTTGCCCGAAGCCGATGCAATGGCGCGGGCCGCGTTGCAATCGGGCCAAGGCGTCGAGCGCTTACGCCGCATGATCGCCGAGCAGGGAGGCGATCCGCGCGTTGTGGACGATCCCGCGCTCCTGCCCACGGCCCCGAAGCAGATGCTGTTGCGTGCCGGTCGCACCGGCTATGTCGGCGACATTGACGCGGAGCTGGTCGGCCGGGCCGCGATGCTGCTGGGGGCCGGCCGCGATCGCATGGAGGACGCCATCGATCCGGCGGTCGGCGTGCGCATCCTGGCGAAGCCCGGTGAGGCGATCCAGGCCGGCGAGCCGTTCGTGGAGATTCACTATGGCGGCGACGGCCGGCTGCCCGACGCGGTCGCATTGCTAAACCAAGGATGGCGCATTGATGATACACGCCCGACTGAGACGACATTGATTGTGGAGAGTATTTCATGATGCCCGCGGATGCGGAAGAAAAGGGCCAAATATCGGCGGTGCCGCTCCGGCCCGTCGCCGTCCCGGCCGATGGCGCTGCCAACGGACAACAAGCGCCAACAGCCCCCCAAACCGCGCCGACGCCGATCTGGTGGCGCACCGGCGTCGGCGCCGGCATCGCCATCCTGGCGCTGGCGGCCTATGGGCTGCGCGATCTCATCGGCTTGCGCGGCCAATCGGTCGTTGGCGTGTTGTTCTTCTTCGGCCTGGTCGCCACATTTTCGAGCAACCTGCGCTGCGTCAACTGGCGCACCATCGCCTGGGGCTTTGGCCTGCAACTGCTGCTGGCGGTGCTCGTCTTGAAAGTGGACGCCGTCTACCAGGCATTCGAAAAAATCGGCGAAGTAGTAAAAGCGTTCATCGGCTTCTCCGACGAAGGGGCCGAATTCGTCTTCGGCAACCTCGCCAAGCCACACGACATCGCGCTCAATCCGGGCGTCAAATTCCTCTTCATCTTCGCGTTCAAGGCGCTGCCGCCGATCCTGTTCATGTCGGCGTTTTTCACCATGCTGTATCACTACGGCATCCTGCAATGGTGTGTGCGCCTGATGGCCCGCGGCATGGTTTACCTGATGGGGACCAGCGGCGCGGAGACGCTTTCGGTGGCCGCCAACGTCTTCATGGGGCAGACCGAGGCCCCGCTCATCGTCAAGCCGTATGTGCCGCGCATGACCAATTCGGAGCTGTTCACGCTGATGGTGAGCGGCATGGCCCACATCTCCGGCGGCATGATGGTCGTCTACATCAATTACGGCGCCGATCCGGTCGCGGTGCTGACAACGTGTGTGATGGCGTGCCCGTGCAGTCTTTACCTCGCCAAGCTGTTCCTGCCGGAAACGGGCACGCCGGAAACCGCCGGGACCGTTCATACCCACGCCGAGAAATCGCCCTACGTCAACGGCATCGACGCCGTCGCCGCCGGCACGACCGTCGGCTTGAAGCTGGCCCTGAATGTGGCCGCCATGTTAATTGTCTTCATCGCGTTTGTCGCCATGTTCAATGGGCTCTTGCGCGAGATCAAGCCGATGCTGCTGGCGCTAGGCATCACGCCGGAGAGCCTAGCAGAATGGCCGAACGACCTGTCGCTGCGCCATTTGTTCGGCTGGCTGTTCGCGCCGGCGGCATTCCTCATGGGGGTCGATGCGAGCGACATGGACAAGGTCGGCAGCTTGCTGGGGGCGAAGCTGTCGATCAATGAGCATTATGCTTACTTGCAGATGAAAGACATGATGAACAAACCCGGCGAAATGACCACGCGCTCGTACAAGCTCACCGCCTTCGCCCTGACCGGGTTTGCCAACTTCGCGTCGATCGGCATCCAGCTCGGCGGCATCGGCGCCTTGGCCCCGGAGCGCCGGCACGATTTGGCCCGGTTGGGCGGCAAGGCGCTGTTCGTCGGGTTCGTGGCCACCTTGCTCAACGCTTCGATTGCTGGCGTGCTGCTGGAGGATTAGATGCTTGTCTCCGCACCATGCGAAGAAGATTGTCAGACAAAGGTATTCATTGTTCGCTTGGCGATTTCGCGCCAGTCTCGCGCGAAACCGCCAAGCGAGCTTCGGCCACGCTTGTCTGGAAATACGGTTGCGGTTCAGCCGCGTTAGGGGATATCACCATGGACCTTGACCGACTCGTAGCTGCCGCCCGTGCCGCCCGGCTGCATGCCCATGCGCCGTATTCCGGCTTCCGCGTCGGCGCCGCGCTTCAGACGCCCGCGGGGGTGATCGTCACGGGATGCAATGTCGAGAATGCGACGTATGGGCTGACGATTTGCGCGGAGCGCGTCGCTGTGGTGAAAGCGATTTCCGAGGGGCAGACGCAGTTTTCGTGCATTGCCGTCGTTGCCGACACGGAGGCGCCGACGCCGCCGTGCGGAGCGTGCCGGCAGATGTTATGGGAATTCGCGGGCGATCTCGAAATCATCCTGGCGAATCTCAAGGAAGTGAAGGGGACCTATCGGCTCGCCCAACTTCTGCCATTGCCGTTCGATGGGCGCTTACTGGGGGAATCGCGACGATGAATCCGCGCAGTCCAGAAACTCGGTGCTTCCAAGAATCTAGCCACTGGAAAACGGATGGAACACGGATAAGGCAGACTGGAATAAGCGAGGACCAACGAGCGATTTCCCATCCGTGTTCCGTCCGTGTTTCATCCGTGGCTAGATTTTTGAAACTACTGCAACTTACCTAGTGCAGCAGATTCGCCGCCAGCGCCTCGTAACGTACTCCGGCCGCCGTCACTTCGAAATGCCGCGATTCCTCGCCGGTGATCGTGATGCGCACCTCGAGCCTTTCTCTGGGCAGCGTGCTCGGCACATTGTCGGCCCATTCGATCAGGCAGACGCCGGTAGCCTCGAAGTATTCATGCACGCCGAGTTCCGCGAATTCCGCTTCGGTTGTGAGCCGATAGGCGTCGAAATGGTAGATCGGCAAGCGGGCGGCGTATTCCTGGATGAGCACGAAGGTAGGGCTGTGAACGACGGCGGGATTGGGGATGTCGAGCCCGATGGCGATGGCGCGGGCGAGTTGTGTCTTGCCGGCGCCGAGCGGACCAATGAGCGCGACCACGGCACCGGGGAACAGCAATGCGCCAAGCCGGCGGCCCAGCGCTTCAGTCTCGGCAAGGTTGCGCACATCAATGGCGATGGGACTCATTCGGCCATTCTACGGCATCAGCGGCCCGGTCCGGGCGGCGGCAGCTGAATATCGACGAACGGCGCGTGAATACTACCACCACCCGGCGGCGGGGGCGGCGGCGGATTGTTGGTCTTGCACGCGGTAAAGCAACACAAAACTGCCAACATGAAAAGATGACGCATCGCTTTCCTCCGTGAGCCCGACGCGCCAGCGAGGGATACACAAACTCCCTCGCTGGCGCATCGGGCTCAATCAACATCGGCCGAATGCGGAACGGAGGGTCCGCGGAATTGATATTTCGCCCCAACACCGAGGCCCGACTTTGCCGGTTATTCCTTCTTTTCCGTTGATTTCAGCGGCGGCCGAAGCTGGCGGATGCGCTGGGTGATGCGCAGCATGGCGTCATTGGCAGCGGTGGCGTTTTTGGCGCGGGCCGCTTCCACCAGCTTGGCGGCGTCCTGGTGCAATTGGTCCGATTCGGCCTGAACCTTGGTTTTGAAGGCGTCGGGGATGTGGGTGGATTTTGGCAAGAGGCGGGCCGATTGTTCGAGCCGTTGGGCCGCCTGTTCGAGATCGAGCCAGGCGTCGATGTAGTAGGCGTCGAGTGCGGAGGAAGCCTGGCCGCGCGCGCGATTGACCATTTCCTCATAGCTGAGCGGGGCGGCATTCTCCGGGAGCGGATTCATTCCCTCCCGCTCCGCGATCAGGCAACCGACCATCGAAACGAGCAACGGAATCAACAGGCAGCGATAGGCGCGCGGCATGATGCACCTCCGAAGAGTTTGCGCCGCCTGAGCCGACCGCTATTTTCCGAACGGGTAAGCATCGCCCGACGGCGGACCCACCTGTGGCGATTCTTGCGGAATCGCATAGCGGTCGCGGCCACGAATCTCCTGCTCGCTGATCGGCAGACGCGGATCGTCCACGCGCTCCGGCGTTCTCGGCGCAAACGGACCAGTGATGTTTTGGCATCCTGCCAGGCACATAACGGCCAATAGTAATACTTGACGCATCTTCTCGTTCCTGTTCCAGAGGATTCTCTGCCCGGGCGCACTGCAGAGAAACGGAGAAAACCATCTCTATCATACTATCGAACCGATCAAGCCCCATGCTGTGCGAATCTGGAGAATCCGGGATTTTCCAGCGCGTTGCCCGGCAAAAACTGAGAAAACCGGATAAATTCCGAAATCCCGCCAAAATAAATTAAATGCGAGCCGGCAAATTACGAATAATGGGCGTCTTTTTTGGCCATTGGGTTTTCTTCGCAAAAACGTCTGAGGCGGTCCCCATGAATCCTGCATCTGCTTCGACTCCGCCAACCGCGCCGCCGGTTCGCAAGCGGCGCTGGTGGCTGCGCGGCGCGCTGGCGGCGCTCGCGCCTGGCGCTTGCCGTTCCGGTAGGTGTGGTCACCTATTCGCATTTCAGCACGCAAGGGGATTGGGCCGCCGCGGAGGAAGAAGCGAGCCGGGATGATCCGCGTTGGCGTTTGCTGGAGATGGAAGCGGATCGGCCGGCCATTGCCGATCCTGAGAATTCCGCGCTGCATATGATTGCCATTTCGAGGCAGGGTAAGATCCAAGTCAGCTGGGTGCCGCAATACGATGTGATCTTCGAAAACCTGCCCGCCAACCGCCAGCTCAACGCGCAGCAGTGCCAGTTGATCCGCACCGAATTCGCCAAATTTCCCGGGCAGATCGCAGCCGCCCGCAAGCTCAAGGAAATGCCGGCAGGGCGCTTTCCCATCACCTTCAGCGACGATTTCATCTCAACGATTATCGGCCTGCACCAGGACACGCGCCTTATTGCCGACTTACTCAAGCATGACGCCTGGTTGCTTTCCCAGGAAGGGGATTGCGACGCGGCCATCGAATCGTGTCAAGCGATCATCAACGTTGGCCGATCCCTGAAAGACGATCCGTTCATGATGACGTGTTTGATCCGGCTCGCGGAGCAAAGCATCGCATTGGACGCGGTGGAGCGCGTGCTGGCCCAGGGCGAGGCGAGCGAGGAACGTTTGCGCGCCATGCAGACGATGCTGGAGCGCGAAATGCGCGAGGACAGCTTCCTCCTGGGAATCCGCGGCGAGCGAGCTGGGCATCATTACATGTTCGAAAACCTTCGCAGCGGCAAGCTCAAGCAAAACCCATTCGTGGCCATGGGCGGCCCGCGTTCGGGCAATCTGATCGACGATTTGCTTATCCAGGCGATCCCTTCCACGATGCTCAGGCATTATCCGGACCACTTGCGCTTCATGAACCGCATGGTCGCCGCCGCCAGGCTGCCGATGCACGAACGCAGTGCCGCGCTGGACAAGCTCGAACCAGAAATCAGGGTCGGCAACAACACGAATCCGATCACTCGGATGCTCACGCCGGCGACGGGCAAAGTCGAAACAGCCGACCGCCGGGTGCAAATCTATTTGCGGACGATGATGGTCGCCCTGGCTTGCGAGCGCTATCGCCTAAAGGACGAGCAAAAGCGCTGGCCCGCGACCCTCGATGATCTGGTGAAGGCAAAGCTGCTGAATGCGGTGCCGAACGATCCGATCGACAATCAGCCGCTGCGCTATCGCCGGACCAGGGAAGGGATCGCCGTCTATTCGATCGGCTTCGACGGCAAGGACGATCAAGGGAACATCGACCGCGACAAGTGGCGCGATCCAGGCGTGGACCTCGGTTTTCGCCTGTGGAACCCGGAACTACGCCGCCGGCAACCGTTGCCGCCGGTCGCCGTAGGAAAATGAGAGCCGACCATGCAAACACCTGCCAGCCCGACCGCCGCACCGCCACGTAAATCGCGACGGCGCTGGTATATTTTCGGCTTCGTGCTTGTCGTCGCCGCCACGCCGGTCGTTTGGTATTTCATTACCGGCTGGATGGCCGAGCGCGAGATGGCGGAGTTGCTGGCTGAAATGGATGCCGAGGACCCCGGCTGGCGCTGGCCGGACATCATGGCCGCGATGGAGCCGATCCCCGCGGAGGAGAATTCGGTCGAGCAGATTGCCAAGGTCTATCGTCTTGCTCGGTGGCCCGTGGATTTCAATCCCGGCCGCAATTGGGACGATGAATCGCGCTTCCCGAACGCGCGGCTCACCGACGGCCAATTGCAGGCGGGACAGACCGCCTTCGACCGTTGCAACCCGGAGCTCCGCGAGGAAGCCCGCAAGATGAAGGACATGCCGCGTGGTCGCTTCCACATCCCGGTGGACGGCAGCCTGTCTGAACTCGATAGCCAGCAAAAACAGCATTCGCGCGGTGTGGTCTGGGTGCTGGAAGTCGATGCCGCCCTGCGGGCCCACGGCGGAGATCTGGACGGCGCCGCCGAGTCGTGCCTGGCGATACTGAACACGGCGGGCGCGTTCAAGGACCATCCGCTCATCATCGATAATCTGGTGCGCGTTGTCCAGCAAACGATCGCCAAGAATGCGATCGAGCGAGTATTGGCCCAGGGAAACGTGTCCGAGCCGCAATTGAAAAAGCTGCAAGAACTCCTGCAGCGCGAAGCCGACGATGACGGCATGTATCAAGCGATGCGCGGCGAACGGGCGGCCATGCATCAGATTTATTTGAACGTGCGCGACGGCAAGGCCACGATTGCGCAAATGTCCGGCGGCGGCAGGATCGGCGGCCCCAGCGCGACGGACCGGCTGCTCGACGCCTTTCCGAATGTGATCCTCAAGGGCTACCCCGATTTCTTGCGCATGATGAACCAGCGGGTCAAAGCGTGCAAGCTTGAGCCAGTGCCGCGCGCTGACGCGCTGCGGAAGCTGGATGAGGAAGTCCGCATCAACGGGAACCTGATGACGCGCATGATGTTCCCCGCGGTCGCCAAGCTATCGGAAGCGTCGTTGCGCTCGCAGGCCTGGCTGCGCCTGCGCCACCGTCGCCGTTGCCGCCGAACGCTATCGGCTCAAAGTCGGCGCCTGGCCGCCCGCGCTCGACCGGCTCGTTGGGGAGGGGCTGCTGGCGAAGGTTCCGACCGACCCCTATGACGGCAAGCCGCTGCGCTGGAAACGCACGCCGACCGGCGCAGTCGCCTATTCTGTCGGCCCAGATCGGATCGACAACGGCGGCACTAATCTCGGGCGTTCGAATATCTTTGCCGACGGCGTGGATTTCGGCTTCGAGCTATGGGACCCGAAAATGCGCGGCGTGCCGGCACCGGTCGAAGTGAAGTAGTGTAAGGGTCACGTTTTCCACGCCGAAGGGTTAAAACCGAATTTCAATCGTTCCAAAAATCCAGCCACGGATGAAACACAGACGGAACACGGATGGGAAATCGTGTGTCGATCCTCGCTTCTTCCGCTCGCCTGCATCCGTGTTCAATCTGTGTTTCATCCGTGGCGAGGCTTTTGGAACTACCGAATTCAGATATCCACCTCCATGCGCGTGATCCGCTTGACGACCAGCGTCGCGTAGCTGCCGCGCGGCAAGTCGAAACGCAGTGTCAGCTTCTTCTTGCGTGGATGCTCCTCGTCCTTGGCGGTGCGGGCCTCCAGGCGCTCCGGGAAGCACCATGCGGCTCGTTCGCCCTTCGAGAAAAACAGGTCGCGGAATCCCTTCAGCTTGAACTGGTCCAGCGTCACCTCCTCCTCGGCCAGGATGCGATCGAAGTACGGCTTGCGCGGGTCGGCGTCCTCCAAATGGGCACGGGAAGAATGCAACGGCAACGCCAACGCGCGCACTTCGTCGAGCCGATCAGCATCGAGGCGTCGCGGCATCGGCATCTCACCGAGCCGCAGCGCCACCGGCATCAAATCACGGGCCGGCACATGCTCGCTCAGCCAGGCCGCCAACATCCGGTTCCACAGATGGCTTTGATAGGCTGACAGATAGAGCGTGCGCAATTCCGTCGGCAGCCGCTCCAGCGCCCCGATGAAATCATCCGGATTCGCGAACAGGTACTCCACGATGCGATTGCGTGGCAACAACTGCCGGCATAAACGCCAATCGCCCCAGTGCTGCCGCAAAATGGCTTTTTCGCGCTTCTGGGCGCCGCGCTCGAAGGCATAGGGGGCGGTCAAGGCCAGGTGCAATGCCGCCTCATATTCGCCGATCAGAAGCTGGAACGCGAAGAACGCCCCGCCGACAACCACCGAGCTGAATCGCTGATCGTCGTAGTAATTCGGCACCCCGATATCGATGACTTCCTCCAGGGAGCGCAACGCGGCCGCGATTTGCTCCTCGGTCATGGCGCGGATGGTGACGGCGAAGCGATTGGCCCGAATGTGGCGAGATTCGTAAGCTTCGGGCAGTTGGCCGAGGTAGGTCACCTGCAGGTTCGGATGGGTGAGCTTGCGCTGCGGTCCGCGGTAGATGGTGAGATACTGCGTGGTCTGGGCATGGCGATCCTTCAGGCCGCCGACGGAGAGGCGCCGCGCTTGCAGTTTCCAGCGGCGGCGGATAATCGCCAGCGCGTCCAAAGTCGTCCAGCCGCGTTTTTCGAGCCGATAAAAAGCAAAATCTCCGTCCTTGCCAGCCCGGCAGTCGGTCAGTTCCTCGACCTGAAAATCCTCCGATTTTTCCTTGATGTGCATGAAAGAACCACATTCTTGCCACACGTGAAATTGATGGCGGAATCAAAAATTCTCGTGCAAGCAATTCATTTTTTGCCAAGGATGAGCTACAATTTATTGTAGCAATAAAATTCGGATCAGAACTGAGGAACGGCAAATCAGACGTCAATTGAACGGATGAATTCCATGGTGGTCGCCCAGCTATGAATACATGCGGCACGTCACTGGTGGAGTATTTTCAGCAGTTGTCGGCTGCGGGCGAGCAACGCGCAGCCGTCGATGTGCTGAGGGATGTCGCTTCGTTATTTTCCGCGACGGAACTCGGACTCGCTTCCTTGAATGGCGCTGGCTCGGAGCTTATTTTCTCGGCCACGCCGAACCCAAACTCGCTTTCATGGCGCACCGATGCGGCACTCATGGAACGGATCCGCAGTTGCTGGACCGCGCAGATGCACACGGACGCGGCGGGAGAATGGCTGATTTGTTTGGCGGCCGAGCCCGGCGGCGACGCGCGGCTAAGTTGGCTGCGTCGGCCCGGCGCCGGCGGCTGGACAGAATCCGACCGCGTGCTGTGGATGTTTGCCGCCCAGGCCCTGGTCCGCTGGCTGCACCACGGCGGCGCGAACGCAGCAGCCTTACAGGGGCGCTTGGAACAGGCCGCGGTCATCACGAGCCGGTTAAGCCATGATTTCGGCAACTATCTGACCGGCATCATGGGGTTCACCGAATTGAGCCTGTCGCAGGCGGCGCTGGACAGCACGCTGCACCGGTATCTGCAAGAGGTGCTGGCGTCGGCCAGCCAGGGGGCGGACTGGATTCGCCGCTTGCACGGGTTCTGCCGCCGCAGCACGACGCCGGCCTGGCCGACCCAGCTGGCCAGCGTGCTGGCCCAGGAGGAATCGAGACTGCGCGCGGCCGGGCAGCCCGGCATGCACTGGAATGTGCGACTCGCCGAGAACCTGCCCCTGCTGGCGATCGATGGCGCCGCGCTGCAGACGGCCATCGCGGAGATCACGGCGAACTCGCGCGACGCTACGAAGAATCGTGGGACCATCACGGTCACTGCCCGCGCCGTGGAGTTGACTGCCGAAGCCTGCACGCCGCTGCTGGGACCTGTGTCCCCTGGCCCGTGCGTGGAGTTGTCGATCAGCGATGAGGGTCCGGGCATCGCAGCCGACGATCGCGCCAAGCTTTTTAGCGAAATCTTCTTCAGCACCAAGACGCGTCATCGCGGGCTGGGGCTTCTGGTGGTCTACGGCATTCTGCAGCGCTGCCGGGGTGGGCTACGGATCGAACCGGGGCCGGAGGGCCGCGGGACCTGTGTTCGGCTTTATGTGCCCAGCGCGGTGGTCGTGGGCGCCGCGCTGGCTGGCAATGCCGAGCCGCCGCATGTGCTGCTGGTGCATGCCGACCCATTGCTAACGGGCAGCATGGCGCACATCATTGAGACGCATGGCTGCCGAGTCAGCGTGGCGAGCAACCCCCAGGCGGCGCTGACGGCTTGCCGCGCCAAGGGAGCGTCGATCTCCCTGGTGGTGAGTGATGTGATGTCGCCGCATTTGGCAGGGCTTGATCTGGCCCGGCGGATTCTGGAACACGATCCGAAAACGAACTTCATCTTCCTGCTCGCGCAATCCTCTTTTCACGGCTCGCGCGAGGAAGACTTATTCAAGCGATTCGATGTCGTGCGCTGGCCGATGGAGCCAGGCGCCTTCCTGGCATTGATCCAGGCAGCGCTGAAACCCGACAAGACGGCATCCGAATCAGGGAAAAATACTTAGCGAGTCCGAAGGAGGCCCCGAATGGCAATCGTGAAAAATCCGCATAAGCCGGAGGACGCGCCCGATGAGGCGGACGCCCCGCAAGGCAAGATGAAGCCGATCGAGGCCGGCCGCATGTACAGCGCCGGCGATGTGCGCATCCTGGTCATCGACGATGATCCCGCCATCGGCCGGCTCGTGCAGGCGACGCTGGACGGGCACGAATTTGTCATCGAGGCCGTCAACGATCCGCGCGAGGTCGAGCCGGCGCTGCGCCGCGCCTCCGTGCACGTCGTCATCCTCGACTACGTGATTCCCGGCCTCGATTCCACCGCCCTGCTCAAGCTCGTCCAGGAAACGCAGCCCGATGCCAGCATCATTGTCGTGACGGCATTCCCCTCCGTAGACAGCGCGTTGCAGTGTTTGCGGGCGCGCACGTTCGATTACATCACCAAGCCGTTCCAGGTGGACGTGCTGAAGAAAACAGTTATCCGCTGCCTTGAAGCCCGCGGCCTGTTGCGGCTCTCCGAGACTGCCCTGCGCGAACAGCTCGGCGCCGCCATCCGTGAACGCCGCAAGGCGCTCGGCCTGACCCTGGCGGACATGGCCAAACGCTCCGATGTTTCGCTGGGATATCTATCGCAGATCGAGCTCGGCAAGAACTCGGCATCCATCGAGACGCTCTACCGCATTGCCCTGGGCCTACGCGTTCGCGTCGCCGATCTCTTTCAGTCGGTGAACGCAGCACTATAACTTCGCGCCCGGAGTCAGCCATGAGCAAGAAATTGAGGTGGTTCGGATTGGTGGCGTATGCCGGCTGCAGTCTGGCGGTCGCACTGGCAGGGGGCGGAACGAACTTTGATTCTCTCAAGGATACCGATCGCCAGGCCATGCAGGAACGTTTCGCCAAGGAGGTTTGGCCGCTGCTACAGCGCAATGGCAAGGAAGGCTGCGTCGGCTGTCATCAGCTTCCCAAGGGCGGCGGCAATCTCAAGCTGACCGGCGATTCCGCCAAGGACTTCCGCATGCTCGTCAAGGAGGGCTTCTTCATCCCCGGCGATTCGGGCAGCGTGTTGACGCAAATCGGCAAGAAGCGCATGCCGCCGGCAGGCAAGGGAAAGGCCTGGACGAAAGAGGAAATCGAAGTCCTGAGCAAGTTCGTCGCCGACCTCGAAGATAAGCAGCAAAAGAAAGCAAATTGACCCGGTCCCGTTTAGCGTTCGCTGCGCACGCCCAGGATTTAAGTCCAATCAGGAGCATGAAACATGAAAGGTCCGCGTTCGCGTCATCGCTTTTGCGTGCTGCGTGTCTGGGAATGTCCGCAGTGCCTGAAGCGCGCGTTGGCGCCGGTGCAGGCGGTCACGCGTGTTTGCGAATGCCAGGGAAAACATCGCCCGACCTGGATGCGCTTGATCGAGGAATCGCGGCCGCGCCCGGCCAAGCCCGCAAGCGCCGAGCCGCTGCCGACCTGATCAGGGAACCGTCGTCAGGGGCAACCTGGCTGAATGCTGGCCGCTGACGGCTGATGGCGGCTCGGCTTCCGGCTCGCCCAGCAGCATGCCGTCGTCGATGCGCGTGGCGCGAACCGGAACGATCTTGCGCAAGAGTGCTGGTGCATGGCCGGGAAACGACACCGGCAGATATCGGCAAGAGGTTCCTTGGGCGTGGCCGGGCCGGTGCGGATCGGCCCCTTCGACCAGCACCGCCAACCGTCGGCCCAGCAACCGGCGCTGGTAGGCGTGCCGCAAGTCGCTCTCGAGTTCCCGCAGCCGCGCACACCGCTCCTGGATGATTGCAGGCGGGACTGCATTCGGAAACAGCGCCGCGGCAGTCCTAACTCGTGGGCTGTAGGAAAAAATATGTATCTTGGCGAATCCCGCCTGCTGCGCTAACCGGCAGGTCGCCTCGAAGTCCACTTCCGTCTCGCCAGGGAATCCGACAATCACGTCGGTCGTCAGCGCCGGCGCATCCAAGGCGTCGTGCAAGCGCCGGCAGCGCTCGAGAAATCCCGCTGACGTGTAGCGCCGCTTCATCGCCTGCAAGATGCGATCGGACCCGCTCTGCAAGCACAGGTGCAAGTGCGGCACGACGCGCGGCGAGCGGGCCATGGCGGCGATCAGATCGGCGCGCGCTTCCGCCGCCTCCAGGCTGCTCAGGCGCACCCGACAATCGCCTGGCATTCGATCCAGCATGTCGAGCAGATGCCACAGCCGGCGCCACTGGTTCTTCGGTTTTCCCTTGCTCAGGTCCAGACCGTAGTGCCCCAGGTGCACGCCCGTCAGCACGATCTCCGCATGACCCGCGGCAACCAGATCGCCAACCTCCCGCGCGATCTCCTCCGGCGCCCGGCTGCGCAGAATGGGCCGCACCGACGGGATGATGCAATAGCTGCAATTGAGAATGCAGCCGTCCTGGACTTTCACGAACGCCCGCTGGTGATCGTCGAAGCGCGTGATCCCGCTCGGCATTTCCGTCACGCCATAATCGCGCAACTCATCCGCCAGGCGCGCCTTGTCGGTGACGACCCGCGTGACTCCCGGAAGTTTCGCCACCGCATCCGGATCACGCGTCGCATAGCATCCCATGACCACAATCCGAGCGCCGGGATTGCCCTGATGCAGCCGGCGCACCGCGGTTCGGCTCTTGGCGTCCCCTTCCATCGTGACCGTGCAGGTGTTGACGATGCACAAATCGGCGCGCTCCCCGTCCGCCGCCTCGCGATAGCCATTGAGCTCGAGCGTTTCCTTGACATACTGGGTCTCGTACTGGTTGACCTTGCAGCCCAGTGTTACCAATCGGCAGGTGAGTGCAGTATGAGCCATGAAACGATTTCCATGATCCCGTTTAGCGTTCGCATGGCGCCGGGCGAAGACGTAAAGATACATCGGGGCCATGCGCGTGCTGAACTCGGACTGTCAATACCCTGGCCAACCCAGTTCGACCATCAGATCGAAAATCCACGGATGCCGCCACGGGCTCCAGAGCTGATAGCTGACCGAAAAAATCGACATGGCCAGGCAAAACCCTGCCAGCCAGCGGCCCGGCTTGCTCGCGGCCAGGCGATCGGCCATCGGCAGCAGGCACGTCAGCCAGATCGGCGTCAGCCACATCAACCAGCGCAGCCCGTTCGTGTAGCCGCCGTAGTTGTCGCTCTTGATCAAGTAAAAGCCGACAACGACGACAGTCAGCGCCAGCCCGAGCGGCTGGACGAACCAGGGGAAATCGCTGGTTTCCTTGAAGAGCGCTTGCCGCCAAAGCTCGCGCCAATGCCAGCAACCGGCAAGCATGGCCGCGACGGCGAGAATCCAGATCGGCGTCAGCGTGAATAGGCCGTGATGCCCGACCAGAACATGCACGGCGTACTGCATCCGATTCTCGCGCCCATGCGTCGGGCCCAATCGATGCCGCCCTTCGTGTAGCCCGGCAGGGGCGGCTTCCAGTGGCTGCCTTCGTACTCGTACCAGATATTCCCCGCGAACTCCGATTGCACCGGCTGAAGCTGCCCGATCGCGATGTAGTTGGTCGTGAAAAACGCCACGGCGGGAATGAGGGCCGCCGGCAGGAACAATAGCAGCGTCCGCACTGGAAACCACCACACCAGCAAGACGAACATTGCTACGACGAACGACAGCGCCGGCATCTCATTGGTGGCGGCAAACGACGCAAAGAATCCCGCCGACACGAAATGCGGCCAGGGTGGTTTGCTCCCCTCTCCCGGTACTCCGGGAGAGAGACCGGGGGTGAGGGCTGTGAACGCGGTTGCTGAATGCTCTGCCGTCACCCCCGGCCCCTGTCCCGGAGTACCGGGAGAGGGCAGAAGCATGCGGTCCCACACGCACAACACCGACCACCATGCCAGCATCACCGAGAACGTTCCAAATGTGTGATTGCTGAGCGTGATGAGAAATGGGCTGACAATCGTGGCGAACGCACCGGCAGCCACGATGTACAGCTTGCCCCAATCGGTCTTGCCCCAACGCTCCGCGATCTGCGTCAACAGCCAAAGATAGCCCGCGAATGGCAGCCCGTTGACCAAAAACAACATCGTCCGCACCACGACGATTGGATTATCGATCAGGCTCATCCCGAAAACGTGAAACAAAATCCAATAGATGCCCGCCAGCAGCGTCGAAAGGAGCGGCGGCTTGCTGGAATAAAACTCCAGCGTCTGGGGATTCATGACGCGATCGATGGTCGCCCAGCCGTGTTCCTTCAAGCCGGGCGTAAAGATAATGCCCCGATGGCTGAGCGGATTGCTGACATCGGTGCGGAAATCGGCGCCGGCCTGATATATGACGACGGCCTTGATCGGATCGGTTTCGCCGAACAGAGCGACGGCTGACAGGGTCAGATCGCGCGTGCCGATCACGTAGGTGCCGTCATGCACGAGGGAGCGGATGGTCGCCCAGCGGGCCCGGTCGTTGGAGCCGAACATGGCGTTGTCATCGGGAAGTGTTGCCGGCCAGGTCTTGCGATTGCTCCGCATGTCGGCATCACGATGAAACGCTGGTTCAAAAACGCGCTGCACCGAAAGGATGCGCCCGCAATTGATGGAGAAGGCGATCAGGATCATCATCCAGTAAACCCAGCGTCGGAGCTGGGCGGTGTCGGCAGAAGTCAATGCGGAATTCATCGGCGCCATGTGTTCCGAAAGTCAGGTGTCCAATTGCCAGGAGTCATCTTACGACGGCGCCGTTAGAACGCTGCCATTTTCTGTTGCCGATGGGCGGCGCTGATATGCGGAAAACCCGTGGCGAGGCCAACTCAAAATGTTCGCTGCCTGGTACGTACGGCATGTGCATAAGGTTGGCTGGCAGTTGCGGAGAGGGGGTCGATATGCGCAATCTTGAAACGTTGATCCCCGGTTCGGCGGTGTGGCTCGCGTTTTGCCTTGGCACGACGGGATGCTCGAAGGCTCCTTCGAAGGCGGCGGTAGCGCCAGTCGCGGTCACCGTTAGCTATCCTTTGGAGCGGTATGAGACGGATTACGCGCAATTCACCGCCCGAATTGCCGCGGTGGACTCGGTCGATGTCAAGGCGCACGTGTGGGGCTACCTGGACAAGGTCAAATTCAAGGAGGGGGATCATGTCAGGAAAGGGGAAGTCCTTTTTGAAATCGATCCGCGCCCTTATCAGCTGCTTCTGGATCAAGCAAGAGCCAAGGTCGCCCAGGATGAGGCGCAGCTGAAGTTCGACGAAGAGGAATACCAGCGAAATCTTCGCTTGCTGGCGCGCCAGGCCTTGGCGCAGTCGGACATGGACAAGTCGGCGGCAGCGCGGCGGGCTGACCTTGCCAACCTGGCGGCCGACAAAGCGGTCGTCGCATCCCGCGAATTGGATTTGCATTACACGAAAGTTACTGCGCCAGTGGGCGGGCGCGTCAGCCGATACAACGTGACGGTGGGCAACCTGATCCAGGCGGGCGACCAGTCGGGCGGTACGCTCCTTACCACGATTGTCTCGGTCGATCCGATCTACGCCTACTTCGAGGTGGACGAATCCACCGTGCAACGCGTCCGCCAGTTGATCCGCGGCGCTAAGGATCCGTTTGCTGGAGAACGCAAAGTACCCGTATCGCTGGGCCTGGGCGCCGAGACCGGGCTTCCTCACCGCGGCACCATTGATTTCGTGGACAACCAGGTTAACCCAAAGACCGGCACCTTGCGCGTCCGCGCCGTGTTCCCCAACAAAGACGAAAAACTCCTCCCCGGCTTTTTCGCGCAGTCCAGGTGCCCATCGGCCCATCCCACCGGGCGCTACCCATCAGCGCGGCGTCGCCCAGTCACCAGACCTCAAGGCAGGACAATGTGAGTATGGGCGGCGTGGTGCCGCACTGCAAGCAAATTCCCGCGCAACTTCACAAAATCAATCACGCACGCGCTTGCGTCGAATAGGGGTAATACCGTATCATATCCGGTAAAGAATACACCGGCGGCCGCGCCAGAGCCGCCGAAATCCTTCACGTTGCCCTGGCGGGGCGCGCGTGGCTGGGCCAGAAGCGCACCCGTTGGGCGAAACGTGGGGCCGCCAGTTCACGCTTCGCAAATAGAAGATGAGCCAGAACGAGGGCCTCGGCGATCTAGCCACCAAGCTGAACGGCCAGCGCCTGCACGTGATCGTCAAGGACAGCGCCGGCAAACCAGTCGGCAATCTACATCACCGCCTGTATCGCATTCGGCTCAACAAGGACGGCTATCAGCTGCCAGCGAAATAGCCCGCATTTATCACACGCTGTCGCTTGGTTTGGTTCGGGATATTCTGTCCTGAACATTACGAAATCAAAAAATCCGATGAGCGGTTTTTTTTCCTTTGAATTGTCGTCAGCATGATTTATGATGGGGCCATGGTTCCAATAAAAACCACGACGGAGGCGAAGGAGCGCGCAGCGGACCCAGAGCGGGGCGAACGCCGGCCTATCAACTCCTGGGGTGCGATCGGGCTCCTTTCCGCCACCTTCGGGCTCCTCTCGGCGGTGTTGATCGGCAGCCGTTCATTGACCATCGGGATTGCCGGCGTCGGCATTGCCTGTACGGCCTCGGGAATGCTCCTGGAATTCTACCGTCACAAGAATCGGGCATGGGGTTGGCTTACCTTCGGCGCGCTGATGTGCCTGGCAACCCTCGGCGTCACAGTTTTCGCCGGGGGGCTGCTCAACAGTTACTGGGGGATGGACGCCGCTGTGCCGGTTTCCGATCCCCATTTGATGGTTGTCGTGCCGCGCGATGCCCCGCGTGGGGTGAGCCGGCCGCTTTTGCAAGACGATTGTGCGGACGGCGTCAAGGAAGCGATTCGCCAGGACGATGTGGTCATTCGTCTCAATGCGGTCCGACTGGGTTCCGTACTCGGCAAGCCTGAGACGAATTTCTTATTGGTCGAGATCAGGCTCAGCAGCGGCGGCAACGAGAGAATCCTCCCCTTTGAGGGCTTTGACAAGAACTACCACCGGCCAGTCCTCAAAGATGGCGCGGGCGCTCTTACGCGTTTCTAGAGCAACGCTTGCGCAAGCCTGCCGCCGGGGCCGTTATTTTCGTCCCAACCGAGCCACAAACCATTCAACTGGGCGCCGGCCGGTTCGTAGAATTTCAGTTGGTTTTCGAGCCGCCGACGGGTGATTTCCCGGCCATGAAGCTACAATTGCCCGCCTCAGCTTGTGGTCGCAAAGGGGATTACCGATTCACCATCGCGGAACTTTTTGAAGCTGCCGTTCCGGAAGAGAAAAAAAGGTGAGAAACATGCAATCAGTCATTCGCTTTTCCGGACGCCGACCCGGTTTCACGTTGATTGAGCTGCTGGTGGTGATCGCCATCATCGGCATTCTGATCGCGATGCTGGTGCCCGCCGTCCAGAAGGTGCGCGAATCCGCGGCGCGCGTGCAGTGCGCCAACAACCTCAAGCAGATCGGCTTGGCATGCCATGGCTACCTGAACACCAACAAGTGCTTCCCGCCGAGTCGAACCCTCAATTGCTATCCCGCCGAAGTGCCGGAGCTCACGAAGCCCAGCGACGATGAGCCCTGCGGGGATGAATACACAGGGGTGAACTGGGCGGTCTACCTTTTGCCCTATCTCGACCGCGTCGACCTGTTTCTGTTGTGGAACATGTCATGGGATCCCAACGGTTTTGCCACTGTCAACGGCGTTACTGGCAACGGCCTAAACGGCGACGGCGCGATCTATGGCGCCACGTATATGCAGCAATCCCAGGAAGCTCGACAAGGCATCGTTTCGGAGTACTTTTGCCCCAGCCGCCGCTCTCCGGACACAGCGCCCATATATGCCCAGGGCGACGGCATCTCTCCCGGCGGCGCCCTCGGCGATTACGCGGCCTGCATCGGCACCACCGGCGACGACTTGTGGAATGCGGCCTATACCACCGCCCTGCCCAACGGCATCTTTCAACTCGGCGTCGGCGGCGTCGGGGTCAAGTTCGTACAAGTAACCGATGGGCTTAGCAACACCATCATGATTGGCGAAAAACACGTTCAATTAGGACAGTTCGGCCAGGGAAACAATGACTGCTCAATATACAACGCCGAATTCAGCACCAATGCCAAATATTTCGGCAATTTCGGTTGCTCGACACGCGCCGCCGGGCTCGGCGGCGCCGATGATGTTCGCGGCAGGACGTTCTACGATGGGCAAACCGGCGGACAGGTCGGCTATCCCATTGCCTCATCCATCAATGACCCCGCCTGGAAGTTCGGCAGCTATCATCCGGGCCTGTGTCAATTCGTATTCGGCGACGGCACAGTGCATTCAATTCGCGTTAGTATCAGTCTGCAGATCCTCGATAACCTTGCCAACATCGCCGACGGGAATGTGGTGCCGTCGCCCGAAGACTTGAATTAGACTATCGGCCCCGAAGGAACCATCCGTGCGACGTATTTTGCTCCTCGTGTTGGTGACCTCATCCGCGTTGATGCTTGGCGGTTGCGGCGCCGACCCGCCCCTCGCTCCGCCAAAGCCCTTCACCGCACCCAAGCCCGCGAAAAGGACCGCGCTGGAAGCGAAGGGGAACGACGGCGTCCTCCGTGGCAAAGTCGTCTATGATGGCGAGCCCCCCGCTTCCCCCTTCATCACGCGCATCAACGACCACCCCGACAAGGCCGGCTGCCTTCAAGGGGGGCCCGCCGAAACCCGCGTCCAAACCTGGATGGTCGATCCCAAAACGAACTCCGTCGCCAATGTCGTTGTTTGGCTCGAACCTCCATCGGGCAAATACTTCGCCCTGCGCGACCAGGACAAAGATCGCGCCGGTCAGCTCGTCGTCATCGACCAGCCGCATTGCGCCTTCGTCCCTCACGTCGTTGCCCTGTTTCCATCTTATTTCGACGGCGGAAAACAGGTGAAAACGGGACAACGGCTCCAGGTGAAAAACAGTGCGCCGTTTCCCCACTCGATCCAGTGGGGTTCCACGCGCGAAAACGAGGGCCAACGCGCCACCATCGCCCCCAACGGCGGTCATCTGGAATTCGTCCTCAACCCCGAAAAAAGCGGGCTCCCCATTGGCTGCGGCGTCCACAACTGGATGCACGGCACGGTGTGGATCTTCGAACATCCTTTTCATGCCGTCACCCGGGACGACGGCTCCTTTCAGTTCGATCACGTCCCCACCGGCGTCGAACTCACCTTCAAGGCCTGGCACGAAACACGCGCCGAGCCATTCGAGAAAAGACTGATCATGCTCAAGGCTGGCGAGAATCCGCCGCTTGAATTGAAGATCAAGCAATGACCCGATCGGTGGAGCGATCATTTCTGTTTGAGCGACTACCGAATTGAAACGCTGCCCGACATGGGCAGTAAGAGTCGCGTCGATGTGCCAATGGATGACCACCTCCGCGCCAGGACGCTGCAAGCAATTCGTGAAAGCAAAAATCAGCAACCAACGCACGCTGCTGATGCGCTCGCTCCGATCGCGCTGCCGCGACGAATCAACGAGCGAAAGCAGCCGCGGCAGCGATGAACCCGCCGCGGCGAAATGGCGGACCTCCTGAGCCGCTGCGAGAGGTCGCTCACACCTGCGAGGACTTCGGCTACCGCCGCCAGTATTCGGTGTTCCTGTGCCGCCTGATCGGCGTCAGGGATTGGCCGAGCGCTTTTCGCACGCGCATTCGCCCTGCCGCCATGATCATCGCCGGGCTGTTCGCGCTCAGCCTCGGCCTGGCGTTTCTCTTCCTCGATCGCGGCGTGGTGCTGTCGTGGCGATTCTGGTTCGAAATCGCGAGTTGCATGTATTTCCTCGCCGGAGCGTTGATCGTGCTATGGACGGTGCGGCGATCGTTGCTGGCGTTGCGAGATCTCTGCATGAGCGCTGGCAATTTTCGCCAGCGGTGCGGATTCTGTTGTGCGAGGCGTTGCCGTTAGCGATTTTTGTGCTGGTCGCGTTGCCGTAAGCGCTTGCGTTTGCCAACGTGCATCGCTTCAAGATGCCGGTCCTGAGCGATCCGCGCCGGGATTGGCAGCGCGAATTCGAGGAGATCGAATTCGCCAGCGCCGATGGGACCACGTTGCGCGGCTGGTGGATACCGGCGAAGCCCATCACCCCCAGCCCCTCTCCCCGGAGTACCGGGGCGAGGGGAGAAACCTGCTCGCGAACACTCATCATTTGCCACGGCATCGCTGCCAATCGAGGCATGGTGTTGCCGTTCGTGGAGGTGGGGGATTGGCTCGACGCCAACGTGCTGATGTTCGATCTGCGCGGGCACGGCGAAAGCGGCGGGCGATCCATCACGCTTGGCTACAAGGAGAAGGACGACGTGCTCGCTGCCATTGCGTATGCGCGGCGTGAACGGCCCGATGAATCGAAGCAACTGATCGGCATGGGCATCAGCCTTGGGGCCGCGAGTCTGGCCGAAGCGGCTCCACACGCCGAGCCGCCGCTGGATGCGGTCATTCTCGACGGTTGTTTCGCCTCGACCGCGGACATGACTCACAGCGCGCTCAACCCGTTCCCAGCGCCGTGCATCCCTGGTTGTTGACGCTCGGGTTGCCGATGTCAGAGTGGCACGCCGGCTGCCCGATGATGGCGGTTCGGCCGGAGGAATCGATCCGCCATCTGCGTTCGCCGGTGCTGCTGTTGCATTCGCGCGGCGATCCGCTGATTCCAGTGGCGCAGGCGGTGCGCGTCTACGAGAACGCCCCGGAGCCGAAGCGCCTGTGCGTCTTCGAGCTGGCGGGGCATTGCGATGGCTTCTTTGGGGCGAGGGAACGCTATCGGGCGGAGCTCGTGGCGTTATGTGAGCGCGCGGGGTGCTGCGGGTGCTAAACGGGGCAGTCACTTGATCCCGTGGGCGGCCTTGTAAAGGTTCAGCGTCAAATGCGCCTGCCCCTGGTGATGCGCTTCATGCCAGGCCAGGATTTTCACCCATTCCAGGTAGGTCCAGGTCGCTTGCTCATTCGGCTTGGTTGCGAGGGCCTTGTCGTCGAGCTTTTTCAGGAACGCGATCACTTCCTTGCGTTGCGCTTCCAGGTAGCGCTTGATGACGTCAAGGCTCGGGATGTCGTCGTCCGGCGTGCTGCCGCCGGCGAAACGGCGCACCAATTCGGCGTCGGCCGGCTGACCGCCCGGTGCAGCCATGCGCACGTGGACATGGCGATCATCGGTCGCGGCAATGTGCATGAGCTGCCACGCCAAATGGGCCCGGCCGGGACCGGGACGCCAGGCGAGCGCTTTGTGCACATCGCCGATTTTGGCCAGGCCATCGATGAAGGCAAGCGTCTTGCCGCGGTTGAAGTCGAGCATTTCGAGCAGGTCGTTAACAGTCATAGGTAAAACTCCGGGTATCCGTTTAGCGTTCGCATGGCGCCACGCGAGCGCTAAACGTAAACGGTTGAATTCCAAACAACGTCTGTGCATTACGCGTCGTGTGTTCCGCGATCGTCTCCACTGGCACGCCCAGCGATTGGGCCAGCACCGCCGCCGTGTGAACGACGTACGCCGGCTCGTTGCGCTGGCCACGGTGCGGGATCGGCGCAAGATAAGGGCAATCGGTTTCGACCAGCACACGCTCCAGCGGCATCTTGGCGGCGACATCGCGCAGGGCTTGGGCATTTTTATAGGTCAACATCCCCGCGAACGAGATGTACAACCCCATTTCGAGGCACGCCTGGGCCGTCGCCAGATCGCCGGTGAAGGAGTGCATGACCGCGCGGATCGGACCGTCCTTGTCGAAATCTTGCCGAAGCATGCGCACGACATCGGCTTCCGCTTCGCGGCAATGGATGACGACGGCTCGCTTGATCTTGCGGGCCAAACCGAGATGGCGGGCAAAGTAATCCTCTTGCTGGGCGAACGGCGTGCGGTCCCAGTAGCGGTCGAGTCCGGTTTCGCCCAGCGCGACGACTTCGGGCCGATCCGCCAGCGCGACGACTTCATCCCACGCGGTCGGCAATGCTTCCGCGACATGGTTCGGCTGAATGCCGACGGTGGCTCGCACGATCGGATGCCGGGCCGCCAATGCAACGCAGCGCGGGCTGTCGAGGGACGTCGTGGCAACAACGACGATGCGCTGCAAGCCGGCTTTTACCGCGCGTTCCAGCACGGCCGGCAAATCGGCGTGGAAGCGCTCGTCGTCCAGGTGGGCGTGCGTATCGATCCATTCGAGCGGCACAGTGATATCTCCGCGAAAGCCCGCTGATGATTCGTCGTGGGCTTGAGACTATCCTATGCAGAGATATAATCACGGTGTCCCTCCCACCCCCAATGGATACTCTTCCATGCGAAATCGATACTTCGCGTTCGTGATCCTGGGCAGCGCCTTGGCGATTGGCGCCGGCGCATATTTCCATATCGACGATGCGACCGCACAGACCGGCAAGAATGAGCCAGGCGTCAAAAACAGCGACGCCGTCGAGAAAATCATCGTCCCGTTCGTTACCAAGAATTGCGTCGAATGCCACGGCCCGAAGAAGAAGAACGCGGGCCTGGCGTTGCACATTTACACCGACGAAAAATCGATCCTCAAAGACCGCAAGAAATGGCACGAAGTCGTGCGCATGCTGACCAATGGCGAGATGCCCCCCGCGGAGAAGAAAAGTCGGCCCGACCTGAAAGATGTGGACGCCGTCCTGAAAGCGGTGCACGACATCTTTCACGCTGCCGACGCCAATGGCAAGCGCGATCCGGGCCGAGTCACCATGCGCCGGCTCAATCGCACCGAGTACAACAACACCATCCGCGATCTCGTCGGCGTCGATTTCAAGCCGGCTGACGATTTCCCCGCGGACGACGTTGGCTACGGCTTCGACAACATCGGCGACGTGCTGACGATCTCTCCGGTCTTGATGGAGCGCTATCTCGCCGCCGCCGAGACGATCATGAATCAGGCGATTCTCATTGGCGATCCGCCGCCGCCGTCGAAACGCCCCACCTCCGGGCAGTTTCTCCAGTCGAAGGAAAGCAAGGTCATCCGCGATACCTCGCTGCGCAACCTGGACGTTGCCGGCGAATTCTCGATCACCCACAAAATCACCGACGCCGGCTCGTATACCTTCCGCGTGCGCGCCTGGAGCACGCCCGTCGGCGACGAGCCGGTCAAGGTCGCATTCAAGGTCGATGGCAAGCAGATCCACACGGCCGAGATCAAGGCGACCGGCGGAAAAAAAAATGCGAAGAACTACGAGGCCCCGCCGATCGAGCTGAAGCCGGGCAATGTCACGATCAGCCTGGTTTTTCTCAATCCGTACACCGACCCGAACGCCGCCAAGCCCGAGGAAGCCAAGCGAACGCTGCACGTGCAGAATTTCCAGTTCGAGGGGCCGGCCGACACCTTTCCCATGACGCACAAGCGCTTGCTGGCGGCCGACAAAGCCAAACCGAAGCGCGAACAGGCGCGCGAAATCTTGACGCGCTTCGCCTCCAAGGCTTATCGCCGGCCCGCGACCAAGGGCGAAATCGATCGGCTGCTCAAGTTCGTCGATCAGGCCGACAAGAACAAGGAGAAATTTGAGGCCGGCGTTCAGCTCGCCATGCAAGCGGTTCTCTGCTCGCCGAAATTCCTCTTCCGCGTTGAGCTCGACGATCGCCCCGACAGCAAGGATCCGCATCCGATTGACGAATATCAGCTCGCCTCACGGCTCTCGTATTTCCTGTGGGCGACGATGCCCGATGACGAGCTATTCGCTCTCGCCGCCAAGAAAGAATTGCACGCGAACATCAAGCCGCAGGTGACGCGGATGCTCAAGGATGCGAAGGCCAATTCACTGGTGGATAACTTTGCCGTGCAATGGCTGCAACTGCGTCTGCTCAAGAACCACAGCCCCGATTCGAAGTTGTTCCCCGAGTTCGACGACGAGTTGCGCAATGCCATGACCCGCGAAACCGAGCTATTCGTCGGCGCCGTCATCAAGGAAGATCGCAGCATCCTCGATCTCATCGACAGCAATTTCACCTATATGAACCAGCGTCTGGCGCGCCATTACGGCATCGCCGACACGAACGGCAACCGCGTCGGCCAAAAGCCGACCGCCAAGCCCGGCGCCACTTTCGAACGCCGATTCGGCAAATTCGGCGGCAAACGCAATGACGAATTCCTCCGCGTCACCTTCGGCCCCGATGAAACCGAGCGCGGCGGCCTGTTGACGCAGGCCAGCATCCTCACCATCACCTCGAACCCGACGCGCACCAGCCCCGTCAAGCGCGGCAAATGGGTCCTCGAGCAAATCCTCGGCACCCCGCCGCCGCCGCCGCCCCCCAATGTCCCGGAGCTCGAGGAGAAGGGCCAGCTCAAGGGCACGCTGCGCGAACGCATGGAGCAGCACCGCAAGAATCCGAGCTGCGCCAATTGCCACGCCCGGCTCGACCCGCCCGGCTTCGCCTTCGAGAATTACGACGCCGTCGGCAAATTCCGCCTCAAAGACGGCGACGCCATCGTCGATCCATCAGGAATATTACCTAACGGCCAGAAATTCAAAGGCCCCAAGGAGCTCAAGCAAATCCTGCTGGGAAAGAAGGAGCTTTTCAGCCGTGCCTTGACGGAAAAGATGCTCACCTATGGCCTGGGCCGCGGCGTCGAGTATTACGACAAATCCGCCATCGATGCGATCGTGTCGGCCCTTGGCAAGAACGATTTCCGCTTCTCGACGCTGATCGTCGAGACGGCGACGAGCGATCCGTTTCGCATGCGACGGGGCAAGGACCAAGGAAAGTGAGGATAATTCCATGCCGATATTCCAGCTCTCCAGTTCCGACCTGGCGGCTCCGGACGCGAAACTTTTTGAGGCCGCACCTGCCACACTGTCACAAGAAGCTTTCTTGGAGGCATGGCTGGAAAACAGCCCGCGCGCCATTGCTCAAGAGCCGCTCTTGGTGATCGGACGTCAGGCATCAGCGCACGCAGATGGAGATGTGCGCTATTCTGATTTGCTCGCCATCGATCAGGATGGCAACTTGGTCATTATTGAGCTGAAAAAAAGCCGCACGCCCCGAGAAGTCGTCGCCCAGATTCTGGAATACGCGGCATGGGCAAGAGAAGCGCAGCAGTGATGACGTTCTCAGGCTAGCAATGAGTTATCGCGGTCTGCCATCCGCTGCTGAGTTCCAGTCATTGTTCTTCGAAACCTTCGAGGTTGACCCACCTCCTGCCCTCAATGCGGGACGCCTCCGCCTCTACATCGCTGCAGAAGAGATCGATCGGAGCGTGGCCCGCACGTGCAGATTTTTGAGGACTTCCTATGCCGTGGACATATCTTGCGTCGAGTTCCGTGCTTACCGCACAGAGGCGGGCAACATCATCGTCGGCTCGGAGTGCATTGTGGGGAACGAGGATCCTGCGGCTCCAGCAAGCGGCGGCAAGGGCCGTTGGTCAGGCGAGGTGCCTGTCAGGCAAGTCGTGTGGGAAGCTGCACAGGTAGTCGCGTCTAGGAAGAAACAATTTGCTCCGCGCGACGTTGCAGCCGAGGTTCTCGCACGCTTCCCATCGTTCAACAAAAGTACAGTCGGGTGCCAGCTGATCTCAGATTGCGTGAATCACAAGTCCAGACACCACTACCCCGGCGGCGAAGATCGGTATTGGTGGATTGGCAAAGGGATGTACGAGCTTTACGACCCGATTACACACGCTTCCGCGATCGGTGCGGCAAAGTGACAAAAAAACGGCGATTGCCGGTGCCCGCACTTATTTCAGCGCCCCGCGGGCGCGCGGCCGTCTCGGAACAACCTCGCTATCGGCGCGGCGGCGCCCCGCATCGGCACGGAGGCTCCGGAGTCGGCGTCGAATACAATAACGCCATGCGAAAACCAACCGCCGCCCCCGCTCCATACGTGCAACCCTATCGCTACCCGTCGCCGAACATTCCACTCGCCGCGATTCGGCGGTTTGCGCGCCGCATTGCCAAACAATTCCAGCCCCGCAAGATCATCCTGTTCGGCTCCTATGCCTATGGGAAGCCGCACGCCGAGAGCGATGTCGATTTGCTCGTGGTGATGCCGGCGTCGGATGTCGTGAACATGGCGATCCGCATCAGCCTCGCGTTTGAGCGGCTATTCTCGTTCGACCTGATCGTGCGAACGCCGGAGCAAATGGAACGGGGCGTGAAGGACAACGACTGGTTCCTGCGCAGATCGTGGAAAAAGGAAAGGTCTTGTATGAAGCGAAAGACACTGACCTGGGTGCGAAAAGCGGAGGACGACTGGGACGCAGCGTGCGAACTCGCGGCAAGGTCGCCGCCGCTGCGAGACGCGGTGTGCTTTCATTGCCAGCAGGCGGCGGAAAAGTATCTCAAGGCTCTGTTGCAGGAAAAGGGAGGCGCCATCCCAAAAACCCATGACCTGGAAGATTTGCTCGACTTGCTCTTGCCGCACGACGGCACAATTGGCGCCGTTTCGGCGGGGCTTGAATGCGCTCACCAAATACGCCGTAGAATACCGCTACCCCGGCGTGCGTGCGACGACCAAACGGATGAAGGCGGCTCTTCACCGAGCCGAGCGCATTCGCAGCGAAATTCGCACGCGGCTTGGCCTGTTGTTTTGAAGCCTTTGGCGTGTTAGGACCGTCTTCATGGCGGAAAACAGATTTTTGCGATCCGCCTTGACGCAAATGGTGTTAAGCTATGAAATAGCGATACCCGATACGTAGCTCGTGTCGGCTCTCCGCAGAACATTCCGTGTCTCCGCTACGAGTGCCCCTTCCGCAAACGCCAGAGGAAAGGACCAACCAGAATGAGCCATCTACTTTCGCGGCGAACCGTTCTCAAGGGGCTCGGAGCGTCGATCGCGCTGCCGTGGCTGGAAGCGATGGGGCCGTTCCAGGCGTGGGCCAGCCAGGCGCCGAACCGGGTGCCGACGCGCATGGCGTTTGTTTACGTCCCCAACGGCAAGAACATGGCCGAGTGGACGCCGTCGGCCGAGGGGACCGGCTTCACGTTGCCGCGCACCCTGGAACCGCTGGCGGACGTGCGGGAATATGTGAATGTGCTGACGGGGTTGACCGCCGACAAGGCTCGGCCCAACGGCGATGGGGCGGGCGATCACGCTCGCGCCATGGCCGCGTTCCTCACCGGCGCTCGAGCCGCGCAAGACCGATGGCAGCGATATCCGCGTCGGCATCTCCGTCGATCAGGTCGCCGCCTCCCGCATCGGCCATCAGACGCGGCTCGGTTCGTTGGAGATGGGGGCTGACCCGAGCGCCTTGGCGGGCAACTGCGATTCCGGCTACAGCTGTGCGTATTCCTCGACGATCTCCTGGCGTTCCGCGACCACGCCCGTGCCCAAGCTCAACAACCCCCGGCAAATCTTCGACCGCCTTTTTGGCGCCGGCGGTGACGCCGACCGTGCCCGCCGTGAGCGCAATCGGCGCAGCATTCTCGATTTTGTCCGCGAAGACGCCGCCCGCTTGCAGCCGAACCTGGGGGCCAACGATCGCCGTCGGCTCGATGAATACATGGCATCGATCCGCGACATCGAGCAGCGCATCGAACGGGCCGCCCGCCTGCCCGAACCGCCGCGCCCCAACATGGTCCAACCGACCGGCATCCCGCAGAGCTATCAGGACCACCTGCGACTGATGTGCGATTTGCTGGTGCTTGCGTTCCAGGCCGACCTCACGCGCGTCAGCACGCTGGTCTTCGCCAACGAGGGGAGCAATCGGCCCTACCCGTTCATCGAGGTCCGCGAAGGCCATCACGACCTCT
The DNA here is from genome assembly GCA_963767835.1 of uncultured Planctomycetota bacterium. GTDB lineage: Bacteria > Planctomycetota > Planctomycetia > Gemmatales > Gemmataceae > SIAQ01. The sequence continues at coordinate 65,473 of CAVYFY010000019.1, forward strand.
CGCACCACGCCAACGACGCCGCCAAGCTGCGCAAGATCGCGACGATCAACCGCTTCCACACCACGCAGTTCGCGTACCTCTTGGGCAAGCTCAAGGATATTCGCGAAGGGGACGGCACCCTCCTCGACAACTGCATGATCGCCTACGGCTCCGGCAACAGCGACGGCAACCGCCACAACCACGACGACTTGCCGATCCTCCTCGCGGGCAAAGGTTCCGGCACCATCCGCGCCGGCCGCCACGTCCGCTACGCCCGCAACACGCCGCTCAACAACCTCTGGCTCTCAATGCTCGACCGCGTCGGCAGCGCGGTGGACACACTCGGCGACAGCACCGGGCGGCTGGCGAATTTGGCGTGATTGATTTTGGTGGATTGATGAAAGCCGCTTGCGACGTGAGGTTGCGGGCGGCATTCCTATTTCGAGGACGTGCTGAGCCGTGCTTCAAATCGAGTGATCTCCTCCTTGAACTGATTGATCCGTTTCTTCAATGAACGCAAGGTAAGCTCCCGAACGTGCTCGCTCGCTGCCGGGCCTTGGCTGGTTTTCGCGTAAAGCTGTTCCAGCTCTTGAAGCTTCGTCCGGGTGTTCTCCATTTGATGCCGGTTTTCAATGCTCATGGGTCACCTCCACCATTCCCTTGGGAACCATGTTTCGATCGGTCGCGAAGGTCCGTTCAGTGAATTGTCGAAAACCGTCCTCATCGACAAGCTCGAGATTGATGAACGGCAAGCCGGCGAGCAATTCTGCTTCGGCGACCGCATCGCGCGGGAACTTTGGGCCGATCAACAGGACGCAATCCACGTCATTGGGTTCCAACTTGTCCGTCACAAAACTACCGTTGACGACGATCCGCTGCGCCGGCCCGGCGGGCCAAATCAACGAGCCAACCCAGCGATTGCACCTGTGCCTGCCGGAGCTCGGACTCTTTGCCGAAACGAGCCGCGATTTCTTCGAGGGTGGCGGGATGGATCCCCGGCGGCAAGTAACCATCATCGTTGCAGGGCGGGATCATGAGATTCCTTTTTTGCCCAAGCACTTTTTCAGGATAGTGCAAACAAGCATCAACCGCAACTGCCAGCCTGCGGCTTGCGCTGGTAAAGCTGCTCCGCCTGGTGGGCGAAGCGCCGAATCGCCGAGATGGGCACGTTGGCGCCGCGATACCAGTGAGGCGGAATTACAGCAGCGTTGGGAATTTTTTGGACATGGTGTTATTCTACGCTAAGAAATGGCTCCGTACGACGACACCAGGCGGCTAACGAATCTGGCGTGATTGATTTCGATGGGATGATGAAAGCCGCTTGCGACGTGGAGTTGCGGGCGGCTTTTTTGTTGTCATTTTTTCCGAACGCCGAGTAGCCTGCGTGCCGTTTCGCGCACGCGCCCCGCCCATCGCAAAGCAGCCACGGCTTCGCGTTTGCTGGCACTCTCTCCCGGATAGCGGGTCTCCACTGCAAAGCGCGTCAGGGATCGGCCTTGCACATACACCGGCTCATGGCAATCCCACAAGGAAATCCGCACGCCGGGAACCCCCGATGAAGCCGGGATCCAGAAGCAAGTCGGGCGATGCCGGGAGGCGGCAGAGCGATTCAAAGCCGCCTTGGCCGGCAAGGCCCGGGCCTGGCCGTCTGAGGGTATCGAGAGCCGGCGGAAAGGTTAGGAGCGGGCCGCATGGAATTCTCAGTGACTTCATCGATCGTTGCCGTAGGAACATCGGTCGATCCAGACCGGGAACGCCAGGGGGAACGAGTGCTGGCCATTTGCCGGCAATGGACCATAAAATGACAACATCGCTGAGGATAAAATACTCTCGAAGGACGCCGCGGCATGCGTCGGACATTGTCCACCGCCTGGAAACCCACCAAAGCCCAGCTCCTCGCCGCGCACAACAAGGTCGTCTCGGATCTCGCCGCCAAAAACCTCATCGTCCTCTTCGCCGGCATCAACCCCGGTCTCTACACCGCCGCCATCGGCCGCCACTTCGGACGCCCCGGCAACCGGTTCTGGCCCGCTCTCCACGGCGGCGGCTTCACGCCGCGCCTCTTCTCCCCCTTTGAAGAATCCCTCCTTCTCGATCTCAAATTCGGCATCACCAACATTGTCGAACGCGCGACCGCCCGCGCCGATGAACTTACGGACGACGAACTTCGCGCCGGCGGTCAGCGCCTCGAAGCCAAAGTCAAACGTTGGCGCCCCACCGTCGTCGCCTTTGTCGGCATCGGGCCCTACCGCATCGTCTCCGGCATCAAAGACGCCCGCGTCGGCCTCCAAAAGGCCCCCTTCGGCGGCAGCCACGCCTGGGTTCTTCCCAATCCCAGCGGCCTCAACGCCCACTATCAGCCTGCCGCCCTCGCACAACTCTTCGGAGACCTCCGCCTCTGGGCCATTGCGCAGCATAAGCACCGCTTGTTGAAGTGATTGCCGTCTCAACCTTTCCTCTCGGAATGAAGCTCTCCTCGGTCCGGCTGGCGTTTTCGAGGTGGTCAGGACGGCACGCAATCGTTCTACCGTCTGTTTGGCGACATCAACGGAGATGAGATCGTCAACGCCGCGGACAATTTCCAATTCAAGCAAGCGCTGATGACCTTACAATGCGGCGTTCGACTACAACCAGGACGGCTTCGTCAATGCTTGCGACAATGGCTACCTCAAGCAAGATTTGGCGCTGAACTTCAGCGGCTTCACGGCCACGATCTAAATCTGTGATCGCACAGCGACGGACTAACGGTATCACGGCGGCGAGGACAGCAAAATCTTCTCGTACTCCAGTGCGAACGTTTGACGTGCGATCGTGATGACTGTAATCTGACTTCGTCCCTCCCCGCTCATCAAACCATAGGAAAATAACATGCGTCTCATTCTCTTTACGGCGGTACTCAGCTTTTGTGTCCCAGGAACCGATTTGGCCCAGGCACAGGGCGATAAGGAATCCAAGCCGGAGCGCGTCGGACTTTGGAACAAACGAGCGCCTATTGGCGATGGCAAGTTCCAGGAGACCGAAGTTTGGATCACCGTCCATCATCCGAAGACGCCCAACGGCACGGCGATCGTCATATGCCCCGGCGGGGGCTACGGTAGCCTCGTCGCCGGGGCCGAAGGACACGGCATCGCCTCCTGGCTGAATCGCCACGGCATCACCGGCGTCGTGCTGGAGTACCGCCTGCCGGCGGGGCGATCCCAAGTGCCACTGCTCGATGCGCAACGGGCGATTCGCACGGTGCGTGTGAACGCGAAGGCGTGGAACCTCGATCCCGCACGCATTGGTATCATGGGGTTCTCTGCCGGCGGCCACCTGGCTTCGACGGCCGGCACTCATTTCGACACCGGGGATGCGGACGCGACCGATCCTGTTCAGCGCACGAGTTGCCGACCCGACTTCATGATTCTGGTCTATCCAGTCATCACCATGGGGGAGAAGGGGCATCAAGGCTCTCGCAACAATCTGCTTGGCAAGAATCCGGATGCCAAGCTGGTGGAGTTGTACTCCAACCAGAAGCAGGTCACCGGAAAAACGCCTCCGACATTTCTTGCTCATGCCAAGGACGACCGCCCAGTTCCGCCCGAAAATAGCAAGATGTTCTACGACGCGCTGCGCGCCCAGAAGGTCGCAACCGAGTATCTTGAACTCGCTTCCGGCGGACACGGCCTCAATGGCTATAAGGGCCCCATGTGGGATGCGTGGCAGGAACGGTCATTGTCTTGGTTGGCGGAGATGAAACTGCTTCCAAAATCCAAATGATCCTTGATGGGAGTCCGGGGGATCGTCGAAGGCTGTCGTCCAGCGCGAGTCAATCGTTCCGGCGGACTGAATCGTCCGCGCCTTCCTCAAAACAGCCGAGCTCGGACGAAGTGCGTCGGTCACCTCGTTGCAGGAACTTTACTTCACCATCGTCTTCGGCGGTGAAGCGAAAGCCGCTCGTAATGCCGACGCTTGCTCCTGCGTCATCTCGCCGGTTTGCAGCCAGAGGCGATAGTTGACGACCAGCGGTTGCTCCTCGGTGACGTCTTGCGCGAAGTAGCCGCCGAAGCGGCCATAGTCGCGTTCACTGAAGCGGGTTTCCTTCGGGTTGCTCGGATGGTTGAGATAGCAGGCGCTATACGCGCTGGCCGTCCAGCACGAAACTCATGACGTGCCAGGGCATATCGACCATCGCCTTGTCTTGTGGCCAATTGCGTTCCTTGCCCATCTCCCCCTTGCCGTCGGGATGCAAGTAATAGGTTTGGTTCTTGGTCGCGACCACCTCGTTGGAGGCGCGGAATTGAAAGCCGGCGTGCTGTGGATCGCCGTCCACGCGCACCTTGCCGCCGGTGGTTTTCAAGCGTGACGCGAATTCGACCAGCGTGCCGCCCTTGACGGTGTATACCGTCAGCTCGCGTTCCTCCAAAGCGAAGGGTTTTTCGCCGGCGCCATACCAGCCCAAGAGGACGCGGTGCCGGCCCAGCAGCGGGCCAGGTTCGGCGCTGAGCGTTTTCTCATGCGACACATGGGCGGTCGGGACGTTCTTCTTTTGGTCAGCGGACGGCGGTGGACAATGCCAGGTGTCGGCCTGCTGCTTGAGATCAGGGCCGTAGCTGCACTTATTGAAGCCGTACATGATGCCGCGATGGTGCGGATATAAAAGCTTTTTCGGATCGGCGACCTGATCGGCGAACCCGCCGTTGGTGACGAAGCGCTTGCCGGCCGGATCGTAGAGATGATGGAAGACCTTGTAGGTTTTCTCACGTGATTCACTCGAGGAAGGATCATAGGGACGATCGACGTAGCGCAATACGGGTATGGATTCGCCGGAGTAGGTTCGGGCCAACTCGGCGTATTCCTTCGGCTTCTCGGACCAACCGAAGCGCACCAGTTGCGGCTTCGTCTGCTTGAAATGCACGATGAGCTCCTGGCACGGCGTATTGAGAACGACGTGCAGATCGCGGCGCACCAGACCGTCCTTCGCCTTGATCGCCTCGGTCGTGATGCCCGGCGCCGTCAATTGGCCGACGAGGGTCGCCTGACCTTTGCCGGTGACAACGTCCACAGCGACCTCATCGAACTTGGCCCACGCCTTGGGTACGCTCAGAGGGATGGTCAGCGGCGCGTTGACGGCGGGCTTTTCGCATTGAATTCGGATCGCGTTTTCCTGGCCCAGGCCGGCATTCATCACGGCCAAGCCCAACACCAAAGCGGCAAACCAGCGGTTCATGACAGCACCCTCGCAGGCGAAGAGTAGTTGCTGTCAATGTAGCCGATAACCGCGCCGATGACACGTCTGCGACATAGGTTAACATCCGGCGTCCGTTCAACGATAAAGGAAACCCGTTTCATCAGCGTAGAGGGCCCACGGCGATGGCGTCATCGCACCGCTATCTTGTGCAGTTCAATCCCAAGCAGACGCCGCACTTTTTCACCGACATCCTTGTCATCGGCGCCGGCATCGCGGGATTGCGCGCCGCGCTCGATATTCCCGCGGACATCGGCGTCCTCGTCGTTACCAAGGACAGTATCCAGCAATCGAATAGCGCCTACGCTCAGGGCGGCATCGCCGGCGTGCTCGCGCCGGAGGATCGCTTCGAGAACCATATCGAGGACACCATCGCGGCCGGCGGCGGTCTGTGCGAGCGAGGCATCGTCGAACTGGTCGTTCGCGAGGCCCCGCACCAGATCGCCGAGCTGATTCGCCTTGGGACCAAGTTCGATGAGGAAGAAGGCCATCTCGCTTTGACGCGCGAAGGCGGGCATAGCCATCGCCGCATCGTTCACGCGCTCGGCGACGCCACCGGCTTCGAGGTCATGCGGGCCATCATCGCCCGGGCCAGGGACGCGCCCAATCTCACGATCTGGGACGATACCTTTACACTCGATCTCTTGACGCATGACGGCCGGGCCGTCGGCGCGCTGGTGCATCGGCCCAACCAGGGAAAATTGCTGATCTGGGCCAAGCAGACGATCCTGGCGGCGGGCGGGTGCGGCATGGTTTATCGCGAGACCACCAATCCGCCGGTGGCGACCGGCGACGGCATGGCGGCGGCCTATCGCGCCGGCGCCGAATTGCGCGACATGGAGTTTATGCAGTTTCATCCCACCGTCCTTTATGTCGCCGGCTCGAGCCGATTCCTCATCAGCGAAGCAGTGCGCGGCGAAGGGGCGTACCTGCGTGACAAGCACATGGATCGCTTCATGCTCCAGGTCGATCCGCGCGCGAGCTGGCCCCGCGCGATGTCGTCGCCCAGGCGATCTTCCGCTGCATGGAACGGACCAAGCATCCCAACGTCTACCTCGATCTGCGCCATCTCGACAAGACGCTCGTTCGCCGCCGTTTCCCCGGCATCGACAAGGTGTGCCGCGGTTTCGGCCTCGATATCTGCACCGACCTGATCCCGATTCGGCCCGGCGCCCATTACATGGTTGGCGGCGTCACGGTGGACGAGCACGGCCGGACCACGCTGCCGGGCTTGTGGGCGGCCGGCGAGGTCACGTCCAGCGGCCTGCACGGCGCGAATCGGCTCGCGTCCAACAGCTTGCTCGAAGGGCTCGTCTTCGGCGCCGCCTGTGCCCGAGGCGCCGCCGATGCCGCGGCGAAAATGCCCGAGAGCTTCACCGCCATTCCGCTGGTCAGCCGCTTCGAGCCGGAGAGCGCCGGCACGCTGGACGTCACCGACATCACCAATTCGCTCCGCAGCCTGATGGTTCGGCAAATGGGCGTCATCCGCGACGGCGCCGGCCTCGAGGACGCTCAGCGCGATGTCGCCTTCTGGTGCCGCTATGTGCTGGCGCGTGAATTTTCGCAGCGGCCCGGCTGGGAATTACAAAATCTCTTGACGGTCGCTCGCCTCATGATCCAAAGCGCCCGCCAGCGCGAGGAATCGCGCGGCGTCCACTTCCGCAGCGACTTCCCGACCCCCAACGACGCGCAATGGCATCGACACATCGTCTGCCCGCCGTTGATAGCGGTATAGCTCGCCGGAAGCGGTGCAGCGTGAAACGAATTTTCGGCACGGAAGTCTTTGTCGCTGAATGCGTTGGGCCGATGCATTTCACACATGCAACCACACCCTTGCCCGGAAAACGAATTGGCCGCCGGCGATCGGGGAAGCTACGTCAACCACCTTGCAAATGCTCGAACTCGGGGGTTCAACTTTTTTTGCGCTTTTCTGTTGCGTTTGCGTTTCAAATCCGGGAATATTGACGGGTCGTACGGATCATGTTCACGTCCCCTTCCCAGAGGAATGTCATGGCCGGCCCCACTCAGTGCGTCCGTTGCGCGTCATGGCCGATCAAGGATCGCGAGGTTGCCACGCGGGTTCGCCGTTGCCCGAGATGCGGCGATTCGATTTCCTGGTCCGCACACGCGTGGTCGAAGGGACGAGCTCGCAAAAATGCAAAAAACGATGGCCGAGCGTCCGCGGGCGTACTTGTCGGAACAGCACAAGGAAGCGCTGCGGGCGCTCCGCGAGCTCACCGGGCAGGCCGCCGAGCCGAATCTGGCCGCCTGGCGGCGCGTGCTCGGTTTGGACCGTGCGGAGGAATGAATCCGCATCAAAATCTCCGGCTTGCCATTGACATTAGTTTGCTTTGCAGATAACTTTGCACAGCAAAGGCGTATGTGCTGATAATTATCGATTCCTGGAAATCATGCCTGTCAATCCATATCCCGTGTCCAAGGGGGTAAGCCATGGCCGATTCTCTGTGCGTCTCTTGTGCCGGGTTGCCGACGAAAGATCGCGCCGTTGCCACGCGGTTGCAGCGCTGTGCGCAATGTCAGGCGGACATCGGCGTCACTTCCTACGGCGCCCGTTTTCGCGCCGCGCCGGTCAAGCACGGAAAGCTGATGACCGCGAAGGTCGTGCAGATCGTCCTGATTGGGGCGGGACTGGCCGCGCTGGTCTTCGCCGTGGTTGGGTTCGGCGTCTGCCTGGGGGACAAGGCGGTGGTGAAGCCGCTGCCGCCTGATCCGGCCCAGTTCGCCCGTGTCGCCATCGAGCGCCGTCCCGCGGTCGTCACGGCCGAGATGCCGACGGAGCTTCGCAGCATTCCGGAAATCGCCCTGGCCGATTATCCGCAAGGGGTCCTGCCCGGGCAGGCCAAAGAGGATATCCGGCGGCTGATCCTCCGGATTCGCCAGGAGAACACGGCCAAGCAGGACGGCTTCCTGCTGGCGCAAATGCAGCAGCGCCCCGAGTTGCGCGGCTTGCCGTTCATCATGGGGGACGCCTGCAAGCTTGACGCGGAGGCTGGCAACGCTTTTCAACGATCGGTGTTGGCCGTGCGAGCAGCGATGGATGCCAACCGCAGCAAGCCGTTCGCCATGGACACTCAGTCCGATGTAGGCATTGCCGCCTTGACGCAAATCCTCGGCCCCGAAAGCGCGGGTCTGCGCACCAGCTTTGCCCAGCAACTCGCGACCTCACAAAATGTTGCGGCTTCGCGGGAGTTGGCCAAGGCCGCGATTTTCGATGCTGACGGCGATGTCCGTTTCGCGGCGCTCAAGGCGCTGCAAGGCCGGCCGGCGGCGGAATACAGCGACATCCTGCTGCACGGCATGCGTTATCCGATGCCGGCCGTCGCCGGGCGGGCCGCGCAGGCGATCATCGCGCTAAAGCAAACCGAACTGCTGCCGCAGCTGGCGGAGATGCTCGGCGAAGCGGCGCCCGGAGATCCTGTGCCGGCGCAAGTGGACAACGCCGCTGTTCACGTGGTGCGCGAGGTGGTGCGCATCAATCACCGTCGCAACTGCCTGCTTTGCCATGCTCCGGTCGATACCGGCGAGGCATCGGAAGTCCCCGGCTTGATTCCGACCCCCGGCTTGCCGGCCCCAACCACGGTGCGCGAATACTACGGCAGCCGCGAGCTTGCCAAGGCCGGGGAGTTGCTGGGCTCGGAGCCATTCGTCCGCGCGGACACGACCTATCTGCGGCAAGATTTCTCGGTGATGGTGCCGGTCGCTAACGCCGCCCCATGGCCTGACAAACAGCGGTTCGATTTCCTGGTGCGCACGCGCGTCGTGGAAGGCAAGAATTTGGCGAACCTGCAAGCGCAAGTCGCGGCCCGGCCGGCGAATTACCTGTCGGAAAATCAGAAAGCGGCCTTGACGGCATTGCGCGAACTCACCGGCCAGAACGCCGACCCGAATCCCGCGGCCTGGCGGCACGTGCTCGCTCAGAATTGACGGCATCGGTGTCAGCGCTGCACGCGTGCCGAGCCTCCCTTGGCGAAGACTTCGACTTCGTCCAGAGTTGCCATCGTAACGTCGCCGGGGAAGGTCGTCAACAAGGCGCCGTGGGCCCAACCGAGACGTAGGGATTCCTCGGGCGTGCGACCCGCGAGCAGGCCGTAGATCAGGCCCGAGGCGAAGCCGTCGCCGCCGCCGATACGGTCGAGCACGGCGAGCTCGCAGGTCGGACTGACGTAACGCTTGCCGTCCAGCCAGAGCACCGCAGCCCAGTCGTGCCGGTTGGTCGAATGGACCTCGCGCAACGTCGTGGCAACGAGCTTGATGTTCGGATGCTGGGCAACGACGCGCTCGATCAGGGCGAAGAACGTATCGGGATCGAGGGCCCCCGGCGACTCGCCGGGGGCTAATTGTGCCGGCCCCGCAATGCCAAGGCTTTTCTGCAAATCCTCTTCATTGCCGATCAGGGCATCGACATGCCCAACGATGCGGCGAATCACTTCCTGACCCTTGGCGGCGCCGCCGACTGACGCCCAGAGCTTGGCGCGATAGTTGAGGTCGAAGGAATTGATGGCGCCGGCCGATTTCGCCGCCTTCATGGCCTCGATGATGAGCTCGGAGGTGGTCGGCGACAGGGCCGCGAAGATGCCGCCGGAATGGAACCAGCGCACACCGCGCGCGAAGATTCTCGGCCAATCGAAATCGCCTGGCTTGAGCATGGCGCCGGCTTCGTTGGCGCGGTTGTAGAAGACGACGGGGCCGCGCACGCCGTGGCCGCGATCGCTGTAGACGGTGGCGATGTTGGGCCCGCGCACGCCGTCGTGCTCGAACCACTTGTAGATCGGGGTGACGCCCGTTTCGCGGACGCGCGTTTGCACGAGTTCGCCGATCGGATAATTGACCATCGCCGTCGCGATGCCGGTCTTCAAGCCGAAGCAATCGCTCAAGTTGGCGGCGACGTTGTATTCGCCGCCGGAGACGTGGATGTCGAGGCTGCGGGCCTTGCGGAAGGGGATGTGGCCGGGATCGAGCCGATGCACGAGGGCGCCCAGCGAGAGGAAATCGAAATCGCACGGATCGCGACGGATGGCCAGGCTGCTCATGGTTGCTCCGAGATAGGCAGTTTCTCCTGTCGCGCTGCGATTACAACCGATCCCGTTCCTCGGGTTCGCAATCGGCGACCTTCGAAAGTGCCTTGTAGAACTTCTTACGATCGCCCCGCTTGACGCGCTCTTGCAAATACACTTCGGCATCGAGAGCCGAGAGCTTCTCAGCAAGCGCCAGCGTGATCAACGGGTTGAGCGACACTTGTTCCTTTTTGGCCAATTCGCGCGCCCTGGCGTGTAACGATTCTGGTAGTCGCAAGCTGATGCTGCTCATGAAATCTGTCCGATCTCGGCAAGAAAATCGCGGGGCCTCAGGACGCGGACGCCGAATTGGTCCGCACCCTGCAAATCTCCGCCATTGAAGGTAATGATCGACGCGTTGCCGGCCCCGACCGCTAATTCCAGCACCATGTCGTCCGCTGGGTCGCGCAAGCACGGCCGCCAAAGATAATAGATCGTCCGCCGATGCGCGACCTGGCAGATAAAATCCAGGATGTCCCGGAGATCACGCTTGTCGAGCCGAGTCTGCGCGAGCATGCGCAGGCCAATTTCTTCATATTCGAGGATCAATGCGACCGACACGTCAGCAAAAAACTCGCCGCGCTCGATCAGGTTAACCAATCGGAACGACGCTCCGCGGCGTGATCGCGGGGCCGAGACGAACACCTTGGTGTCGATGACGATCTCGGGAGAATTCATTGTGGCATCATATGCGATACCGCTATGGCGATCAACGGGCCAAGTGCCTTGCCTTCCGCAACCACCGGCGCGGAAAAATCCGTTGCAATATTGACATTGCCGAGCCAGGTTCGGCAGCGTCCGGCGGCGGCGCGATTGTGCGGACGATGCCGAAGGTGCGCTCGGGTTGCGGACGCCAATCGAGCGGGAATCGGCGAAGACCCTCAAGTCGGGGTGTGGAGGATGCGATTTGCGCCGGCTTGGCGCGTTGGATGCGACGCGCGGTTTTGCATCAAGGCGCGACTTTAACCGTTCGTCCGAGAAATGCCTGCCGCGACATGGCCGCCGCCGGCGCTTTTGCTAAAGAATCAAGATTCCGGCTGGCTTGCGCGCCGCTCGTGGGCAATGCTGTCTTGTCCGAACGAAGAGCAATCTCAAGGCGAGACTGAATCGGACAAGCATGTCTGGCACATATCCATAAGCGAGAACACCATGAAGAAGCTCCTTTCGATGGGTCTGCTCACACTCTGCGCGCTGGCCGCCGGCGAGCGCGAAGCCCAGGCCTGGGTCAATGCCAAGTTCAGCGTCGGCTTGAATTGGCAACTGCAAAGCGCCAACAACAATTTCCTCTGGGGCGTTTACAAGAACGGCCAAGTCCCCGGCCCCGAAGCCTTCGGGCAAGGCGGCGGCGGCGGCCCCGCCATGTACGCCCCGGGCGGCATGCAAAGCCCTCAGGGCGTGTTTCCCTTCTTCGGCGCCCAGCCGAACCAACAGCCAATGCCCCAGGCGCAAACCTTCCAGCGATTCCCGGCGGAAACCGCTCCGCCGGCGCTCGCCCAGATGCCGACGCAACAGCAATCCTACAACTACGGCGCGCCAAACTACTACTACAACCCCTACCAGACCGTGAGCTATCAGCAGGGATATTACAATCCCAGCTACTACCCAACCTATCCGCAAGGCAGCTATGGCGCCGGGTATGGTTACGGCTACGGTTATCAAGCCCCGTATTACTGGTACAACAATCGCTAACCTGTCCCGCCATCGGACCAGGGGTGAGCAAGCAGCCCGCGCAAGCGCGGGCTGTTTTGTTAGCAGGCAGCCGGTAGCAGACAGCAGGTAGCAGACAGCAATGAATCACGAGCGGCTGCTGCTGCTGTCTGATGCCTGCCTCATTTGCCTCTTGTCAGTCGCCACGCTTTCTGCGATAGTCAAGCCTTGTGCAATGCGGAGAAAGCACCCATGGCGGCCTGTCATATCGAATTGTTCGCAAGCACTCCCCCGCTGGACGATGTCCGCTTGACGCTTGCGGAGGCGGGCTATGACCTCTCGGTTCGCCATTTCAACGAGCCGATGATCGACGCTCCCGCGCAGCTATTCGTCGTGGACGGCGGCCGGCAATCCGAGGCGGCGCTCACGAGCTGCCGACGTTTGCGCATTGACCAGAGCGAATCCTACACGCCGATCCTGTTCGTCAGCGGCGGCGAACCCACCCGGCTGGCGAGCCTGGAATGCGGCGCCGATACGTCGCTAGCCCGGCCGATCGCACCCGCGGAATTGCTCGCCCAGGTGCAGGCGCTCCTGCGCGTCAAGAAACGGCACGATCAACTGGCGCTCAAGGCCGCCGAGGCACAGCGCATCTCCAAACGCCTCCAGACCGCGACGCAACAGATGGATCATGAGCTCGAAATGGCGCGCCGGCTGCAAGAAAGCTTCCTGCCGCAGAGTCTGCCGTGCTTGCCCGGCGTCCATTTTGCCGTCAAATATAAGCCGGCCGCTCAGGTAGGGGGCGATTTCTATGATGCCTTCCGCCTCGATGAGAAACACGTCGGTTTCTATATCGCCGATGCGATGGGGCACGGCGTCCCAGCGAGCTTGTTGACCATCTTCGTCAAAAAAGGGATTCGGGCCAAGGAGATTAGCGGGCATACCTATCGACTGACGCCGCCCAACGAGGTGGTGGCCCGGCTCAACCGCGATCTGGTGGCGCAGCAGATTCCGGACCTGCCGTTCATCACCATGATCTACGTGCTGTTCAACTGCCAGGACGGCACGCTGCAATTCGCGCACGCCGGGCATCCCCATCCGCTCTATGTCCCTGCCCAGGGCAAGCCGATCCTTTGGCAAATCGAGGGAAGCTTGCTCGGCGTTTTCGACACCAAGTACCGCTTGCAATCCCGGCAGATGAATCCAGGCGACAAGCTGATCCTCTACACCGACGGCATGGACGCCGCTTCCTTCCAGCAGCATCCGGTCGGCCTGGCCAGTCTGCTGGCCGGCGCGGAGGCATTCCGTGCCTTGCCGATCGAGGAATTGGTCGAACGCCTGGCATCGGACCTCTTCGCGCAAACCCGGCAAAGCGACGACCTGACGGTATTCGGCATGGAAATTGCGCCATAATAAAATCAGCAGTCCCACTCTGCATGAGAACTAGGAATGCGGACGCGAATTGGTTCCTCCCATGCCAGTTTATTTGTTTGTCACCGGGAAACTCGCCGAGCCGGCGCTGCGGCGCATCCTGGCGGAGTTGGCGCCTGTAGCTGGATTCGAGTACAGCGTCGGCGTGTTGCCGATCACCGTGGCGGCGCTGGCGACGACGCCGTGGATCGCAGCGCATTTCACGCCGCCGGCGCCGGTCGATCGCATCGTGCTGCCGGGATTGTGCAACGGCGAGCTTGAAGTGCTGCGGCAGGCATGGGGCCCGTTGTCCATCGAAAAGGGTCCAGCGGATTTGCTCGACTTGCCGGATTACTTCGGCGCTCAAGGCCGGACTGACACCGATTATGGCGCTCACGACATCGAAATCCTTTTCGAGATCAATCATGCCCCTCGCTTGGCTCCAGCGGAAATTCTGACTGCCGCGCAAGGCCCATGCGGACGGCGCCAATGTCATTGATCTCGGGTGCAATCCGGGCGAGCGCTGGGCCGGCGTTGCGGACGCCATCAAGATGCTGCGCGGCGAGGGCATACGCGTCTCGCTCGACAGCTTCAATGCCTGGGAAGCGCAGACGGCGGCCAAGGCGGGGGCAGAACTCGTCCTGAGCGTCAATGCAACCAATCGCTCGGCTGCGCTCGATTGGGGCTGCGAGGTCGTCGCGATCCCCGATACGCCGGCCCAGTGCGCGGGGCTGGCGGAAACTATCGATTTCTTGGAGAAAGGCGGCGTTCCCTTCCGCGTCGATCCGGTGCTCGAACCGATCGCCTTCGGGTTTGCCGAGTCGCTGGGCCGCTATCTCGAGATCCGCAAGCAGTATCCCGATCTGGCGATGATGATGGGCGTCGGTAACCTGACCGAATTGACCGACGCGGACGCCGCGGGGATCAACGTGCTGCTGATGGGATTCTGCCAGGAACTGAGCATTCGCAGCGTGCTGACAACCGAAGTCATCAACTGGGCCCGGAGCAGTGTGCGCGAGCTCGATCTGGCCCGCCGCTTGACGCATTATGCCTGCACCCACCGCGTCCTGCCCAAACGGCGCGAGCCGAATCTCGTCCTCTTGCGCGATCCGAAGCTGCGCGAGCATGGCGATGAAACGCTCGCGGAGCTGGCGGCCCAGGTGCGCGACAGCAACTTCCGTCTCTTCGCCGAGCGCGGCAAACTGCACGTCATCAGCCGCGATCTGCACCTGCAAGGAACCGACCCGTTCGAGCTCTTCGCGGAGATGGCCAGGCGGACGCCGATCGACCCGGCCCATGCGTTTTATCTCGGCTACGAATTCGCCAAGGCCGTCACCGCGCTCACGCTCGGCAAGAATTACGTGCAGGATCAGCCGCTGCGCTGGGGCTTCTTGACGTTGCCGGAGAAAAGCGGACATGTGAGTTAGCCGTTGTCACCCAACCGGCGGCAAATGCCATGCACAGGAAAATGCATGGCAAACGGAGTTGACAAGCATGGTCTTAGGTAATAATGTGAACATAAGTACACTTGTCGGGCCATGATAATCAGGCCATGATGGTAGTTGCACGCCAAGAGTAATGGCCCGTAGCAAGGGAGCCGAGCCATGAAAGACAATGATAAAAACAGGCCGAACAACGAAAAGTTAAAAGAATTGATCCTCTATCTCGCTGATAGGTCGGTAAAAGATTGCCGATTTGGGGCGACAAAGCTCAATAAGCTCCTCTTCTATTCCGACTTCATTGCGTACCTTCAGTTTGGCAAGGCGATTACCAACCAGCGGTATCAGAAACTCCAAAACGGCCCGGCCCCCCGTGCTTTGGTTCCCATCACGGAGAAAATGGAAGAACGAGGAGAGATTGCGTATAGAACAGCCAACTACTTTGGGAAACAGCAAAAGCGTCTCGTTCCTTTGCGAGACCCTGATTTGTCTTCATTTTCCGACGAGGAAATTGAATTAGTTAATCAAATCGTCGCCGAATTTTGGGACAAAAATGCGGCTGAAATTAGTGGCGCTTCTCACGGATTCATAGGGTGGCAGCCGGCGGAGTTGCAGGAGGATATTCCATACGAAGTTGCATTTGTCCGCGCCGTTCCGGCAGGTCGGAAGATGGAGAAATACGGCGCTGACCTGGAGTCGCTGGCGAACGAGTTGCTTGAGCGCGAGGAGCTAAAAAGTGCACAAGATGATAAGAGGCACGCGATTCCAAAAAGAACTGGCTAAAATGGTTGAGGATTACGAACAGGTAGCGAGCTTTGTAGCAGGAGTCGAATGGGGCTTGCGTCATGACCCGACGATAGGTAAGCAATTGCCCGCGAGTAATGTTTGGTGCATATCCACGAACCCAACTCCTCAGCTTCCTCATGCCACCGTGTATTACACCTTTGGTAAGACTGTCGTGGTCCTTGTCTCCATTGTTATCATTGATAGAAACGGTGACTATCCTTAAGACGGCTTGATCGGTAGGGAGCGTGGGCCGCAGTCTTGATTTCCGCCGGCGTCATCGTCGCCCGGCCGATAATCAGGCCGATGATGAGCACCAAGATCAGAAGCAACACGACCACGCCGACGGAAATGATCAACATGCCGAGCGGCACGAACACGCCGACCCGCTGTGGCAGCGGCGCGGATGGGGGCGGCGCGACGGTTTCGATCGGCGCCGGCTCTCCGGGCGCGACGGCGGTTGCGCCCACGCTCCCATTGCTCGGCTCGACGCCGAAGTCGAGCTTCTCGACATCAAACGCCAGCCCGCCACCTTGCTCGCCGGCATCCTCCGGCCCGGCCTGGCCGTCCGGCACCGGCACGATGATCTCGCCCGCGCACTTCGGACAGCGCACCACCGTCCCCGCCTTGCGGCGCGAGATCCCCATCAACTGATTGCAATACGCGCAGCGAAATCGAATCGGCATGATAATCCCCGCACGCTATTTTCCCGCCCGGCGCGGTTTCTGGCAACATCTACTTGCAAGATGATGCCATATCGTGGAAAATCATACCAGCGAATCTTTTTCATCGCGCAGCGCAACTCGGGGAAGATGCTACGTCTTGTCTGCAAGGCAGAGGTTCCCATGACGCCAAAAACGACCCCCCTCAATCCCACCCCCGCTTCACCTGTGGGGCGATGGGTGAAATTCCTGTGCGCGTTGCTCCTTTTGGCGATGCCGCTCGACGTCTCGGCCCAGCCGCGCCGCGATGCCATTGTCATTTTCAAGGACGGTTTCGCCATCAAGGGAAATGTGAACGAGAAGGTGCGCGACTACGTCTGGGACAAGGACAGCGGACGCTCGTTCCCCATCTTCTCCGGCGAATTCTTCATCGACGATCACGTGCGCAATATCCAGTTCAGCCCGCATCAGGTCACCAAGGTCTACCAGCCCAAGGATGGCGAAGTGAAGGCGCCGGTGACCGTCCTGCGCTACAAGGGCTACGTTCTAGGGCTGCCGATTCTTAAGGAATTTCGGGTCGAGAAATTTGAAAAATGGGGCGAGGACGGTAAGCGCACGGTCAAGGTTATCAATAGCGCCAATAACAGGCCCATCTACATGAAGCAGAAAGTCGCCCTGCTGACGCCGCACCACTTGATGGCCATTACGGACACCTACGATTGGACCCAGATGTATTTTACCGACGAATTCGGCCCCGAGTTGACGCGGAAGATTCTGCTGCAAATCTTCACGGAACGCAAAGACCTCAAGGAGCTAAAGGAATCGGAAAGATTTCTGGAAATCGCCAACTTTATGCAACAGGCGGGCTGGTCCAAAGAAGCTGAGCGCGAGCTCAAGGCCATCATCGCGAACTACCCCAAAGAGAAGGTAACAGCCGAGAAGATGCTCGACACGCTGATGAAGGAGAAGGCCAACCTTTACGTGGAGAATATCGAGCGCGCGGCTAACGCGGGCCAGCACACGATCGCCAGCGAACGGCTCATCGCCTATGAACGCGGCGAATATCTGAAGCTCGTCGGGCCGAAACTGGCGATCATGGCGGCTGACCTGAAGGCCAAATATGCCAAGGCCAAGACCGACATCGAGCAGGCGAAGAGGTACCTCAAGGAGATGCCGGCGCTGACGAACAACGAGTCCGCGTGGGCCAAGGCGACCGGATTCATCGTCGCTGAACTGAACCCGGATACCGTGGATCGGCTCGACACGTTCCTCTTGTTCGCTATGCAGCACGAGATGAACCGCAAGCAGAAGAAGAAGCCGGTGCAGACCGCCGAAGAAGTGCTGGCATTGGCGGTGTCGGGCTGGCTGCAGGGCAAGCAAGCCGCGGAGCCGGACGTGAAGATGGCGCTCAAGCTGGCCAAGGGGCGCGAATTCTTGATCGAGTATCTGACGACGGACAATTCGCTCAAGCGCACCAATTTGCTGAGCGGGTTTTCGCGCGACAACGATTTACCGGCCGACGTGATGGGGCGACTCATCCGCATGATTCCGCCGGTGGCGCCGCACGACGCCAAGGCCCTTGGCACGGCCGTGCAAACCATCCAGATCGACGTTGGCGCCGGCGGATCGTACCATCTGCAACTGCCGCCCGATTATCACCATCAGCGGGCATATCCGGTGCTTTTTCTGCTGGCTTCGAGCCGCGACACCGCCGACGAGACGCTGCAGCGCTTTGGCGAGGAGGCGGCCAAGTACGGCTTCATTCTCGCCGCCCCGGTGTTGACGGGCAAGAAAGGCCAAGCGTTTTCCAGCGGCAAACAGCAGCAACTCGTGCTCGACGCCTTGAGCGATCTGCGCCGCCGCTTCCAGATCGACTCGGATCGTGTCTTCCTGTTCGGCTGGGAAGACGGCGGCGGCCTGGCATTCGACGTCGGTTTGGGCCATCCCGATCTCTTCGCCGGCGTCGCACCCATGAACGGCGTTTTCACTCCGTTCACCAAGAGATACTATTGGCCCAACGCCCAGTATCTGCCGTTCTACATCATCGACGGCGAACGCAATGGCGGCAACGCCAGGTTGATGCGCGACCTCATGAAAGACTGGACGAGGGTTCCCTACAACGCCATCTATGTCGAATATAAGGGGCGCGGCTCGGAATGGTACGGCCTGGAAGTCCCGAAGGTGCTCGACTGGATGAGCCGCAAGAAGCGCTACAGCCCGCTCAAGGAAATGGGCCGATCCAACTCCGGAAACACGCTCGGGGAAGAATTTCACTCGACGCGCAACACCGATAATCGCTTCTACTGGTTAAGCTGCGAATCGATCGTGCCGCGCTGCCAGGCGGATCACACCGAGCCGAAGCCCGCGACCTTCCGCCCCGCGACGTTTCAGGCATTCCTGTCGAAGGGGAACAAAACGGAAAAGGGGGACGCCAAGATCTGGAATCAGGCGGACATTCGCGTCACCGGCGCCAGAAAGCTCACCTTCTGGATCACGCCCGGCATGATGGATCTTTCCAAGCCCGTGACCATCCGCCTCAACGGTGAAACCGGCCGGCAGCGCATGATCTCGCCCAGCCTGGAGACAATGCTGGAGGAAATCTACCGAACCGGAGACCGTCATCGCCTCTTCGTGGCGAAGATCGATTTGTGACGAATGTAAGTCGAATACCAACTACCGCGGCGGCGCGATGCTGAGGATCGCCTCGCTGGCACTGAGCCGAACTTCGCTGTCCTCATCGCGCATGGCGGTCTTCAAAGCGTTGATGGCGGCGCGATAATTCTCTTCGGTGCCGGGGCGCGCCGAGTTGACCGAGCGTCAGACAGGCTTCCCGGCGGATGCGGGCCTCGTCCGCCGCGACCGCAATGATCAGTTCCGGAAAGGCCTCGTTGACCGCCCACTCATTGGCGGCGCTGCGGCTAATCGCCACCAGCGCCTTCATGGACAGAATGCGATTTTCGGCATCCATCGTCGAATCGGCGATGGCGGGGCGGAGGAAAGCGACTGCCTTGGCGGCCGATGGGCTTGGGGCCATGGCTTCGATGGTGATCGCCGCCGCGGCGCTCAGATCCGCATCGCGCTGGTGCGGATCGATGAGCATGCGTCCCAGGGCGACGACGATCTCGCCGTCGAGGTATTCCGGCGAGATATAGCGGAACGTGCGGGCGGCGGTCCAGCGCACGTAGCGATCCGGATCGCTTAGCGCGGGGGTAACCGCGTGTACGAATTGCCGAATGCTCTCCGCAGTGACGGCTTTCTCCTGCTTCTTGGCTTTTAGCGTCGCCTCCACGTCCTCCGCCACGCGCTCCAGCAATGACATCACGCCTCGCTTGAGACGCACATCGTCGGTCTGTTTCAAGACCGCCGGAATGACGACCCATTGCCCGGCCAGCAGCGGCTCGATCGGGTCCGGCGCGTTGAATTCCTTGAGCAGTTCGCTGCGCGGCAGGATGTCCTTGTGTTTATCCTGGAGTTCCTTGCAAAGGCGGTAGCGCGAACTGACGATCTGGCTGATCGTCTCGAGCGCCGTCAGCCTGATTTTCGGGCTCGGGTCCTTCTCCAGAGCCGCGATAACGCGCGGCAAGGCCTCCCGGTAGGACTTCAGCAATTCCTGCACACCTGGGTCGAGCACGGACCTGTTGAGATTTTTGTCGAATTCGATTTGGACAATCGGCTTCTCCAGCACATCGCCGAACTTCGAGGTCCAGCGGTAATCCGTGAAGATCATTGCGGATGTCAGGATCGTCTGCAGGCAGTAAGCGCGCACGTACTCATCGTCGTCCGCACGGCGCAGCACGCGGTCGGCTTCGACGACCGTCTGGTTGATGGTCGCCATTTCCTCCTCGCGCGGCAAGAACGCGGCGTTCTTGACCAGGTCGATCAGGGCATAAGCAGCCAGGCGGCGCGGCCCGAGTTCGTCCTCTTTCAGGACCGAACGCAGCGCAGGCATGGCAGCCCCGGGCAGCGGTGTGATCTTGCCCAGTGCGTGCAATGCCGCCTGCCGGACCCGCACGTCGCGGCTGTGAACGAGCCCCTTTGCCGTTTTTGTCCCCACCAGCATCTCGCTGAACCGCGCCGCGAATTTCACGGCGCGCTGCTGAGGCTCTTCCGTCTCGGCGAGCTCGGCGACCATGATGCAGGCGGCGATCTGCCGATCCTCGTTGCCCATCGCGCTGCCGCGAATGCGCTGGGCCAGCCGATCTCCCATGGCGCCGCGTATTTTCAACAGTTCCCTCTTGTGCACGACCTGCGCGATTTGCGGCGCATTCTGTTCCTTCTTCTTCTCCAGCTCCTTCTGAAGACTATCGAGCTCTCGCAGCGACTCGCGCGGCCATTCACTGAGGAAGTAGCCGCGGCGCAGATCGGACAGCAGCTTCAAGGAATCGGTGTCCTTGGCGACTTGTTCCAAAGTCCCTTCCTTGAGGGTCCGTTTCAAAATTTCGACGGCGTCCTCGGCTCGCAACGCGGGAGCCAGGATGGCGGCGGCACCGAGGCCAAAAAAAAGCCACACGCACTTGCACATGGAAAATGATCGGCCCATGAGATCGTCCTTGGTTTGCGCAGGGGACGGCGGGACGCATTCGCCATTGTATCGCGCAAGCGTGCCAGTTTTTGGCATCTTGCGGATCACAACGGCGCTGTGTTGCAATGTCGAGCGCGAATGCTAAACTATAGGCACGTGGCCTGGACCGTGCCCTGGGGCCAACGCGCGTGGAGATTATCCTCCTTCCCAAAATATCGGTCTGGGGAGAGAGCGGGATTCAGCGATTTTTTGGAGTTTAGCGGAATTGGTATGGCGGCGGAAATTCCAGAATGTGCCTTTAAGGAAACGACGCTGCAGGTTTACTTGCTGGGCAGCATCGCGCTGGAGCCGTTGATGCGTCTGCAGCGCCGGCTGCATTATGAGGTGAGCGGGGATCCTCGGCAAGCGGCGCTGATTGTATGCGAGCATCCGCCGACGATCACGGTGGGCCGGCGCGGCAGCCGCTGCCATATCCATCTGGAACCCGAGGACTTGCACTGCGCGGCTGGCCCATTCGCTGGGTCAATCGCGGCGGGGGCTGCATCTTGCACGTGCCCGGCCAGCTGGCGATTTACCCCGTCCTGCCGCTGGATCGGCTCCCCGGCGAAATTGCCGCTTACCCGCGCCAACTCGGCGAAATCATTCGCGATTTGCTGGGCGACTTCAGCGTCCACGCCGGCGTGCGCGTCGATGAGCACGGCGTCTGGGTTGAGACGCGTTTACTGGCCGCCGTCGGGGTTTCGGTGCGCGACTGGGTGAGCGGCCACGGCGCTTTCATCAATGTTCAGCCCGCCCTGGATTTATTCCGACACGTCACCACGGTCGCCGAGACGCCGCAGCCGATGACCTCACTGGAGCGGGAACGGCGTGGTCCCGTGCGCCCATCGCTGGTGCGCGAGCGGCTCGTCGAGCATTTCCGCGCCCGCTTCGGCTTTGAGCGCGTCGCCCTGTTCTCAGATCACCCGGCGTTGCAAGGGGCTGGTCAGCGCGTGGGTGCCGCACCGCTGCCGATTCGCGTTGCCGAGCCGAAAGGGGCGTGACCATGCAAACGCTCCCCTTGATCGATGCGCCTGGCGTGCCGGCGCGGCGCCTGCCCGATTGGCTCAAACGGCCGCTGCCGCTGGGCAACGAGAATTTTCTTACGCACAATCTCTTACGCGAACTGAAGCTGGAAACGGTGTGCGAGAACGCGCGTTGCCCCAATCGCCCCGAATGCTACGCTCAGCGCACCGCCACGTTCATGATCATGGGCAACATCTGCACCAGGCCGTGCGGCTTCTGCTCGGTCCCGCGCGGCGAGCCGAGCGAGCTCGAAGCCGACGAACCGGCGCGCGTCGCGGAGGCGTCGGCCCGGCTGGGGCTCAAGCATGTCGTCATTACCTCGGTGACGCGCGACGACCTGCCCGACGGCGGCGCCGAGCATTTCTACCGCTGCGTGGTCGCGGTTCGGCAACGCACCGGAGCCGTGATCGAAGTGCTGACCCCTGATTTCCTGGGCGATCCGCGCGCCATCGACCGCGTCATCGAAGCCGAGCCCGAGGTCTTCAATCACAACACGGAAACGGTGCCGCGCTTCTACAAAAAAGTGCGTGGCCGGGCCGACTATCAGCGCACGCTTGAACTGTTGGCCCGCGTCAAACGGCAGGCGCCGCACATGCGCACCAAGAGCGGCTTGATGCTGGGGCTTGGCGAAACGCGTGAGGAATTGCTGGAGGTGCTTGGCGATTTGCGTGCCGCCAGGTGCGACATGCTGACGCTGGGGCAATACTTGACGCCGACGCTGAAGCACGTGCCTGTCGCCCGTTATCTGCCGCCGGCGGAGTTCGATGAGCTGGCGGCGCTTGCGCGATCGCTTGGCTTCCGGCACGTCGCCGCCGGCCCATTCGTGCGCTCCAGCTACCACGCCGGCGAGATGATCCATGCGTGAGCCGATCCTTGCCCCCGATCTTGGCAGGGGGGAAGTCGTGGTAAGCGTCTGGTACGTGAAGCCGGGCGAGGCGGTTTTCGCGGGAGATCGGGTCGTCGAACTGCTGGTGGAAAGCGCGACCTTCGATGTCGCGGCGCCGGCAGCGGGAACGCTGATCGAGCAATGCGCCTTCCCGGCGGAGCGCGTGACGGCGGGGCAAGTGTTGGGTTACATTGGCGCCGCTATGGACAGAGCCATCATTTATAGCTGATTATAGCCTGTTTGAGCTATAAACGTGTATAAATGGATATAAATGAGTATAATGGTGGAATGGACGCCATCAAGAATCCGTTTTCGCCTGGTGCTGGTTCGCCGCCGCCCGAACTGGCTGGGCGCGATCCGATTCTCGAACAGTCGCGCATCCTGTTGGGCCGGATCAAGGCGGGAAGGCCTGAAAAAAGCCTGCTCCTCACAGGCCTCCGAGGAGTCGGCAAGACCGTGCTGCTTAACGAGATCGAACGCCTTGCAAAAGGCAGCGGATACCATACAGTCAGCATCGAAGCCCACGAGGACAAGCCCCTCGTTTCGCTCATTGCGCCTCACCTGCGAACGCTCCTCTTCGAGCTTAACCGCATGGCTGGAGCGGTCGAGAAGGTCAAACGAGGGCTTGCCATTCTGCGAAGTTTCGTTGGGGCGTTTAAGGTCACGATGCACGATGTCACAATAGGCCTGGACATTGACCCGGAAAAAGGCGTTGCCGACAGCGGGGATTTGGAGATCGATTTACCCAATCTTTTTCTCGCTATTGGCGAAGCCGCCGCCGACCGCAAAAGTGCCGTGGCCATCTTCATTGATGAAGTTCAGTATTTCAACCAAAAAGAACTGGCCGCGCTGATCATGGCCATGCACAAGGTTCAGCAGCACCAGCTTCCGTTAGTGCTGCTCGGGGCCGGACTTCCGATCCTGCCCGGATTAGCCGGTGAATCGAAGTCGTACGCTGAGCGGCTCTTCAGCTTTCCGGACATTGGCGCATTGTCCGCCAACGATGCGGCCAAAGCGCTCCAGGATCCCGCGAAAGCTGCCGGGGTCGCCTTTGAGTCCGCTGCTCTGGACGAAGTGTATCGCCTGACGAAAGGATACCCATACTTCGTGCAGGAGTGGGGTTATCAAGCCTGGAATCTGGCGGCCTCCAGTCCAATCACCAACAAAATGGTGCATGATGCCACGGCCGTCGTCATTCCGCGCCTCGACCAGAACTTCTTCCGTGTGCGCTATGATCGCCTGACCCCAAGCGAAAGGAATTTCCTGCGTGCGATGGCCGAGCTCGGCCCCGGCGCTCATCGCACGGGCGACATTGCCGAGGTGCGGAAAGTCAAGGTGACAAGCCTTGGACCGGTGCGAGCCAAATTGATAAAGAAAGGAATGATCTACAGCCCTGCCCACGGGGACATGGCATTCACGGTACCTTTATTTGACGAATTCATGATCCGGGCCATTCCAACGTTCAAACCGTAGGCTGCTCGAACAACATATGTCCAACGGGCTCTTCATCTCACTGGATGGCGTGGACGGGGCCGGCAAATCGACGCAATGCCGGTTGCTCGCTGATTGGCTGCGCGTCCAGGGACGCAATGTTGTCGTCTGCCACGATCCCGGCGGCACCGATCTGGGACAGAAGCTCCGTGAAATTCTGTTGAATTATCGCGGCGTGATGTCGCTCACCGCCGAGGCGCTGCTGTTCATGGCGAGCCGGGCGCAACTTGTTTCGGAAGTGATTCGCCCCGCCCTGGCCGCGGGGCAAATCGTAATCTGCGATCGCTTCTTGCTCGCCAATGTCGTCTATCAGGGACATGCCGGCGGACTCGATCCAGCCGAGCTTTGGAGCGTCGGCCTGTTCGCGACTGGCGGCCTGGAGCCGGACCTGACCATCGTGCTTGATCTGCCGCTGGAGACGGCGTTCGCCCGGCGCAAACCGAGCGCTGACCGCATGGAGAGCCGTGGCCTCGATTATTTCGCCAGGGTGCGTGCCGGCTTTCTCGCCGAGGCTCAGCGGCGGCCGGAGCGATTTTGCGTCGTCGATGCGAGCGCGTCGGTGGATTCGGTGCAAGCGGGGATGCGCGGCGCGATCATGAAATTGTTGAATCCGTAACCCACGTGGATTATGTCCTGGTCCCAAATTGTCGGCCATGATGAGCGTGTCGCGTCGTTCCGTCAAATCGTCGCCCGGCGGCGGCTGGCCCACGCCTATCTCTTCGTCGGCCCCGCCGGCGTCGGCAAACGGCGCTTCGCCCTGGAACTCGCCAAGGCGCTCCTGTGCGAAGCGCCCGGCCCCCTCACCCCCGGCCCATCTCCCGGAGCGCCAGGTGAGGGGAGAAAACTCGACGCCTGCAATCAATGTGCCGCTTGTTTGCTCGTGGACGCCGGCACGCATCCCGATCTTTTTCAGGTCAGTCGGCCTGAAGAAAAGAACGAAATGCCCATCGACGTGATGACCGATTTCTGCCGCAATTTCTCGCTGAAGCCGGCGCGGGGTCATGGCAAGATCGGCATCATCGACGACGCGGACGATTTCAACGAGGAGTCGGCGAATTGCTTCCTGAAGACATTGGAAGAGCCGCCGCCGGGCTCGCTGTTTCTGCTCATCGGCACGAGCCTGGATCGGCAGCTGGCGACGATTAAATCGCGCTGCCAACTTGTCCGCTTCGCTCCGCTGCCGGATGCCCACGTTCGCACGCTGTTGCAAAAGCAAGGCGTGGGTGAAGCGATGCTGGATCGCCTGGTGCGGCTGGCGGCGGGCAGTCCCGGGCAGGCGGCGGCGCTCGCGGATGAATCGCTGTGGAAATTCCGGAGCGATATTTTGCGGGCCATCGTGCAGCCGAAGGTGAAAAGCGTGGAGGCGGCCAAGGATTTCGTCAAGTTTGCCGAGGAGGCGGGCAAGGAGGCGGCTCTTCAGCGACGGCGGGCCAACCAGGCGCTCAAGCTCCTCATCGAAGCGCTGACCGACGCGATCCGCCTACAATCCGGGGCGCCGGCGCGATCGGCGGATTCGGCAGAGTTGCCCCTGTTGGCATCGCTGGCACAGAAGGCCCCGCCCGAGAAAATCTATGCCATGCTCGAACGCTGCCTGGATACGGAGGCGCAGCTGGGCCGATATGTTCAACTGAGTCTGGTTCTGGAAGGCCTCCTGGACGCGCTGGGGCAGATGCTCGACGAGCCGGGCGCGTTGCCGCTGCGCTATCAGGGGTTTGCCGTTTAGGCGAGCGGCAAGAGCTCTCCTCCCCTCTCCCTCGGGAGAGGGGCCGGGGGTGAGGGTGTTTGGCAAGTTTTTTTTTGAAGCCTCTGCCCTCACCCCCTCTCCCGGAGGGAGAGGGGTAGATTATGTCGTGCCGCTCGCCTTAGTGGCGGCGAGCAAGCTCGCCGGCTAAACGCGGAATTTCAAGCCACCGTCACGGATCGACACCAATGACACGCCAGCGCGGATGGACCCTCTTGTTGTGCTTTCTCAGCGGTTGCAGCACCCATCCGCTGGTGGATTTCTGCGATTACGTCAGGCCGGGCAAGCTCGGTCCGACGACCGTGACTCCGTACGGTGGTGTGGCCATTCCGCAGGGGGCGATCATCCCCGTGGCGCCGAACATCTCGGTCGGTCCGCCGGCCGTTCTTCCGCCGGGTCCTCCTGTCATTCCGCCGCCTGCCCCATTGCCGGGCAACATCCCGCCCGGCGTGCAACTCCAGGCACCCGCGGCCGGCGATTTCCCGCCGCCGCCGCCCAATCCGCCGCGCCAGAATTAGTTAGCGCGTCAAGACCGGCCCCGCGGCGCGCACGTCGGCGTTCGCCTGCGCCTCGTAGTTCTTGAAGTTGTTGCGGAAGAGCTCCGTCAGCTTGCGAGCGGCCTGATCGTAAGCCGCCCCGTCGGCCCAGGCACGGCGCGGCTGCAAAAGCTCAGCCGGCACGTCCGGACATGCCGTGGGAACCAGGACGCCGAAGACCGGGTCGGGCGAGTAGGATGCCGCGTCCAGTGCGCCGCTCAGCGCGGCGCGGACCAAGCGGCGCGTTACTTCGAGCGGGAATCGCTTGCCGACCCCGTACGCGCCGCCGGTCCAGCCGGTGTTGACGAGCCAGACCTGGGCCTTGTGATCGTGAAGGCGCTGCTCCAGCATCCTGGCGTAATGGACCGCCGGCCTGGGCAGAAAGGGCGCCCCGAAGCAGCTGCTGAACGTCGCCGTCGGTTCCTTGACCCCAGCTTCCGTCCCCGCCACTTTGGCGGTATAGCCCGACAGGAAGTGATACTGCGCCTGCGCCGGCGTCAGTTTGGCGAGCGGCGGCAGGACGCCGAAGGCGTCGCACGCCAGGAACAAGAGATGGCGCGGATGCCCGCCGCGCCCGCTCGGCTCGATGTTGTCGATGTGTTCAAGCGGGTAAGCCGCCCGTGTGTTTTCGGTCAGCGAGGCGTCGTCGTAATTGGGCCGGCGCGTCGTCTCATCGAGCACGACGTTTTCCAGGATGCTGGGAAAGCGGATCGCGTTCCAGATTTGCGGCTCCCCGGTGCGGGACAGCTTGATGCACTTGGCATAGCAGCCCCCCTCGAAGTTGAAGACACCCGCCGGTGACCAGCCGTGCTCGTCGTCGCCGATGAGTTTGCGTTCGGGGTCGGCGCTCAGCGTCGTCTTGCCGGTGCCCGACAGGCCGAAGAGCAGGGCCGTGTCGCCGGCGGTGCCGACGGTTGCCGAACAATGCATGGGGAAGACATCGCGCATCGGCATCCAGAAATTCAGATACGTGAAAACCGACTTCTTGATTTCGCCGGCGTATTGGGTCCCGCCGATCAACACCCGATGCTCATCCAGATCGAGAATGACGCCGACCTCGCTGCGCGTCTGGTCCCGCTTCGCTTCGAATTGCATGCTCGGAGCGTGCAGGATCAGCAGGTTCGGCTTGAACGCGGGTTGCTCCTCGGCCGTCGCCGGGCGCAGCAGGCAGCGTGCAAAAAGGGCCTGCCAGGCATGTTCGGTGATGAGCCGCACGCCGACGCGGTAGGCCGGATCGGCGCAGGCCCAGCCATCAAAGACGAATAATTCGCGGCCCTGGAAATGGGCTTGAGCGCGCTGCCATAGATGCTCGAAGTTGGCCGGGGCCATCGCTTGATTGACCGCGCCGAAAGCGATGTGGGCTTCGCTGGCCGGCCGGCGCACGAGATATTTGTCCTTGGCGGCCCGGCCCGTGTAAGCGCCGGTTTTCACCGCGAGCGATCCATTGTCGGCCAGCATGCCTTCGTTGCGCGCCAGCGCCAGCTCGACCGAGCGCGCCGGCGAAAGCTGGGCGTGAACGGGGCCAACATTCACCAGTCCGTGTGTGCTCAGATCCATGTCGTCGATACCGTGGTCCGTCGTCCGTGGTCCGTCGTTTAGGCGGCGCGGCTGATTCGTATAATGTTTATGATAGCAATATGTCATTCTGTGTCGGCGACTCCTGACGACGGACCCTCCATGCTAAGCTGGCAACAAACCGAGTTCCTTCTCAAAGGCGTCTATCTCGGCTTGCTGGTGATGATCGCCTGGCTCGAGCCCACGCTGGACGAATTGGCCTTGATCGGGCTGGCGACGATGGGCGGCTTGGTGCTTTTTCTCGGTGTCGCCGCCGTCCGCAAATACCGCGAGGGCTTCCGCCCCAAGGGGAATTGGCTCGGCTATCTGGTCTTCATGCTGCTCGAAAATCCCGGCATGGTCTACGCTGGAGTGCTCGTCGGTCTCTCGGCCGGCGCCGTGTTCACCTTCAATCGCCGCGGCGAGGATGCGATCACGCTGGAAGCGCTTGCGCCGGTGCTGGGCGGCGGCATGCTGGGGGCCATCTTTTACAACCTGCGTTTTGTGCGCCAGCCGATGTATCGGTTGTGGCTGAGTTTGGCGATGGCCGCGATCCTGATTGGCGCCGCGATGGCCTTTTATTACTTTAAGCCCGACGCCATCAGCGACGTCCAGCGCACGAAGATCGGGATGCTGCTCCTGATCGGCATCCCCGGCTTTTTCCTGCTCACCTTTGCCGGGCTTGTTGAGGAAACGGAGATCGAGATCGGCGCGATGTGCGCCGCGCTCGGCGTCGGGTTGTGGTGCTTGCTCGCCGGCGCGTCGATGGCCGCCAGCAGCGCCGTGGTCGTGCTTATGCCGGCCGGCATTTTCTTTGTCTATACGACGCGCATCTTGCCCTGGCTACGCGTCTTCAAGCACTCCCTGCGCGGCCTGAGCTATCGCCGCATGGGACACACGCGCCTCGCGCTCATGTCGCTTGGGCGGGCGCTCGAGCTCGATCCTGGCGATCGCCTGGCCCGTCACGAGATGTGGGACTTGCATCGCGATCTCGATTTCGCTTCGCTGGAGAATGATCCCGATCTCGTGCCTTTCCTGCACTTCGATTTCTGCCTGGAACGCATTAGCCAGATGTTGCAAACCAGGCCGAACGCGCACGATTTGGCCGAGATTGTCAAGATGCTCGACTTGATCGAACGCGAGCAGCCGGGCAAGGCGCCGATCTGCGCTTACTGGCGGGCCGTCGCCCGGCTGCACGAGCGCGATTACGACGAATCGGCCCGGTTGCTTTTCGGCATCTTGCAGTTGCCGCAGTATTACACACCTGAACGGCAAGCGATCCATTACGCGGCCTGGCAGCTGGCGATGTACGGGCATCCGGAGATGACGCAGCGCGTCGGCCAGGTGCTGCTGCCCCGGCCCGGCCAACACATGGACGCCATCGCCGCGGTCGAGACGCAGCTCGCCAGGACACCGGATGATCCGACCGCCAAGGAAATGAAGCGGCATCTCTACAGTGAACTCACCGAGCGCGAATACTGGTCGATCGCTCAGCCCGGCCAGCCGCCGCCGATGCTGGATCATGAATATGCGCGCGCCGGCGGCGCCGCCCTGCTTGCCGACGCGGAACAATGGCAGCGCGGCTGCGCCTATCTGCGCATCGCCGCCAACGGTTTGCCGTTGCAGGCCGCGACCTTGTACATCCAAATTGCACAGGCCCACGAGAAGCACGGCGACAAAGATGGCCTTTGGCAGAATTACCAGAAGGCGATGCAGCTCGGCCGGGCCATCGGCGTGGAAAATCTCCAGCCCGCCGACAAGGAAGCGCTGTTCGCCACCGTCAAAAAGATCGGCGAGCAAGCGCTTGCGGAAAATCGCATTGATGCCGCCCTCGAAGCGTTCAAATTCTACAGCCAAAACGAAAACGCCGGCATTGAGACTTATCGCATTTTGGCCGATCTGTTCGAGAAGAAACACGATGTCTGGCTGGCGCTGCATTGCTGCGAACATGCCCTCTCGTACAACCCCGAGGATAGGGACTTGCTCGCCCGCAAAGACCGGTATTACTATTCGATTCAGCCGGACGAGTTGCAAGCGCGGATCGAGAGCGTCCGCAAGTGGTTCGACCCGCAGTATTGCCGGGACAAGGCACGCTGGGTCCTGGAGAAGGGCGGCGGCGATGCCGAGCTGCTCGATTGGGCGGCCCACCTGACGCAGCTGGCCCTGATCGCCCAGCCCGGCAGTCATGCCGCCCGCCTGCTCAAGGCCCGCGTCTGCCGGCTGCGCGGCGAAACTACCGAAGCGGTCGCGCTGCTCGAAGATATCCGCCAGCACAAGCCGGAGAAGTTCGCCAATGAGGAAGAGGAAAAAGCGTGGTACTTCGCGCACCGCATGCTGGGCGATTTGTATCTCGACGAGAAGCCCGATCAGGCGATCCTGTGCTACACGGAATTCCGCCAGAGCGATGAAGCGGGGGCGGACACGTCATACAAGCTGGGCCGGGCTTACGAAGCGTGCGGCGATTTGGCGCGGGCGGCGGCTTGCTACGAAGAAGTCACCGCGTACGAACGGCATCCCCTCTTCTACGAGGCGCGCGAGGCGCTGGAGCGCGTCCGCCGCGGGGTGCCGGCGGCACGCTAATCCAAATGCTATTTTGACGCCGCCGGCGTCACCTTGAACGTCAATTCCTTGCTGTCGCGCAGAACCTTGATCTCGACGGCCACGCCGCCCTTGAGCGTCTCGCGAATCTTCTGGTACGCGACGAGGTTCGGCGTTTCCTTGCCCGCGAGTTCAACGATGATGTCGCCGGTCTTGAGGCCGGCCAGATCGGCAGGGCCTTTCGCGGAGATGGCATCGACACGCACGCCCTTGCCGTTGAAGCCCATGTCGGGCTGGAAGCCGATGCGGACGCCGCCGGCGCCGCCGGGCGTGAAAGTGCTTTTGGCAGGGATAAATTCCGGCCGCTTCGGATCGGTGCACAGCTCGTCTAGAATTCGTTCGCTCATGTCAGCCACGCGCTTCATGCCCGCCACGTTGATCTTGTCCGAGGTGTCGCTCGGGCGATGGTAATCCTGGTGCAGCCCGGTGAAGAAGAATAGCACCGGGATCTTCTGCTGATAGAACGAGTAATGGTCGCTGGCGCCGAACACGCTCTTGTCCAAAAGAATCTCAAAGCCCGGATTGTGTTTCTTGACCAGATTCTCAAATTCGGCGCCCGTGTCCATGCCGAGAGCAAAAAGCGTCGGCTCCCCCGTCAGCGTGATTTTCGTCACTTGATTCTTGGCATCGGTGACCAACGCCGCGTTAAGTCCCTTGGCAAGGATTTTCTTGTACTCCTCGGCCTGCAATCCGTCCGTGATCTTTTGCTTGGCCCCTTTGACTTGGCGGTAGAATTCGCAATTCTTGGCAAGGTCATAGGTGCGAACTTCCTTGCCGTCCTCGTCGGCCACGGTGACGGTCTTTTCGTCAATCCGGGTGATCCGCGGGTTGACTCGGCCGACCATATCGAGATTGAGCATCGCGGCGGTGTTTTTCAAGGGGAAGAGCGGCTCGACTTTGCAGTAATGGCGTGAACCGATCAGGCCGCGCTCCTCGGCGGTGAACGTCATGAAGACCATGCGTCGGCCTTCGCGATTCTTCATGGCGCCGAAGCGGCGGGCCAGTTCCATGACGGTGGTGCTGCCGGAGCCGTTATCGTCGGCACCGTGGTGGATTTGCCCCAAGACCGCCTTGCCGCCCATGCTGCCGAAGCCGCCGTAGCCGAGATGATCGTAATGAGCGCCGACGACGATCGTCTCGTCGGCGAGCGGGCCGCTGCCGTCGAGATAGCCGATGACGTTCTTGACCATCGTCTCTTGCCGCTTGACCTTCACGTTCATGGTCATCCGCACGTCCTTGAGAACGGCGCTGTGCGGCTTCAGGTCGGCGTCAATCGCCTTCTCTGCCTCCGCGAGCGTCTTGCCGGTGCTGTCCTTGAGCAATTCGTCAACCACCTCCCGTTTCATCTGCACAAACGGGATCGACACGGTCATGATTCCCCGTGCCATGGCCGAAAAAGGCATCAGAGTGTCCTTGGTTTCGCTGGCGTCGTTGACGAGAATGACCGCGGCGGCCTTGGCGAGCTGGCCGCGGTATTGCTTCGCCTCGATCGCCTGAAGCTCGTCCTTGTTCGCCGGATCGAACGGCTTTTCCTTGTCGTTCCAGCGCGGCAAGCGCCGCAGGGCGATGACGATCTTTCCCTTGACATCGATGCCGGCATAATCGTCGTATTCGATGCCCTTGGCCGTGACTCCATAGCCGACGAAGACCACCGGCGCGGTCAGGGCGGCCGCGGCGGAAGTGCCGAGCACCTGGAAATCGACGCCTTGCTTGAGGACGCGGTGGTTGCCATCATTGCGAATCAGCGTGATATCGCTCACGCCGTCGAGCTGGGCATTGGTGCAGAAAGGGAAGGGCTGAAAGTAGGTGCCGTTGACGCCGCCCGGCTTGAGCCCGGCCTGCTTGAACTGGATGGCAATGTATTGAGCGGCAAGTTCGAGTCCCACCGTGCCGACGCCTCGGCCTTCGCATTCATCGGAGGCCAGGAACGTGATGTCCTTGCGCATGCGGGCGGCGCTCGGATCGACCTTGGCGTCTGGCTGCTTGGCGTCCTGTGCTTGGCTGCCGCCACACAAGGCGCACAGGGAAATGGCCAGCGCAAACCAGATTTGGCGATACTTCGTCGGCATGGGGTTCTCCTCGAGCGGTGAATCAGCGAATGGGGATATAAATCAGCTTAAGGGAACAGCCGGCGGAAGGGAAGTGATTTCCGAGTGGAACCGGATTGAAGGGTGAGCAGCTGAAAAGTAGGTGGGAAATGCATACGCTATGGCCAGCTGGCTGCGGGCCGGCGTTTTTAGCTCTTGCATAAGGACCACTACCATGATTGATCTCACTCTCTCTGCCGAACAAGAAGCCCAAGCGCAACGCATCGCTGCCATCATCAGCAAAGGATTTCAAGAAGAAGCTCTGAACATGGCACGCATCATGGCCTCCAAGCCCGATGCACAATTGCTCGGCGCCACCGAATTCGAAATTCGCGCTCGAGCGCACAAGATCGCCGCCCACGCCATTGAGACCGCTCTGAATGAGCGGAAAAAAGGGGGTACCAAGGGTCCAGCATGAGTTGCCCGCACTGCCGCGAATCGGCCCGTTTCGTCGGTTATCGGGCCAAAGAGATTAAAAGTTTGGTCGGCGACATGAACTTGTCGCGGCCGTATTACCATTGCAAGCACTGCCATCAAGGGACTTGGCCGTGGGACGAAATGCTGCGGTTATCGCCGGAACGCTTGACGCCGGCGGCGCAAGAGATCGTGTCGTTGCATGGCGTCACCAACAGCTTCAGCAAGGCGGCCAATCAGGTGATGGCCAAAAGCGCCGGGCTGTCCTTGAGCGAATCGACCGTCGAACGCACTACCGAACGCGCGGGCGAGCGTGCCGGCACTTGGTTGAAACAAGGCGAGGTGTTCGGGCCGAAGAAGCCGTTCCAGTGGAACCCCGATGTGGAGGGCAAGACCTGCGCCTACCTCGCCCTGGATGCGACGGGAATCATGATGCAAGGTCCTGACGGGGCCAAAGCGGACGGGCGGATGGTGGACGTGGGCATGATCTTCAATCCGCAGCCGCGTGCCGTGGACGACGAGGACATCTGTAAGCCGTGCGAAGGGGTGCGTTACCTGGCGGGGCATTACACGCTGGAGGAGTTGGGGCCGCTGATGCGTGGGCAAGGCGCCCAGGTGGGCATGGATGCGGCCGACCGCTGGATCGCACTGACGGATGCGGGCCAGGGTCTGGAGCATTTCATCGACGTGAATTTCCCGCGGGCGGTGAAGATTGTGGATTTCCGCCACACCAGCGAATACGTGAACAACTTCGCCAAGGCGTATCGCGCCGGCAAGGCGGGGGAAGCGTTGGCGGCGACGTGGTGCCACAAACTCAAGCATGAAGGTGGAGCCGCGTTGTTGGCGGAGCTGGCCTTGTTGGACCGCGCGGCGATGTGCGAACTCGCCCAGGCAGAATACGATAAAGTTCTGAGCTACCTGGGCAACCACTGGACGCGCATGGATTACCCGACCTACTTGCGCAAGGGTTGGCAAATCGGCACCGGCGCCGTGGAGTCGGCCTGCAAGACCGTCGTGAATCAGCGTCTGAGCATGGGAGGCATGCGTTGGAGCGAAGAAGGCTCGGACGCGGTTTGCCATCTGCGTGCGCTGTTCTGCAGCGCCCCGGACCAATGGGACGCCTTCTGGTCTCACGTACCCAAGCCAAGCAACGTCAACCCCCAAATGGCCGCATAGGCGAGAATCCACCTACTGTGCTGACGCCTACCCCGGATTGAATCACGGAAGCACGAAAAGCGAAATCGTGAAAGCTTGCCATTGGTCTCTGGCACTTCTTTCGTGATTTCGCTTATCGCGTTTTGGTGATTCCTTTACTTGTTGAATTCCGCGTCGGCCAGGCCGATGTTGAACTGGAGGTTGAAGTAACCGAAGCTCTCCAGCAATTCGCCGTCGGCCGGTCCGCCCTGGCGGGGCCAATCGTAATTCTGCAGGAAGATCGGCATTTTGGAGACCTTCTCCAAATAGATCACGGTGCGATAACATGGGGCTTGCGCGGTCCTTTCCAGGTGGACCACTTCAATTTGGTAGCAAGCGCGCTTGTTGTACTCGGCTTGCAGCGGGGGAAGGACCTTCGCTTTGCCGATGGCGCGGTCCATTTCCCAGCTTTTGATGGTCTCGTCGATCATGTGGCCAATGCCCGCCTCGGTGATGGCGTGCCGGCTGTTTTGCCGGACGCGTGGATCGTTGGGATCGATGGACATGAAGCCGAGGATTCCGGTGGCCTTACTCTTGACGCGCATTTTGTTGTTGTTCTTCCCCGCGACATACACGACTTCCTGGCCCACGTCCTTGGCGGGTTCGAGCCAGCGTAAATAAACGCTGAAGGGTTGGGTTTTGACCTTCATCTGGATGATGTTCCGATCCAGAAGCTTGCCATTGACCCGCTCCTGCGACGCCAAGTTGCAAGAGTAATCCTTGACGGCGGAATAATTCGTCTTGGCTTCCTGCATCCAGGCGAGCGGCTGATCGAATGACATCTGCTCCGCACTGGCAGCGACAGGCCGAATCGGTCCCTTCGTCTGGCCGACAGCGAATGTACTAGCGCCCAGCAATAGGATGCCGACGGCAAGCGTGGTCGAAGCACGAATCATCAAGCGTACTGCGTTCATTAATCACCCTCCGTGGATGGTCCAACCCGTCCTCGCGACGGAAAGCTTTCGTTCCGACGGGTCCGCTATAGCAACACCGCAAACGCGATACCAGCCGGGTTTTTGCGTCGGTGTCGGCAAAAAGCGCAAGCCAGGCAAGACGGCCACGCGGAAATCGGCCTGAAGTTTGTATAAGTTACAAGAGGAGGGACCGATGAACGCGGCGCTACAGATTCACGTGATCGTTTCGATGCCATTCGAGGAAAACACCTATATCGCCTGGCGGCCCGACCGGCGCGAGGCGCTGGTTTTCGATCCAGGCCTGGAGCCGGAGTTGATCCTCGCTTTCCTGGAGGAGCGCGGTCTCGACGTGGCAGCGATTCTCGACACGCACGGACATGCCGACCACATCGCCGGCAACGAAGCCATGAAAAAACGCTATCCGAAGGCCCCGCTCATCATTGGCTCCGGCGATGCGCCGATGTTGCGCGACGCCAATCTCAACCTGAGCGCTCCATTCGGCATGCCGATCGTCAGCCCGCCCGCGGATCGCCTGGTTCAAGAAGGCGACGCGCTGGATTTCGCCGGCATTCGCCTGGAAGTGCTGGAAATCCCAGGGCATTCGCCGGGGCACGTGGTGTTCGTGGTACGTTCTCCCCTCACCCCTGACCCCTCTCCCCCGGAGGAGCGAGGGGAGACAGCACCCATCATCGTTTTCGGCGGCGATGTGCTCTTTCGCGGCAGCGTCGGCCGATGCGATTTTCCGGGCGGCAGCATGGCGCTCCTGGAATCGGGGATACGAGAAAAACTGTATACGTTGCCGGACGACACGGTGGTGTATCCAGGGCACGGCTCGGCGACGACGGTGGGACACGAGAAGCGGACCAATCCGTTTGTGCCGGCGTAGCCCTCGCCGTTTAGCGTTCGCCTATCCGGTCAAACCGCGCGAACGCTAAGCAAGTTCCGAATCTGGGCAAGATACACCAGCCTTGCGGCCGGCACCAACCCGCTTCACCAATTCTTTGCAGCTTCCGCAGCTTGTTTGCCGACGAATTGGACTATACATTCCGCTGCCGTTCCCTTTTAATCAGGGCGGCCAACGCTATCTACAAGGAGGAATGGGCATGTGCGGCATCGTCGGCTATATCGGGCAGCGGGAAGCGGAACCCATTCTCGTCGAGGGCTTGCGCCGGCTGGAATATCGCGGCTACGACAGCGCCGGGCTCGCGACCCTCACCGGTCCCCATCTGCATCTGCGCAAACGCGCCGGCCGAATCGCCGAGCTCGCCAAGTTTCTCAGCGACAAGCCCGCCCCCGGTTGCCAGGGTATCAGCCATACGCGCTGGGCGACCCACGGCCCTGCCAACGATCGCAACGCCCATCCCCATATCAGTGCCGACGGATCGATCGCCGTCGTCCATAACGGCGTCATCGAAAACTACTCCGCCCTCAAACGGCAACTGCAAGCCGAGGGTTTCGTTTTCAAAAGCGATACCGATACCGAAGTCATCGCCCAGCTCCTTTCCCAGAACTATCAGGGCGATCTCGTCGAGGCGGTCCGCAAGGTCCTCAACCTGCTCAAGGGAACCTACGGCATTGCCGTCGTCAGCACGCATCAGCCTGATCTCTTGGTCGGCGCCCGCCTCGGCAGCCCGCTCGTCGTCGGCATCGGCGAGGATGAGAACTTCATTGCCAGCGATCCAAGCGCCCTCATCGGCAACACCCAGAAAGTCGTCTATCTGCAAGACGGCCAAATGTGCGAATTGCGCCGCGATAGCTGGCACATCCTCGACGCCAATCACGCCCGCATCGACGCCACCGTTCACCGCATCGACTGGGACCTCGGCGATTCCGACAAGGGCGCCTTCGAGCACCACATGCTCAAGGAGATTTTCGAGCAGCCCGAAGCCCTCGAAAACGCCATGCGCGGCCGGCTTGCCGACGAAGACGCCAGCGCTCACTTCGGCGGCCTCAACCTCGATGCCCGCCATCTTCGCCGCGCCGAACGCTTCATCTTCACCGCCTGCGGCACCAGCTATCACGCTGCCCTGGTCGGTGAATATCTTTTCGAGGAATTCGCGCGCATTCCGGTCGAAGTCGAATACGCCTCCGAGTTGCGCTATCGCAATCCGCCGATGGATCGCAACACCATCGTGCTGGCGATCACGCAATCGGGCGAAACCGCCGACACGCTGGCGGCCCTGCGCGAATCGAAGCGCAAGGGGCACCACACGCTCGCCCTGTGCAACGTCGTCGGCAGCACCATTGCCCGCGAAGCCGACGGCGGCGTTTATCTCCACGCCGGCCCGGAGATCGGCGTCGCCAGCACCAAGGCGTTTACCAACCAGGTCGCCGTCCTGACGATGCTCGCCCTTTACATGGGCCGCATGAGGCATCAATCGAGCTTGCAGGGGGCCCGCATGATCAAGGAAATCCGCGCCCTGCCCGATGCGATTCGCCGCACGCTCGCTTGCCACGATCAGGTCCGCGAGATCGCCCAGAAATATTACCACGTCAACAACATGCTTTACCTGGGCCGGCAGTATCTCTTTCCGGTCGCGCTCGAAGGGGCGCTCAAGCTCAAGGAAATCAGCTACATCCATGCCGAGGGCTATCCCGCGGCCGAGATGAAGCACGGCCCGATTGCCCTGGTGGACGAAGACACGCCGTCGGTGTTCTTGATCCCGGCGGGAGGCGTTGCGGACAAGGTGATGAGCAATCTCGAAGAGATTAAGGCCCGCGGCGGCCCGGTCATCGCGGTCGCCCCGGAAGGAGATGCCGAGCTGGCCCAGCACCTGCAAGCGCGGGCCGACGAGGTGATCTTCCTGCCGCAAACGCCGGACTATCTGCAACCGATGGTCTCGGTGGTGCCGTTGCAATTGCTGGCATACCACATCGCGCTGTTGCGTGGCTGCGACGTGGACAAGCCGAGAAACCTGGCGAAGAGCGTGACGGTCGAGTGAGGCCCCGCGGCATTGCTTCGGCGGGTGTGCGAGGTATAATGAGGGAAAACAGCGCGCGAAGAGGAAACATCCATGCCCCGAACTGATGCCAAGCGAGTGATTCTCGAACTCATTCGCAAAGCGGATGGGGAGGTGACTGGAAAGACACGCTTGTTCAAAGCATTTTATTTTGCTCACCTCATCTATTTCGAGAAGAATCCCGGATTGCTGACGAACTGGCCCATCGCGCGGATGCCGCAGGGGCCCGGCATTCACAAGAGCCAGGAATTGTTCGAACAGCTTGTCGCCGAAGGCCATCTCGTCATCGAAAAGGTCCACGAGAACGTCTATCCCGAAAATCGCTATCGACTCACGGCAAAGGTGAATGAACTTGCTCCGTTGCCGGATGATGCCGAACTCGCCATTCAACGAGCCGCCGATTTCGTGAAGGACAAGACGGCGGTGCAGCTCTCGCAGCTTACCCATGAGTATTCGCGATCCTGGATCGAAGGGAAGAGCGGCGACATTC
Organism: uncultured Planctomycetota bacterium; assembly: GCA_963767835.1. Classification (GTDB taxonomy): domain Bacteria; phylum Planctomycetota; class Planctomycetia; order Gemmatales; family Gemmataceae; genus SIAQ01. The sequence continues at coordinate 104,141 of CAVYFY010000019.1, forward strand.
TCGACATCTATATCGATGTGATTCCGGACGACGAATATGAAGCGCGGAAGACACAACTAGAAAAACTGGCGGTCGGATTGGATGAAGTTATCGGAGAAAGCTGATCGTCTGGTTGCATTCGGACACGGACTCGGCGCAGAATAAGGAGGTGCATGGAAAAAGGCAATCGGAGGGTCCCAGCATGAATCCCCAAGTCAAAACGCTCAAGTCCATCGCTGCCCAGGTTTGCCGACTGCGTGGTTTCCGCCTACAGGAATTCATGGACGATTGGGGCCTCGAAGAAATCCTGACTGAAGCGAACGAGCAAAATCACGCCGCAACGCAAATCGCGGCGGCAGTGCTGTGGCGATGCTGCTGCACCGACGGAAAATTCAACAACTTCCAGGTCGGTCTGCTTGCCGTCGCGCAATATCTCAACGAGCAAAAAGAGAATATCGGAACTCAGCCATTTCGTGATCTTGTCGCCTTGATGAACGCCGGAACGACCAAAGAGGTCATTGGCAAATGGATGGACACGCACTTTTCCTGAGGCGAAACACGCCTCCCAATTTTCCCTTGGCATTTCGCCGATCCTTGCAATAATGACGGAAACTCTCCGTCCGCCACGCTCACGGTGCTCTCCCATGACCGGCAATTTTGGCCTCGCGGGCTGGCAGCAGATGGGCGTGCACACCGTCGCCGAGATTCCCTGCCTGATCAATCAGCTTCTCGACGAGCTTCGCCCTCTCGGTTATGCCGACAAGGAGCTCTTCGGCATTCGCCTCGCCCTTGAAGAAGCGTTCGTCAATGCTGTCAAGCACGGCAATGGCGAGGATCCTGCCAAGACCGTCCACGTCCGTTATCACGCCACTTGCCAGCAATTCATGATCGAAATCCAGGATGAAGGGCTCGGCTTCGATCCCGAAGCGGTCCCCGATCCGCTCGCCCCCGACAACCTCGAGCGCCCGGGCGGCCGCGGCGTTTTCCTTATCCGCCGCTACATGAGCTGGGTGCAATACAACGAGATCGGCAACTGCGTCGTCCTCTGCAAAGTGCGCGACGAAAAACCGGAACTTCAAATCGCGCAATCCGAAACCTGAATCAATCGTAATCTTCGGGGCATGGCCGAGCCTCGGATTCGCACCGTTTCCATATCTCGATTGACCTGCCGCCCGCGCGTGCCTTATCATGGCATGCATCCTCATTGCGAAAGGAAGCGGACATGAGCTACGGCGGCGATGAAGGCGCGGGCGTCGGGTTTGCCACCGCCCGCGGACGTGATTGGCCCAGCGTGCGGCAATTCAACGTTTTCCTGGCGAATCGGCTCGGGGCGCTCCTGGGCGTGGTGCGCCGCTTCGAGGTCGGCGACAACCGCATCATCGCCATGACCGTCGTCGATTCCGCCGACTGCGCCATCGTCCGCATGGTGCTGAGCGATCCGGAACGAGCTTACGAGACCTTCGAGCAGGGCAATCTGCCGTTCACGGAGAGCGATCTCTTGGTAGTGATGCTGCCGGAAGGGCCGCAACCGATCCTGCAAATCTGCAAGGCGCTTTTAGGGGCGGAAATCAGCATCCATTACGCCTACCCGCTGATGGTGGGGCGCGCTGCACTGGCCCTGCGCGTCGAGGATACCGATACGGCCGCCCAGCATTTGCAGCAGCATGGCTTCACGCTCCTCTCGGAGAAGGACCTTAATCCAGAGGGTTAGGCGTAGGAGACCCTAGCTGATTCTTCGGCGTCGTCTCCGGCGATTGCATCGGTTGATGTCCCACGCAGCGAATGATCGGTTGCGGTGGATATTTCGGGAACGCCGCATTTGCTTTTGACAACTCGCACAGCAGAAAGCGCGACCCCTTCGGCGTCTTCACTTCGCGCATCCAGCGGAAGGTTTCGCACAAGCTCGGCGTCATCGTTGTCTCGCTTTCCGTCCCAACGCTCCGGACAAAATACGGCAAAGTTGATTCAATGGCCGATCCTGGCCGATACAACCCATGGAATCGGTACGCGCGGAAAATCCGTCACCACGCGAATCGGCAAATGAGGTAAAATATGTGAACTAACGAAACCAGGGGGCGTTTGGTTCGCCCTTTTTGTTAACTTGGCTGGGAAGATGGGAAAAGCTGAGGCGGGGCTGAGGGTATGGCAGATCGCTAGCGTCATCGGCACGATGCCGAGGAAACCCTTTATGGAAGTCAACAAGAAGGCCGCGATGAAGTTGAAGCCGGTGCTCTGGTTTGCGATTCTTGTTATTTTGCCTTTGCTTGAGGGCTGCGGGTCGATTCTGCCATGGAGCCGCACCGAGCGCAGCACGACTTCCGCCGAGCCCCCGCTGATGGCAACCAGTCGCGGCAACAGCGAGGACGGCCAGCAAGTGGTTCAAGCGTCGTTAAATGGCTCGGAGAATTCGGCACAAGCTCGTTTCGATCTGGCCCTGTTTCGGCAGGAGAATCGTCTGCCGGATCCCGTCGAAGAAAAGAAGACATCGCCAGTCGGAAGCTCACCGGCGGCCGAGAAGATGACCTTCGATCAGGCGGTCACCGCAACGCTGCTGGCGGACCCAAAGATCCGCGCCGGCCTGGAAGGAATCACGCAGGCGAAAGCCGATCTTTGGACCAACTCGCTTTTCCCGAACCCGACGATGCTCGTGGACGGGCTTATGTTGCCCACGCGCGGCGTCACTCCGGAGCGCACTAGCGGGCCGACGCAGATGGATGTCTTCGCCAGCTATCCCATCGACTGGTTTCTGTTCGGCAAACGGGCAGCGGCGATGTTCAGCGCTCGCCTTGGCGTACGCCAATCCGAATCCGATTACGCCGACCTGATTCGCCAGCGCGTCGCGACGACGGCGACCGCCTTCTATGACGTCGTCGAAGCCAAGGAATTGCTGAAGCTGGCGCACGAGGACACGGCGAACTTGAAGAAAGTCGAAGCGATCACTGAGAAGGCGGTCAAGGCCGGCAATCGGGCGAAAGTCGATCTCGACCGAGTCCGTCTCGACATGCTCAAGAGCGAACAGGCGGTGCGCGAGGCGGAGTCGGCACTGGAAATCACCAAGGCCAAGCTGCGGTCGCTCTTTGGCCGCACCGATGCCGATCCGGCCTTCGATGTGACTGCGAACATTGATGCGCCGTTGACCGCCGAGCTGATTCCACTGGAAAAGGCGTATGCCCTCGCTCAAGAGAATCGCCCCGACATCCAGTCGCTGCGCCTGCAGGTGGACAAGGCGCGGGCGGATGTCGTCGTCGAGGATCGCAAGCGCTTTCCGGAAGTCACGCCGGCCGTCGGCTATACGCGGCAATATCAGGGCCCGGCCCTCGCCCAGCCGGACGCCGATTCCTGGAACGTCAGCATCACGACGACTATGCCTCTCTTCAACCGCAACCAGGGCAACCGCATGAAGGCGCAATCAGTCGCGGTGCAGAACCGCTTCAACCTTGATGGCGCCCTCGTCGATCTGCGCGCGGAAGTCACGCAGACCTATCAGGATTTCGACACCGCCCAGAAAAACGCCCAGGCGATAGCTCAGGACCAGAAGAAGTCCGCCCAGGACGTGCTCGACAAGATCACCCAGTCTTTCGAGGCGCCCGGCGCCGGCGGCATGCGCTACGTGGATGTTCTCGACGCCCAGCGCAGTTACCGCGACACCTATCGGGCCTACATCAGCAGCCGGGCCAACTATTGGCGCTCGGCCTATCGCTTCAGCGCCGCCATTGGAAAGCAGATCGGACAGCCATGATAAATCAACCAGAACATGCGGCGCCGAAGCAGCCGGATTCGCGGTCGGAACGGATTTCTCTCGCCATTCAACTGATCCTGTCGTTTGCCGTGGCGGGCGGCGTGCTAGTGTATCTGATGCTAGCCGGCGGCAAGGCCGGCGACGCCGACGAAACGCGGCCCACGCCCCCGGAGGAAGTCGTGCGGATCGTCGGGCCGCGCACTCTCTCCATCAAGAGCGGCACTCCGCTGGATGCCAAGCTCGACAAGGATGCGAAAGTGCGCCTGGCCACGCTGACGACCCCGCTGCTGCCGGTGACGGGAACGGCCCTCGCCAGTCTGCGGCCCGGCGATGGCAACACCAAGGACGCCTGGCAGTTCGCCAGCGCCGATCTGCTGCAGGCGTTTGCCGACTGGGAGCGCGCCGTCACCGATGCCCAGTTCCAGAAGAAACAACTGACATTGATTTCCGAGATGAACGATAAGCGCGTCGAACGCCAAAAACTGGTTGCCGAGCGCAAGAAAGAGCTGGTCAAAATCGGCACGGAGACGATCGAAAACCTCGCCGCCGAGGAAACCAACCTCATCGCGTTCGAGATTCAAAAGCGCAAGGAAGTCCACGAGCAAGAAACCCAGGTAAACTTGTCCGAACGAACCGAAGCGACGCTGGCGAGGCAATTGCAGCAAAACGGCCTTGAGCCGACCATGCTGCGCTCGGCCGCCATGCAAGGGGAAATCGTGGTCGCGGAGGTCCCCGAAAACATGGTCCGCCAGGTCAAGGTCGGCATGAATTGCAAGGTCGATTTCTTCGCGCTGCCCGATCACAAGCCGCCGTTCACGGGAAAAGTGTCGAGTATTTCGCCGGTGATCTCGAAAGACAAGCGCGTGGCCAGCGTGCAATTCATCGTCAGGGATCCCGGCAAGGAAATTCGCCCCGGCATGTTCGCGCGGATCGGCCTGGGCGATAAGCGCGGGGCCCTGGTCATGCCGGCCGACGGCGTGCTTCATGTCGGCGACCACGATTATGTCCTCGTCGCCGACGCCAATGGCCGGTGGGAGATCTTCCAGGTGGAAACGGGCGAGCTCCTGACAAACCAATTTGATGTGTTGCCGGGCGACCTGATCAAAAGCGACATCGAAGTGCTGTCCGGCTATTCGCTGCTCGATCCATTGCGCAAATTGCAGAAAGACGACCGCGTCATCGGCGCCGGCGCGATTCTCCTGAAGCCGGTCGTGATCCGCGCTTTGCAGGCGGCGCTCAAATAACAGACGGCCAAGCCCCACCATAAGCGCAGCGTTGGTGGGGGTATCGGGCGCTTCGACCCCCACCAACGCTGCGCTTATGGTGGGGCTTGAGATATCAACGATGAACCTCGTGATCGAAACCGCCTTGCGTCTGCGCTGGGTCGTGCTGCTCTTGACCGCCGGCGTGATCGGCTGGGGCGTCTGGGCGTATCAAAAGCAATCCATCGATGCCTATCCCGATATCTCCTCGCAGATGGTGCAGATCATCACTGTTTATCCGGGCCGGGCGCCCGAAGAAGTCGAACGGCAAGTCACCATCCCCGTTGAAAACGCCATGCTCGGGGTGCCGAAAGTCGAGAACGTGCGCTGCGCGCACCATCTTCGGTCTATCTCTCGTGCAGATGATCTTCGAGGAAGGCACCGAGGGTTACTGGGCCCGGCAACGCGTCACCGAAAAACTCGGCGACATCGTCCTGCCCGACGGCGTCTCGCCTTCCCTTGGCCCCTACGCGACGGCCTACGGCGAAATCTATCGCTACGAGCTGGTTTCCGATGGCACGCACGATCTGATCCAGTTGCGCACGCTCAACGATTGGGTCGTGACCAAGGCCCTCCGCCGTGTTCCCGGCGTGGCGGAAGTTGCCAACTTCGGCGGCTACGAAAAGCAATTTGCCGTCACCTTCGATCAAGCGAAACTCAAACGCTTCGGCTTGACGTTCAGCGATGTCGAGGACGCCGTCAAGAAAAACAATCTCGCCGGCGGCGGCAGCGTCGTTTCGCGCGGCAGCATGTCGATGGTCGTGCGCGGCAAAGGCCAGCTCGACAACCTCGCGCAAATGCAAGAGATCTTCATCAAATCCATCAGCGGCACCCCCATCTACCTGAAAGACCTCGCCACGGTGGACATCGACACCAAGGTTCCCAACGGGATCTTCTGCAAGGATTATCAGGCGCCTTCCGTCGAGGGGATTGTTCTCATGCGCAAAGGGGAGAATCCATCGGTGGTTCTCAAGAGCGTGCAGGACGCGGTTAAGCAATTGAACGAAGCGACGATGCCGCCGGGGGTCAAGATTGTCTCCTACTACGATCGCACGCATCTCATCGACGCGACGTTGCATACCGTCACGCATTCGGTCGGCATGGGCATCACGCTGGTCGTGATCGTGCTGATTTTCTTTCTCGGCCGGCCGGCCATGGCGCTTCTGGTCGCGCTGACCATCCCGTTCTCGCTCATGTTCGCCATCACGCTCATGTACCTGAGCAACATCCCGATCGGCTTGCTTTCCATCGGCGCCATCGATTTCGGCATCATCGTCGATGGCTCGGTCATCATGGCCGAGAACATCGCGCGGCGGCTGGGCGAATCAGGCCGGCGCGACATTCGCGGCGTGACGGCCATCATCCGAGGCGCCGCCACCGATATGCAGCGGCCCGTGTTCATTTCCGTGTTCCTCATCATGGTCGCGTTTCTGCCGCTCTTGTCGCTGACGCGCATCGAAGGATTGCTGTTTCGGCCCATGGCGCTGACGATCCTGTTTGCCCTGGGCGGGGCGTTGATCTTCGCGCTGATTCTCGTGCCGGTGCTGGCCACGTTCCTGTTCCGCAATGGCTACAAGGAATGGGAAAACCCGCTGCTGCACTGGATCACGGGGCCGTACATCCACTCGGTCGAGTTGCTCCTCAAGTTCCGCTGGTTCGTTGCAACGCTCTCGGTGGCTGCCCTGGCGCTGGTGCTATTCGCGCTGGTGCCGAAGCTCGGAACGGAGTTCTTGCCTTATCTCGATGAAGGCGTTCTCTGGGTTCGCGCCAACTATCCGGAGGGAACGTCGCTGGAACAGACCAGCGAATACGGCAAGCGCCTGCGTGAGATTGCCCTGGAGTTTCCCGACATCAAATTCGCCATCGTTCAGGCGGGCCGCAACGACGACGGCACCGATCCATTTCCGCCGAGCCGAATCGAGATGATGATCGGCCCGAAGCCGCGCGAGCGCTGGAAGGATTTCACGACCAAGCAGGAACTGGTCCATGCCCTGGGCGAACGCTATCGCAAGGAGTTTCCGACGTGCCGATTCAACTTCACACAGCCGATCATCGACAGCGTCACTGAGGACACCAACGGCACGTCCGCCAATCTCGCCGTCGAGATCAGCGGCCCCGATTCCGATGTGCTCCTGAAGTTGGCCCGGCAAACGATGGCCATGCTCAAGGAAATCCGCGGCGCCACCGATGTCAATATCGAGCAGGAAGGCCCGCAGCCGCAGCTTGTAATCAAGCCCGACCGCGCCCTGTGCGCTCGCTACAACGTCCGCATCGAGGACGTGATGAAGCTGGTTAACATGGCCATCGGCGGCGAACCCGTCAGCATCCTTTACGATGAGGAAAAACGCTTCGAGATCGTGGCCCGCCTCGACAAGCAATCGCGCAAATCTCCCGAGGCGATCGGCCGCTTGCCGGTTTATACGCAAGACGGCGTGGCGATCCCGCTGGATCAGGTCGCCACCATCCGCGTCAGCGACGGCCAAACGCTGATCGCGCGCGGCGACGGCAAACGGCGCATGACGGTCCGCTGCGACATCGTTGGCCGCGATCAAGGTGGATTCGTCCAGGAAGCCCAGGAGCGCTTCAAAGAAGATTTCGAGGACAAGGATCTCATCCCGCCCGGCTACAAGGTGCAATGGCTCGGCATGTTCGAGAATCTCGACCGCGCTTACAAGCACTTCTTGATCCTGATCCCGACCACCATCGCCGTGATCTTCTTCGTGCTGGTGGTGGCGTTTGGCTCCTTCCGCGCCGCCTTCATCCTGCTGCTGCCGATCCCGTTCGCATTCGCCTCCGGCGCGCTCGCCCTTTATTTTCGGCACATGAACTTGAACGTCTCGACCGGCGTCGGATTCGCCACGCTGTTCGGCATAGCCATCATGGACGGCGTCTTGATGTTCAAGGGGATCACCAAGTATCGCTTGCAAGGCGCAACGGTGGATGAAGCGATCATCCATGGTCGCATCGACCGGTTGCGGCCGATCATGATGACGTCGGCGGTCGCCATTCTCGGCTTGCTGCCGGCATCGCTGGCGACCAGCCTCGGTTCGGATGTGCAGCGCCCGCTGGCGACCGTCATCATCTGGGGGTTGACCGGCTCGACGCTGTTCACGCTGTTCGTGACGCCAGTGTTCTACCACATCTTCGTGCCGCCGCTGCCCAATGCGCCGGCGGCGGGGAGCATCTCGATGGGTGGCATCACCGAGCCGTTGCCCGACGTATCGACGCTGGAGATTCTTGGCCTTCTGGAGCATTTGGCCAAGCAGGAAGGGAAGAACGACGTGGTCCGCATCGCCGATGCGACCAACCGCGAATTCTCCCACCTCGTAACCATCGTCAAGGCGGCCGAGATGCTCGGCTTCGTGGACACGGCATTGCAAATGGTGATCCTGTCCGACGTCGGCCAGCGCTTCGTCGAAGGCACGCCGGAGGAGCGCAAGAAGATCTGGCGCGAACAACTGTTGACGCTGCGGCTCTTCCAGGAAGTATACGACGTGCTCGAACGGCAGCCCGACCGCACCGTGGACACCGACTTCATTCTCGAAACGATCGTGACGCGCATGCCGTACGAGAACTACGAGAAGGTGTTCAACACCTTCATCCGCTGGGCCCGCTTTGGCGATTTGTTCGTCTACGACGAGACCACGCACCGGCTGTCGCTGCCGCCGGAGAGCGGGGCGTGATTCTGACGTGTAACGAACGAAGTAGCTCACTTGCACCAACCGCCGGTGACCAGTCTTGGCGAGGAAATGCAAGGTCAGCACTGCATGCAATTGTTCCGCGCGGAACATTGCCGTGGCCCCCGGCTTCGTGGGCACCTGGCCCGGATTTCGCGAAAAAACCACGGACTTTCGCCAATCCAGGTGCCCACAGCCGATGGGCATGTGAGCCGCTCACCAACCCGCCCCATACAAAAACCAGCGTGCTGACCATCAACAACATTCCGATTGCAGACACATTCGCCGAGGCGTTTCCGATGACGGCGGCGAGGCTCATCGTCACCGCGGAAACGCCGGCGTGGGCTCAGACCGCGGGGCAAGTCGTCACCGGCTATGCGTCATCGGTAATTGGGTGCGATGTCGAGGCGGGGATGGAGCGAACGCTAAACGGGGAGGAAACCATCGATGGCCGATCCGGCATCAGCGTGCTTTTCTTCGCCTTCAACCGCGAGGCCTTGCAGAAAGCCGCCGTCAATCGCGTCGGGCAGTGCATCCTCACCTGCCCCACCACCGCGTGCTACAACGGCTTGCCGATCGTCAAGGGCAAGACCATCAAGATCGGCGGCAACCTGCGCTTCTTCGGCGATGGCTGGCAGTTCAGCAAGAAGCTCGAAGCCCGGCGCTTCTGGCGCATCCCGGTCATGGACGGCGAATTCACCTGCGAGGATGTCTTCGGCACGATCAAAGGCGTGGCGGGCGGCAACTTTCTCATCCTCGCCGCCACCCAGCCGGAAGGCCTCGCCGCCGCCGAGGCTGCCGTCGCCGCCATGCGTCAGGTTCCCGGCGTGATCTTGCCGTTCCCCGGCGGCGTCGTGCGGTCCGGCAGCAAAGTCGGCAGCCGTTACAAAAAACTCCGTGCCAGCACCAACGACGCCTACTGCCCGACCCTGCGCGGCAACGTGAAGTCGGCCCTCCCCGATGGCGTCAATGCCGTCTACGAAATCGTCATCGACGGCGTGGATCAGAACGCAGTCGAGCAAGCGACGCGCGTCGGCATTCGCGCCGCCTGCATCCCCGGTGTCCTCGGCATCACCGCCGGCAACTACGGCGGCACGCTCGGCCCAGTGCATTTGCATCTGCATCAATTGCTGCAATCGTGATGGGATCATTCACCGCAGAGATCGCCGAGACCGCAGAGATGGGAATGACTGAAATTGCCAGCATCAAGCCTTTCTACACCTCATATTCTCTCTGCGCCCTCTGCGTTCTCTGCGGTGAATTACGACGGCTACTCCAACGGCCCCAATCCCCACTGCCTCGCCGCCATCTCCGCAATCGTGCGGCCGATGCTGAGCGATGCGGTCGCTGCCGGCGATGGGGCGTTGAGCACATGAATCATCCGCTCGGCTTCGACGAAGCGGAAATCATCGACCAATGCGCCGCTACGTTCCATCGCCTGAGCGCGCACGCCGCTGCCGAACGGGTGGATGTCGCTGATCTGCAATTCCGGGATCAGCCGCGTGAGCGAGCGATAGAAGGCCCGCTTGCTGAAGGAGAGGTACAATTCGCTCAGGCCGGTCCGCCAGTGCTTGCCCGCCATCCGCCAGAAGCCGCCGAAGCGCAGCATCTCCCAAAGATCGCGCGGCGACACGTTCCAGCGGCTATAGCCTTCGCGCCGTAGGGCCAAGACCGCGTTGGGGCCGGCTTCGATTTCGCCGTGGACGGTGCGCGTGAAATGGACGCCGAGAAACGGGAAACGCGGATCGGGGACGGGGTAGATCAGGTTCTTGACGAGGCCGCGGCGTTCCGGGATGAGGGCGTAATATTCGCCGCGAAACGGCACGATCTGCACGCCGGGATCGATGCCGCACATCCGGGCGACGCGATCGGCTTGCAGGCCGCCGCAGTTGATGAGATGCTTGCACGGCATATCGCCGAGCGTGGTTTGTAGGATCAATTCGCCGCCGCGTTTTTGCACGCCGTGCAGGCGCGACCTGACGAGGATCGCGCCGCCGTTGCGTTCGATCAATTCGGCGTACTTCCGGGCAACGAGCTTGTAATCGACGATCCCGGTCTGCGGCACGTGCAGCCCCGCGATGCCGGCGACGTGCGGTTCGTATTCCTTCAACTCCTGCCCGCTCAAGCGGCGGATTCCCTCCAGCCCGTTGGCAACGCCGCGCCGCTGCAATTCCTCCAGCGCCGGCAACTCGCCTTCTTCCACTGCGACAACCAGTTTGCCACAGCGTTCATGCGGCAAGCCATGCTCGGCGCAAAAGCGGTACATCGCCTCGCGCCCCTCCGCACAGAGCCGCGCCCGCTCGGAACCCGGCTTGTAGTAGAGCCCGGAATGAATGACGCCGCTGTTGTGCCCGGTCTGATGCTGGGCGATGTGCGTCTCGGCTTCCAGCACCACCACACTGGCCCGATGGCGCTGGACGAGATGCATGGCCGTCGAAAGCCCGACGATGCCGCCGCCAATGATCGCGATGTCGGTCATGGATTCCTTCCGCGAATTCCAGGAGCCGCGCACGAAGTAAGCGGTCTGTGTGCGCCGTTTACTGCGTGCGCAGCTCTTCGTAGCGCGGCGTTTCATGGCACGCCGTGCGCTCGCCTTGGCCGTCAAGCGTGTAGCGTATTTTCTCTTCGACGTCGTCCTGCTTGAACAAATGGCGCGTGCTGCCGTGCCGCGTCCAGCGTTTCCGCAGGGCATCATCGAAACCGGCCCGTGTCAGTTCACCCGATGCTCTTGCCTTCATGTCGCTCATGATTCGGCCTGGGTCGCGCTCGGCTGACACCACCGCGTGAACATGATTGGTTCGCACGTGCAATGCCCAGAGCTTCCAATCGCGGTCCTTCGCCAATTCCACGATCGCCCTGCAAACGATCTGACGTTCCGCAGCGCTCATCACATAGGGCGGCTGAACCATCGCCACCCGCGCCCCGCGCTCACGTTCGGTATCCGGAGCCACGAACGCCGTGCCGTAAGCGTTGTGCTCCGCGTCAACGGAGCCTTTGCCCTTCCCGCCGCCAGGCAACCACGTTCCATAGGTCGTGAACGTGATGAAATATGCCAATGCCATGATTTTCTCCAAAGAGCCGCGCACACAGTAAGCGGCGCATGCCAGGCCGCTTACTTCGTGCGCGGCTCTTTTGCCAGCAAATCCCTGTGCACGCGGGCGACATCCCACATGTAATGGCTGATGCGATAATCCTCGGTCGCTTTGTTCAGATGCTCCAGCGCCTGCTTCTTGTCGCCCAGCAAATCGTAATAGATGCCGACGTAGAGATGCGCGTAGAAGCGCTCATTGTCGGCCTTCGCGGCTTTCAGGACATCTTCCGGCTTCAGATCGCCCTTGTAAAGATCGTAGACCTGGCGCATCGGCACGCGCTTGTCGTTGCCGATCTTGAGGATGTCCTTGCGGGCCTTGTCGATGCCGTCCGTGCGGGCCATGCACATGAAGCGCCAGACGGCGTTTTCGACATCATTGGAGTCGAAATCCTGGTAGCCCTCGAACTGGCGGCGGCCGTCGTCAAATCGGCCGGCGTAGTAATACGCGATGCCGCGCTGCCAATGGCTGATTCTGGCGTCCGGGTCAAGATCGATCTGGCGGTCGAAGGCGTCGATGGATTCCTTGATCTTGCCCGCCTTGAAAAGCGCGATGCCGCGTTGCTGGTGCTGACCGGCGAGCACGACGAGGATTCTCCGATATTCGGCGTGCACTGCCCTGGCGGCGTCGTTCAAGAGATGGTCAGTTGCCTGCGCGCTTGCTGGTACAGCGTAGCCCGCGATCAGCAGGACTGCGACAAATGGTTTCATGTTTCTCGATATCTCCGCATGGGAACGAGGGGCGTTAATCGTATTCCAACTCGATGCGCCGGGCAATGTGGCGAAACTTGGGCGCCAACAGGCCGAACCAAATGACCACGCTCAGGAAGGTCCACAAGAACAGGCCGAATACGGAGAATCCCACGAATTTCCAGATCCATTGCTCCCGCATCATGTGATCCTCCCAGCCGAAGGAGCAAATCGCGAACACCGCGGGGGGCGTCAGGCCGCCCTGAAACAGCGCCCAATATTGCATGACTTCCTCCATGATGCGGCCGTTCTGGTTCGGGCCGAGCTGCATCATCACCATTCCGAAGAGCGGCATGCAGAAGCAGCTGGTGATGAGCCAATGGCCGCCGCCGAGGAAAAGCGTCGTTAGCATCGTGAAGAGCGCCGACCAGATCGACGACTTGCAAAACACGGAAAACATCGTTCCCAGCAGCGTGACGAAGACGGCATAGACGAACCAGGCGGCGAGAATGAGAGGCACGGCCAACGGATGGAGTCCGCCGGTGACGAGGGCGAGCAACACGATGGCAGTGAACCAGAACCACGCGGGCCGCAAGCTGGTCAGGTTGCCGATGACCTTGGCGAGCAGCATGCCGTCCCCGCTCATGGGGGTCGTGATGAGCGAATCGAAGGTGTCCCGCTCGCGTTCGCTGGTAATGCAGGTGGCAGCTCGGACGCCGAGCATCAGAATCGATAAACAGCCGACCGCCGTGCCGGCGATGCGGAACCAAACATTCATTTCCTCGCGGAAGTGCCGCCCGAAGTCGCGTTCATGGAGAAGATTGTCGCCGACAATCCAGAATCCGGTGCCGAGCGTGAGGGCAACAATGGCCAACGCGGCGATCCAGACGAGCCAATTGACCTTGGTGCGGCCCTCGATGAAGAATTCCTTCCAGAACATCGGGAAGTTGCCGACGCGCGGGCGCAAATGCTCCCACCAGCGCATCGCCATCGTTGTGCCGGCCGGCGTTTGCTTCAGAGCGATCACGCGCATGCGCAGAATGCTCCAGGCGATGCAGCATGCGGAGAGCACGAGATGAAACCACGCATAACGCGTGAGAATGCCGGGCAGCTCGGCGGCGAGATTGGCGCCTCCGCGCCCGCCGATCGCGATCGACAGATCAACGACAGCGGCGATCGGATTGCCGGCGTTGAGCACCAGAATGGCGTCGCGCACCGTCGGTGGATTCTCGCCGAACCAGATCGCCGTCAGCGCCAATGGATGCCGGCTGAACGAGAACGCCATCGTGGCGACGCTGCCATACGCCAGCAGGAAAAGATAGCTCACGCTGATCGCGTCGCGCGGCTTCTTCAGCAGCGTCGAGAAAAGAATGCTGATGCTGCCAATGCCGACCATGGTCAACGCCACGCCCGCGAAGCCGGCAAGCATCAGTTCGGGATCGACGCCCCCCATGAGCTGCAAAATGCTCAGGATCGGCAGCCCGGTCAACAGCAGCAGCGTCATGTTGGCGAGCCGCGACAACAGCTTGCTGAACACGATCTCGCGGTTGTCGAGATCGGTCGCCATCAAGAATTCGAGCGTCTTGCGGTCCTTCTCCTCGGCAATCGCCCCCGCGACATACGCCGGCGTCAGCACCACCACGATGATGACCTGCACGATCATGTAGAAGGCGAAAAACCATTCCGCGACCATGGCCGTATCGCGCGGCCGCAGCGGTTGCCCGAAGCGCGGCATCATCGCGAGCATCATGACCAGGTAGCAGAGCGTGACGAAGAGAAAGCCGCCGTAAAGGATGCGAACCAGCGAATAGCGGCTGCGGCGCGCAGTGCGCACCATGTCGTAGAATAGCACCGGCCCAAAGAGCCTGATCCAGCCTTGGCGGGAACAAACCGCGAGAACCACGCCGTAAAGGCTCCAAAGGACGGCCGCCTGCCAAATCGCCAAATGGCGGATCGTGAGATAGAGCAGGAGCGTGCCGAGCACGAGAAGCAGCAAGCCGACCAGCCGTTCGCGCCAGGAATCCCAGGTGTTTGACCAGGAGAACATGTGCCGAAGCGACATAGGTAATTCACTCCTCGTTCCCACGCTCCGCGTGGGAACGCCCTGCTTCGCGACGCTCCCGCGTCGCGGACTGGACGCCGCGCGGCGACGCGATCCCACCGCCGAACTGCCCGCTCAGTTCCGCCAAGAAGTCGCCACATCGATCAAGCCGGATTTCCCCAGATAATTCCGCGCGCTGGAATAGCGCCCATGCTCCGCCTCATCCACGAAACCTCGTTTGACCGGATTCAAGTGAATGTACTCCAGCTTCTGCAACATCATCTCGTCGCTTTGAATTTGCTGGGGATGGCTTCCTTCTTGCCAAAGCTGGTAATCGCGGTCGGTCTTATGCTGATTTTTCCAGAAGCGCAACTGTTGCAGGAGAACCTCCACTTTGCGCTCAATCAAGAAATCGATGATTCGCCTTGCCGTGTAGGACTTGAAATCGCCGATTTCTTTGCCGAGGTCTTGGGCGGAAGCGATCAGGTGAAGGTGGTTTTCCAGGATGACGTAGCCAAAGAGTGTCAGGCGTCCTTCGTTATGAAGGAATCGCCAGGAATCCAGAAGGATGTCCATTGTGTCGGGACGAGTGAAAATCGGCAGCCAGCCCACGACGGTGCAAGTGAGGAAATGCGGTTGCTCCTTTTCGCAAATGACATAGCGGGTTCTGGTCATGAGGCGCTCCGAATCAGTGCTCCTACGGCGATTTCGTTTTTGCGCGGGGCCACGTCCGCGACGCGGGAGCGTCGCGAAGCAGGGCGTTCCCACGCGGAGCGTGGGAACGAGGAGGCGCGGGGCTCATTGATAAATCATCTCCTCGCGGCGCGCGATCAAGCGGAACCTCGGCGCCAACATCCCGTGCCACAGGATCAGACTCGCCACGCCCCACAAGAATAAGCCGACCAGGCAAAACGCGATCATCTCGCCGAATTCGCGCCGCACGAAGTTGTTCCCCAGATCCTCCCAGGAATAGGCGCTGACGCCCATGACGAATGGCGGCGTCATGCCAAGCTGAAATTTGGCGATGTATTCCAGAGACCGATCGGAATGGCCGCCGCCGTGCATCAAGGCCATCGCCGGGAAGTAGCAGCATAGCCCCATGACTAGCCAGTGGCCGCCTCCCAAGAGCAGCGTCGTCATCACCGTGTAGACCGTCGCCCGCATCGATGATCGGCACGACATGGAAAAACCGATGCCAACCATGGCGAAGAAGGCCGCATAAACAAACCATTCCGCGATCACCAGCGGCACCGCCAAAAGATGGACACCACCGGTGAGCACGGCAACCGTGAGCATGGAACCGAACCAAAGCCAGCCCGTGCGCACGCTGGTGAGGCAACCGAGCAGCTTGGCGCCGAGAATGGCGTTGCTGCTCATGGGGGTGGTGATGAGGGCGTCGAAGGTGTCGCGCTCGCGCTCATTGCTGATGCACGTGGAAGCGCGCACGGCAACCACCAGGATCATCAGCGAGCCAACGCCGGTGCCGGCGATGCGAAACCACCAGTTGGTCGGCTTGGCAAGTTCGTGCCAGCCGCGTCTGCCGCCGAGTGCCAAATCCCACAGGTAAACGCTAAGAATCAGAAGCCCGCTGCCGAGCGTCAGGACCACGAGGATGACGACGACGCCCCAGGCGAGCCAGTTGAGCTTCATGCGGCCTTCGATATTCAGCTCTTTCCACATCATCGGCAAGTCGCCGATTGGAGGCCGATGGCGTTCCCACCAGGCGAGCCTTGCCGCCTTGCCGCCGACGGTTTGCCGCAGGGCGATGGAGCGCAGCCGATAGATGCTCCAGGCGATGCAGATGGCGGAAATCGAGCCATGGAACCAGGCATAGCGCTGCACGATGCCGGGCAGATCGGCGCCCAGGGCGGCCCTATTCATCGCGTGCTCGACGTCGATGATCGCCGCGATCGGGTTGCCTGCATTGAGAACCTGCGACACGTCACCCCATTTCGGTCCGTCTTCCCAAAGCGTCCAGTTCGTCGCACCCCCCTTGGCCATTGCCATGGAGGTCGTTGCCACCGCGAGATAGGCAATGAGGATCAGATAGGTGACGCCGATCGCATCGCGCGGCTTTTGAAACAGGGTCGATTGCAGGATGCTCAGGCTGGCGATGCCGAGCATGGTCAGACCGGTGCCCGCGAAGCCCGCCAGCATCAATTCGGCATCGACGCCCCCCATGAACTGCAAGATGCTCAAGATCGGCAAGCCGGTCAACAAGAGCAGCGTGATATTGCCCACGCGCGATAGTAGCTTGCTCAGGACAATCTCGCGGTTGTTGAGATCGGTCGCCAGCATGAATTCGAGCGTCTTGCGGTCCTTCTCTTCCGCGATGGACCCGGCGACATAGGCCGGCGTCAACAGCACGACCATCACGATCTGCACAATCATGAAAATGCAGAAAAATGCCTGGGCCATGAGGGCCGAATCGCGCTGCATATCACGGCCTCGCACGTCGGCCTGGAGAAACATGAGGACCAAGATGGCGAGCAACAGGAGCGAATAGAGCAATCTCATGATGACATAGCGGCTGCGGCGCGCGGTGCGGACCATGTCGTAAAAGAGCACGGGGCCGAAGAGTTTCAGCCATCCCTGCCGCGAGCAGATTGCGATGGCGATGAAGTAAATGCACCAGACGATCGCGGCCTTCCACAGGTCGATCGATGCAGTCAAAAAACCGAGGCCCACGGCAATGACGAGGAAGAGTGCGAGGACGAGCCGCTCCTGCCAGGACGGCCAGCTATTGGACCAGGCGACCGCTTGCCGCACCCAGGTGACGCCGGACTTGACGAGCGACATAGGATTCTCCGCCTCGATTGGCACGCGTTCAATGTAAGGCGCGTCGCCAGGGATTGCAACAAGTAAGCTCACCTGGCGGTTTCGCGATATATTGAAGGTATGAGCCACGTGCTTGCCACGCCGCGAACCCAGCCGTGCATTGAACCGCTGACAGGGCTGACGCCGTGGGAAGTCTGCCAACGCCTCGCGGATCGTGAATATCTGTTGTTTCTTGACAGGCGCAGGAGTCGGCGCTCGGGCGATACTCCTATGTGAGCGCCGATCCGGCGCATTTCCTGAGGCACTTACTCCCCTCTCCCTCCGGGAGAGGGGTCGGGAGTGAGGGCGGAGCTTGCAAGAACCCTCGTCAGTCTCCCTCACCCCCGGCCCCTCTCCCGGGGGGAGAGGGGAGAGAATTCAAGGCTGATACGTTGGCGATGCTTGCGGCCCAACTCGCGGAGTTTCCGCTGGAGCCGATCACCGGGCTGCCGCCGTTTCAAGGCGGTGCGGCGGGCATGTTCGGCTATGACCTGTGCCATCAGTTCGAGCGCTTGCCTGCCCCGAAGTTCAAAGATTTTGCGATCCCTGACGTGGCGGTTGCCATCTACGACTGGGTGGTCGCCTTCGATCATCACCAGCACTGTGCCTGGCTGATCTCGACGGGCTATCCCGAAACGGAGCCCGAACGCCGCCATGTGCGAGCATGGCGACGGATCGAGCAAGTCAAACGCTGGCTAGACCGCGACAGGGTGCGCCGCCGGCCCATCGCGCCCCGACAGCACATTTCGATTCCATCGCCGCAGTTTCCGGTCGAGGGACTCCCCGGCCTGATCAGCAACTTCGATCGGGAAGATTACCTGGCAACCATCGAGCGTGCCATCGAATACATCCGCGCCGGCGATTGCTTTCAGGTCAACATCGCCCAGCGCCTCATGACGGCGGCGCCACCCGATCCCCTTGCCCTTTACGAAAAACTGCGCATGCGCAACCCGGCTCCCTTCGCCGCTTATTTCGATCTCGGCGATTACGTGATCGCCAGCGCATCGCCGGAGCGATTCCTGCGCGTGCAGGCCGGCAACGTCGAAACGCGTCCCATCAAGGGGACCCGGTCGCGCGGCAGCACTGCCGAAGATGACCGCCGCCTGGTGCGTGAATTGCAAGCCAGCGCCAAGGATCGGGCCGAAAACGTCATGATCGTCGATCTGTTGCGCAACGATCTGGGCCGCGTCTGCGAATATGGCTCGGTGCGCGTTGAATCGTTGTGCCGGCTGGAGAGCCATCCCTTCGTGCATCATCTGGTTTCCGAAGTGCGTGGCCGATTGCGTGACGGACTAGGGCCGTCCGATCTCTTGCGGGCGGCATTTCCCGGAGGCTCGGTCACTGGGGCGCCGAAGATTCGCGCCATGGAGATCATCGCCGAGCTCGAACCGAACGGCGCGCGGCCCTTACTGCGGCTGCCTGGGCTGGATCGGCTTCAACGGCGACATGGACACCAACCTGCTCATACGTACTTTCATCTACGGCGATGGCTGGCTCAACTTCTCCGTCGGCGGCGGCATCGTCGCGGATTCGTCGCCCGAGAAGGAATACGCCGAGACCTGGCACAAGGCAGAAGGGCTGCTACGCTGCGCTGCGCGATTGATGGTCCGTCTTCGTTTAGCGTTCGCAGGGCACGCTCCGAACGCTAAACGGGGACCGGAAAGGGCACGCCTCATGATCCTCGAGGGCATCGTCACGACGATCTCCGCGGCGGGCGAGATGAATATCGCTCCGATGGGGCCGCGCGTCGATGCCGACATGCGGCGATTTCTGTTGCGGCCATTCAACACGGCGCAGACGTATCGCAATTTGCGCGACCACCCCGAAGGGGTCCTGCACGTGACCGACGATGTCTTGATGTTGGCGAAGGCGGCGCTCGGCAAGCTGGAGGTGATGCCCGCCTTGACGCCGGTGCGCAAGGTACGCGGCTGGGTGCTGGCCGATGCGTGCCGCTTTTACGAATTCCGCGTCCTCGGCATGGACGACGGGCAGGAGCGCGTCAGCATCGACGCGGAGGTCGTGCATCGCGAGACGCTGCGCGAATTCTTCGGCTTCAATCGCGCCAAGCACGCCGTCGTCGAGGCCGCGATTCTGGCGACGCGCATCGGCATCTTGCCGCTCGCGGAGATTGAAGCGGATTTTCGTAAGCTGGCGGTGATCGTGCACAAGACTGGGGGAAGCCAGGAAACGGAAGCGTTTGCGTTTTTGCAGGACAACCTGGCCCAGGCGAGGGCCAACGGATGATCCGCATTCGCACGCCGAGCCGCCTGCACTTTGGGCTGTTGTCGCTGCCGTCGGACGAAGCTGCCGGCTGGCCGACGCATGACGCGAGTGCGGCGTTGCCGCGCCGGCATTTCGGCGGCGCGGGGCTGATGATCGAACGGCCCGGCATCGATTTAACGGTCGAACCCGCGGCGTCCTGGTCGGCGGATGGCCCCGGGGCGGAGCGGGCGCTCGCTTTCGCGCAGCGCTGCAGCACGGCGGCGGGCATCACCGGTTCCTTCCATGTGCGCATCGCCGCCGCCGCTCCGGAACATGCGGGGCTGGGCACGGGGACGCAGCTCGGCCTGGCGGTCGCCCGCGCCCTCGCCGAAATCACCCAGCAAAAGGATCGCGATGCCGTCACGCTGGCCCAGCTGGTCGGCCGCGGACGGCGTTCGGCGCTCGGCGTACACGGATTCGCGGCCGGCGGGTTCCTGGTCGAAGCGGGCAAGCGCGATCCGGACACAATCGCGCCGCTGGTGGGCCGCTGGGAGTTCCCGGCCGAATGGAGCGTCCTCTTGATCGTGCCGCGCGGCAAACAGGGGACGCATGGAACGCGCGAGCTGGACGCCTTCGCCGATTTGTCGCGCCGCCCGGCCGATGATCGCACGACGGAGATTCTCAGCCGAATCGTCTTGCTCGGCCTGATCCCCGCCCTGCTCGAACGCGACCTGCCTACTTTCGGCGAGTCGCTCCACGACTTTAACCGGCGCGTCGGCACGCTGTTTCAACCCGCGCAAGGCGACATCTACAGCGATCCGCGGCGCGGCCATCATCCAGGCGGTGCGCTCGTTCGGCATCCCCGGCGTCGGGCAAAGCTCATGGGGGCCGGCGATTTTCGCGATTGTTGCTGCGGATCAAGCGGCGGATTTGCGCGATTGGCTGGTGAGCAAGCAGCAAGTCGCGCCGGAGGAAATTAACTTGACGCGGGCGTGCCGGCAAGGCGCCGTGATGAACGAGACATGATTGCGATCCGAGGACGAGCTCATGCTGGATTCAGCTGCGCTACCCCCATGAATCGCATTCGATATGAGGCTTGGGCGTTACCAATCGCTGCTGCCGACGCGCTCGAAGGCCTTGCCGACGCCGAGGCGGTAGCAGAGCAGGTCGAATTGTTCGCGGTGGCTCAGATCGGTTGAATGAAGATGCTCGCCTTCGGTGATCAGCTTCATGCGGTCGTTCTTGGCGATGCCGTGCGCTTTCATGACCGCTTCGAATGGCTTCAGGTTGGACGCGTAGACGACCAGGAGCTTATGCTCATCGAACTGCACTTCCATCGGGCCTTCGGTGGACATGATGGCCAGGCCGGTGCAGCCGTCGTTGAGGAGCAGGTCTTCGTAATCGCAGCAATGGCTCTTAAGGACGGGAAGGTCCATCGCCTCGCGGAAGAGGTCTTCGTGCTGGCTGCCGGTCGAGTTGTGGCTGGTTTCGAGGACGACATCGACGACATCGCCGAGCGGATCGAGCAGATCGAGGAAGACCTCGAACAGTATTTCGCGGGAAACGGCGGCGGCCAGCACGGGAACCGAGAAATTCGCCTTGGCGTCTCGGTAGGTGTCAATCCGATAGCCCTGCTTCGGCACCACTGGCAGGCCAACGGCGGGACGGATGGCGTCCGTCAGCCAGAAGTCGCCATAACGATCCACCTGCAGATGATCGGTCATTTTTGTTTCGGTCACGTGCATACCCTGCGTTAGTTGGGGACATGTTCTTTCCTGGCACGCGAATCCAGCGTGCCCGCTCCGCCATGCCGGAATTCTTGCGAATTCCGCTACCTCCGACCGCGGCAGGCACGCGGTTGAACAAACATAGCTTGCGTTTGGCCCCGCGGCCAATGCCTTGCAACAAATTCTATGCGCCGACTTGAGTCAAAATTGAAAATCGTTGCGGTGTGGGCGATTGCGCCGCTAGGACGCTTGGGCGCAGGCGAATCCGACCCTTCCGGAAGCGCGGGCGGAATCGCTCATTCAGTAGTTCCAAAAGAATCTAGCCACGGATGAAACACGGATTGAACACGGATAAAAGGCAGAGTGGAAGAAACGAGGATTAACGACCTGCTTCTCATCCGTGTTCCGTCTGTGTTTCATCCGTGGCCTAGATTTCTGAAACTACTGACATTGGATTTGCGGCGAATACCGCCGGTTTCGATTGCAATGGTTTGGGATTTTCGCGTAGACTACTGTGGTCGGCGCCGGCTTGGCTGGCGAAGCCCGGATATCCACGCGGAGGTTGCCATGCGATTTTGCCTCGCTTCCCTCATTGCCCTGGGCCTGTGCACATCCCCGGTCTTCGCGCAGGGCAAGGTGCTCCTGGAAACCTGGGACGCCGCCTATCTCGGCGATGGCAAAGCGGGCTACATCCGCACCATTGCCAAGGAGATCAATCAAGACGGCAAAAAGCTCGTCCACACCACCCTCCAATTGCGCCTCACCGTCAAACGATTCAACGACACCATCCAGATGTCCATGGACACAGGCACCATCGAAGCCCCCGACGGCAAAGTCACCGGCGTCTTCATGAAACAATTCCTCGGCAAAAAGCAGCAACTGCAAATCGACGGCGCCGTCGCCGGCAGGCAAATCGAACTCAAGCTGAACGGCTCGACCCCCCTCAAGCCCGCCCCCTGGAATCCCGATGTCCTCGGGCTTTTCAAGCAGCAATCCCTCTTCCGCGACCGCAACATCAAGCCGGAGGATCGCTTCACCTATCTCAGTTTTGAGCCGAGCATCAATCTGGTGCTTAAGACCGAAGTCGTCGCCAAGGGCTATCGCGAGATCGCAATCAAAGGCGCCAAAAGCAAGAAAAAGCTGCTCCTGGTGGAAACGATCCCCGAAAAAGTCGATTTCAAACGCGGCGACAAGACCGAAAAGATCCAGCTGCCGGTGGTGCAGGCCTGGCTGGACGACAAGTTCGAACCGGTTAAATCCGAGGTCGAGGTCCCTGGCCTCGGGCCTATTGTCATGTATCGCGTGAGCAAGGAAGCGGCCCTCGCGCCAGGCCCCGTGGCGCAGCTGACCGACATTGGCATTAGCCAACTGGTGCGTCTGAAGGGACGCATTCTCAATCCCTACGAAACCACCGCTGCCGTCTACCGGGTCACCATCCGCGATGACGATAATGTCGCAACCACATTTTCACGTGACGATCGCCAGCAAGTCAAAAATGTGGAAGGGAATACGTTTGAACTGCACGTCAAGGCAAGCAAGGGATTGAAGGGTGACGCTGAAAAGGAACCAGCTGCCGAGTTTCTCCAAAGTTCGTATTTTATCAATTCAGCGGATGACAAGGTAAAGGAGCTGGCACGCAAGGCCGTCGGTGCCGAAACCGATTCCTGGAAGAAGGCGCTGCGGATCGAGCGCTGGGTGCATGCCAATATGAAGGTGACTGCGGACGAGGCACTGGCGACGGCGGACCACGTGGCGCGGACGCTGGAAGGGGACTGCACGGAATTTGCCATGCTCACCGCCGCGATGTGCCGGGCTGAGGGGGTGCCAAGCCGGACCGCCATCGGCTTGATTTACGCGGAACCAGCGGATGCCAAACGGGCGCCTTGCTTTGCGTTTCATATGTGGACGGAGGTTTGGATTTCCGGCCGCTGGATTGCGATTGATGCGACGCTGGGGAAGGGCTACGTCGGTGCGACGCACCTGAAGATTACGGACCATAGCTGGCACGATGAGCGCACGATGACGCCGATTTTTCCGGTCATCCGGGTTGTCGGACGCGTGACGATCGATGTCTTGAGCGTGGAAAAGCGCTGAGGGCCGGCCGATGCCGATTAAAGCTTAAGCGAAAAAAAACCGCAATTTCATCAGATTTTTTCTTGAGAAATGCGAATCTCTCCGATACTTTGTAAAGACACGAACGTCTATATTCGTGAGCAAACGCAGGATGTGCAAAGCGAGCCGCTCTCAGTCAGAGTAGAACCCAATGCGCGGAAGCGCTCGAAAATAGCAAGGAACCAGTTTTATTCTCGTCCGTATCACCAAGGATCGCATCCTCCCTGCATGGACAAATCTTGACAAGAAGCAAATTCAGGCCGACTCAGGCATGGTTGAAATAGGCCGATCAATCGTCAATAGACCGGGCACAGGAAAGCAAGGAATGGGCAAGCGAACACAACAGGAAGGCCGCCGGGGGCACCCGAGGTGGACCGAGGAAACGCGATGACGGCTCGGCATAAGCAAGCCTCTGAATGCGCACTTGCCGGCACCCCCCTTGCATCCGCCAACGGCAGCGAGAACGGCGCGGGGCGATCAGGCCCGCTCGCGTGGGAAGATTGGTTCCGTCATGCCGGCCCGCAGCAGCGCGCCCTTGCCCTCGGCCTGGCGAGGCAACAAGGCTTTCTCTACGCGCATCAACTGCCCGCCGTATCCAATGGCAAGACGCCCACTGTCACGGCGGAATCGCACGCCTCCACGCTCCTCGCACGCATCCTGCATGGCAAGGTCGAGACATTCCCGCCGCTCGCCGATCTGCCGCTCTGCTGCCTGGATGGCGAGCTTGACGACGTGCAGCAGCAAGCGGTCCTGCGCGCCCTGGCGACGCCCGACATCTTCCTCCTGCAAGGACTGCCAGGCACGGGCAAATCGCGCGTCCTGGCCGAAATTATCCGCCAGGCCGCCCGCCGTGGCTGGCGCACGCTCTTGCTGGCAGGACACACCGCTTCGCTTGACGTCGTGCTGGAACGACTGGTCGGCAAAACCGAAGTGCTCGCCCTGCGCTTGCTCGAAGCCGCCGAAAAGCTCGAATCGCTTCCCGTCTGGTTGCGCGGCCTAACCCTCGACGAGCAAAAGAAGGCATTCTGCGAGCGCGTGCAGGCCGGGGCCCGTGGCAATCGCGATCAGGTCGAGGCCGCCTGCCAACGCTACGGCGAGCAGGGGCCGCTCTGGCTCGAATTGCAAGCCTGCGCCGACCGTTGTCGGCAATTGCAAGCGCGTCGCCAACGACTGCTCGATTTACAACAGCTGATTGAGGCCCCGGCGCCAGTGCAGGCCGACGCGGAATCTGACGACGCGCTCAAGGCCCCGCGCGCAGCGATCGAGCAGTGCGATCAGGATTTAGCTCGGCTCAGCGCTCGCATCGCCGCCCTGGAACCGGGTTACCTTGCCAAAAAGCATGGCCGCTTCTGGACCCTTGCTTTCTGGGGAAATCTGTTCACCAGCCGCGTTCTTACGGAAATGGAAGGGGCCCGCGGGGAACGCGCCGAGGCCCAGAAGCGGAAGGATGCGCTGCTCCAGGAAATTGTCCAGGTCGAGCGGCAACAGGCCGAATTGCGCGACCGGCGCACCCAGGAGCGGACCGCGCTGCTTGCGGCTGAACCGGCGGCCGACCCGGAAGCCATTCGCGGCGAGCTGGATGCCCTGGAGGAGGACCAGCGCCGGCTGGACCACGAATGGACCGAGCGCTGCCGTTGCCTTGGCGCCGAGTCGATCGCGCGAACATCCGAGGCGATCGCCGCGGCGCAGCAGGCCTGGCAGCGCAGAAAATTGCTTGGCGAGGAAGAATGCCAGTTCGCGCATCAATGGGCGAAGTTCATTGAAGAATCCGCGCCGCATTGTGCATCGCAGCTCGCGAGCTTTGCCAACCTGCTGGCGGGAACGGCAGCGCGCTGGCACACCGACGCCGGCTTCCGGGACGCCGTGGCCCCGTTTGACCTCGTCATTGTCGAAGATGCCGACACGTTCAGCGACGCCGACGTGCTCAGGCTGTCCCGGCAGGGAACGCGCTGCCTGCTGGTGGCGCCGGCGATCATGGCGGCGCCTCCGGCGCTCGAAAAACCGAGCCGGCCGACGGCTGCCAACCTGGCCGCATCCGCCTGCTGGCGGCGGCTGTGGCAGGCCCTGGGGGGTGACGCCGGTTGTTGGCCCCACGTCTGGCTGCGCGATGGCGACCGCCTCGTCTGCCAGCTCACGCCTCTCGCCGCCGAGGACCGTCAGCACCTTGAACACGAAAGCCTCGCCGATGCCCCGGACATTGAGCTGGGCATCTTGCAGCGTCCCTCGGCTCGGCCGTGCCTCGCCCAGGTCACCTTTGGCCCGAACATCACTTTCGCCGACGCCTTTGCTTTCATGGTCCGCGAAGTCCAGGAATTCCCCGTTCAGCCGCTGGGCCGCACCGCCTGGTGGCGCGAAGACGATCGGCGCGTCTGCCGGCATCTCGGCCCGGCCAATAGCCGCGTGCAGACCTGGCTCGACATTGAACCGGGCCTGCGCCTCGGAGCGACGGCAGACGGCGGCGGCGAGCCCATGCGAATTGCCGCCATCGAGTTCGACAAGTCCGCCGGCTGGGACCGCGCCAAGGCCGACGCCTGGCTTGCCCACCATCGCCCCATTCGCGACCATGAGCGCACCGTCCACTTGCAGACTTGCTACCGATTCCAGCATTCCCTCGCCAAGGTTGTGTGCAGCGTGGTGCGCAACGGGGAATGGCTGTCGAATTCCACCCCTCGCCCCGGTACTCCGGAGAGCGGAGCCGGGGGTGAGAGGTCCGATCTCCCCTCGCCCACCGGGAGAGGGGTCGGGGGTGAGGGGTCCGAGGCTTCGGGCTTCGAGTTCATCCCCGTGCCGGCGGCGCCAAAGCCAGAACCGGCCGGCCTGGAGCTCGATTTGTCAGCGCCGCGCAGCGCGGACAAGCTCCCCACCGGTTTGAGGCACGGCTTACCAACGCGCGGCTTCGTCAATTACCTCGAAGCCCAGGCGCTGATCCGCCGGCTCGAAGCCTTTTCGCAGCAGGAGGCCGCCGACACTTGCCGGGTCGCGGTGCTCGCACTTTACGAGGGCCAGGCGATCCTGTTGCGCCGGCTGGTCGAGCAATCCGAGATTCTGCGTGCCCGCCGCCATCCCCTGGAGATCGCGTTGCCGAGCCGACTGCACCAGCGCGAGTGCGACGTGGTTTTTCTCAGCCTGACCCGCAGCCATCCGCACCGTGTGACGGCATTCGGCGCGGACGTGCGCGAGCTGCCGATTGCTTTGACGCGTGCCCGGACCCGTCTGTTCGTCTTCGGCGACCTTGGCGCTCTGTGCCATCGCTTGGCCTGCAATGGCACGCTGGAACCTCACGCCGCCCAGCAAGAGCATGAGCACCTCTCACGCCTTCTGGCTTTCGTCCAACCCCAATTCCATGCCGCGGCCAACGGCGTTGCCAAAGCCAATGCTTAGCCCAAAGATTCACCGCGGCGCCGGAAAAGGAGTTGCGTCCCCTTTTTTCGCCCGCCCACGCACGCAGCGCCTATCAGGTGGGTGACGGCACATTTTGACTCATGGCCTCAACGATGCGCCGCGGCGGCTTGCCGAACAATTTCTCATACTCCGCCCGCGTCGGCTCCAATCGCACCTTCACCTTGTCCGCGTGCCCTTTGGCGATGTCGGCCAGCTTGTGATTCGTGAACGGATTGCGGAAGCGGTCGAATGTCTCGTCCGCGAATGCCGCCACCAAATCGAGCCGATGCGCCAACGTCGGCACGATCTCCTCGTACATCAGATCGCGCACCCAGCGGGCGGCGGCTTTGTCGGCGAGCAATTCTTGCACCGTCTCGAATTGGCCGAGAAATCTGCCAACCATCGCCGTGTGCGTGCCGTTGAGGATGCGCACCTTGCGCAGGAAAAACGGCGCGATGTCATAGCTCACGCGCAACGCCGGATGCTCGAACAGTGTCACGCCCTTGTTCTGCGGTTTTTCGAGTGCCCAGAGATAATACGGCTCCGCGCAGATCAAAAGCGGATCGGATTCCGCCAGCGCCGGCTCCGGCAGCGTCACGATGCAATCGACCAGGCTGTTGAGCCAAACGCATTCATTTTTGACCCATCTGCGGAATTCATCCGGCAAGCCCCACGCCTGGCTCTGCGCGACGATCAGCTCCACCAGCTTGTCCGCATTGCGCTCGATCAATTCGCACGGCAGCATCGTCGGCGCCGGCATCTTCGCCTGGAATCGCGCCCACAGCACATGCGTCAATTTGGCCGGCAGCGTTTGCGGCGGGGTCGCGATCGTATCGGCGGCGTTCAGCACGTAGCCCGATTCCGTCGCGTTGGTAACGACGAAGCGCAAGCCGGGAGATGTCGCGAACGCCAGCACCTCGCGCCATTGCGTGTCGGATGTCAACACCCGGCTGATCGATTGCACGCGTTCATGCCGCTGCACCAACTCCCCATCCTGGTAGCCGCGCACCAGCACGTCGTAACCGTGCGGGCTGGCGTTCAGCAGTTCCGAGCGCCGATCGGCGGAGCGCTGCACGACGACGATGCGGCCGACGTTCTGCCCGCACTCGTTGGCCTGATGCACAAAGCGGTCGAAGAACGCACGCAAGAATCGGCCGGCGCCAAATTGCAGAATGGTTTCGGACATCCGATGCTCCAAACCAAATTTAGCCACGGATTAAACACGGATTGAACACGGATAAATGCAAATGCAGAAAATCAGGCCGCATTTATCCGTGTTCAATCCGTGTTTAATCCGTGGCTAAATTCGCGTTTATTTCAACGTCTGCAAATACGCGATCAAATCGACAAACTCACGCCGGCTCAACGTCGCTTCCTGCCCCTCCGGCATCACCGAGACCTTCGAGACCGTTCGGCTCTCGATATCGCTCTTCAAGACGCGCTCGTCCTTGTCGAGATTGAGCACGCGCAGGTGCTTGCCCTCGTCCTTGACCAGGCCGGTGAGCGTTTTGCCGTTCTTTGGTCTCGATCATTTCGACTTCCCAGCCGGTCTTGATGATCTTGGACGGAAACAAGACCGATTCGATCAGGTAGTCAACTTTTTGCTGGGCGACGCCCTTGAGCGACGGGGCCAACAGCGTGGTCGCCGTCGCCGTCGTGTGGCATTTGGTGCAGGCGTTGCGCTCGAAGACTTGCAGCCCCATCGCGGCTCGCTTGCTGCGGTCGGCGGCGGGCATGTCGGCGATTTCCTTGAGGGCGATATTTCGTCAGGGCGTCCTTGTCAACGACCGGGCAGTGGGCCGCTTCCCAGAAATCCGTCGAACGGTGTCCAGGTCGTCCTTAACGAGCAGCGCAGATCTTTCTCGATGCAAATCCGTCGTGCAGCCCTTCGTGATTTTCAACCAAAGCGAGAGATACGGGCTCCCTGTGAACATTCGCCACCAACGCACGGTTTCCATGCGAACGAGAGGATCATCGTGTTTCAGCAGCTTTGAACCACACGTTTCGTCCTTGCGTTTGTCTTCGAACGCGGGCAATCGTCGATAGGCACTTCGATCGAATCCTCAAATTTCGTCTTCGGATTGAGCACGCTTGGCCAAAGCCGTCGGCGGCGAGCGAATCGGCCTTGGCGCCGAAGCGCCGGGCCAGCGTGTGGGCCGCTATGCTGCAGCTCCTTGTTGTTCGATTGCAATTGCCCGCTGATTTGCTTCAAGGCGAACGGCGTCGGGCCTTCGCGATTCGAGGAACTCGAAGATCACCAGTTGATCGGCCGGCGACGCGATCTTGAGCTGCCCCTTCTCGACCGCTTCGATGAGCCGTTTGCCCGCGGCGGCGCTGAGCTTCGTGGACGCCAGGCTGCCCCCCGCTTTCGCTTTCAGCACCAGAACGGCCTTGGCGATGGTCGCCGTCGGCAGATCGTCGCGCGCGATCAGTTTCTCCAGCGCCGGCACAATCGACGCATCGCCGTCGAGCCTCGCGACCTCCAGCAGCAATTGATGATCGAGCTTGCCGGGATTTTCGAGCGCCTTGCCGAGCGCGGCCAGGGCGGCCTTCTTGGTCGGGAAATCCTCGAAGCACGCGACATCAATGGCGATCAGGCCGGCGAGGCGCACGTTGGCGTCGTCGGAGCCTAGCAACGTTGAAATTGATTTTTCGTCTGCGTATTTGGCGAGATGCCATGCGGCTTCGTAGCGAAGATGCGGGTCGGCGGCGGCCCCTCCTTGAAGGAGAGAAACACCAGGCAGTCTGATGGCTGGATTCTTGCTTTGGTCCGGTCTCGACATTCCGGCCCCAATGACGACGGCGGGCTCTTTATCCTTAAGCACGGAGTCGCAGGTGCTCGCCACGTCGGCTTGATGCTTCTCGTACCCGGAGGGTAGCGACGCAAGAGATCCGACGGCAGCCGGCGCACTTTCCAGTCTGGATTTTTGATCCCTGCGGCAACAGGCAGACTTCGCCTTCGTGTCGGTCTTTCGCACCAGTGCCCACAGCGCATTTGCGGCGCCCAACGGCTCTCCACTCGCGTGGCCGCATGTTCGCCAAGTTTCTTCGGCGATATCTTCACCACGCTTTGACGATTTCGTTCATCGCCTTCTCTCGAATCAGATGATCCGGCGACCCCAGCGCGCATCGATCGCGTAATCGTCGATTCTTCCACTCCGCCGCATCGAGCTTGTGCTTGACGACGGGCCGATCCTTGCCGATGTACTTCAAACGCCAGATGCGGCCGGTCATGTCGCTTTCGTCATCGCGGCCGTACCAGTCGGCGATGAGCAGGCTGCCATCGACATCGAGATGGATGTGGCTCGGGCGGAAGTGCGGGTCGGTGCAGGCGACCAGCGTCTCCTTCTGCCTTGACGTTGTTGCGGTCGTCGAGGATGAAGCGGAAGATGCCGCGATTGGGGCCGGCGAAACCGTGTCGGCCCCAGTTGCAGGCGAAGAGGTTGCCCTGATATTCCTGCGGGAAATTGGCGGCGTAATAGCGCATGAGCTGGGTGTGAGCGCCGCCGTGGACTTCCTCGCAAGGCGGGGCGAGCGGATGTCGGCCCGCGAGCCATTCGTTGGAGATGCCGGGCCGGCTGTAGCAATGATAATCGACGCCTTCAATGACGCGGACGAAGCGATCGGGATTGCCTTCGCCGTTGGAAAGAAGCCAAAGCTGGCCGAACGGATCGTACTCGAAGGAGTAGGGGACGCGCAGGCCGTGAACCAAACGCTCCATCTTGGTGCCGTCGGGGTTCATGCGCATGATCATGCCGGAGTTGCCACGGGCGGAGAGCTTGCCGTCGGGGCCGTGGATGTCGATCTTGTGATCGCCGACGGACATATAGAGTTTGCCGTCGGGGCCCCATTCGAGGACGAACATGCCGAAGGGGTTCCAGGCTTTGTTCTTGTCGGTGAGGATGGCCTTTTTGTTGATGGCGAGGGGTTTGGGTTTCGCCTGGCCGCCGCCCAGGGCGGCGGCTTGGAGGACGTCACCCGGTTTGTTTTCCAAGCCGCCGCCCTGGGCGGCGGCCGGCGGAATGTCATACGTGTATAGGTAATTATTCGCAGTCAGCCAAAGTTTGTCGCCCTTGACGGCGATACCCATGACGGGGTCGTCGAAGCCGTCGGCGATCAGGGTGCGCGTGAACCCGCCTTTGCCGTCGGGGTCGAGGCGGATGACCGGATTGGCGAACGGCTTGATTGGCGAGCCGGGCGGGCCGTAGCGGTAGGTATGGCTCTCGCTGACGATGATGCGGCCCTTGTCGTCGAGTGTCATGGTGATCGGATTGATGATGACTGGATCGGCGGCGACCAGCTCAATCACGAAATCCTTCGGCACAACGAAATGTTTGAGCTGCTCCTGGGCGGACAGGCGTTTGGTGACCGTCTTGTCCACGGTGTTGAAGCCGTAACCGAAGCGATCGCTGCCGCCTTTGCCGACGGGGCCGCCCGTGAGGTTCCAGGGGCCGATTGAGGGATCGCCGAGCGGGATGGCAGCGAACCAGGTCGAATCATCAAAGTCGGCCTTGGTCCAGGCGTTAACCGGCCCCTTACGGGGCTCGGCTCGCCCGATTTTCGTTTTTTCGTCGGTCACGACGAACAGGTCTTTCTTGTCGGCGGTCTTGATGTGCAGCCTCGCGATGGCGCCCGCGACGCCGCCTTGATTGGTCGCCTGGATCGCGAGCACGTTCTTGCCGACGACGAGGTGTTTGGCGACATCGTATTTGTCAACGCTCGACCAATCTTTGCCATCGCCGACCTTTTGGCCGTTGACATGAGCGACGTAGAGATTGTCGGCGGTGACCCACAATTCCGCGGAAGCCGGCTTCGCTGCCAGGGTGAAGGAGAGCCGTAGATAGCGTGGCTCATTGTTCTGCGGCACCGTGTTGGCGTCGGGCTCGTCCCAGACCCACTTCGCGCCGCCCCAGGTGTCGGCGGTTTGTGGATGGAGCGGACCGGCGAGAGAGAGGATCAAAGCGGCCGTCAGCAATAAGATGTTTTTCATCGCAACCTCGATGGCATTGGTTACCGGATGTTGTCAGCATATCACAATGCCATTGCGATGGTAGATCGCCGAGGATCAGGAGAGACCATGCAGGAAGCGCACGATCCCTATGCCGCGTTGCGCCAGCGCGATTATTGCTTGCTGCTTTCGAGCAACGTGCTGGCGGCGATGAGCGCCGAGGTGCAATTCACGGTCGTCGAATGGGAGATCTTCGAGCGGACCAAATCGCTTGAGCTGATGGGCTATGCGGGATTGGCGCAGTTTCTGCCGCTCTTGTTGCTCGCACTGCCGGCGGGGCAGTTGGCAGATCGCTTTAGCCGAAAGTACCTGTTGATGATCGCGCATGCGACGATGGCCTCGACATCGCTGGGTCTCTTCTTCGTGTCATACTTGCAAGCGCCGCCTGAGTTGATCTTTGTGTTTTTGGCGCTCGCGGGGGTAGCGCGAGCGCTGGGGATGCCGGCGCGGGCGTCGCTGATTCCGCTCGTGGTGCCGGCGGAGGTGCTGGGCAATGCGGTCACCTGGTCGAGCACCGGCTTTCAGATCGCGATGATGGCGGGACCGGCCCTGGGCGGGCTGCTGCTGGCGCTGACGCGTGCGCCGGCCCTGGCTTACCTGTGTACGGTCGTCCTTTTGTGCAGTTGCGCCGCGTTGGTGTCTAAGATGCGGCCCAGGCATTCACCGCCATCGACGGAGCCACGCAACCTGCGGACTTTCCTGGGGGGCGTGCGTTTTGTCTGGGGCAGCAAACTCTTGTTCGCGGCGATCACGCTGGACCTGTTCGCGGTGCTGTTCGGCGGCTGCACGGCGCTGCTGGCGCCATTCGCAAAGCAAATCTTATTCACGGGTGAGACCGGCTACGGCGTCCTGCGCCCGCCCCCGCAATCGGCGCCTTCGCAATGGCGATTCTGATGGCCCATCGCCGACCATTGGCGCGGCCGGGGCGGACGCTGCTATGGGCGGTCGCCGGCTTCGGCGTGGCGACGATTGCGTTCGGGCTGTCGGACAACTTCTACCTGTCGTTCGCCATGCTTTTCTTGACAGGCGTCTTCGACAACATCAGCGTGGTCATTCGGGGCACCTTGATGCAAGTATTGACGCCGGACGCGATGCGCGGCCGAGTCGCGGCGGTGAATTCGTTGTTCATCAGCTCGACGAATCAGCTCGGCGCCTTCGAATCGGGCATCACCGCCCACTGGTTCGGGTTGTGGCAGTCGGTGGTGTTCGGCGGTTATGCGACGATCGCGGTAGTCGCCTTTTCTGCTTTGCGCTGGCGGGAGCTGCGACATCTGGAGCCGCTGAACCGATTGAAAGCGGATGTGTGATCTACCAAGCCCAGAGATGAGGTGCGCCGGCCTACGGCCGCCACACCGGCTCCAGATCGAGCACAAAGCCGGGCAGTTCCGGATCGCCGCTGACGCTCTGCGGGTTGTCAAGCACCTGCACCGGGTGGCCGGGGCGGTAGATGTGGACCTGCATTTTATTTGGATCGATCAGCCAGCCGAGCTGGCAGCCGTTGGCGATATACTCTTCCATCTTCTCTTGCAGTTTCTTGAGAGAGTCGCTTGGCGAGCGCACTTCGGTCAAAAAGAATGGGCAAAGCGGCGGGAACTTCTTCCGCTGCTCCGCTGTGAGCGCCGCCAGCTGCTCCGGCGAAATCCAGGACGCATCCGGCGCGCGGTTCGCGCTATTCGGCAAGATGTAGCCGCCGCTTGATCCGGAGACTTTGCCTTTGCCGAAGGCCTTCGCCCAGATGCCGAGTTGAATGCAGACCTCGGCATCCTGAAAACCCGATTCCAGTCCCGACGGCGCCATGATGATCAACTCTCCTTCCGCGGTTCGCTCGAAACGCTTGTCGGCATTTTGCTGGCAGAAATCGAAGAACTGGTCCTGCGTCATCGGCACGGCCGGCGCCAAATGGATGCTGATTGCAGGAAATTCATATGCCGAGGGGAAACTCGTCGGTAAGGTTGCAGTGCTCATCATTTCCCTCCTTCTTTCCGTCTATTCTATCACCCTTCCGCCCACGTCAGCACGACCTTGCCGCAATTGCCGGTGAGCATGGCGTCGAAGCCCTTCTGGAAATCTTGCCAGCCGAAGCGGTGCGTGACAATCGGGCTGATGTCGAGGCCCGATTGCAGCATGACGGTCATGTAGTACCAGGTCTCGTACATCTCGCGGCCATAGATGCCTTTGAGGGTGAGCATGTTGAAGATGACGAGGTTCCAATCGATGGCGATTTCGCGGTCGGGGATGCCGAGGATTGCTACCTTTCCGCCGTGAGCCATGTTGGCAAGCATGTCGCGGAAGGCGTTGCCGTTGCCGGACATTTCCAGGCCGACATCGAAGCCCTCGCGCATACCGAGGTCGTTCTGCACGTCTTTGAGCGATTCGGTGCGGACATCGACGACGCGGGTGGCGCCGAGCTTTTTCGCCAGCTCCAGGCGATAGGGGTTCATGTCGGTGACAACGACGTGCCGGGCGGCCGCATGTTTGACGATGGCAGCCGCCATACAGCCAATCGGCCCGGCGCCGGTGATGAGCACATCCTCGCCCAGCAAGTCGAACGACAATGCCGTGTGGACCGCATTGCCGTAGGGATCGAAGATCGACTGAATATCGCGAGTGAGGGACGAGGGGCGAGAGGCGGGGGGCGAGAGACCGTTTCCGTTATCGCCCCTCGCCCCTCCCGCCTCGCCCCTCGCCCCTCCCGCCTCGCCCCTCGCCTCGTGTACCCAGACGTTGCTGAACGGCAAGGCGATGTACTCGGCAAAAGCGCCGGCGCGATTGACGCCGACGCCTTGCGTGTCCTTGCATAGGTGTCGGCGGCCGGCCAGACAGTTTCGGCAGCGCCCGCACACCACGTGCCCCTCACCGCTAACGATTTCGCCAGCGTGAAAGTCCGTGACGTTGGAGCCCACCTCGACGATCGCGCCCACGAATTCATGGCCGATGACGAGGGGAACGGGAATGGTTTTTTGGGCCCACGCGTCCCACTTGTAGATGTGCAGATCGGTGCCGCAAATGCCGGTGCGCAAGACCTTGATGAGAACATCGTTGATGCCGATGGTCGGCATCGGCACGTCATCGAGCCAGAGGCCGACTTCGCGTTTTTTCTTGACCAGTGCTTTCATGGGGATCTCAGGAGGCAGAAGGAAGCAAACAGCAGTGAAAATATAGCAACCGGCTGGAATGGCGGCAAATCGGGTGCGTCCTGCTGTCCATTGTCCGCGGGGCGATGTTACGCTAAGCTGAGCGAAGGAGGTGGACGATGAGCACCGCAATTCTGCCGGCTTCCGATGTACCGATCAATGTCTTTCCGACGAGCATCCAGATGACGCCAGCGGTTCCGATGACGCAGGACCAGTTTTTCGATTTCTGTCAACAGAACCCGGACAAGCGATTCGAAAGGACCGCCGAAGGAGAGCTGATTATCATGGCGCCGTGCGGACTTGATGCGGGTTTTCAAGAGGGTGAGGTCTTCGTCCAATTGAGCGTGTGGACCAAGGCCGTCGGCAAAGGAAAAGCCGTCGGCTCCAGCGCCGGATTCATTCTGCCGAACGGGGCCAACCGTGCACCGGATGCAGCCTGGCTTTCGCCCGAGCAGTTGGCCTCGCTTACGCCGGAGCAACGCCGAAAGTTTCCGCCGCTTTGTCCCTTCTTTTTGATTGAGGTGCGTTCGCCGAGCGACGTTCGCAAGAAGCTGCAAGAAAAAATGGAGGAGTACATCGCCAACGGGTGCCGGCTTGGTTGGTTGATCGATCCCGAAAAGAAGCAGGTCCACGTTTACCGCCCCGGCCAACCGGTACAAGTGCTCGACGCCCCGACAACCATTAGCGGCGACCCGGAGCTGCCGGGATTCGTGCTCGATCTCGATCCGGTGTGGCGCCCTTGATTTCGGCATGCCCCTTTATCGTCGCGCAAAGTGCCCCCGAAAGGACGTGCTCACACTGGACGATTCGCCCCTCGCTTGCTACCGATATTAATGACCGATGATGAAATCAACCGGCCCATCGACCCGCGGGTGGGCCTTTGTTTCGTTCTTTCCATGGGCGGGCTGGAAATGGGTGGGGAATCATGACGCACACTGTATGCGAGCCGTGTAACGACTGCAAATACACCGATTGCGTGGCAGTCTGTCCAGTCGAGTGCTTTTATCAGGATGACGTGCTGCTGTATATCGACCCGGTCGATTGCATCGACTGCGAGGCGTGCGTGCCGGAATGCCCGGTCGAGGCGATCTTCGCGGAGGCCAACGTGCCGGCGCAATGGCAGAGTTATACGCCTCTTAATGCGACCAAGTCCGCCGAGCTCAAGGCCGTCGGCGGCGACGCGCACATCACCGAAAAGCAAGATCCCAAGGAAGGCCCCGGCTGCAAGAAAAAAGCCTGAAAGCAGTGGTTAGTGGCGAGTGGTTAGTGGCTGTTCCACTCGCCTCTCGCCTCTCGCCACTCGCCACTACTAATATGCCTGGCGTCCTGCTTATCCAACTCGGCACTCCCGATGCGCCCACGCCTGAAGCGCTTCGGCCCTACCTGCAGCAATTCCTCGGCGACCCGCGCGTCATCGAAGATCCGCCGTGGTTTTGGCCGGTCCTATTCCGCTACATCCTGTTGACGCGTCCCGCCCAGTCGGCGGCCAAGTATCAGCGCATCTGGGACCGGGCGACCGGTTCGCCGCTCTTGCACTGGACGAAACGCCAATGCGAGTTGCTTCAAGGCGCGCTGCCCAATGTCCCCGTGCGCTTCGGCATGCAAGTCGGCAATCCGCCCGTCGCCGATGTGGTGCGCGATATGATCCGCGGCGGCGTCGATCGGCTTATCGTTGTGCCGATGTATCCGCAATACTCCGCAACCACCTTCGCCTCCGCGACCGATGTCCTTTTCAAGTGCCTGCTGAACGAGCGCCACGTGCCGGCCCTGCGCATCGTGCCGCCGTACTATCAGCATCCGGCCTACCTGGAAGCACTGGGCCAGCTGATAAACGACGATCTGAAGAAATTGCCATGGCAGCCCGATCATCGCGTCTTGAGCTTTCACGGCATCCCGAAGCGTTACGCCAAGGCCGGCGATCCGTACGCCACGCATGTCAAACGGACCACGCGCGAACTGGTGCATCGGCTCGGTTGGCAGCGCGGCGAATGGACGCAATCCTTCCAGTCGCTTTTCGGCCGTGAAGTTTGGCTGAAACCGTATACCGACGATGTGCTCGCCAAGCTGGCGCGGCAGGGCAAGAAGCGCGTCTTCATCGCCTTGCCCGGCTTCACGGCTGATTGCCTGGAGACGCTCGACGAGATTGGCCGCGAGTCGCGTGAGGCTTTTCAGCACGCGGGCGGCGAGGCGTTGCATGCGTGCCCGTGCCTGAACGATCATCCGGCCTGGATCGCGGCGCTGCGGAAGATCGTCGAGGAGGAAGGCTCGGGGTGGTGGTGAATTGCCGCTTGCGTATGCGAGCGCTAAACAAATGATCGAGGAAAAAATCATGACCGATCTGATCCCTTTCCTGAACGCCGCCAAGGAATCTGCCCTGCGCGCCGCCGACGTGCTGGAATCGTGGCGGCACAAGTTCCAGGTCCGGGAAAAAGGCCGCGCCGATCTGGTGACGGATGCCGACCTGGCGTCGCAGCAGACGATTCAAGCGCACTTGGCGAGCCTTTTCCCCGAGCACGCTTTCCTGGGCGAAGAGGAAGGCGCGAGCAAGACGCGGCCCGGCCCCGATGCACCACCGACCTGGATCGTCGATCCGATTGACGGCACCACCAATTACGTCCACGATTTCCCGTTTTATTGCATCTCGATCGGCCTGCAAATCGCTGGCGAACTCGTGGTCGGGGTCGTCTATGACCCGCCGCGCCAGGAGATGTTCGCCGCCGCCCAAGGACACGGCGCCTGGCTCAACGAACGCCGCCTGCAAACCAGCCCCGTCGCCGCGCTTGGGCAGGCGCTCCTATCCACCGGATTCCCGCCCGATATCCGCGGCGCCGAGCGTGCGCTCGAGTGGTGGCACTATTTTTCGTTCCACGCCCAATCGCTGCGCCGCACCGGCTCGACCGCGCTGAACATGGCGTACGTTGCCGCCGGGCGATTCGATGGTTTCTGGGCTTTTGACAACCACGTCTGGGAT
The DNA here is from genome assembly GCA_963767835.1 of uncultured Planctomycetota bacterium. GTDB lineage: Bacteria > Planctomycetota > Planctomycetia > Gemmatales > Gemmataceae > SIAQ01. The sequence continues at coordinate 141,969 of CAVYFY010000019.1, forward strand.
GTCGCCGGCGCCGCGGTCCTGGTGCGCGAAGCCGGGGGCACCGTCACCAATATCGACGGCGGCGCCTACGATCCCTATACCGCCGACGCGCTCGTGAGCAACGGGCTGCTGCATCCGCTCTTGGTCGAAATTTTCCGCAAGGGATTGCCGACATGATCATTTCGCCCGAACCGAATGCCTTCTTGGAACGCTCATAGTGCGCAGGCGGGAACGCCAGTAGTCCGGGTTCAGGCGAATTTCATGCATGAACCGCTTGGCGATGTCGCTGGGAACATTTTCATCATGCTCCCAAGCTCGCACCGTCTGCACTGACACGCCGAGAAATGCCGCGAACACCGCCTGGCTGGCTCCGATCATCCTGCGCGTAGTCTTGACCGTCTCTGCATCACAAGGCGGCGGTCCGGCCGGCTTCTCCACGCGATGGCAGTTGAATGCCGTCTCAATATCGGCGCCGCTCTGCAAGGACTCCACAAACCCTTTCAGGCTTTCGACGATCTGCTGACCGATTCGTTTCTTGCTTTGCTTCATAGTTGTTCGTTACTTCTTTCCGGAGCGTTCCTCCAATTCCTTTTCAATCATTGCAAGCCGTTTTTGTTCAGGGGGGCTTGCCAAGAATCTGAAACGCTTTTGAAAAAAAACATGAGGAAGGCAGGAAAGCAGGAAACCAATGATCCGAATTTTCTTGCTTTCCTGCGTTCCTTAGTTGCATTATGAGTTCGAGTTTTTGGGCAAAGCCCTTCCACGCCTCGGATTTCGACCTATGCTTGCATGGCGTTCCATCTCATCGTTTCTCGCGGCGGAGATTGCCCATGCTGATTCTCGGCGACGAAGGCCATTATCATGGCCGATTTCCCTGGATCACCGCGTCGCTCATCGTCATCAATGTCCTTGTTTACGTGGCCCAGGTCTTCCTCGGCGAGCCGTTCACGAACGGCTTCAGCCTGGTGCCTGAAGAGATCGTCACCCTGAAGGATCTCCAGGGGACCAAGTATCACAAGGTGAAAGTCGATGTCGGCGGCTATCACGATCACAAGGGGCGCTACCATCCGAATTTCGAGACCAAGCACTTCCCCATCAAGCATTACACCGGCCCGTTCCCGATCTTTCTCACACTGTTCACGTCGATGTTCATGCACGCCAACGTCTTTCACCTGATCGGCAACATGTGGTTCCTGTTGGTTTTTGGCCGCAATGTCGAATGCGCCATGAGCCACGGGCGATTCCTGGCGTTTTACCTGGCGTGCGGCGTGCTGGCGGGGATTGCGCATGTCGCCAGCGAGCCGCACTCGATCATCCCGTGCCTGGGGGCAAGCGGGGCGATCTCCGGCGTCATGGCGGCGTACATCTCGATCCATCCGTTCAACAAGATCAAGATTTGGCTGGGCTTTTTCTTCGGCGTCATTGAAGTGCCCGCTCTCATCGTCATCGGCATCTGGTTTCTCTTGCAATATCTGTCGGCCTTCCTCTCGCTGGACGACGATGGCTACAACGACGGCGTGGCGTATTGGGCGCACCTGGGTGGGTTTGCCGCGGGTTTCATCATCATCCGCGCGGTGGTCATTTATCTGCGCCGGCAACAAGCTCAAGGGGCGCTGGCTGAAGAGGAGCCGCTCGCGCCGCCGGACCCGGACGCTCTGCCGCCGGAGTCGGAGCTCGATCAAGTCGCGAATCCAATCGACGCGACCGCGATAAAAGCGGGAGCGCCCGATCCGTTTGCGACGTTTCTATCGGTACAAGCGATCCGCGCCGTCCAAGAAAAAGATAAGCCGGCCCAGAGTTCAACCAACCCCTAACCCCAAATCCCAAACCTCTGTTCATGGCGATTCCTGAACGGTGACGTGAAACGCACCGAGCTTGCCGTTGGCCGAGATCACGCTGACGGAAAATGGCGTATTGGCCGTGGCGCGGTAGACGAGCTTGGCGCCGAGGCCTTGCTGAACCACGCCGGCCGGTGTAACCAGCTTGATGTACGGCTCAAAGCCCATTGCTTGAACGTGAATGGTGTACGTCTTGTTCGCTTGCATCATCGCGGGGCTTTGCAAATCCTGCTTGTAAGCGATCCTTTTCTTTTTAGCGTCGCTAAGGGTCGGATCGAAATTGGCGCCGGCGACAATGTTGCTTTTCTGGTCAAGGATGGTTTTCGGCTTGCCGTCGCTTTTGGGCTCGGGTTGCTTGTCCTGCGCGAGCTGAATATTGCTGCCGTTGCCGGCGTTGCGCTGGATGTCGATGTCGAGCGTGAAGCTGGCCTTGTCGGTGTCGCCGGCGTTGGTGATTTTCATTTTCGTGGATGAGATGTAGCCGCCGGGCTCATCGAAGCCGATGGTTCCGGTGACGTTTCCTTCGAACATCTTGTAATCCGGGTTGTTGAATGTCAGCTTCCCGGTGACGGTGATGATCGCTTCATTGCGGTTATTGCGCTTGAGGAATCCCTCGTAGGTGCTCGTGAGCGCCAATGCGCCCTCGGCCGTTTTCTGCTTCGAGCGCTTGAGGATCGTGTAATTGGTCGGCCAGCTATCCATCGGCTGCTTGGTGCTGTTCGGCATCGGCACAATCCCCGCCTCGAACGCCATGCCGATCTGGAACTGCATCGCCAGGGTGGGTTCTTTCGATTCTTTCGGCGTTTTTGCGTCGAGCAAACGAGGCACCCGCTTCGTCAGCTTGTTCGTGGCGTCGAGCCCATAGGTGGTCGGAAGGTGCTGCACGAGATCGAGAATCGCCTTCGGTGTGGCAAGCTTATTTCCATCGGTGTTGCTGAGCGTGCCGTAAGCGGTTTTCATTAGCGGGCCGTCGGTATCCGTCCCCATGCTTTCGAGGATGTCCGCGGTGATATGAGCGGTGGTGGTGGTTTTCTTGATCGTCGTCGTGAAGGTGGCATTGAGGTTCACCGTGCGTTCTTTCGGGCTTTGCAGGTTGACGGTGAGATTGGCCGGCTTGAGGTCGTAGGGGGACGCGGGCGGCGGCGTCACGGTGGTGGCGACGCCCCATTGCCTCGAATTGTCCTTGAGCACGATCACCGGCTGCAGCCAGACGACCTGCCCGGCGGGGACCGGCACGGGCAGGACGACATCCCCCATAGCAAGGGTCTTCTGAGGCACGAGCGGTTGCGTTTTGCGGTCGCCGTCCCCGGGAGATTTTTCGGGCGGCGTGTAAGAATACGGACGATCCGGGCCGGGGGCGCCGGTCCAGACCTCGACACGGAATTCCTTGATGCGCCGGAGCGGATCGTTGAGCGGATACGTCACGGGCACCTTCGCGTCCTTGCCGTCCTGGACAACCTTGCCGATGGCGCCGTCACCGATCTTGCCGTCGAGAAATCGTTTGATGAGATCAGCGGGAGTTGCGAGGCGGGTCTTGTCGTCGCCGCCCGCGATGCCGACGACGGCGCCGCCGGCGGTGACAACGGGGCCTCCGGAGCTGGCGCGGTTGATGCCGGCGCCGATCTCGACCTCATCGAAGGTACCGGCTGGAGCTTTCTTGAGTCGGGCAATCGCCGTGGGAACGATGCTGAAATCCTTGCGCACCTTGGCTTCGCACGGATAGCTGGCGACATGGACCGTTTGTGATTCCGCGACTTTCGCTGAATCCTCAAGCATCAAATAGGCCGGCAGATTGGGGCCCGTGATGCGCAATGCCACCAGGTCCAGCGTGCGATCGACGGCAAGCGGAATCGCCATCGCCGTGCTTTCATTCGGCGTACCGGGATAAAGAATCACCTCGATCTTGTTCGGCGGCGGCGCCGTCGCATCCAGCATGCCCAGAACGTGCGCATTGGTCACAACCACGCCGTCCTCGACGGCAATGAAGCCGGTCCCTTCGCACTTTTTACCCGTCGGCATCAGCGCCGAGATGAATACGGTCGCATCCTTGACCTTCTGCAATTCCCGGGACAACGGCGGCGGTCCTGTCTCCGGTACTGGTTCCTTCTTCTCCGGCGGCTTCCTTTCCGGTTCCGGTTGTTTCCTTGGCTCGGAATCGCTCTTCGGCTCGGGCGAAGCAGCTACGACCGGGGTATCGGCAGGTTTCTTACCGAATAAGAACCACGCCCCCAATCCCGCCGTCCCGGCACACGTCACGACCAGGAATGCAGCGACGCCACCGAGAATGAGAATGAGCGAGTTGCCCTTCTTGGCTTGCGGTTTGTTTTTCTTCTTGAGATTAGCCATGGATTTTCCTGTAAGTTGAGCGACCAAGCTTCCCCGGCTTTAGATTGCACCAACTGTCAAAAAGTTCACTGATTGCCGACATTATGATAAACCGACGGGCCGCCGGCTGCAACCATTTTCGTAAGATATCGCCATGTCACAAGCATCCGCGAACAGCGCAACGGGCATTCAATGGGACCTGCGCGATCTCTACATCGGCGTCGATGATCCGCATATCGAGCGCGACCTCGCCAAAGCACTCGGCGACGCCCAAGCCTTCGAGACAACCTATCGCGGCAAGATCGCCACCTTGCAGCCGTCCCAGGCCGATTTTCTCCTGAGGGCGGTGCGCGAGTTGGAGGCGTTGTTCGAGAAAATGGATCGCCCCGCCGTTTTCGCGGGTCTCTTGCACGCCGGCAAGACCGACGACCCGAAGCATGGCGCCTTGCTGTCGCGCACTCAGGAACAGCGCACCGAGATCAACAAGCACCTGATCTTCTTCGATCTCGAATGGGTCGCCGTCGCTCCGGAAATCGCCCAGGCGCTCAGCGCCAATCCAAGCCTGGCGAAGTATCGGCATTGGCTCGAACAGAAGCGCGTCTGGAAGCCGTATTTCCTGAGCGAGCCGGAAGAGAAGATTCTCGATGCGAAATCGATGACCGGCAAAAGCGCGTTTGGCCGATTGTTTGAGGAAACTACCGCGAGCCTGACGTGCCCGTTCCGTGAGCCCGAAGCGCCAGCGAGGGACTCAGAATCGGTCGCCGGCAGTCCGGAGATTGTCCAAATCACTCGGCAAGGCAAGCCGGTCGCCGTCCTTCGGAGCGAATCGGAGCCTACTACCACGCAACTCAGCGTCCAGCAAATCCTCGCCAAGCTCTACGACGCCGACCGCACGGTGCGCAAGGCCGCCGCCGAGGGCTTGTCGCAAGGCTTGCAGGGGCAAACCCGGCTGCTCACGTTCATCTTCAACACGGTCGTCCTCGATCATCAGACCGATTGCCAGCTACGGAAATATCCCGATGTGATGGCCGCTCGCAATCTCGCCAATGAGATCGACGCCAAGGTCGTCGAGGCGTTGATGAGCGCGACCGAAAAGCACTACCCGCTCGTGCAGCGCTATTACCGCCTCAAGGGGAAGCTGCTCAAGATCGACAAGCTTTACGATTACGACCGCTACGCCCCGCTCTCGGGTGAAATGCCGGCGTGCGATTGGCCGACCGCCCGCGCTATCGTGCAGGAAAGCTACGACGCCTTCAGCAAGGACGCCGGCAGCATCGTCCGCACCTTCTTCGAGAAGCGCTGGATCGATGCCGAATTGCGCCCGGCAAGCGCGGCGGCGCCTTCTCGTCCAGCGCGGTGCCGAGCGTCCATCCGTACATCCTGATGAATTTCACCGAACGGCTGCGCGACGTGATGACGCTCGCCCACGAACTCGGCCACGGCGTCCATCAATATCTCTCGCGCGGCCAGGGCTATTTGCAATGCGACACGCCGCTCACCACCGCGGAGATGGCGTCGGTCTTCGGTGAGATGCTAACGTTCCGCCGCTTGCTGGAACGCTACCCGCAGCAACGACTGGCAATGCTGTGCGGCAAAATCGAGGACGCCTTCGCAACGGTGTTCCGCCAGGTGGTGCTGACGCGCTTCGAGCAAAGCCTGCACGCCGAGCGCAACAGCAAGGGCGAACTGAGCCCGCCCGCGCTCAACGACCTGTGGATGCGCGCCAACCAGGCGATGTTCGGCGATGTCGTCGAATTCACGCCCGGCTACGCGAGCTGGTGGTCCTACATCGGCCATTTCATCCGCAGCCCGTTCTACTGCTATGCCTACAGCTTCGGCGAATTGCTCGTCCTGGCCCTCTACCAGAAATACGAGCAGGAGGGGCCAGCGTTCGTGCCGAAGTATCTGCAACTCCTCTCCTCCGGCGGCTCGGACGCCCCGCACATCCTGCTCGCCAAGCTTGGCGTCGATGTCACCGACCCGAACTTCTGGGAACTCGGCCTGCGTTTGCTGGGCGAGATGGTCGCGGATGCGGAAAAGCTGGCGGGCGTGGCAATTTAGGCCAATCGTGCGCTCGACGCCAAGAGTGCAACGAATTCTCGGCGACGATCCACTTTTGGTCCAATGTCTTACGCCGATTCGTTGCACGCACACACCGAAAGGCCTCACGCAAAGGCGCAAAGGCGCTAAGAGGGGAATTGAAATAATATCTGTACCAGCGCAATCTGCGGCTTGTTTTCTTTGCGGCTTTGCGCCTTTGCGTGAGGCCTTGAGTACCGAACTGCGGAATCCAAATCCCAAAAATCTTCGGCTTGCAATCCGCGTGAACGGGGCTTATCGTTCCGGGCGGTTTGATCCTCTCGCCCGGAGATTTCGCGATGAAGCCGATTCTGCAAACCGCGTTGCTTGCCGCCTTTACCCTTGCTGCCGCTCTGCCCGCCGCCGCTCAGGAAAAATCGTGGGTCGGCGAAACGGTGGTGCCGATCAAGCCGCTGGAAAAAATCCAGTTCGGCGACTGGGTCGGCGATGATCAGGTCTATTTCCCCCTTGGCGATGTGCTGCTTTTCCATGTTCGCGCCGAACGCGATGGCTGGCTGCGCATCCATGACGGCCATCGCGAGGGCTGGGTGGACAAGGCCGATTTCCTACTGCAGCGCGAAGCAACGGCACACTTTGGCCGCCTCGTCCAGGCAAATCCGCGCGATGCGTTTGCGCTGTATATGCGCGGCATGTGCCGGGTTAACGACAACGATCTGGATAATGCCATCAAGGATTTTGACAAGTGCGTCCGGCTGAGTGCCACCCCTTGGATGGCCCTTGCGGCACGCGGCAACGTGTGGGGCGTCAAGACGGATTTCGACAAGGCGCTTGCCGATTGCAACGAAGCGATCCGGCTCAACCCGAAGTATGCACGTGCGTACGAAACTCGGGGCCAGGCATGGTCGGGTAAGAATGAGCATGACAAGGCCATCGCGGATTGTAACGAGGCAATCCGCCTGGGTCCGAACGATGCGATCACCTACCTCGTACGCGGCGACGTATGGATGGCCAAAATGGATTTCGATAAGGCCATCGTGGATTACACCGAAGCCATCCGCCTGGACCCGAAGGATGCGAGCACCTGCGTTGATCGCGCCCGCGCTTGGATCGGCAAGGCGGATCTCGATAAGGCACTCGCCGACTTCGACGCCGCCATCCGCCTTAATGCGAAAGACGCGTCGGTCTATTTGGCCCGCGGGGGCGTCTGGATTGCCAAGGGGGACCTGGATAAAGCGATTGCCGATTACAACGAGGCAATCCGTCTGGACCCAAAGGATGCGAACGCCTACGTCGGGCGCGCCGGCGCTTGGGTCGGCAAAGCGGATTTTGACAAGGCCCTCGGCGACTTCGATGCGGCCATCCGCATGGATGCAAAAAACGTGTCCGCCTATATGGGCCGCGGGGCTGTCTGCATTGCCAAGAAGAATTTCGATCAAGCGATTGCCGATTGCACCGAGGCGATCCGCATCGAGCCGAGTTCCGCAGGCGCTTACGTCAACCGCGCCATGGCGTGGTACCAGAATTGTCAAGATGACAAGGCGATCGCCGATCTCACTGACGCGATCCGCCTTGAGCCGAATCTCGCGGTCGCGTTTTGCAATCGCGGCCTCTCCTGGATGGAAAAGAAAAACCACGAGAAGGCCATCGCCGACTTCAGCGAGGCGATCCGGCTGGAGCCGAGTTTCTCGAAAGCCTATTTCAAACGCGGATTAGAATGGCTTGAAACCAGGGCCTGCGACAAGGCGATCGCCGACTTCACCGAGTACATCCGCCTCGATTCCGCCGGCCCGCAGCGCGCCGTTCGCGGTAGCATGCTACCAAGCCAGGATCCCGCCATATATGCCTGGTTTCACTTCGAAGTCGGTGATCCAGGATTCACCTGCGTGGATGCCTACAACAATCGCGGCCTGGCCCGGCTTTACAGCAACGAAATCGACAAGGCAATGGCGGACTTCAATGAGGCAATCCGCCGCGATCCGAAATATGCACCGGCCCATCACAATCTAGGGCTCACCTGGCAAGCCAAGAAGGAACTCGGCAAGGCACTCGCCGAGTTCACGGAAGCGGTCCGGCTCGAACCGAAGCTCACTTACGCCTACGGATCTCGCGGTTCCCTGTATCTCGGCACGAGCGAATACGAGAAGGCAGTCGCCGACTTCAGCGAAGCTATCCGCCTCGATCCCAAATCCGCGAAGGGCTATTTCGGCCGCGGCTTGGCTTGGTGGCGCAAAAATGAGTGCAACAAGGCGATTGCGGATTTCAACGAAGTGGTCCGCCTCGATCCGAAATGCGCCGCGGGCTATCACGCTCGCGGCGATGCCTGGCAGGGAATGGGCGAATGTCAAAAGGCGATTGAAGATTACAACGAGGCGATCCAGCTCGACCCCAAAGCCGGCAACGCCTACACCGGGCGCGGGCTCGCCTGGTATCGCAGAAAAAACTTTGACAAGGCGATCGCTGATTTCAATGACGCACTCCGAATCGAGCCGAACAGTGTGGAGGCCTATGTCGGCCGTGGCTTGGCGTGGTCCGAACGAAAAGAGCATGACAAAGCGATTGCCGATTACAACGAAGCACTCCGTTGCGATCCTCGGAACACGATGGCCCTATATGACCGTGCTCTTGCCTGGCAAGGAAAGAGAGATTTCGAGAAGGCCATCGCCGATTATGACCGGGTCATCCAAATCGATCCGAAACACGCCAATGCATACAATTCGCGAGCGTGGTTGTGGGCGACCTGGCCCGACGCCAAGTTCCGCGACGGCGAGAAGGCAGTCGAATCAGCCAAGAAAGCGTTAGACCTCGAGCCAAAGAGCACGCAGCCCACATGGACACGCTCGCCGCCGCGTACGCCGAGAGCGGCAATTTCGCCGAAGCGGTGCGTTGGCAAGAAAAGGCGTTGGAGAATCCGCACGTCGAGAACAACGCCGACGTCCGCCGCCGATTGGAACTTTACCGCGACAACAAGCCGTACCGGCAGGAGTGATGCCGCCGCACCGGCGTCACTGGCGAAAATCTCGCATTTTTTTTATCGACATGGTAAGATACCGTCATGAGCACGACCATCAGCGAATCCGACATCCTCAACGATATGGTCTCTCCCGACGTGCAAGACTTTCCGCCGGAAGCGGCCCAGGCCCTGCTTTCTTTGCGTTTCACGGGCAGGGCTGTGGAACGCATGAATGAGCTGGCCGAGAAAAATCGTCTCGATGCCATTTCCCCAGGCGAGAAGGAGGAAATGGCCAAATTCATGCGCGTCGGCAATCTGTTGAGCTTTCTGAAAGCCAAGGCGCGCCTGTCGCTTTCCAAACATGATGCCACGCCATGAACGAGTCATTGCGGCAATTCGTTCGCGATCGCGCGGCCAACCGCTGCGAATATTGCCGACTCTCGCAAGAACATCACGATTTGCCCTTCCAGGTCGAGCACGTCATCGCCAAAAAGCACAAGGGCGATGACGACGGTGAGAACCTGGCGCTTTCCTGTTACAATTGCAACGCCTTCAAAGGTCCGAACATCGCGGGCCTTGATCCCCTTTCGCAGCAATTGACGCGATTGTTCCACCCGCGCAAGGATCAATGGGCCGATCATTCTCCTGGCTCGGTCCGGAGCTCGTTGGCTTGACCGACGTGGGCCGAACGACAATCGAAGTGCTGCGAATCAACCAAGACGAGAATCTGGCGTTGCGGCGTTTGCTGACGTTGGCGGGGGTGAATCTTACGTGAGGGCTTGAAAGACATCAGTATTTCTGAAGTCCGACTCCAAGCTTGCAAGGATTCACTTCAAGGTCCGCAGGAGTTTGCCAACCGATGCGTTTTACCGTCTTTGCGCCTTCGCGCCTTTGCCCAAGGTCTTGAATGCCAATCTGGGACGCACCTTTTTTTCGGCTTGCAATCCGCGTGAACGGTGCTTATCGTTCCGGGCGCTTCGATCCTCTCGCCCGGAGATTTCGCCATGAAGCCGATTTTGCAAACCGCGTTGCTTGCCGCCTTTACCCTTGCTGCCGCCCTTCCCGCCGCCGCTCAGGAAAAATCGTGGACCGGCGAAACGGTGGTGCCGATCAAGCCGCTGGAGAAAATCCAGTTCGGCGACTGGGTCGGCGATGAGCAGGTCTATTTCCCGCTTGGCGAAGTGTTCAGCTTCCGCGTTCGGGCCGAGCGCGACGGCTGGCTGCGCATTCACGACGGCTGGGTGGACAAGGCCGATTTCCTACTGCAGCGCGAAGCAACTGCATATTTCAATCGCCGCGTCCAGGAAAATCCGCGCGATGCGTTCGCGCTGTACGTGCGCGGCATGTGCCGGGTTAACGACAACGACCTGGATAATGCCATCAAGGATTTTGATAAGTGCGTCCGGCTCGGTTCCGCTGCTTGGATCGCCCTTACGGCACGCGGCAACGTGTGGGGCGCCAAGATGGATTTCGACAAGGCGATTGCCGATTGCAACGAAGCAATCCGGCTCAACCCGAAGTATGCACGAGCGTACGAAACTCGGGCCGCAATTTGCCGAGATGTATTATGATCGCGGCCGGGCGTGGAGCGACAAAGGGAATTATGACAAGGTGATTGCCGATTTCAACGAGGCCATCCGCCTCGAGCCGAAAAACGCGCTCCCCTACAACGATCGCGGCCTGGCCTGGCTCCGCCAGAAGGAGTTCGATAAGGCGCTTGCCGATTTCAGCGAGGCCATCCGCCTCGAGAATCCGCACATCGAGAACAAGGCCGATGTTCGCCGCCGGCTTGAACTCTATCGCGACAAGAAGCCGTACCGGCAGGAGTGACCGTATCGCGATTGTGGCCGTTAATTCCGATTGCTCGGCAAGAGTAGCTGATGCGGAGAATCTGGCGGTCACTGGCACGGTTAACCCGCGGGCAGATCCCGGCGTTGCAGCGGCCGCTGGCCCGGGCGGCGAACGCGAAGAATGCGTGCCTCGGTGTCGGTGAATTCAAAGATGATGCGATAGTAACGGCCTTTCCTGGTCTTGAAGATCGCGGATCGGATATCGCTTTTCAGCTGTGCCGATTCTTCCGCGACAGCGAAGCTTTCCGGATCGTTGGCAATCCGTGTTGCCGCTGACCAAAATGCGCGATACCACGCAACGGCGCCGCGCGGAGATCGGCGGTGAAGCCAGCGGTAGATGCGATTGAGATCGTCGCGGGCGCGTTGAATGATCTTGACGTCGCGGGTCATGGCGGGCCCGGAATGTTGTGCTGCTTGCGGAACTCGCGGTCGAACTCATCGAACGGCATTCCCGTATCGCCGTTGGCAACATCGTCGAGAGCGGCCTGGATGGCGGCAACATCGTCCTCCTCAGCTTCGGGATGCGACGCCCGCCATTCGTCGAGCGCCTCCTCCGGCGTAACATCGGCTACGCCGTTGCTGAGCTTTTGACCGAGGAATGCGTGAAAATCGCGCAGTTCCTTACTCAATGTTGGATTCATAACGGCCTCTCGTTTGAGCGGATTGAGTATATCATATCACCGAAAGGGCCGAGAATTTACATTTGGCAAGAAAGCCTTCGAGAAGGCCATCGCCGATTACGACCGGGTCATCCAAATCGACCCGAAGCATGCCAACGCATACAATTCGCGAGCATGGTTGTGGGCGATCTGGCCCGACGCCAAGTTCCGCGACGGCGAGAAGGCGATTGAATCCGCCAAGAAAGCGCTCGATCTCGAGCGCCCGCGGCGCCGGGGGGCGCTACTAAACGCAAGCGGCTCGCTTTTTTCGACTCCATCATTGATCTTTGTCCGCCGATCCGCGATCATATTCTTTCGTGACATCCATGTTTGCAACAGGGAGCTCGTTTCATGAGAATGCGCATCTTCGTTTTGATCCTCGGTCTCGCCTTGCTGCCGACGGCGGCGCGGGCCGACGTCAAGCCAAACGCCATTTGCTCGGAGGGCATGGTCCTGCAACAAAAATCCCACGCGAAAATCTGGGGCACGGCGGCCAAGGGAGAGACCGTCAGCGTAACCTTCCGTGGCAAGACTGGCAAGAACCTGACTGACGACAAGGGCAACTGGTCCGTCACGGTTGACACTGGCGCGGCGGGCGGGCCCTTCGAGATGACGATCAAGGGCGAAAACACCATCGCCTACAAGAACGTCCTCGTCGGCGAAGTGTGGGTCTGCTCCGGGCAATCGAACATGGAAGCGTCGGTTGGCAGCTATATCAAGTGCGACGACGGGCCTTACGCCACCTCCGCCCGGCACAACTCGATGCTGCGCACTTTCAACGTCAAAAGGAATCCGCAAACCACGCCGCAATCCGACACGGGCGGCAACTGGATCGAAGCCGACCCGAAGACCGTCGGCCAATTCACCGCCGTCGGCTATTTCTTCGGCCGCAATCTGCAAGAAGATTTGAAGGTCCCGGTCGGCCTGATCCACACGAGCTGGGGCGGCACACGCATCGAAACCTGGATGAGCGAAAACGCCCTCGCCCCCTTCGAGAAGGCCCCCGCGAACGCCAAGCCCGGCAATGCCAATGGCGCCTCGCAGCTCTACAACGGCATGATCCACCCGATCCTCAACTATCAGGTCAAAGGCGCCATCTGGTATCAGGGCGAAAGCAACGCCGGCAATGCGTACAAATATCGCGCTATGCACCCGGCCATGATCGAGAACTGGCGTGCTGATTTCAAGAACCCCGATCTGGCGTTCTACTTTGTCCAGCTTGCCCCCTTCGGCGCCGCGGCCAAGAAGCCCGGCGAAAGCAACTGGGCCGAATTGCGCGAAGCACAGATGATGACCCTCAAGCTCAAGAATACCGGCGTGGCCGTCATCACCGATTTCGGCAGCGAATACGACATCCATCCGACGCCGAAACGCCCCGCCGGCGACCGGCTCGCCTTGGCGGCGCGAGCCATCACCTACGGCGAAAAAATTGTCTATTCAGGCCCCATGTTCAAGGACGTGAAGTTCGACGCTGGCAAGGCGACCCTGACCTTCGATCACATCGGCGGCGGCCTGATCGGCAAGGAATTGGTCCCGACTCTTGAAAAGAAAAACGGCGCCGCCTGGCGCGTCAAGGATGGCTCCGCCAGCGCCCCGCTGGTCGGCTTCACGATATGCGGCAAAGACAAGGTCTTCCAGGACGCCACGGCTGAAATCGTCGGCGACACCGTGGTCGTCTCGAACGCCGCGGTTGCCGAGCCAGTCGCCGTCCGCTATGGCTGGGCGAATCATCCGATTTGCAATCTTTTCAATCGCGAGGGACTGCCGGCCTCGCCGTTCCGCACCGATGTGAAAAAGTAACGGCTGCCCCGTTAAGTCCCGCTCCGAAGTGGCGTCCACGGGCGTTGCCCGCTGGATTTCGACCGGGCGCATGTTATTCCTCGCATGCGCCGCTTTTCTTTCCCCATTTCGGAATCGCGCTGACCGGCATTTTTGTCTTAAGAAGCACAATCCGATTGCCGATATCAATACGGGCAGAATGTACCACCGGTACAGGCGTGTCCTCATGTCTTTTCCTTGAATTGGTTGCACTTGTTCCCCGCGGTAATCCGATTGGATGGGCATTGGACAAACCCATCTTGCCAAAGCACGGCAAGCATGGTATGTCCCGCCCGGCTCAATCACCGCAGGCTCGGAGTTCTTGATGCGCGTGCAACCCACCTTTCGGCCTTGGCTCGAATCTCTCGAACAACGCGTTGTTCCGTCCGGCAGCCAGGCCTATGTCTCCCAGGGCAATCTTTACGTCCTCGGCAGCAATGGCAGCGACTTCATCCAGGTCGCGCAAACCGGCCAGCAACTCTCCGTCCTCGGCACGCAGATCACTCTCAACGGCGCGCACGTCAACAGCGTCGCCGCCTCCAGCATCAGCCAGGTCATCGTCTACGGCTATGACGGCAACGATTTCATCGACCTGACCACCGTCAAGAACAACGCCACGATCTACGAAGGCAACGGCAGCGACTACATCCGTTGCGGCACGGGCAACGAAACCGTCAACGTCGGCACCGGCTTCGACCAGATCTTCCGCCCCTACAACCCAGCCACGCCGATCATCAACGGCGCCGCCGCAAGCGATATCCGCCAGGGGCAGAACCCCCTCTGCCAAACCGATTCGGCCCTCGCCGACCTCGCTCAAGAAGGGTACAACTTCGCCAAGGATATTCAGTTCCTAGGTAACAGCACCTATCTCGTGAGCCTGCACGGCCTGCCCGCTCAAAAGGTCGTCTTCAACGGCTGGACCAATAACAACGACCCGGTCGAGCCGAACAGCGGCGAATTTTGGACGGTGCTGATGCAACGCGCCCGCCTGCAAGCGCTCGGCATCGATCCCACCAAGCAATACACGCAATCGCAATGGGACGCGATGAACGCCAAGACCAACGGCCAACTCTATTCCGCCGCTTCCGCCCTCTACGATTTCACCGGCAATTCGGCGTATTATTCAACCATCGCCTACGCCGGCACGCCGCAGTCGCTGCAAACTTTGCTCACCCAGGGCTACGCCGTCATCGCCCAAAGCCCGACCGGCAGCTCCGCAGCCAACTCGCTCGGCATCATTCTCAACCACGCTTATGCCGTCACGTCCGTTTACTACCAGAATGGAACCTGGAAGGTCCGCCTCTACAATCCCTGGGGCATCGACGGCTTGAACGGCATCACCATCGATTCGCAGGACACATCGAGTGCGCCCGCCAACGACGGTTTCATCACGCTGACGTGGCAGCAATTCACCAGCACCGCCAACTTTGTGGGTTTCTTCGTCGCCAAGGCGTAGCGCAAGTAAAAAGATCGCAAGTAAAAAAATAGAAAGTGGGAAATGCATTCCGCGCATTCCCACTTTCTATTTTTTTACTTGCGATCTTTTTACTTGCGCTACGTTGCGCTGACGGCTTCCGTCTGCGGGTTCATCTTGAGCTGCTCGCGCAGAAGAGCCCGATTGATGACCTGCAGGTACGCCAATGCGCTGGCTTCGATAATGTCGGTGCTGACGGCTCGGCCACGCAGGATGCGGCCGTTAAATTCCGCTTCGAGCTGGGCTTCGCCTTGGGCGTCCTCGTCTTCGCTGACGCTGGTGATCGAGAACTGGCGGAGCTTGACATAGACGCTGCTGATGCGCTCGATGGTCTTGAAGACGGCGTCGATGGGGCCATCGCCGGTGGAGGCGTCGCGGTGGATGGTGCCGTCCTTGTGCCACAGAACGACGGCGGCGCAGGGAACGGTCGCGGAACCGGCGCTGACGGCGACCGCTTCCAGCGTCCAGACCGCCGGGCCGGTGTTCAGCACCGATTCGGCGAGCGCTTCGATGTCGGCGTCGTAAATGGTTTTCTTGCGGTCGGCGAGGCCCTTGAAATCGTCGAACACCTTTTGCAATTGCTCGGTGTCGAGGTGGTAGCCAAGATCGCGGATACGCTGGCTGAGGGCATGCCGGCCGCTGTGCTTGCCGAGGACGAGATCGGTGCGCAGGACGCCGACGTCTTCGGGGCGCATGATTTCGTAGGTCGTGGAATGCTTGAGCATGCCGTCCTGATGGATGCCGGCTTCGTGGGCGAAGGCGTTTTGGCCGACGATGGCCTTGTTGCGCTGCACGTGGATGCCGGTGACGCGCGAGACAAGCCGGCTGGTCGGCAGCAATCGCTTGGTCTGCACGCCGAGTTCGAGATTGTAGAAATCGTTGCGCGTGCGGACGGCCATGACGATTTCTTCGAGCGAGCAATTGCCGGCGCGCTCCCCCAGGCCGTTGATGGTGCATTCCACCTGGCGGGCGCCCTCCTTCAAGGCCGCCAGCGTGTTGGCGACGGCGAGGCCCAGATCGTTATGGCAATGAGCGCTCAAAACGATCTTGTCGATGCCGCGCACATTTTGCTTTAGATAACGGATGGCGGCGGCATACTGCTCCGGGACCGCGTAGCCCACGGTGTCCGGGATGTTGACGGTGGTCGCGCCGGCTTCAATCGCCTTCTCGACGACCTCGGCCAGAAATTCCAGCTCGGTGCGGGCGGCGTCTTCCGGTGAAAACTCGACATCTTCCAGATAGCCGCGGGCGCGTTCCACGCCGGCAACCGCGCGGCGCACGATCTCCTCCTTGGCCATGCGCAGCTTGAACTCGCGATGGATGGCGCTGGTCGCCAGGAAAACGTGGATGCGCGCCTTCGGCGCCTCGCGGAGCGCTTCCCAGGCCCGGTCGATGTCGTCATCGTTGCAGCGGGCCAGGCCGCAGACGACCGGGCCGTGCACTTGCTGGGCGATCGATTGCACCGCCTCGAAATCGCCGGGGGAGGCGATGGGGAAGCCGGCCTCGATGACGTCCACGCCCAATTCGGCCAGCGCGTGCGCGATCTCCAGCTTCTCGGCCAAGTTCATCGAAGCGCCGGGCGATTGCTCGCCGTCGCGCAGCGTGGTGTCGAAAACGATCAGTCGGTTGTCGGACATGACAGGCATTCCTCGAAAACAATTCGTAGTGCGGGCTTCAGCCCGTTTCGGGCTCAATCGCGGGCTAAAGCCGCTAAAGCCCGCACAACGAAAAACCCCGGGACATTGTTTTGTCCCAGGGTCCGTTATCTCACGCATCGTGGCTCAAAGATCGCGGCGTACCTAGGACGTTTCCCCTAGCAGGGTAAGCAATTGTCCCAAAAGGATCCGATCGAACCGGCTCATAGATGTAGCAATCCTCTCGATTGATACAGTCTAGATAACGATTGGAAAAAATGCAACGTGAATTTGCGAATCCGGGTTGGAATCCATCGATTCCAGCCCAGCGACATCGAGGCTCGCTTAACGCTTCACTGTGTGCGAAACCGCCAAGCGAGCAAGTTCCATGCAACCATTGAGACCACGCGCCACACTAATTTTCATCCGTGCGGAAGCGCGTTTGCGCCTTGGCCCAGTCGCCGACGACCGCGTTGAGGTTCGTGGTCGAGCGGTCGCGCCAGACTTGCACACGAATCTTTTGGCCGGCGCTGAGGCTGCTGATCAGGTTGATGAGATGGTTTTCGTTGCGGATGGCGATGTTCTCCACCTGCAAGATCACGTCGTTGGTTTGCAGCCCGGAGTCGGCGGCGGGCGTGCCAGGATAAACTTTCTCGACGAGGGCGCCCTTGACGCGGTCCAGGCCGAGCTTGAGCGCGTCGTTGGCTTCAAAGGTGAGGGCGAGCTGCATGCCGAGGTAGCCGCGCTGGACGCTTCCCGATTGCAGAAGTTGGTTCATGACGCGCTTGACGAGATTGGAGGGGATGCTGAAGGCGACGCCGCTGTTGGAGCCGTTGTGCGAGGCGATGGCGGTGTTGATGCCGATGACTTCGCCGTTGAGATCGATGAGGGGCCCACCGCTGGAACCCGGATTGATGGCGGCATCGGTCTGCAAGAATTCCTTGATGCGGATGGTGTTGCCCAGCGTGACCTGGCCGCGATCGCGAGCGCTGATGATGCCGTGCGTCACCGATTGATTCAGACCGAAGGGGCTGCCGATCGCCAGCACCCATCGGCCCACCTTGGCGTTGTCGCTGTTGCCCAGGGTCGCGGTCGGCACCGGCTGGCGCTTTCGATGGACATGATGGCCAGATCGCTCTCCGGATCAGCGGTCACCGTGACGGGGCGGAAGATGCGGCCATCGGTCAAGGTAATGGTGATCTGCTCGTTGCGGGATTGGCCGACGACATGGTTATTGGTAATGACGAAGTAACCGGCCTTGACGTCGCTTTTGACGACGACGCCGGAGCCTGATTCCTCGACCGGCTTGCCCTTGCCGCCGTTGAGCTTGGACGGCTTGATGGCCTCGACGGAGACGACAGCGGGGAGAACCTTGGCGGCGGAGCTTTCGAAGCGGTCGCTCAATTGCAAGGCGGGATCGCCTTGGGCAAGCGGACGCGTCTGAGCGCTCAGCGGCGAGCCGATCTGCAAGGGGGTCTGAAAGACGACTCCGGTTGCGAGCAACATGATCGCGCCGGCCACACAAGGCAAGAGGATTCGTTTCATGGATGGAGTCCACCCTGGTTGACGAACACAAGACAGCCTTGTCACGCGTTCAATGGTTTGAGAAAGATGTCACCGTTCGCGCTGTCGGCGAATGCCGGCTCAACGCTATCATCAGACATGCCGAGCCGATTGGATCTCTCGCCGGCACGCAATTCTACAGGGCGCGGGAAGCGGAAATTGAAAAAAACCGGGGCCGAGATGAAAAAAGGCGGGGCAGGCCGATTCTACAAACGCAAAAGGCTCGCCATTTTCACAGCGAGCCTTTTGCTTTGAGGAGTGAATTGCGGTTATTTCGAGAAATCCAATTCCAATTGCGCCAAATCGACTTCGCTTGGCTCGCGCATGCGTGATTCGACGTCGGAGACGCGCTCCCAGCTGTCGCCATGAGCGCCGCCTCCAAAACGGCCCGCCCCTTCCATTTCGCGCTGGCACTGGATGCAGGTCGTACTGAACGGCAAGGCGTTGAGCCGGCTAACGGGAATTTTCTTTTGACACAATTCGCACACGCCGTAGATTCCCTCCTTGAGGCGCGCCAGCGAACGCTCGATCTGCAGCAGCTCCCGCGACTCGAGTTCCGCCAGCTGCGAAGTCACTTCCTCGCCGCAGGAATCAAAAGCCAAGTCAGCGCTGTCGCCGGAAACCGCGGAACGCTGCACCAGATCTTTCAGTTCGCCTCCAAGCCGGCGGAGCAAATCCGCGCGGCGATCGTTCAACGATTTGTGGAGGCGAAGCAAGGCATCTCGTCGTGCCATAGCCCACCACCTTTCTCTCAGGAGTTTGATAAAACCCGAACGCTCATGAGCAATTGATGTGCCGTCTTTAATTGATAAATACAGCACCTAATCATTTCAATTCTAACATTGGCTGCCGCCGTGGTTTAGGAAGCGCCGCCGCTAAACCCAAGTCGCAGTAAACACATGGAAAAGACGGCACCGCTGACCGATTGGGCGCACTCATCCGCAAAATTGACCACTTTTCCTGCGTCGCGCCAAATTATAGCTGACAAATCGGCAGCAAGTCGGCATTTAGCCCGGAAATCTTGAAGGATTTACGCGCGGCAACTCTGTCTAACATCAGAGCCTGGATTCGCCGTGCGTGAACGTGACGCCGGAGGCGCGGAAACTTGCGCCGAAAACCGTGGGAGAGTGAACTGCGGGATTGGCTGACAATTTGCAAGAGACCATGAGGAGAGGCGGGGGTCAGGCCTCCTGCCAGTTGCAAATCCTTCGCAATTCCACCATCCTATCAGCGCCCATTATAAGACTTTGCTTCATCCTGTCAAGCTACCTTTGCACGGTTCCCAAAAATACCGAAGTTCGCAAATGTTAACATTCTCCAATCATCTCTGCTGTTGACGAAAGCTCGCGGCGCGGCTACGAGTGTGTGCCCTCTTGCTCAAAAATGGGAATGGTGCGTCATGTGGCCGTCGCGCAGGACAAGGTGGCTTGGATTGCTGGCGCTTTTCAGCCTCGCGCCCCCGCTTGGGGCGCAACAGCAGCAGCCCTGGCCCGCCGATCTGCCACGCTATGATTTGCGCATCGATCTCGACGTGCCGAAGCATGTCGTACAGGTCTGCGAAGTCGTGACCTGGACGAATGCATCCCGCACGCCGGTCGATAAGATTGTCTTCAACGCTCATTCCCACTGGAGCATTGCCGCCAAGGACATCGGCTTGCTCGCCAAGATTGGCGAGATTCTGCGCATGTCGCCGAAGGAAGCGATGAGCTCGGAGGGACCGGCGCTCCACATGGAGGAGGTGTTTTATCGCGGCGAGTCGAAAGGGAAAAGCGATCCGCGCAAGTTCGACAACGACGGCAAATTGATTCCTGAAGGCCCTCGCCTGCCCTCGCTGTTTCCGCGGCCCCCAACGCCGGCGCCGCCTGCCGCGCCGCCGGTCCGCGTGCCGGTGAAGCATTATTTCCCTGAGGATAACGCGACGGCGTTGACCATCGATTTGCCGGAGATGCTTCAACCGGGCGAATCGGTGACGCTGGAATTGAAGTTTCACTTGAAGCTGCCGCCGAAGAAGGGGCGTTGGGGCCAATGGGATGGCATCACGACGCTGGTGCAATGGCTGCCGGTCGTCGCCGTGCATGGGGACGAGAAGGGCTGGCAGCCATCGCCGTTCATTCCCTGGCATATGCCGTTCTTCAATGAGGCGGGGGTATACACGGTTAAAGTGCGCTTGCCGAAAGATCAGGTGTTGGCGGCATCCGGAGCGGTGGCGAAGGAAACCGACTTAGCCCCCGGCGACGCGCCGGGGCCTAACTGGAAGGAAGTCGAAATCGAGCCGACCTGCGTGCGCGATTTCGCCCTGGTTTCCAGCGCTCGCTTTCAGGTGTGGACCGGCGAGGCCGACGGCGTCAAGATTCGCGTCGTCGCGCCGCCCGAGCACGCCTTTTATGCCAAGGGCTTCGTCGATATCATCGAGAAATCGATCCCAGTCTTCAATCAGTGGTTTGGCCCCTATCCCGGCACGCAATTCACGATTGCCGAGGGCTGTTTCGGCTGGAACGGCAACCAGGCCGGCGGACTCGTCCTCATTGATGACCGCATGTTCAACATGCCCGAAATCGCCCGTGGCTACCCGCTCTACCTGGTGCAGCACGAGCTCTGCCATCAATGGTTCTACAACGCCGTCGGCTGCAACGGCTACGCCGAGACATGGATGTGCGAAGGCGTGGCAACCTATTTCGGCCATCGCCTCGCCGATCGCACCTGGAGCCGAAACAACGAACTAATCCAGTATCCCGCCGGCTTGACCTGGTTGCCGAACATTCATCGCGATGATTTGCGCTATTACTGCATGCTCGGCGCCTGGGGACGCGGCGACCGCAATCCGCCCGTGCAGGACATGTCCAAGTATGGTCACCTCGTCAATCTCACCTCATCCGTTTACGACCGCGGCGGCAAGGTCCTCGGCCTCATTGAGGAACGCATGGGGGAAGCGGAATTCCTCAAGTTCATGCGGCACGTCTACACCAAATACAAATTCCGCATCCTCCTCGTCGCCGATTTTCAGCGCGAGCTCGAGACGTACACCGGCCAGTCATGGGAGGAGTTCTTTCAGTTTTATCTGTTCGGCACGGGGCAGTGCGATTGGGCCGTGGATCGTGTCGAGATCGATGAACAGTGGGCGAGTCGTTTCCACATTCGCCGGACCGGCCAGCGCGATGACCCGGTGCGTGTCACGGTTTACCTGAAACAACAAGGCGACATCAACGAGCCGACGACCTTGGGCATCCGCTTGCAGAAGGGGGACGAATATCAGGTTCGCGTGCCGATTCAGCCGGGGATCGCAGCCCTGCCGATCGAGGATTTGCATGCCTTTGTGACCTGCACCACGGAGGAGATCGGCAAGAAGCAGAAGGCGCTGGTGAAGGTGGAGATTTCATTGCCGTGCGAGCCGTTGCAGATCACGGTTGACCCCGATCGGTTGCTCCTGGATCAGAATCCGACGAACAATTTCTGGAAGGGGGAATTCCGCTTTCGGCTCACGCCGCTCTACACGCAGCTGGATGAGGTCGATGTGACCAATGCCTACGACCGCTGGAACATGACGGCCGGTCCATGGGCTTATTTTTCGTCCTACAGCGATCCGTGGTACACCAGATCGCTCATGGGGGGATTTCGGATTGGTGGGTATCGCACGCAGGATTTGCAAGTGGGAGCTTACGTGGCGTATCGCTCCGACGATCGCAATATCATCGCCGGCGCCGACGCGGTGTGGGACCATTTTCTATTGCCGAAGTTGCAGCTGGGCATGTCCGTGGAGAAATCGCTGGCGACGATCGGCAGCGGGGACATTCCGGACAGCCGGGCGGCGGTATTTCTGCGTTACGTCTTAATGTATGGCAGCTCGCTTTATCTGCCGCCGTTCGAATACGTGGAAACATTTGGCGTCATGCAAAATCGTGGGCTGCCGGACCCGATCGTGGCGACGCCGGGCGCCGATCTGTTCAATGATCGAACCGCGCTAGGCATGCATTACCACAAGAACCTGATGACGCCATACTGGGACGCGGAAGGGGGCTTTGCGCTCGACCTGACCTATCAATATGGCTTGCCGATCTTTGGCTGCAATCACGATTTTCAGGAGGTTTACGGACAATTCGCATTTGTGAAAGGAATGCCGAACCTGGGTGACGGGCCAATCCTTGGCTGGCTATCGGACACGCGCTGGGCGTTTCGGGCGGCGGGAGCGGCGGCGGCGCCCAATAATGGCCAATTCTTTTCCATGGGAGGCGGCGACTATTTTCGCGGCTTCGACCTCGCCCAGCGCCAGGGGAGTATGCTCTGGGTCGGCAGCATCGAATGGCGTGTCCCCCTCATCACCGACATCCATTACGATTTCGTCGATCACCTTGCCAGCGTCCGAAACATCTATCTCGCCCCATTCTATGACGTGGGCGACTGTTACGTCAACGGACATGAGCTCGGCACCATCGCCCACGCGGTTGGCGCCGGCCTCCGCGTCGACGTCGCCTGGCTTGGCATGATCGAACGCACCACGCTCCGCTTCGACATCGCCAAAACCGTCAATGGCAACTATCCCGTGCAATTCTGGTTCGGCATTCAACATCCGTTCTGAGTCGGCCCAAAATCCGGTCCTAACGAATCTGCCGCCTGTGCGTTTTATGTGCGGGGCAGCCAGGTTTCCACAATCTTTTCTTTCTGACGATTTGTCATTCCCAACGGTTAAATTGGGTGATATAAGTACTTGAATACGTCTTTATCTTGCCAGCGATGGGCTTCATTTGGAGATCGTTTCATGCAATCGCGCTTTGCTAGAATGTTGCAGTATCTGAGTTCCAAGCCCAAGAAGAAATCCCCACCGAAGACTCGGCTCGGTGTTGAACTGCTCGAGGTGCGCTGCGTTCCCAACGCCAGTCCTCTTGGCGCGAGCAACACGGTCACCACGCTGGAAAACGTGCCTTACGTGTTTCATACGGCGGATTTCGGCTTCACCGACAGCACATCGGGGACTAGCTTCAGTGGTGTCGAGATCACGACATTGCCGACGACCGGTACGCTCACCGATAATGGCGTTGCCGTGGCGGCGGCGGCCACCGTATCCGCAACCGATATTGCCAACAACGAGCTGGTTTTCACTCCCGCTAACGACGCCAGCGGCAGCCCCTACGCGAGTTACACGTTCCAGGTCGAGGCCTCCGGCGGCACCACCGCCGGCTCGAGCATCGATCCGACTCCCAAGACCATGACGATCGATGTCACGTTTGTCAATCAGGCCCCTTCCGGTGCAAACAAGACGATCGCCATTGCCATTAACACCGCCTACACATTCACCACGAGCGACTTTGGCTTCACCGATCCGAATATCCCGGCCAACTCTTTCCAGGCCGTCGAGATTACCACCGTGCCAACGAATGGCACGCTCAGCGACAACGGCACGCCCATCACCGCCAATGGGACCTTTGTATCCGCGAGCGACATCGCCAATGGCGACCTGATTTTCACTCCCGCAGCCAACGCGACCGGCTCCCCTTACGGCGCATTTACCTTCCAGGTTCAGAACAACGGCGGGACGGCCAACGGCGGCGTCAATCTCGATCCGACTCCCAGGTCGATGACTTTTGATGTGATTGTCCCCAATCAGGCTCCTGCCGGCGCGGACAACACCATCACCATCGCGGAGAATGGCACTTACGTTTTCCAAACCGCCGACTTCGGGTTCAGCGATCCCAACACGCCGCCCAACGCGTTCCAGGCCGTCGAGATCACGACGCTGCCGACGCAAGGCGCGCTCACCGATAACGGCGTTGCCGTCTCCGCCGGGAGCTTCGTTTCGGTGGCCGACATTACCAGTGGCAAACTGAAATTCACGCCTGCCGCCGACCACAGCGGCAGCGCCTATGCAAGCTTCACCTTCCAGGTTCAGAACAATGGCGGCACCCTCGCGGGCGGCGTCGATACCGATCCGACCCCCAACACGATGACCTTCAACGTCACCTACGTCAACCAGCCGCCCTTTGGCACGAACAAGACGATTACCGTCATCAAGAACACCAGCTACACGTTCACCACGAGCGATTTCGGATTCAGTGATCCCAATGTCCCGGCGAACACTTTCCTGGCCGTCGAGATCACCACGGCGCCGACCGCCGGCACGTTCACGGATGACGCCAGCGGCACGCCGGTCACCGTCACAGCGGGCACCTTCGTGCCCGTCGCCGACATCACCAATGGTGATCTCGTCTTCACCCCCGCTGCCAACGCTCTCGGCCTGCCCTACGCCACCTTCACTTTCCAGGTCCAGAACAACGGCGGCACGGCCAACGGCGGCATCGATACCGACCCGACCCCCAAAACGATGACCCTCGATGTGGTGCTCCCCACCCAGGCTCCCTCCGGCAAGAGCAACACGGTCACCACGCCGGAAAGCGATCCTTATGTATTTAAGACGGCGGACTTCGGCTTCACCGATCCCAACACGCCGGTGTATGCTTTCCAGGCCGTCGAAATCACCACATTGCCGACGGCGGGCACGCTCAGCGACAACGGCGTTGCCATCACCACCGCGGGGACCTTCGTGTCCGCGACCGACATCGCCAATGGCGATTTTGTTTTCACCCCCGTGGCAGGCGCGGCCGGCAGCCCATATAGCAGCTTCACCTTCCAGGTCCAGGACAGCGGCGGCACCGTGGGCGGCGGCGTCGATACCGATCCAACTGCCAGGGCCATGACCGTCGATGTGGCCGCGTCCGTCGCTGCCGCCTCCGGCACCGTCAGCGGCGTCGCCTTCATCGACGCCAATGGTAACGGCAGATTCGACGCCGGCGAAGCGACTTTGGGCGGCGTCGTCGTTACCTTGACCGGAACAACTACATTCCAGAGCACCCCCGTTGATGTCACGGCCACGACAAACGCCAATGGCAGCTTCACGTTCCTCAATGTTCTGCCGGGAACTTATAGTGTGCAGGCCGGCGCGGTTCCGCGCTCATCCACGGCGGTGCTGCCACCATCGGCAATATCAGCGCGTCGCCGGGCGTGAGCATCATTGGCGGGCAAAGCTTCAGCGACAACGTTGGCTACCTCCCCGGCCTGAAACCGAGTTACATCTCCGTCGCCGATTTCCTGACCGAAACCACCAGTAGTAGCTACTTCGTGGCGGCGCCCGGCTCGGGACAGGGACTGGCGAACTATCGAGCCAACAACACGCCGACCATCTCCAATCAAATCGCCGCCCAGACGGTTGTGCCCGGCAGCACCGGAACCTTCGACCTCGCCGGCGCTTTCACCGACGCGGACATCACCGACAGCGAGGTGACATTCAACATCACCGCCAATGGGGTATCTGAAGAAATCAACGTGAACCTCAACGACACCACCACCCCGCAAACCGTCGCCAACTTCCTCGACTACGTCAGGGCAGGCGATTACGACAATGCCTTCTTCACCCGCGAAACCAACACCACTTCCGACGGCATCGGCGTTTTGCAGGCCGGCGGCGCCACCATCGTCAACGGCACCGGCCCGCAGGATATCACGCCTGGCCCCACCATCCCCGATGAATACGTTGGCTCCAATACCATCGGCACCCTGGCCATGGCCAACACCGGCAGCGCCAACACCGCCACCGATCAGTTCTTCTTCAACACCGCTGCCAACACCAGCCTCGACGGCAACTATGCCGTGTTCGGCAGCGTGGCCGATTCAGCCTCGCAATCGGTCCTGACCAGCCTCAGCAGCACGCCCACGCAAAACCTGAGCTCCAACTCCGCCACCATCAGCACGGCGACCGTATCGACGGACGGCAACAACACCGTGACCATCACCACCTCGGCCGCTGACAAATTCACTGCCGGGCAGACGGTCGTGGTGAGCGGCGTCGGTTCTGGCACCGGCGGCTTCAACGGCACGTTCACCATCGCATCGACTCCTACCACGAGTTCGTTCACCTACGTGGATGCCGCGGCCGCCGGCCTGGCCGCCGCGTCGAGCACCGGATCAGCAACTGCCGGCCCCCTCTTCGCCCAAAACAGCCCCAGCCTGTTGCTCAACGAAGTGCCGCTCAATACCAGCGGCACCGTCACCGATTTCCCGACCACCGCTTCCAGTTACGTCGTCATCAATAGCGTCACCATCGACAAGCAGGACGAGTTCCTCACCTATTCGAACCCGGTCGTAAGCGACGAAAGCGCCAGCAATGTCGTGACGGCGAGTCTTTCGAACGAGCATCTCAACCTTGGCTACGACAACGCGGGCACCGCCACTGTCTCCGTCACCGCCACCGATCGCTACGGCGCCAGCGTGACCATGTCCTTCAAGGTCACCGTCGCGCCTGCGACCCAGGCGCCCTCCGGAACGAATGGCACAGTCACCACGGCGGAAAACACCCCCTACGTGTTCAAGACTTCCGATTTCGGTTTTACCGATCCCAACACGCCGCCAAACACACTGAGCGCTGTCGAGATCACGACGCTGCCGAGCGTCGGTACGCTGACCGATGACGTCACCGGCGCGGCGGTTGCCGTCACTGCTGGAACGTTTGTCCCCGTGTCGGATATCACCAATGGCGATCTTGTCTACACCCCCGCGACCGGCGCCACCGGCAGCCCTGACGACAGCTTTACCTTCCAGGTCGAGAGCAGCGGCAGCACGGCCAACGGCGGCGTCAATACCGATCCGACCGCCAGGACCATGTCGATCGACGTGATCGTCCCAACCATGGCGCCTGCCGGGACGAACAACACGGTGGCGACATCGGAAAACGCGCCCTATATTTTCCAGACCTCCGATTTCGGGTTCAGCGATCCCAACAATCCGCCGTACACCTTCCAAGCCGTCGAAATCACGACGCTGCCGACCAATGGCACGCTCTCGGACAACGGCGCGCTGATCACCGCCGCCGGCACCTTCGTGTCGGCTGCCGACATCGCCAACGGCGATCTCGTCTTCACCCCCGCGTCCAACGCCACCGGCAGCCCTTACGACAGTTTCACGTTCCAGGTCCAGAGCAGCGGCGGCACTCTGGACGGCGGCGTCAATATCGACCCGAATCCCAAGACCATGACCCTTGATGTGGTCATCCAAAACATGGCGCCGTCTAGCGCCGACAACACGGTCACCACTCCGGAAAACACACCGTACGTGTTCCAGACCGCCGACTTCCCGTTCAGCGATCCCAATAATCCTCCCTACACCTTGAACGCCGTCGAGATCACGACGCTGCCGACGGCCGGCACGCTCACCGACAACGCCAGTGGCACGCCGATCCCCGTCGGCGCCGGAACCTTTGTTCCGGTCGCCGACATCACCAATGGCGATCTCGTTTTCACTCCGGCGACCGACGCCAGCGGCAGCCCCTATGCGAGCTTCACCTTCCAGGTTCAGAACAATGGCGGCACGCTGGCGGGCGGCGTCGATACCGACCCGACCGCCAACACGATGTCGATCGATGTCCCCTACGTCAATCAGGCGCCTTCCGGGGCCGACAACACCGTCGGAACCACACTGGGCACGCCCTACGTCTTCCAGACCGCCGATTTCGGTTTCAGCGATCCCAACACGCCGCCGAATTCGTTCTACGCGGTCAGGATCACTTCACTGCCGACGAATGGAACGCTCAGCGACAATGGCTTTGTGATTACCGCCAGCGGCGGCCTGGTGTTCGTGACCGACATTGCCGCGGGCCACTTTACTTACACTCCGACCTCGAACACGCTGGGCAATCCGTACGACAGCTTCACTTTCCAGGTCGAGAACAACGGCGGCACCGCCAACGGCGGCGTCAATACCGACCCGAATCCCAAGACCATGACCATCGCGGTGGTGGTTCCCAACATGGCGCCTTCGAGCGCCGACAACTCGGTCACGACGCCGGAAAACGTGCCCTATGTGTTCCAGACTTCGGACTTCCCGTTCAGCGATCCCAACAATCCGCCGTACAGCCTCAATGCCGTCGAAATCACGATGCTGCCGACGGCCGGAACGCTCACCGACGATGCCAGCGGCACGCCGGTCGCAGTCAGCGCCGGGACGTTTGTGTCGGTTGCCGACATCACCAATGGCGACCTGATTTTCACTCCCGCGACCGACACGAGCGGCAGCGCCTACGCGAGTTTCACCTTCCAGGTCCAGAACAACGGCGGCACTCTGGCCGGCGGCGTCGATACCGATCCCACCGCCAATACGATGACAATCAATGTCACCTACGTCAACCAGCCGCCAGCGGGCGCGAACAACACCGTCACGACCTCAGAGAACTCGCATTACGTTTTCAGCACGAGCGACTTCGGCTTCACCGACCCCAACATTCCGGCCAATTCGTTCCAGGCTGTCGAGATCACGACGCCGCCAACGGCGGGCACGCTCACCGATAACGCCGGCGGCTCCCTGATGACCGTCACGGCTGGAACTTTTGTGCCCGTGAGCGACATCACCGGCGGCGATCTCGTCTTTACGCCAGCAAGCAATGCCGGCGGCAGCCCATACGCCAGCTTCACCTTCCAGGTCCAGAACAACGGCGGCACCGCCAACGGCGGGGTCGATACCGACCCGAATCCCAAGACCATGACCATCAATGTCGTCACTCCGACCATGGCGCCCAGCGGCACCAACGGCACGGTCAACACACCGGAAAATACGGCCTACGTGTTCCAGGTGGCCGACTTCGGCTTCAGCGATCCCAACAATCCCCCATACGCCCTCCAGGCCGTCGAGATCACGACTCTGCCGGCACTTGGCACGCTCACGGACGACAGTTCCGGCGCGCTAGTCCCCGTCAGTGCCGGCACCTTTGTGCCTGTTGCCGACATCACCAATGGCGATCTCGTCTTCGCCCCCGCGACCAACGGCACGGGTACGCCTTACACCACCTTCACCTTCCAGGTACAAAGCGACGGCAGCACACTGGATGGCGGCGTCAACACCGACCCGATTCCCAAAACCATGACGATCAACGTGGTCAGCGGGTCTGCCGGCGGCGGCGGGTAATGCTGCTTAGTGTCGCCCGAGGAATAACTTCCCGATGCCGTTATTCCGTAGTGCGGGCTTCAGCCCGTGTTCGGCAGGAATCGGGCTGAAGCCCGCACTACGAAACCAGAAGTTATTTCCCAAGCATTGCTTAATGACCGCCCCATAGAAATCCGTGTCCTCGGCGATTTGCGATTGGCAATTTCTGATTGTCAATCGCACATCATTCCCCCCCGTCTATCTGGACGCAGCCATCTCCCGCATTTCGCCAAATCCACTCCGCGCCGCGATTTGCGCCATTTAGCCGGCACAATCGTCAAAGGCGGCACAATCCGTCATTTTGTCAAGGCTGCCGCAGCTTCTTGCCGAAGATGATTACAACCGGAATTGCTTGGCGGGATCATTCGACGGGTGAGACCCTATGAAGACGATTCGAACCCTGAGTGTGCTGATCGTGGCCGGCTGGTGGGCGATGTCGATAGCCCAGGCGCAACAGCCGGCGTATGAGCCGGTCTTTCCGCCCCCCTCTCCGTTCGCGCCGTTGCCCGAAGAAGCACCGGCGACCTCACCCGCCAGGACCGGCTTGTCGGACTGGATTCGCTATCAGCGCCAATGCTGCGACGGGGTTCTCAGCAAGCACACGCCACTCTACACGGAGCTCTACTTCAGCGGCGGTGCGTCGTTCCCGATTTCCAGCGCAACCTCCAGTTTCAGCCGCGAGTTGCAAACCGGCTGGACAATGATGGGCGGCGCCCGTGGCTTGCTCTTTAACGAGGAGATGAGCGCTGCCTGGGTCTTCGACCTCCACATCATCAATATCCATCAATACGCCGGCGCCCGTAACACGGCTTTTCCGCTCACGGTCTTTCAAAACGGCGTCCCCGTCACCTCCGGCGTGACGCCCAACGGCAACGGCGTCGGCACGGAACCTAATTTCAACCTCGAGGACGTCAACCGCACCATGGCCGGCCTCGGCTTTGGCCGCGAATGGTATCTGTGGAACCCAGCCAACTTCGACGGCCTGAACGGGCGCGTCGGCGTGGACGGCGGCGGCCGCGTCGGCTCGGAACGACTCAACGTCGTCGACAGCGCCCGCTCCGCGCACACCGTCGGCGTGTGTGAAGCCATCTACGCCGCAGCCCATTGCGATCTTGAGATGCCGTGCGGCGCCGTCCTGTTCAACGCGGGCTTCCGCCTGGAATGGGAGTACACCTTCAGCGATATCCTCCAACAAGGCCGAGACCGAAGCAACATGCAGGACCTGACTTTGCTTTTCACGGTCGGCGTGCGCTATTGATCCATGTCACGCCGCCTTCACCTGCCGACTTTCAAGCGCCTCAATGATCCGCAGCGCCGCCCGCGCGCACGCGCCAGGCCGGGCGCAGCGATCCCGCAATGCCAGCAACTCCCCGCACAACGCCTCGTAGGCCGACTCATCACTCAACCAGCGCACCACCTCGGCGGCCAGCGCCGGCGCCTGGCAGGTGATGCACGGAAATTCCGGATAGAGCATCTTGTCCGCCAGCAAATTCACCAGCGTGATATACTTCGTCTTCACCAGCGGCGTCAGGAATGCGCCCATCAGCTTGGTCAGGCGATAGACAATCACGGTCGGCTTGGCGCGATACAAGAGCTCCAGCGACACCGAGCCCGAAACGGCAATGCACGCCTTGCTGGTCTCGATGATCTCCGGCGTTTTGCCGACAAACATCTGCACAGGCAAATTCGGGAAGCCTCGCCGCATTTCTTCGGCAAGACGCAGCTGGCTTTCCTTGAACGAGGCGACGAGGAAGCGCGTTTCCGGCCGGGCGCGATGGATCGCCTCGGCGGCGCGCAATTGGCTGAGAAAATTCCGTTCGACCTCCTGTGTGCGTGAGCCGGGCAGCAGGCCGATGAGCGTCCCGCCGTGCCGTTGCTGCGCTTCCATGAACGCCGCGTCGAGCCGTTGCCGGGGCATTTCATCGAAGAAGGGATGGCCGACATATTCCGCCGCCACGCCGCGCTCACGATACCACGGCTCCTCGAAGGGCAGCGAGCACAAAACGTGATCCACCCAGCGCCTCATGCGCTTCACGCGCCAGCTCGCCCACGCCCAGATTTGCGGCGGCACGAAATAGAAAACCGGAATGCCGTGAAAATGCGCGCGCCGGGCAATCCACCAGTTGAAACCAGGATAGTCGATCAGCACGACCGCGTCAGGCCGATGCTTTTGGAAATAACGATCGGCCTGTGAAATCAATCCCATGAATTGCGGCAACGCGGCGAACACCTGCGAAAAGCCCATGACGGCATGGTCGCACAATGGGAAAAGATGCCGGCAGCCGGCCTGGGCCATGCGTTCGCCGCCGAAGCCGACGCAATCAAGATCGGGAGAAAGGCGAGCGAGAGCGCGGATGAGATTCGCGCCGTGAACATCGCCGCTCGGTTCGCCGACGCTGAAGAAAATGCGCATGGAGGACGTCCTTGTCCGTTGAATTCTTTGCGGCATCATCGTCGAATCGACTGATGCAGGCAAGGCGAATTTGTCATATCACACTTTCGACGGCAGCCCCGGCATCTGCGTCGGCTCGGCGACCTTGCGATAGCCGAGGGCGCGCATCACCTCCAGCACTTCGCTCCAGGTCGGGAAAGGTCGGCGGTTGTCGCGTTTGTACTGGTCCATGGCCTTCATGAACTCGATTTCGTCATCGTTGTAATCGCGTTCGCAGGTGGTCGGATCGATCTGCCGGCGGCGTTCGCCGCGCTCGTCGCGTCGGTCCTTGCCGCTGCGGCGCTCGAGAGCGACCGGAATCTGCCGTTTGCGGCGTTCATTGCCGCGCCGGTCCGTAACGCACAAATCGGGGGAGAACGCGGAGTCGTGGCTCATGGGAGGCACCTCAAAACATGAATGAAATTGCGTGCGACTCAGGGGAAGCCTGAGATCCGCTATACGAATATAACTCATAAACCCGATTTGACAAATGAGCCGACTGGCAGTTTTTGGTAGACAGGGAAAGATGCATTGTTTTGGGTTGATTGGGTTGATTATTCCAGCGTGGCGGCGAGCACCTTGCGGGCCTGTTCGGCACGATAATCCTTGAGACGCTGCGCGAGGGCGGCATCGGCCAGCGCCAAGATAGCAGCTGCTAACAACGCGGCGTTGGTCGCGCCGGCATTGCCGATCGCCAGCGTGCCCACGGGAATCCCAGCGGGCATTTGCACCATCGAAAGAAGGGAATCGAGCCCCTGCAGCGCCTTGGACTGGATTGGCACGCCGAGCACGGGCAAGGTCGTTTTCGCCGCTGCCACGCCCGCAAGGTGGGCTGCTCCCCCCGCCGCGGCAATGATGACCTTCATCCCCCGACTCTCGGCCGACGCGGCATAATCGAGCACCACGTCCGGCGTGCGATGCGCGGACATCACCTGGGCTTCAAAAGGCACGTCAAGTTTTTGCAGCATCTCGGCGGCCAGTTTCATGGTGTCCCAGTCCGATTTGCTGCCCATAATGATGCCGACGAGCGGAGAGCCTGGCATGGCATTGATTCCTTTCCGTTTATTTTTTCCGGATGGTGACCGAAAAGGCAGGCGAGACGTTTTGCAGATTGTTAAGCGCCGTCGCCGTGCCCCCCACGAGCACGTTTGCGGCGGTTGCTGGCGCAGCCTTGGCGTCGGCGGCGATCTCGATTTCGATGTCGTTTTTGTCCGTGGGGATGACGGGCGCCTTGGCCGCGGTGAGGCCGGCGGGCAGATTTCGCAGGTCCAGCGCGATCGGGCCCTTGTAGCCGCCTTTGCGCAGGGCGGTTACCTTGATCTTCGCCTTGTCGCCGGGGTTAAGCGATAGGTTCGCCTGCTCGACTTGCAACTCGAAAGGCGGCCCGAGCACCAGCAAGAGGGGCGGCGCGGAGCCAGCATATTCCATCCCCTGATATTTCGTCTTCGCAGTCACAAGCAAGAAGTATTCCCCGAGCGGAGTCTTGGCGTTCAGGTCGAGCGAGAATGATGACTCGGTTTTCCCCTTGGCGATCGCGGGAATGGCTTTCGGCGCCGGGATCGTCGGCGGCAGGCCGGTCGGCGCGGCCAACGTGATTTCGTCATCGAAGCCAGGGTCGCGCTTGGCTGTAATCGTCACCTTGGCGGCGCTGCCGGGAACGCCCTCCGGCGGATCGATTTTGATCGCAAGGCTGAAGGGCGCTTTTTCCCTCACCGCCAGGGCGACGAAGGTTTGCAAGTGCATTGGGGGATAGAGCAACCCATTGAGGGCCTGGACGGTGACGCCGCGGGCACCGGCGGTTTGCACGACCGCCCGGCCGTCCACCGTTGCCTTGCCGACGATGTGAAACTGATAAGCACCCATCGGCAGATCAGTCTTGGCGGCGACCAAAAAAAGCCCGGCATTCTGTCCCGCCCGTATCGTCCCCTTACCGCTCAAATTCGCATTCCCGGCGATGGCAAGGTCGATCGGCCCGGCGTAGCCCTTGCGCACGACCTGCACAGGAATCGCCGCCGCCCCGCCGGGAGCGACATCCACGCGCACGTTTGGCAGCGTCAGATCGAATCCATTCATGGCCGGGCGAATGGTGACGCGATACGATTCGCTGGGGCCGGAGGCGAAGCTGAGGTGCTGGACTTCGAGCAGATAGTCGCCATCGTCGGCCGCGGTGAAATCGATGCGCTGATCGGCGGGGTGCGGCAGGGCTGGATTGGTCTTGGCGACTTCGGCGCCTTTGGCATTCTTGAGCGACATGTAAACCAGGCTCGGGGAGTAGTCGGCGAGCGTGTGCGCCTCGATGGCCAGCTTCTGCCCCTTCTTCGCGGCGAAAACGTAGAAATCAATGTCGTCCGATTTCTGGAAGCGCCCGGTGATGCCGCCGGGCACGCTGACGCGATTGGCCTGCTTCGGATCATTGTTCGGCTCCTGCTCGGTGGCTTCCTCGTGATTGCTGAGAGCGAGGGGCACCGGCCACCCGCGCAGGCCGGTCGGCCCGACCGGCGCCACCCATACGACGTTGAGCGCCGGATCGCTCGGCACATCGAGTTCCACGGGGGCCACGCCGTCCACCGCGGGCCCGGCAAAATGGATCTTGGCTTTCGTGCCGCGCTTGGCCGCCATCGGGATCGGCGTGGTCGCCAGCGGAAAATCGCCGATGCGGATGCGGTAGAAGAATTCCTTCCCGCCGCGGTTGAGCACATCCTTGATCTCGACGATGTAATCGCCCGCTTCCTTGAAGGTGTAACTGATGCGCGGATCGGTCTGGCAGCCGGGGGAATCGTTGTCGTAGGCGAGCTCGCGCATGCTCTTGGCATCGTAGACGTACATGTAAGCATCCATGGCACTGCCGATGCGGCGCGCCTGGCAATCGAAGCTGAGGCGCTGGCCGGCCTGGACCGTGAATTTGTAGTAATCCCCCTGCTCGGCCAGGACGACGCCGCTGACCGCGCCGGGTACCGGAATTTCCTGAGCCGTGCTCTTCGTGCGGTTGTTTCCACTGCTCACGAATTGCGGCAAATCATCAATGCACAGGACGCGCAGATTCGAGATGCCCTTGCTGGTCGCCACCCGGAACGGATACCAGCCGAGGGGAGTGCTGTCGGGAACTTCGATGCGCACCTTGAACTTGCCCGCATCCGCGCCGTTCTTGTCATTCGTCGAAATCGAGATTTTGGCGGAAGTGCCGAGGGATGCGCCGGTCGGCCCGGCAAGCTGCGAGCCGGTAACGAGCAGGTCAACTGCCTTGCCGCGC
Source organism: uncultured Planctomycetota bacterium (assembly GCA_963767835.1). Lineage (GTDB taxonomy): Bacteria > Planctomycetota > Planctomycetia > Gemmatales > Gemmataceae > SIAQ01. The sequence goes on from CAVYFY010000019.1 coordinate 176,736, forward strand.
TGGATGCCGGCGGGCATCAGCGGATCGATCGTCGGCCCTGTCGTTTTGGGGGGCGGCGGTTGCTTTTGGCCCCAGCTCGGAGCGACGCCATTCCAGAAGCAAGCGATCGTCGCGACCAAGATGCCGATGAGGACGACCATTCGCTCAATTTTCATGTCCAGCCTCAAGGAAAGGGGAAGTCGGCATGCTTTTCAGGTGGGTCGCGGCAATTTACGAAATATCAGGAGTCCAAAACTTAGCCACGGATGAAACACGGATTGAACACGGATAAAAGGCAGAGTGGAGGAAGGGAGACCAACACACGATTTCCCATCCGTGTTTCGTCCGTGTTTCATCCGTGGTTAGATTCTTGGAACCACTGAATGCCGTTTTTATCCTATTCAGAGCCGGGGCAGGTTCCAAGGAAAATACCGCTTGCGGGCGATCTTCTCAATATCCCGGTTTTTTCGCCAGGCCGATTGTGCATTTCGCGAGATTTCGAGCTATGGTTGCAATGAAACTGGATCAACTGGCACTTGAATGTGAGGGCGCCCGTGGAGAATGTCCCCTTGAAACATCGCATTCGCTTGCGTGGCATCAATGGCGACATGGAAGGCAAAACCTGGGAATCCGATTCCATCTTGCGCCGGCCGGCTGGCAACTCTCGAGATCGTCCTCGACGACGCCTCCGTCAGCCGACGCCATGCCGAGGTTCGCCTCGGCGACAAGGGCTGGCGCGTCCGCGATCTGGGCAGCACCAACGGCACCTTCCTCAACGGCAATCGCCTCGGCCCCGGCGAATGGGCCGTCCGACCCCACGACATCATCCGCTTCGGCAATGTCACCATCGTCGTGGACAGCGTGCGCGATGCAGCCCAGGAGGAGGAATCGGACACGAAAACCTGCCCCATTGACAACATGCAGGTCGCCGCCGTCGGCAGCCAGAGCTGGGAGGAGGCGTTCAGCTTCGCCTTCGGCCAGGAGCACGCGCCGCGGCCAGGCGATCAACTTCAGGCATTGCTCCGCGCCGGCCATCATCTGGTCCACCTGGAGAGCGAAGAGGAGCTCCTGCGCACGATCCTCTGCGACGCCGTCGCCACCCTGCGGGCCCAGCGCGGCGCCATCGTCCTCGCCGACGGAGCCGATGGCCCCTTACGCCTGCGGGCCCTGGACACCGGCAACAAGCAGATCTCCAGCCGCACCGCATTCAGCCAAAGCCTGGCTCACCGCTGCTTCACCCAGGGCCAATCGATCCTCTGCACCAGCGTCGATGAAGACCCCACCCTCATCGGCGCGCGCAGCATCGCCGATGGCGCCATGTCCTCCGTCCTGTGCGTCCTTTTGCGCACGCCGCGCAAGCGCCTCGGCGTCTTGCACCTCGACCGCGGACCGATGGATGAACCGTTCACACCCGATGACATGAAGTTGGCCGACGCCCTGGCCGCTCATGTCTCGGCCGGGATCGAAAGCGCCCAACTGCTCGGCAAGCAGCGCGAGCTCTTCTATACCACCGTCACCGTGCTCGCCCAGGCCATCGAAATGAAGGACGAGTATACCGGCAACCACACCATGCGCGTCCGCGAATACTCGCACCTGATCGCCCAGCAGGTCCAGCTCTCGCCCAAGGAAATCCACCTCATCCTGCTCGGCACGCCGCTGCACGACATCGGCAAGATCGGCATTGACGACGCCATCCTCAGGAAGCCCGGCAAGCTGACGCCGGCCGAGTTCGAGATCATGAAGACGCACACCGTCAAGGGGGCCAAGATTCTCGAGCAGGTTGCCGAGCTCGCCGATGTCATTCCGATTGTCCGCTCGCACCACGAGCGCTGGGACGGGCAGGGCTATCCAGACGGCACGGTCGGCGAGAACACGCCGCTGCTGGCGCGCATCGTCGCGGTCGCCGACGCCTTTGACGCCATGACTTCGGATCGGCCTTACCGCAAGGGAATGCCGGTGGAGGCCGCCTTCGCGGAGGTGGAGAAGCACGCGGGCAAGCAATTCGACCCGACCGTCGCCGCCGCCTTCCTGGCGATCAAGCAGCGGATCATCCAGGAGATGCAATCGGAGACCAAGAAGCTGAACATGAAGCAGCTCGGGCTCTTGCGCGCGGTGATGTAACAGCCCGGAAATGCGAATTCAACCTCGGAACGCGACACAAATCCGAATCGTCGCAAACGCCAAATCTTCTCGGTTACGCAAGACGAAAGATGCGAAACGTGATACACTTCCAGAAGCGATAGCACGCCAAGGTTCGGCGAGATTGAAGATCGCATCTGTACTCAGGTTTCATGGTTTCCACTTGGCGAGTTAAACTGCAATGCAATCCTCCGCTGGGATGGACGAATCCCCCAAGATTTCATCAAGTGAATCGGCCGATGCCCTTGCCGAATCTTCGCCGGAATGGAGCACATTCGCGGGCCAACGTCGCCGCACGCTCCTATTCCTCATTTTCGCCGCTATTTACGTCGGTTATCACCTGGTCGTGCCGGCGGATTACGGCGGGCGCGGTTGGGTTTCCGGGCCGCTCTTGGACGGCGATTGGTTTTTTTTTGGAGGTGAGCGGCAGTACGATTTTGAGTTTTTTTATCGCTGGTTCCTGACTTTTTTGCCCTTGGCGGCATGGGTGGGCGTGGTCTTTTTCTTGCTCACGCGAGTTCGCTTCCTCACCCACCGGCGCATCGCTTTTGTTGTTGTCCTCCTCGGCCTGGTGTTCCTCGAAGGAGACATGCGCTGGTATCAGATATCAAAAAACCATGTCACGTGGAGCGAAATAACCGCAGCACTCCATGTCGATGCCAGTTCCGATTTGGGCCTTCACGACTCCGACTATGCAGAAATCGGCTGGCAGATAGCGTTTCACGTTCTGTTCCTGTCGATGCTCGCTTTCCTCGCGGGACCGGAGCCGCGCCTGTGCATCCAGGCGATCTGGACCGGTCCCATCGGCAGGACCTATTTCGGCATCGCCTGCCGCTGGTATTATGGCATGGTCCTTCGGCTTCGACTGGGGGACTTCGCGTTTCGTGTCCTAGGTTGGCTCGATAGCAAACCCGCCTTCGCGTGTGTTGTCGTGCTGGTGCTGGTCGATCCACTCGTCATCTGGGCTCTCGACAAGAAAAAACAAGAAAACCAGACGGAGCGCACCGTGATTCGCCAGATCGCCGACGCCAATCCGTTGCGCTTGCATTCACTTGATCGCACATGGAGCCGCACCGTCCTCAGCTATTCCGAGCAAGGGCAGGAACTCGCGGCGGCCAACCAGGCACTGCGCGCTCTCGATTCGCTCGAGCCGACAACCAAGGGGCCCGTTCTCGCGCTTCCCAAACCGAATGCCCCAGGGAGACCGTACAATGTTCTCATTCTGCAGGCGGAAACCCTGAGCGCCGAGGTCTTCGGTCAAACCGATCTGCCATTCCTGGCCGAGTTTTCCAAGAAATGCCTGCGCTTGAATCGCCACTTCTCCTGCGCCAACGCCACCCATTACGGCATTCTCGGCCTCTTGCACGGCAATCCGGTGACATTCTTCACGGGGCCGCGTGCGTTTTATCGTCCCAATCCTTACCTGGACCATTTCAAGGACCACGGCTATAAGACTCGGCTCATCACGCGCAGCGTCTTGAGTCATCATTCGCTGGGCCATTATCTGAACAACTGGACCGAGGAGGTCAGCGAGCCGCCCGGAGATTTTTTGGTGATTCCGGTCATTCACGAGGAGCTTGCCAAGCCCGGGCCGCGGCTGGTTTATTCCTTCTACCACGCGACGCACTATCCCTACAACCACGTGGATGAACCGCGCTTCAAAAAATATCTGCCGGAAGTGGATTATGATTTCAAGTACACGCGCTCGGACCTTTTCCAGTGGAAAGACCAAATCGTCAATCGCTACAAGAACACTTTGCTGGAAATGGATGATTGGTATCGGGACATCTTGACGAAGGTGGATCTGAGCAACACGATCGTGGTAATTACGGGCGATCATGGCGAGGAGTTTTTTCAGCAAGGCCGGCTGGGGCATTGCTCATCTCTGAACATCCACCAAACGATGACGCCTTGCTTCGTTTACATCCCCGGCGTGGAGCCCGCCGATGTGACCTTTGTTACTTCCCACTCGGACATCTTGCCGACGATCGCGGATGCATTGGGCCACGAAAAGAAACCGGCGTCGCTCGGGCAATCGCTCTTCGCAGCCGTTTCTTTTCGGTACGCGGTTATTTCTCATTTCGAATACAAGCGGTGCATGCTCTGGGCCATCGCGGTCGAAGACCGCATGACCGTGTTCGAACGGGATTATTGGGACAATGTTGAAATCGTCAGCCTGACGGATTGGAAAGGCGAACAACAACCGTATCGCTCGGAAGCTGAGCTTTGGGATGATCGATTCCGCATCGTTCGGCGAGTGGAAGACCAACTCCGGGCATCGCGAGAATAGCTTCGGCCCCGTTCCATCTGGGTTCGAGGATGGCGGATTCGTGGACGCCTATTTTTCCTTATCCTTTTTGGGCGGAGGCACTGGCCGATCCTTGCCTTCGTTGACCGGATCGGCGCCGCCGCCGCAGCCAAGGATAAAGAGCGCGAGCAAGCCAACGAGAATGGAGCGGAGGATCATCTTAGTGCAGCCCTGGGGGCCTAAGTGTTTGCTGTGAAGAACAACTTCCCGATTTGGCTAAATTCGTAGGGTGGGTCGAGCAACGCGAGGCCCACCATCGCCGTAGGGGATGGTGGGCCTCGCATTGCTCGACCCACCCTACAATCAAGGACCCCTGTCGCCGGGATATCGAGAAGTTGTTTATCCCGCGATGGTAAATGGAAAGAAAGCCGACCGATGTGCCGGCCGGCTTTCGTACAAATCGAAAATAGTGAGGCACGCTACTCGGTCACCTTGAGCTTGAAGCTGCCGGTACCCTTGGTGTCTTTCCCCGATGCCGTCAATTCGACGTCGAAGGTGCCGGTCTTGTCGGATTTCAAGGTAAGCTCGACCTTGGTCTCATCTTTCTTGATCGTGCCAGTGCCGGTGATTTTGTCTCCCTCGCCCTTGCCCTTGGCGGTCACGGTAATGTCAACCTTCGCCTTCTCGGTCAATTCGACACTGACCTTGGCGTCGGCCCCCTTCTTGGCAGTTTGTTCGGGGATGTCCTTGAACTTGACCGTTGTCTCCTTGGGCTTGTTGTCGCAGCCGGCAATGCCAAAGCTGAGAACACCAACCATCGCTATGCACATCAGGCTTGCAAGAATCTTCTTCACTGATCGCCATCCTTTCGTGAAATTCCGGTGAATGGAACAGATTAAGCACTACTTTGCGTGTCAACCACCTAAAATTCTGTGTTCTGGGCAAGACAACGGGAAGGGTTATCCAGGCGTCTTCGTCTTGTCGGTCGGGGTCTTTGTTGGCGTCGGAGTCGGGGTCGGAGTGGGAGTCGGCGTTGGAGTCGGGACCGGAGTCGGCGTTGGGGTCGGCGTCGGTGTCGTCTTTCCCGAGGTTGGGGTCGGAGTCGGGGTGGGGGTCGGAGTCGCAGTCCCGGTCCCGGTCGTGGTCTTGCCCGTGGTCTTGGTCTTGTCCTTCGTGGTGCAGCCCGTCGAGCCCATGGTCAGGGCGATGCCGGCGCACATGCAAATCATCAACCCAAGCAGCTTCTTCATACGATCATTCCTCACTTCAAATAGTTACAGATGGACATGGACCAGCACAATCGGCGAACGCTTCCGAATGGTCCACTCCGCAAGTTCCATTCGATGGGATACACGAATTCTCAGATTATTCCCGAAATTCTTGCTTTCAAGCAATAAATGCGCAATTTGTGATTTTTTTCGCAATCTCACGGCGCCATCCAATTGGTCTGGCGTGGCTTTGGGACATTCACGATAATGAACCATCAGCACGCGAAAAACAGAAAAACTGCGGAGTTTCTCGACATCGTAGTGCGGGCTTTAGCCCGGCCTTTGCTCATGATTTCGCCGCGGGCCAAAACCCGCACTACGAAACCGGGGGATTTCCGAAAACCGCGCTTTTCATGGAGGAAATCGGCTTGGCACGCGGCGGTCACTTTTCGGGAATAAACGGCTTGCCGGCGTATCTGAATTGATAGGGAGTCCTGCCCATGGGATGGCTCGGCGGCTCGAAACACAAGATCGAAACGCTCGTCGAGGCTCATTACGAGGCGCTCTACCGCTATGCCTATCGCCTGAGCGGGGCTTCCCAGCCGGCCGAGGATCTGACGCAGGAAACTTTCTGTCAGGCGCAGACCAAGCTGCATCAGCTGCGCGACCCCGGCAAGGCGAAATCGTGGCTGTTCAGCATCCTGCGCAACGCCTTCCTGCAGCGATTACGCTCCAGCAAGCAGGAGAAGGAAATCTCGCTGGATGGGCTGGGCGAAATCCCCGAGCGCGGCACCGAGCCGGCCCTGCCGATCGATTTGGCCCAGTTGCAGCAGGCGTTAAGTGAATTGCCCGAGGCGTTTCGCACGCCGATCATTCTTTACTTTTTCGAGGAATTCAGTTACCGCGACATCGCGGAACAGATGAATGTGCCCTTGGGAACAGTGATGTCGCGGCTCGCCCGGGCCAAGACATTTCTGCGGCAGCGATTGACGGATCAAGCCGACCTGGTCGGGAAGCACCAAGGGGAGGGACGCTAATGGAATGTCAAGAAGTACGCCAGTTGCTCGCCTTCTTCGAGCGCAAGAGCGAAGAGTTCGACGCCGTGGAGCGCGACGCGCTGCAGAAGCACCTGGACGCCTGCCCCGATTGTGCGGCTTTGTCGGCCCAGGAGCGCGGCATGGATCAGGCCATCGGCACGGCGATGCGCGATGTGCCGATCCCGGCCGGCTTGAAGCAGCAAGTGCTCCAGCGCGTTGCCAGGGAGCGCGGCGGCAAGCCGTGGAAACGCTGGGCGGCCGCGGCAGCCGTGGCGGCGGCGTTGCTCACGGCCATCGGCGGCGGCTGGTTAGCCTTCTCGCATAAGCCGGAATTCGCTCTGGAGGAAAGAAACGTCTGGACCAAAGAAGATGTCCAAAGCTACCTCCACGAGCATGGTTGTATCGCCCCCGCTCCCAGCAAGGTCCGTTACGATCTACTGCGGAAAGTCGATATCGTCATCCTCCAGGGCCAGCCGGTTCCAAGACTGAGCTTCTCAGGAAACAACGGCGAGTCGGCAACGCTCTTCATCGTCGATAAACGACGATTCAACGTGGACAAAATCAGCAACGACGGCTCGGTCCACAAGCACGAAGATGGCCGATTCCTTTATCTCATCCATCCCGGCAATGACCTTGCGTGGCTGCGCCCGGACATCATCTGATCTTCCCGCGAACGGCCGGCGCCTGCTGGCCGTTCGCCATTTCCATGCTTGCCCCGCCAGGCAAAATGTGCGACAATTCTCTCCACTCAGATTCCTTTCCTTACTTGCGCGGGATTGCCACCATGAATACTTCTTGTCGATGGTCCGTGCTGATCGTGGCGTTCATGCTCATTGCGGGCCAGGCCGGCGGGCAGGAGAACCATAGCTCCGTGAAGCTCGCTGCGGACGAGCGCTTTGGCAAGGCAATCGCCGTGACACGCGATCTCATCGAAGAAAAGAAATGGGGCGACGCCGTCAAGGCGTTGCAGGCGGTGCTTGACGAGAAGGAGGACCGATATTTTCGCGTATTCGTGCCGGACCCCGCCGATCCGAAGAAGCAGATCAGCATCCTGCGCGGGTGCAAGAGCGAGGCCAATAAGCTGATCGGCTCATTGCCGGGCCAAGTGCTGCAAAAGTATGAGGCGGCTCACGGCGCGAAGGCCCGCGAGATGCTCGAAATGGGCCGCAAGAACAACGACCTCGCCCTCATCACCGAGGCGGCGGTGCGCTATCGGCACACCAAAGCAGGCATCGAAGCAATCAATCTGCTGGCCAAGATCACGTTCGCCGAGACGCCCAAACTCGACGGTTGGCCCTCCTGGCGCGGCAATGCGGCGAACACCGCCCATGCCAACGGCGGCCCACCGAACCTTAGCAAGAAGTTGTGGTCGCGGCCCGTCATGCTCGACAAGATCGACGACGACTTCGATCCGGACGCCGACGAGCTCGCAAAAAAGCGAGTCGATGCCGCCATCAGGCAAGTGCGCAATCTCAAGCAGCCGGTGTTGCCAGGTTTCTTCCCGATCGCCACGCAAGGCATTGCGGTTTATCGCACGCAGCGCGATGTGCGTGCCGTGGCGCTGAAGACCATCAAGATCACGGATCCTGAAACCGATGATGTCTACGAATCCCCGGCCGGGCAAATCCTCTGGAAAACGATCCCGTTTAAGCGCAGTCTGTCCGACCTTCTGGTAAAACACGAGAACCGGGGCAAGGTCGATCAATGGCTTGACGTTTACGAAAAAGTGCCGGGCCTAAACACCTATCTGTACGATAATACGCTTATCGGCACACTGGCCGCCGACAATCGGAATGTCTACGTGATCGACGACTTGGCCGTGCCGCCGGACCCGATGATGTTTGAGAAATTGGCGTTGAACAATCCGAGGCTCAATCCGCAGAATCTCAAGCCATTGTTGATGCAGAACGAACTGGCGGCATACAGCCTCCTGACGGGCAAGCTGACGTGGTGCCTGAACGAGAAGGACAAGAATTTCAAGGACAGCCATTTTCTTAGCGCGCCGATCTCCATCGGCGGAAAGCTCTACGTCCTCAACGAACGGATAATCGATCCCGTGAAAGCGAACCCGTTCGGCGGCGAATCCGAGCTGCGGCTTTTCTGCATCGATCCGGCCAAGATCGACGGTGATAACAAGCCGGCCATCGTGGGGCGGCCGCTGGTGCTCGGCAAAGTCGTGCAGCCGGGCCGGTTTGTGCAGGACCTGAGCCGGCGGGTCAACACGGCGGTGCCGGCGTTTGCCGACGGTATTCTGGTATGCCCGACCAATGCCGGCGAGATATTTGGCATCGAATTGCCGACGCGCAGCCTGGCGTGGGCGTATTCGTATCGTGAAAGCGCGCCGCAACCGATTGCGCTGCCGGGCATGGTGCTTCCCAAGGGCGTGGCGGGGACGACGGTGGTTTCGAAGTGGAAGTCGGCGCCGCCGACGATTTCCGACGGCAAGGTCGTCTTCACCGCTCCTGATGCCGATTCGGTTCATTGCATCCAGCTTTCTGACGGCAAGCCGCTCTGGAAAAAGAAGCAGCGGAAAGGCGATTTGTATCTGGCGGGCGTCTATGCGGGACGGGTGTTGATCGTGGCCGAAAAGACCATTCGCGCTCTCGGTTTGAAGGACGGCAGCCAGGCCTGGTCCATCGACACCAACGATTTGCCCGCCGGGCAAGGGACGGCAAGCGACGGCATTTATTACCTGCCGCTCGAGAAAGAAATCCTCGCCGTCGATTTCGCCAAGGGCCAGATCAAGGCCCATTACCGCGTTCCGGCCGGCGGAATGTCACCGGGCAACCTCGTCTTCTACGACGGCATGCTCATTTCCCAGACTCCGACCGACTTGCCTGCGTATCCTTTGTCCAGGGCTAAGTCTTGATCCACGTGGGGCCAGGCTTTCCAGCCTGGCCAAACAGCCAAAGGATGCCTTGGCCAGGCTGGAAAGCCTGGCCCCACGTCGTTTCCGTCCATTCGATTTTCTCCCGCCGGCGTCTATAGTGATAAGACGCCCGATTCAGAACCGCTCGGAGAAAAACGAATGCGAATTCGCACGCTTGTCGCCCTGGCAATTCTTGGGCTGACCGCTTCCGCCGCCCGTGCCGACGATTGGCCGCAATGGCTCGGGCCGAAGCGCGACGGCGTCTGGCGCGAGACCGGCATCCTGAGCAAGTTCCCGGCGGATGGGCCAAAGATTCGCTGGCGCACGCCAATCAACGCAGGCTATTCCGGGCCGACCGTCGCCAACGGCAAGGTGTACGTGACCGACCGCATTCGCATGGCAACCGCCGAAACCCCCAAGGGCAAGAAAGCGAAAATCCCCGGCGTCGAACGAGTTCTCTGCTTGAACGAGGCCAGCGGGGCCATCATTTGGCAGAAGGAATATGCCTGCGAATACATCGGCATCGGCTACGGGTCCGGGCCGCGCTGCTCGCCGATTGTCGCTGGCGGCAAGCTCTACACGCTCGGCACGATGGGTGATCTCTATTGCTTCGATGCGGCCACCGGCAAGGTTCTCTGGTCGAAGGAGCTCGCCAAGGAATACAAGGTGCGCATGGGGCAGTGGGGCTTTGCCGCGCACCCGCTCGTGGACGGCGATCGGCTCATCTGCCTGGTCGGCGGGCCCGGCTCCGTCGCGGTCGCTTTCCACAAAGACACCGGCAAGGAAATCTGGAAAGCCCTCTCCGCCAGCGAGCCCGGCTATGCGCCCCCCATGATCTACGAGATCGCCGGCAAACGCCAGCTCATCATCTGGCATCCCGATTCCATCAACGGCCTCAACCCTGAAACCGGCGCCGTCTTCTGGACGCAAAAATACGGCGACAAGAACATCACCATCAAGGCCGGCTTGACCGTGCCGACGCCGCGGCTTGACAAGGACAAGCTTTTCTTCACCGCCTTCTACGACGGCCCGCTCATGCTCCAATTCAATAGCGACGGTGAGCCGCGCATCCTTTGGAAGGGAAAAGGCAAAGGCGAAACACCCGATCGCACCGACGGTCTGCACAGCATCATGCCCACCCCCATCATCAAGGACGGCCATATCTACGGCATCTGCTCCTACGGCGAATTGCGCTGCCTCGACGAATTGACCGGCAAACGCCTGTGGGAAACGTATGAAGCCACCACCAAGGCTTCGGTCCGCTGGGGCAACGCCTTCCTCATCGAGCACGCCGACCGCTTCTTCCTCTTCAACGAGCAAGGCGACCTGCTCATCGCCACGCTTTCGCCCAAGGGGTACAAGGAAATCGACCGCGCCCACATCATTGCTCCGACAAATCTCATGGTGGGCAAGGACCGCCCCGTCGTCTGGTCGCACCCGGCCTTCGCCAATCGCTCGGTCTACGTCCGCAACGACAAGGAAATCGTTTGCGTATCGATGGCGGAGTAAGCCCGAATTGAGCCACGGATGAAACGCGGATTGAACACGGCGCGGCACAGCCGCAACCGAAAGGAAAAATAGCCACGGATCGAACACGGATCAGAATCTGTAAACCCTGGCCAAATTCGGACTTAACAGCGCCGAAATTTCGGCGCTCGGGAATTTGCGTAGAACGGATGGAAAAGGAAAACCAGCCAATTCTCCCGTCCGTTCTACTAACGATCAAAAACTCTGCCGCGCCCAACCGTCCAATAGCGGTTGCCACGCCGTTCGATCCGTGTTTCATCCGTGCTGGATTTGGAACCACTGGAATTGGGATGTCGTGGCTTTAGCCCACCGCACATGCCAGCCGATACAGAATATTCGATGCAGTTTCAACTTCATCCAGCGGGACCCATTCGTCGATGGTGTGGGCTTTGGCGATGTCGCCGGGGCCGAAGATGACGGCGGGGATGTTGGCGTCGCAGAGGGCGGAGGCGTCGGTGCCATAGGGGACGGCGTGGGTTTTGTGGTCGCCGCGCTCGGCGTCGATGGCGGCGCCGAGCAGGGCCTGGATTTCCTCCGATCCCTTGGGGCTCAAGGCGGGCAGGCAAATCCACGGCGGGGCCATTTCGACCGTGAAGTCGATCCCCGCTCGTTCGCGCAGGAACGCCAATAATTGCGCCGGCGCGTCGGCAGGATTTTCGCCGCGGATGATTCGGCGATCGATTTCGATGCCGCAGCGGTCGGGGACGGTGTTAACACTGACGCCGCCCTGAATCATGCCAACGCTCATGGTCGCCGGCCCCAGCAGCGGATCATCGCTGGCCGCGCGGAGAAGGTCGGCATAGCGCTCGATGCCCGCCAGCAATTTCCCCATGCGATAGATGGCGTTGACCCCCTGCTCCGGCGCCGAACTGTGGCACGAGCGCCCGGTCGTGAACATGTGCCAGCGCACCAGCCCCTTGTGAGAGTGCACGATGTCGAGGCTGGTCGGCTCCGCCACCACGGCGAAATCCGCCTTCACGCGCCGGGCCAGCTCGCGGGCACCGAGCATCGTGTTCTCTTCATCCACCGAGCAGGCCATGATGATGTTGCCGCAACCGCGAGGCTTCTCGCGCACAAGTCGAGCGAAGCAACCGAGCATGGCGGCCATTCCCCCTTTGATGTCGCAAGCGCCGCGGCCAAAGAGCTTGTTCCCCTCGATCTGCGCCCCGAACGGCGGCGCGATCATGCCATCCACGGGCACAGTGTCCTGATGCGCCTCCAGCATCAGCGTCCGTTTCGCGCCGGGCAGGTCAAGGCGGGCGACGATGTTCTCCCGCTGCGGAGCGATCGGTTGCCGTTCGTAGGGAACGCCGAGCGACCGGAAGAATTGCTCCAGGTACGCCGTCACGCGATGTTCGAGCGTGATGTCGGCGGGAATATCGACACGCATCGGATTGACGCTGGGGAGCGCGACCAGATCGCGCAATAAGCGGGTGGTTTCGGTCATGAGGAAGTCCCAGGCAATCATGGGGGCCCCGAAAGTGCGATGACACGGCTGTGCTTCAGGGGCGTGTGAACCATCGCGACATCGGTTGCGCGCCCGGTCATGCCGCGATGATATACCATGAAAATCTGCCATGCAAGCGCAGATTTTCGTGGTACGTTTTCAAGGTGATCCGCAGTGGTCAAAGCGTGCGGGAGGCATCACGGGCCTTTACAATTTCCTTGCCAAAGGTAGAATGCCATCGCGCCGGGAACGAGGAGCCATGTCAATCGTTCAGCTAGGACGGCGAAGTACCGCTGGCGGTCCCAGCATTTTGGAGGGCCTATGATGAGCATTCACGTCGAAATTCCCGCGCAAGAGGTCGCGGCCCTCAGGCGAATCACCAAGGCGGACAATGACGCGGATGCCGTCATCAGAGCCACTCGCGGATTTCTAGGCATGAGCCGGCTGCGCGAATTGAAAGCGGCATCCGGCACCGTCGATTTCGCCCTCGATGGGCAAGCGCTTGAAGCCCTCGAATCGAGCGAATGCGATCTCCCCAAATGACGAATGAGTGCCAATGCACGAATGGGTTTTCGTGTTGTCAAACGGCTTGCATCCCATCTTGGACCTCTTTCGCCGATTCGGGTAAAGTCAACCGTCATTGAAGCTGGCTTCGGAATCGGGCGGTCATCCACAGGTCGCGGGCATTCTTGAACGTCCCCATTGCTTCACGTTCCTTGTCTGGCAAATTGTTAAGCCAAACCCAAAGGCTGTTCATGGCGACCAAGACGCTCTCGGCTGCCTTGTTTCGCTCCGCTTCCGCGACGGCCTCGGCCAGGGTGGTGGCACGGATCGGCACGGCGCGGCGCAGCACGCATCGAGTTCGCCTTCGCCGAAGCGTCGCTCAATCATTCTTCGCAGCAGGAGTAGTTCGACCGCCTTCCATGCGTTCGTTTCAGCGAGCCGCAAGAACTGCCAACGTTCGCAGCCATCGTCGGCGGCGGGATCGCGGAAATACCCGAGGAGGCGAGCCAGCGTGCCTGTGTCGCCACTCGCAATTCGGTGGAGCATCGCCCAGCCGGCCTCTGTGATCGGCCTCAATTCGATGTTCATGCCGTTACTCCCCGTTTGGGAAACCAGAACGAACGAACCCAGTTCCGCATGCTCTTGCTGAGAAGATTTGGCTCCACGACCATCTCAAGCTCGCAGTCACCATCAACATCCCGCATCGCCTTCGGCTCGATTTCGACCTTGTCGCCGGTGAGCGATATGAGGAACCCGAAGCTGGTGCATGCGTCGCAAGGCGTGTTCTCGACCGCCTCAAGGTACTTCTTGGTCCGTCGCCGGCGCGGCATCCGGGGTTCGTGTCCTTCGTCCTCCTCCTCGTCATCGAGGTCTGGGACTTCCACCTCCTGGCGGTCGATGCAGTCGAAGGCGCTCTCCCCCGTGATCCGCCTCGCTGCGGAGCGGTTTTGACCCTTACACGCTGCGATCCCGCCCATCTCGGAAACCGTGCAGAAGGAACGGAAGTTCACCCGGTCTGTTTCCGAGACGAGCAAGCGCATCGATATGGGTGCCGCTGTGTTCCATCATCGTCAGCACGCCGGATGCGCCGAGCGCGGCCCGTGGAGCGCCGGCTGAAACGTGTCCCGGTGGCGGCGATGTAGGGCATAAAAATAGCCCGGTTTGTGAGCGGGATGAATCGGCATTCCCTGAAATCGGGGCTGCTCGAGATCGATGACCCGTGCATTCTTCAGATGATCTGCTAGCTAGCGATGATGGCATGTTCAACTCCCACAAGGAAACCAACTTACCGAGAGGTTCACCTTGTGGTCATCATCGTACAGATAAGCCCGAACTCATGCCCATGCGACCGATGCCGATTCCGACGCCCGGCGCTGACCCGGCCCCGCGCAGACCGCCGCCGGCGCCGCTTCCGGCCGCGGAGGGGCTGAACGTGGCAGTTCGTTCGCGAGAATGGACCCATGAGCCGAGATGACGCTGGCTCATGGCATGGAATTATGGCTTGAAGGCAATCTCATGCGCTTCGAGCCAGGCCTTTGCATCAGCCGCAATTTGCTCGCGACGGAAAGCATGCCACGATTCCTGAATGCCGCGACGGTGAAGCACGTCCTTGAATCGACCAAAAGCCCCACGACCTATGATCGCCGACAACAACTCCTTTTGCAGGAGACCCTCGCAGCATTCAAAGCAAAATCGCTCTATGATCCGATAATCCTCGTGCGAGTCGCGATGTGGTAGCTCCAGCCAATCGGACGACTCAAGCACTTCTCGAAGACGATGGATCATTTCCACTTCCCAATCAAGAAGTTCCTCGTCGTCGTGGTCCTCTTCGGCCGTAGCAATCTGCTCCTCCGTCCCGCCATAGATTTCTCCAGTCTTGCGGTTGAGGAAAGCGTGCATGCCGGCTTCTCCACCGAGCATCTCCATCTCTTCGACCACGGCATTCAAGGAAACTGGCAGAGGCATGATATCCTCAACAAGCAATGACCGAAGCCTACGTCGTGTTCATCGACGTTTGTATCCGTTTTTCGGGCCATAGACAACAGTCGGGACGCTTCGCTGTGGGCGAGCGGACGACCGGCGGACGTCGATCTGGACTCAGGGCGTCATCGTTTCCGGCATCAGCTTGTAGCCCAGCTCCGGCACCTTGCGCGCCATCGACTTCAATTGTCGCAGGCGGTAGCCGCGCCGATGCCGATTCTGGCCTCCTGGACTGGTGCCGCACGGACGCCGATGCCGGCCGCGCGCCGCCTGGCCGTCGCGCCCGTTGCCGTTGCTGCGCCGATTCCGGCCGCGCGCCGCCTGGCGCCGCCGCACCAGCGACAGGCACCGCCGGCTGGACCGGCCGCCGCGCCTGTTGCCGCGCGCCTGTATGTTCATTTCTGCCGTCGATTTCCATTCGGCGGTATCCTTCGGTGGGGAGTTGCGAGGAGATTTTCCGTCGCGCCTGAGGTCCGACCTCTTCGGGCAGATTAATCCCTTCGCGCCCGGTCCAAGTGCTTGTTACATCTTGGGGCTTTGACCTCTCATCACAAGCTTCCTCGTGGCCGGGCTCCTCCGAAGGAACCTCGCGACTGTGACCCCACTTCTTCCACCATCTTTTTTGGAGGCTCTCATGCTACTTCACCACGCTCCCGCTTCGCAGCCACAGGCCGATGCCAACATGGTTCGCATCGGCGTGGGCATCGACACCTCGCGCTACGGCCACTACGCCGCTTTTTTGCGCGACGATCTGCAACCGGCCGCCGGCGAGTTGCAGTTCGTCGAGTCCGCCGCTGGTTATGCCCAACTGCGCAGCCGTTTCGAGCAGATCGTCAGCAAGCTCGGCGCCGTCCACTTCCTGGTGCGTCTCGACGTCGCCGGGCAGTATGCCGACAACTTGCTGCACTTCTTGCACACACTCCAAGGTCGGCTTGCCAACGCCACCTTCACCATCTCCTGCGGCGATACGCAACGCAACAAGAACTACCGCGCCGCCCTCTTCGGCAGCCAGAAGTCCGATCCGGTCGAAGCCCGCGCCGCCGCACGCTATGCTCTCAACGAACGGCCCGCACCCGTCAAGATGTTGTCCGCCCAGCTGCGCACGCTCCGCCAGGTCGCCAGTCGCCTGCAAGCGGTCGTGCGGCAACGCACGCGCCTTGTCAATCAGTTCCACCTTCTGTTGGCGTTGACGTTTCCCGAACTCGCTCTGCTCGTCAAGGACATCGCCAGCGGTTGGGTCCTCACCCTGTGCGAACGCTATCCCATCCCCAAACTGCTGGCCGCCGCGTCCGCCCACGACCTTGAGCAAATTCCCTATCTGCCCAAAAAGCTGATCGAACCGCTCCTCGAACACGCACGCAACTCCGTCGCCTCCCTCGACGACGACATGAACGCCGAGCTCGTACGCGATCAGGTACGCCAACTGCGCGACATGCGCGCACGTCAATTACGCCTGGAAAAAACCTTGGTGGATGCCTATCGACAGCTTCCCGATCCCAACCATCTCGACTCCATCCCCAGCATCGGCGAAATCACCGCCGCCATCCTCACCGCCTTCATTCGCGACATCGACCGCTTCGAGACCCCCAACCAGCTTGTCGCCTACTTCGGCGCCATGCCGATCGAGGTCAGCTCCGGCGTCGATCGCGACGGCAAACCACGCATCGCCAAACGTTACATCATGAGCCGGCGTGGCAATGACCTGGTGCGCCGCTATCTCTGGATGGCCGCCCTCAGCGCCGTGCGCTACAACCCCGCCGTGCGTCCGCTCTATGCGCAGCGTCGTCGCCAAACACCCCGACCAGAAAGCCATCGCTATCGGTCACGCCATGCGCAAGCTCCTGCACCTAGCCTTCGCCATCTGGAAGACCAAGAAGCCGTTTGATAGGAACTTTTACCGATGGGATACGCCGGCCCACATCGCGCCGCAAGACGGGCACGAACCGACCACGGCGCAAGACCAGGCCGCGGGCCTCAAAGATTCGGCAAAGCCGGTTTCGAAAGAGGTCACCGCGGCCTGTGAAGGCAGCTTACCACACGACGCCGAGCCCGGCCAGCATGCCTTCGTCGATTTCGCTCACGTCAAGGCGCAACTGCCAATCGCACGCGTGCTCGACCACCTCAACCTGACCAGGAAGCTGCAAGGCGCCGGCGCGCAAAGCGCTGCGCCTGCCCCATCCATTGCCCTCACAGTCATGGCCGCACCTTCAGCGTGAACCTCGATGACAACGTCTTCCAGTGCTTCAGCCCCCGTTGCCAGAAGAAGGGAGACGTGATCGATTTGTGGGCCGCGCTGCATCACCAGGATCTGCGTCAGGCGGCGCTGGACCTCGTGCACACGTTTGCTCTCGAAGCCGCGCCAACGAAACCAACAGAGGAGAGGAACGGTTAGGAACATTTACCTAAAGGCGACGTGTCTACAAAACACGCCTATCATGGCGGTCGCTTCCGGTGCGCGCTCACCTTGTGTCCCCGAACTCTGAAACCGTTCCGTCATCACCTAGACGGCTCTTGACATTCATCGTTACATCTGCCCGGCCCGGCGCCGCTACGGCACCCGCACCGGCGCCGGTTCGGGCCGCGCCGATGCCGATGTTGAAGGTTGCGTTCAGGTTTCGGTCAACGCCTCTATCAAGTTTACGCCGGGCGGCTCACTGCCCGCATGCCAAGCTCAATGGACATGTCGCAGCCCTGTTCCCACAATAAACTGCGCAACTACAGGCGTTTGACCTTGGAGGATCATTTTCATGCCAAGATTCTCGTGCCAAGCGTGGCTTGCGATTGTAGCGTCAGCGCTGGCCGTTGCGAATTTCGATGCAGGACAACGAGCTGTGTCTGTGCGTTTCGAAGTGACGGTTGCCGAGAACCTGCTGGAAAAGCCGCAAGATGGCCGGCTGCTTATCGTGCTCGGCCGCTCGGCCAAACCGGAGCCGCGGCTCCGTATCGGCACCGGTCCGGGCGCCCCGATCGTCCTCGGCGCCGATGTCAAAGGCCTAACGCCACGCGGCACCTGCTTTCTGGACGAAAAGGCCGTGAGCTTTCCCGTCGAGAGCTTGGCAAAACTCCCGCCGGGCGATTATTTTGCTCAGGCTGTTTTTGATGTCAGTCGCGATCTCAAGCTCGTCAACGCGCCTGGAAATCTCTACAGCGATTCGGTAGAGGTCAGAATCAATCCTGCGGCTGGAGGGACCGTCAAGATCGCGCTCACACGCAAAGTACCTCCCGAAGAAATGCCGCCTGATACCAAGGACATCAGGTACATCAAGCTCCAGTCGCCGCTGCTGAGCAAATTTCATGGTCGGCCGATGTACCTCCGTGCTGCGGTAGTGTTGCCGCGTGATTTTGAGAAAGACGCAGACAAACGCTACCCCCTGCGCGTCCACATTGGCGGTTTTGGGACTCGTTTCACATCGGTCGGTGGAGGGAAAGGGGGCAAGGGCAAAGGCGGCCTTCCCGCTGATGCTCCGCAATTCCTGATGCTCCAGCTCGACGGCGCTGGCCCGTTCGGCGACCCGTATCAAGTCAATTCCGCCAACAACGGACCTTATGGTGATGCTATCACGCAAGAATTGATCCCGCACGTCGAGAAAACCTATCGGGGCATCGGCCAGCCCCACGCGCGCGTACTGGACGGGGCATCTACCGGCGGCTGGGTCTCGCTAGCTCTGCAGATTTTTTACCCGGACTTCTTCAATGGCGCCTGGTCGCATGCTCCCGATCCCGTCGATTTCCGTGCCTTCGAGTTGATCAATATCTACGCGGACGAGAACGCTTACCTCAACCGGCGCGGCTTTGAGCGGCCTAGCGCCCGCGAAATCAATGGCGACACCCGCTTCACCATGCGCCACGAGGTCCAGCTCGAACGTGTTCTGGGCCGAGGCGACCGCTGGGAATTGGGCGGCCGTGACTGGGGCTCGTGGAACGCGGCTTTCGGCCCGCGCGGCGACGACGGCTTTCCCAAGCCGCTGTGGAACGGCAAGTCGGGAAAAATCGATCGATCCGTCCTGGAGCAATGGAAGAAATACGACCTGCGCCTGACCCTTGAACAAGACTGGGGAAGACTGGCGCCGAAATTGCGTGGCAAGCTCCACATATGGGTGGGAGAGGCCGACGACTATTTCCTCAACAACGCGGTCCACCTGCTTGACGATTTTCTGTCGAAGGCCCAACCGCCCTACGAGGGAAAAATCACATACGGCTCTCGCGGCGGCCATGGCTATCGCGTCCTGAGCAATCAGCAGATGTTGTCTGAAATGGCCGCTGCCGTCGATCGCGGAAAACCAGCAAATAAAACGCCCCGCGACTGACTGCCGCCGCCGGCCCCGGAGCCGATACCGCCCGCCGCTGACCCCGGCGCCGGACCGATGCCGACTTCGCACCGGCGCTGGCCCGGCCGGCGGTTACGCTGACGCCAATCGAGCCAAAATGCTCGTCCATTTCCCCCTTCTCACGCTTCAGGCAGTAGCTCAATCGCCAAGAGCGTCACCAGATGAGATGCGAATAGTCGGAGGTGGGTGGCTTCAAGGGCATAGGCAATGAAGATCTCATCGGCGACGAGGAATGCCCCCCACAAGAGCAGAGCCGTCGTGAAGGCCGCGTAAACGCCCTTGCGCGCCGAAATTCTGCCTTGAAAGCTCCATCCCGCTCGCCAGAATAGCCCTGCGGAAATTCCTTCCCAGAGAATGACACCGGCGAACAAGATGGCATTCAGCCAGTCCGGGATTCCGTAACGGGCTGTCGTGTCCTTGATGGCTTTCCAGTTGCCGGAAGCGAATGTCCATGATGCGTCAAGCAAGCCGAGTCCCTTCGTTGCGTCTGCGAGATTGCTGAGAAAAGCGACGCTGAACCAGGTGGCCCAAAAGAGCAAAAGAAGCCGCTTGAAGTAAATGGCGTAGTTCACGGCAGACAGTCCCGCACGACCGATCCAGAAAATGTTCGGCGATTCGAGTAGAGCATCCCGCAGTTGGCTCGCCGCCGCGTCCCACTCAACAGCAAGTGCAACCAAGGTCAAGTGATTGACGTTGACGGCGCTGCTCAGCATCACGTCGGCCCAAGGCTGGCTCAAGACCGCCCCGAGTGACAAGGCATCCAATCGCGTTCCTAGACGAGTTGTCCTTCGTCCGCACCTTTCGTTTGAGCGCGACCGACGTCACGTCCGCCGCGCCTCGCTGCGGCTGCCTCGGTGGAGGCCACGCGCGTTAGCTGGACGCATTTGACTTCGCGACGGACTTAAACAACCCGACTAATTGCTTTTCTTCGAATCCGAAAACGCTTGGCTCGCTGCCTCCTGAAATCCTCTTCTCACCTCCGACGCATCGGAATTCGGGAAATTCGCACGTTGAACCATGAGAATGTAGACTCGTCTTTCGGTTGGATCGATCCATGCCTGCGTGCCGTAGGCGCCGCCGTGGCCGAACGTTCCCGGTGAGAGCGTGGCGGTGACGCCCTGCGGCTCGCGGACGACGCACCAGCCGAGGCCCCAGCCGTTGCCTGGCGTAAAGCCAGTCTTGAGGTCGCCGGTCTGGATCGTGGTCATGAGCTTGACAGTCTCCGACTTGAGGTAGCGCTTGCCATCTAGCTCGCCGCCGCGGAGGACCATTTGGCAGAAGCGCGCGTAATCGGATGCGGTGGAAAAAAGCCCGCCATTCGGCGCTGGGAAGCGGTCCGTACTCGTCGGGGATTTGCCATTGAGGAAGCCGATGGCGGTCGCTTCGAGTTCACCCTTGGCGGTGCGCTTGTACGACTTGGCCAGGCGCGGCAGTTGTTTCTCGGTGAGATAGAAGGTCGTGTCTTTCATCCCCAGTGGACCAAACAGCCGCTTTTGCAGCAACTTTTCGAGCGGCTCCTTCGTGACCACCTCGGCGATCCGGCCGCCAGTGTTGATGCCCGACTGGCAGTAGACCCACTTCGAGCCCGGCGTGTACCCGACGGGCTTGGCGACATAGAGAGGTATGACGTCGGTGAGCGTCCGGCGTTCGCGGGCCTGGTCGGCGGTGATTTCGCCCATGCCCGAGGTGTGCGTGAGCAAGTGGCGAATAGTGACCTTGGCGTTCTTGCCGTCCGCGGTCTTGAGCCCCTTGAATTCCGGCAGGTACTTCTCGACCGGATCGTCAACGTTGAGCAGGCCATCGTCCTGGAGCATAAGCAGCAGCGCGGCGAGAATCGGCTTGCTCATTGACGCGATCCAAAAGATGGCATCCGTAGACATCGCTTCCGCAGGATCGAGGACCGCACGGCCCGATGCGTCGAGATGAACGATCCGGTCCGGCGTCGCGACCAGTGTCACCACGCCGGCAACTTCCTTGGCGTTGATGTGTTTGCGCATGCGCTCGCTGATGGCCGCGACGGCGGGGATCTTTTCCGCCTTGCCTTGCTGGTCGGCCAGGGTCTTGCGGAAGGTTCGCTCTTTGAACACGACGTATTCCTTGTAGCCGTCCGGATTCACAAAGGCGTCATTCTGTCTCTTTTGGAGCAGGGCATGCCGTTCGACCATACCGTAGTAACTGCCGTGATCGCCGAGAAACACGTCGCAGGGCATGCTCTTGAGTATCTCGAACGTCTTGGCAAAATCGTCAGCGATTTCGGGGTAATCCTTGTTTCCCACAAGCTGATATCCGGGATTGACGTTGGGGCTACCGATTACCACCACATCGCATTTCTTGCCGCCATCCTCAAATCGCCAGGCCCACGTTGTGCAGCCGCGCGTGTGGCCGGGGGTCAAGCGGGCGATCAGGGTGACGCCGCCGAGCCTAACTTCGTCTCGATCCTTCAGAACGCGGTCAACTTTGCAGGCGGCCCAGCGGTCCTTGGTGTAGAGATACTGCCCCTTGCCGCCGGACGCGATGACATCGTCGTCGCCTCGCATGACGTAGACTTGGGCGCCGGTCGTTTTCTGCATGAGCGCGTGCCCCGCAACATGGTCGGGGTGGGCGTGGCTCGCCAGCAGAATCCTGGCGTCGGTCATCTTGAAGCCGAGAGACTCGACCGATTTTTGGATAAGGGGTACTGTGCGTTCGAAGCTGTTGATGAGGATATGCCCGTCGGGCGTGGTGATGAGATAGGTGGCCAGATCCTTGGTGCCGACGTAATAAACATTGCCGACGACCTTGTGCGCCGGAAACGGCTCGTGCCAATCGGCTGAGCCTTGTCCAACGGTCATGGCGAGCGCCAGCGTAGTGAGAAACATGGAAAGGACCTCCAAGTTCAACGATTGATTGCTTGACGAATAAGCTAACAAATTTGGGATCATTTGCCAGTGGAGGCCCTACCTGGACACCGGGTAGATCATGGGGGAGCACGGCCAGAACTTGCATTCCCGTATCCGTCACGGCGCCGGTGACGAGGTGGTCCGCGTGGGCTGCTCCGGTGACCCAGGGAATGACGCCGTTAAGGACGAAGGCATCGCCTTGCGAATGGGCCACCAATGCGGGCTTTCGATGTTGCCCCGACGTGGTCAGTTGTGACAGCCCGACGGTGGCGAATCGCTCGCCTCGTGCCAATGTCCCCAGCAATTCGCGGCGCAGGGCCTCGTTGGCCGACGCTTCGCGGCCGCTCCCGCCGCCAGACCGCGCCGCCTCCCGTCGCTGCCACAGGCCACGGCGCCGCACCGAAACCGACCGCACCGGCGCCGCTGCCACGTCTGCTGCTGCAACCGACCCAGGCCCCGCGCCGCCACTGCGCCAGACCGCTGCCGTTTCCGCCCCAGGGCCGGTGCCGGCGCCGATTCCGCGTTCGGCGCTGCCCCTGACCCGCCCCGCCACCGCGCCAGACCGCGCCGTTTCCGGTTTCCGCTGCCAGGACCGGCGCCGCTCCCGTCGCAGTACCGTCGCTGCCGCCGGCCCCGGTGCCGCAGCGATACCGCCGCTCCCGCCCCAGGTCGCGCCGGCAACAGGCACCGCCGGACCCGTCGCCGTTACTGTCGCCGATGCCGGCCGCCGCGACTGTTGCCGACTCCGGCCGCGCGCCGCCGGCTCGGAAGATCATCATCAGCCTGCTGCCACTGCTCGCCGCTTCCTCCGTGTCAAATCCCGGCGGGGAGAACACGCCGCCTCACTCGTATTGACCTTCCCGGAATTCGAGTCTCATGAGGGATACACCTATGCAAAGAAGGACTCGGCTTGTTTCCCCGCCCCCTCTTCCATTAACATGCGACATCGACGTGCACTCCTTGATGGAAGAAAGAGGCCATTCGTGACTGTCACGCTTCGGCAACTTGCGGCGTTGGTTCACGGTACGGTGGAAGGAGACGGTGATGTTGAAATTCGCTCGGCACGCACCCTGCTGGATGCCCAGCCGGGGGACATTACATTCCTCGACAAGAAAAACGACGCCGCGCTTCTGGAGCAATCCAAAGCAACCGCGGCGGTCGCGCCACTCGATTTGCCTGTGAACGTCAAGGCGCTGATCCGCGTCGCCGATCCGCTCCTGGCCTTCGTGACCATCTTCCAGCATCTGCAAAGCAAGCTCGCCCGCCCGCCGACCGGTGTCGATCCGCGTGCCTTTATTGACGCAAGCGCCATCATCGGCGCCGATCCGTCGATCCATGGCAGCGCCGTCATCGGCGCTGACACGATCATCGGCAAAAACAGCCGCCTGTGCGCGGGCGTCATCATCGGCGACAACTGCCGGCTGGGCGACAACGTCATTCTTTATCCCAATGTCGTCCTCTATGACGACACGGTGCTCGGTGATCGCGTCATGATTCACGCCAATGCAGTCCTTGGCTCCGACGGGTTCGGCTATCGCTTCGACAAGGGCCGACACGTCAAGATTCCGCAGATGGGCAACGTCGTGGTCGGCAACGATGTTGAGATCGGCGCGGGGAGCACCATCGACCGCGGCACGTTTCAATCCACCACGATCGGTGACGGCACCAAGATCGACAACCTCGTCCAGATCGCCCACAACTGCAAGATCGGCAAACACAACGCATTCGCTGCCCAGGTCGGCATCGCCGGCTCCTGCACCACCGGCAACCACGTCATTATGGGAGGCCAAGCCGGCGTCAAGGACCATATCAAAATCGGAGACGGCGCAGCCTTCGGCGCCAAAACTGGCGTCTTTGACGACGTGGCCGCGGGCAAAAGAATGTTCCTTTACCCCGAGGTCGAGGTGCGCGATGCGGGCCGCATTCTCGCGTGTTTGAAAAAGCTTCCGATCATGCGCAAGGACCTTCTGCGTGTACTCAAGGAATTGAATCTCACAGGAAGCGAGAAACCTCCCAGCAGCGCATCGCTGATTAAGCCGGCTGATTGACAGTGAGCGGGGTGATTGTTCTCCGCCAGGACCGCCACCACCGCGCCCTGGCGCCGCTTCCGGCCGCCGCGCCGTCCCCGGCCGCGCGCCGCCCGGCCACCGCGCCCGGTGCCGTTGCCGCGCCGGTCCTGGAGCCGTGCCGGTTCCGGCCGCACCCCGCACCGGCCGGCCGCACTAGGCTAAAGAGCTGCGTGCCTGGACCGGTCCATTTGCCAAGGAGCTCAACCATGGACCCTCTCGCCGACACCGTTGACTTCAACCTCGCCACCGAATTTGAGAAACTCTTCGCCAAGCATTTTGGTCCCACATCGCCGCGTACGCATTTCACCTTCGGCGCGTTTTCGCATACGGGCAAAGTTCGCGCCAACAACGAAGACCACTACGGCGTGGTCTGCCGGCACCGCTCGCGTGACGTGCTGCTCACCAACATGCCCGCGGAACTGTTGCCGCAGACCCGCGAGGAAGCGTACACGATGATGGTTGCCGACGGGCTGGGGGGCTGCGCCGCGGGCGAGCTGGCTAGTATGCTCGCTTTGCAAACGGCCTGGGAGCTGACCTCGACCGCCTTCAACTGGCCTTTCCAGGTCGGCGCACGCGTGGCCGAGGACGTGATGGAGCAGCTCAACGTATACGGCAAGCGGATGCACCAGGCGATCATCGAACAGGCGCGGGCGAGGCCCGAGCTGGCCGGCATGGGCTCGACGATCACCGGCGTATTGCTCGTCGGCACCGACGCGTTCATCGGCCACGTCGGCGACTCGCGTGCCTATCTCATGCGTGAGGGCAAGCTGCGCCAATTGACGCGCGATCACACGCAGGCCCAGCAACTCGTGGACGCGGGCATCCTTCCTGCCGTGGCTCAAGCGCCGAATTTCATGCGCCATGTGCTCGTCAGCTGCCTGGGTGGAAACCAACTGGACGTCGAGGTGGAAACGCATCATGTCCCGCTCGTTCACGGCGATCGCCTGCTTCTTTGCACCGACGGCCTCTCCAACATGGTCAACGACGCGGAAATTGCCTTGATCCTCAACCAGCAGGCGGCGCCGCCGGAGGCGTGCCAGGCTCTGGGGAACGCGGCACTCGACCACGGCGGCCGCGATAACATCACGGTTGTTCTCGCGGCGATCGCGGTGGAATAAAACGAAAATCGGCCATCTCTCGGCAATTGGCGAGCGAAGTGCGATACTCCTCAGTTCCTCGTCGCCGCGCACCACTTCCGGACGCGCGACGCCCGGCCCGGTGCCGGTGACTGCCGCCGCTTGCCGGCACCGCCACTGCACCGTCGCCGATGCCGGCCGCGCGCCGCCCAGCGCGGCGCTGCTACCGGCGCCGCTCCAGGCCGCGCGCCGCACCGGCCTGCTGTGACTGCCATCGCGCCCGCCGCCGGTTCCGAGCCGCGCGCCGCTTGGCCCCGCTCCGTTGCCGCGACCGCCTCGCTGTCCATCTCCATATTCCCTTTGCACCAAGGCTCGCTATTCACGCCAAGTTTCCAGCAAAGACTGCACGGCACGCCGGGTCTCAGGGCTGAAGCGCGACAATTCGTTCTCCGTGAGGAGATTGTTCGCGTGGATGCACGCCAGTTGCTGCACGGCCGTTGACCGACGGTTATCGTTGAACGCATCCGCGATCTGATGATCACGTTCTTTGACCATCTGGTAGAGTGCCAGGTAGCGCTCACGATTGGTTTTGTTCGTCTCGGATGCGAGCGTCACGATTTCGGATAGCACGCGCTGGCAGAATCGGTCAAGCGCGATCGGTTGAAGCGTGCGAAAGAACTTCCAATCGGGTTCACTTATCGAATGCGACATTCCGTGCTCCTCGCTGGAAATGAGAAACGGTCTCGAAAGTCGTGTCGGGCCGCGCCCCCGATTCCTTAGCAACGAGAACGCGTCTTCCGTCCGGAGTCCAAGCCAGGGTCAATTGGTGGGCAAGCATATCGACAATGACAGTTGGTTCCGCCGCGCCAAGTTTGCGGATGACGACCTTGAAGGGCCACGCTTCGGGCGGTTGAGCCTGCGGAGGGCCATCGACGGTGACCACGTGCGCCACGCGCGTGCCGTCCGGGGAGATCTTCCACGCTTTCAAGATCGCCGTGGGCGATCCGCCTGCGGCAGACAAAGCCAAGAACTAACAATCCCTGCCACGACTTCTCACCCTGGCTTGCGACAACCCTGTCAACGAAATCGCGCCGATTGATAATCGCGATCAGGCGATTGTGAAGTCCTGGCTAATGCTCCACGCCATGTCGAAATCATTGGTGCTCACCGTGGCGACCCGCCACGCGTAGTCTTGCCCCAACGTGAACGGCGCGGTGGGGATGAACGAGTCAGCTGCTACGTCCAGGTTATTGATGACCACGGCGCCGGTGCTATTGTCAACGACGAATAGATAAAAATGGTCAGCTCCGGGAACCGTTGACCAGGTGAAGCTCGGCGGGCTCGCCCCAATTTGTCCTATCGGAGATGCCAGCGTCGGCGCTGCCAGGGCTGCAAGGGAGAAACTTCGTGAAGTGAGAGAGGAAGCCTGACCATTCGTGCTCACCGCGTAGACGTAGGTGGTGAAGCGGTGGCCGGGCGTCAAGGCCTGGCCTGCGGTCACGCTGTAGCTGGTGCCGCTGATGTTTGAAACGGCGATCACATTTGAATTAGTATTTTGGTCGTGGACGATCAAGTAGTAATGATCGGCCCCGGCGGATGCATTCCATTGGAATGTGGGCCTGTCGTAGCCAGTGGCGGCGACAATGGCGCCGTTGGGAGTCAGTCCTGTCGGCGCGGGTAGGGCGGCGAGGGAGAAACTCTGTGTGGCGAGAGAGGAAGCCTGGCCATTGGTGCTCACCGCGTAGACGTAGGCGGTGAAGCGGTGGCCGGGCGTCAAGGCCTGGCCTGCGGTCGCGCTGTAGCTGGTGCCGCCGATGTTTGAAACGGCAATCACATTTGAATTGGTATTTTGGTCGTGGACGATCAGGTAGTAATGGCCGGTCCCGACGGAAGCGTTCCATTGGAATGTGGGCCGGTCATATCCGCTGGCAGCGACAATCGTGCTATTGGGAGTCAGTCCGGGCGGCGGCGCTAAAGCAGCAAGTGAGAACGTCTGTGTGGCGAGAGCGGACGCTAGGCCATTGGTGCTCATCGCCCAGACGTACGTCGTGAAGTGGTGGCCAGGCGTCAAGGCTTGGGCAACGGTCGCGCTGTAGGTCGTGCCAGATACGTCCGGATCTGCGATCACATTTGAATTGGTGTTTTGGTCGTGGACGATCAGGTAGTAATGGTCGGCCCCGGCGGAAGCATTCCATTGAAATGTGGGCCGGTCATATCCACCAGCGGCGACAATCGCGCTATTGGGCGTCAGTCCTGTCGGCGCGGCCAGGGCAGCGAGTGAGAACGTCTCTGTGACGAGGGCGTATGACTGGTTGCTGCTGCTCATGGCGTAGACGTAGGTGGTGAAGCTGTGGCCTGGCGTCAAGGCCTGAGCGGCGGTGGGGGCATACGAGGTACCGATGATGTTGGGAACGATTATCGCCTCCGTTGCAGTGTTTTTGTCGGTGACAATCAGGTAGTAATGGTTGGCGCCATTGAATGAATTCCAGCTGAAGGTGGGTCTGTCGTAGCCGGCAGCGGCGACAGTGGTTCCGCTCGGGCCGATTAACGAGAAAACTGGCGTGACCGTGATGGCGGGAAGGGTGGAGAGAGCTACGCCGTTGACAGTGACGGTCACCGTGCTCGCTGTCCCGGCCGTGACGCCTGTGAAGATGACGCTGTAGGTTCCCGCAGTTGCCACTTCGCTGACAGGGCCGAATGTGCCCGCGCTGGCGCCGCCGGCGACGTTGAAGGCGAAGGCATTGCTGGTCAGGCCGCTGAAAGCGGTGTCGTTGGTGTCCTTGACAACGATGGTTAGCACATCGGTCGCGCCCGAAACCACGCTCGGACTCGCAAAGCTGGCCGTGGAATTGCCGCCGCTGACGATTTGACTGTCGCCAAGCGTGAATAGGTCGGCGCTAGTGGTAGCCGATTTTCCATAGCCGAAGATAGGCGCCGTGACGTTGGCGTTGAGGTTGTCGCTGACATTGTCGGTTTCGTTGACTCCGGACTGAACCGAAACATTGACAGTTCCAGAGCCGCTCGGAACTTCTGCGGTGATCTGCGTATCGTTGACATAGGTGACCGAATTGGCGGCGATGCTGCCGAAGAAGACAGCCAGGTGCCCGGCCGACCCCGAGAAATTCTGCCCCGTGATGGTGATGGTGTCGCCGGCAGTGCCGCTGGCCGCACTGAGGCCGGTAACGATCGGCGTCAAATTCACGACCTGGAAGTCGCTGGCGGTGAGGGCTTCCAGTCCAAGCACGTCGTCCATGTTCCAGGTCAAGCTGATATTGTTGTTGGCGTCCTGAGCGGAAGAAGAGCCGGTGACATACATCGCGCTGCCGATGTCCGCGAGTACCAGACCATATTGCTGCATGGCATGAGCGATGATCTGAGCCTCGGGACCCATGGCCGCGATCGCGCTGTTGACGGCCAGGGTGTTTTCAAGACGCAAGCGCGCGCCGAACGGGAGATTCGTGGAGTCGGACGAAACGTCCACCTGGTGCGATGCCGGATAAATGTACTGGGGATTGACATCTCCCGACGGCAAGGTGAAGCGCAGAGCGTGATCGATGGCGCCCTGGCCGCCCTGGCTCGTGGGGAGCCCCTCATCAGGACGTGCCAGACCCGCTAGAATCGAGAGCCCGGCCGCATCGGCTGAGGTGTCGCCGAGCGTGCGGAAGGTATCGGTATTCATGTTCCAGACGGTTTCCTGGGCGGCGTGCCACAGGCCATCGGTATGAGGAAGCTCGACGCCGTCAGTGTTCGGAAATAGGGTCGGGTCGGCAGGCCGGGTCACGCCGAAGAGTTCGTAGGCGATGTTGTTGTCGTCGTCCCAGACGATAAGGTGCGAATCGCCGCGCTGGTTGGCGTTGTAGCCGCCGCCGTTGTTGTTTGGTCCGTTCTGGTAGTCGCCCTCGATAACTGCGTTGGCGGGAATCGGAACGGAAACGATATCGCTTTCGCCGGGATAGTTGTCGATGATGACGTTGATTTTCACGGTGCTGTTGCCGTGTACGACGTTGTATGGGATGCCGTAGAGCGGGCTATCGCCATTGCTGGCGCTATCGTTGCCCCAGTCGGGGTGGACGCCGATCGAGCCGCCGATGTGGGCGATGATCGCCGCGGAATTGGCCGCCACGGGCGCATTGGCGATGTTCTGATTCCACGGATAGTCCGCTGGGAAGAGCTGCTGGCCGAGCAAGGTGGGCACGACGCGTTCTTCGAGCTCCTCGAACTGCAGCATCGCGGGCCGTTGCTGCTGCCGGCGCACGTTCCGCCCGTGCCACGTCTCTTTGCGGCACAGCCGCCAGGTGATCTTGCCCATCAGTTCCAGAAATCGCGCAAGGTTTAGCATGAGTGCTGTCCTTCCTTCATGAAAGGAAATTGGGGAACGGGATGGGCGCAAATGGGGAAACGACGGGTTGATCAAACTCTACTACACGATTCGCTGGCGTGCGGGCGGACGCATGAAAAACTGCGGGAGCACGTCCAGATCTACAATCGCCGCGCCGATGGCACAGAGACGCAGGAAGTCGCTTGCATGAAATACGCGCTCCGACCGTTGAACTTAATGCACGGCCAAACCCTCGTGCGAGACTTTGGCCCCGCGGCGCTCAAGGCCGTTCGCGAGGTCATGGTGGCCGGTGCGATTACCTCGCTCAGCCAGAATGCCAACACCACGTTCACCAGTGTCGGCAGGGCCATCTGCAGCACGTCCTCGTAGGCGAGGATCAAAAAGAAAATGCCTCGCCGGGTTCGGCCGCAGCCGCCATGGGGCGACAACAGCGGCGGTCTGGCGCGGGGCCGGGGCGTATCAAAAGCTGCGCCATGCCCTCGTGACTGCGGAACCATCGCGCCTTGCATGGGCTCTTCCACAATAATTCCAGAAAGCCAATCGTTCTGAGCCAGGATCCCTGCTTGCAGGTCGAGATGAATCCGCAGACGTCGTTGCCGTCGATCATGAATCACCGAATTGTGAAGAAATTGTGGTGCGTAGGGTACGCACCGCTACTTCGTCGCCAGCTTACCCTTGCGGTGGCGCTACACGCCGGGCAGGGCTTCTCGACCTCGACGCCATTTACGATTGCCGTTATCATCTTGAATCCCTTGCACTTGCGGCACGGAGGCTTCAAATTCAGTGGTCACATTAGGTGCTCAGTGCGAGGATGGATCGAGTCTGCTCCGCGGTCCCGTGGGCGTTATACTCGGTCACCGTGGCACGCGCGGCTGGGGTCATTCGCGATTCTGTTCTATCGGATATGATTTTCTACCGGTTATGCCGGCGCGGGCTCATGTGCGCCGGCGGTCAACTTGAAAAGTTGGGGATCGAGCCGATTCAATAGCCGCCGGATCTTCGGGACTTGTTCGAGCGCGGCCGCCTCTCCGATCGCGGCGAGATCCTTGGCCCTCATGAACTCCGCGGAGTCGACGCCCGTCACGTCCGGCTCAATAACCACGTCCGCCGGCTGAACACCGAAGGCGTTCAGGTTGTGGTTCTGAACCAATAGGCTGCGCAAGATCGTCTGCCCGATTCCCGGCCTGTTCCCGGACAGAATTGGTTGTCCAGGTTTGATGTCGCAGAAATGAGTCTCCAGCTTCGCCGTCACGCTGACGGCGATGACGAAATTACAGCCCATCGACACCAGCACATCTGCCGGGATGTTGTTGACAAGTCCGCCGTCGATCAGCGCCTGGCCGTTGCGGACGATCGGCACGGAGAGCACGGGCAAGTTGATGCTCTCGAGGATCGCATGGACAGCGTCGCCGCGTTCGCGAACCACCGACGTGCCGCTCACCAGGTCGACCGTGACGGAGAGACAGGGGATGGCAAGTTGTTCGAGTCTCCAGTCGTGCAGGTATTTGCGAAGCATTGGGTCAAATTGCCCGCGACGGTACTTGTATATGAGGTACCAATAGTTGCCTTGAGGCAGGCGGCGAAAAATCCATGAGGGACGAAGGTCGGTGGCGAATTGATTTGCATTGTAGTCGGGATCCAAGCCGGCGGAGTACATAATGCCGGTCATGGCGCCGGCACTGGTGCCGGCGACCATGTCGACGACGATGCCGCTGTTCTCGAGAGCCTTGAGCACGCCAAGGTGCGACATGCCTCGGGCGGCCCCGCCGCCGAGGGCCACGCCCACACGCACGCCGCGAAGGTCGTGTACCAGCCGCTCCAGCCCGGTGGCTAGCGACCGGCCCAAGGGCAGTTGAGGCGGCGTTTCGGCGATCTTGAAATCGCGGCAGGCTACGTCGCGGAGGTTGCCAACGACAGGGACCACGGCACTACCATCCTCAAGCAGCCAGGCGATGCTAATCTTGTCGCGCCAGCCGCGGGCCGAAACGTCGATTGTCTGCAGGCGGCGGATGGCCGTATCCGCGCCTCTCGCGCGGACGAAATAGACCGCGCGGTCGACGAGTTCCATGAGTTGCGCCGCCCGTTCCGGCGTCAGGTACGACTGGACGTCGAAAATGACTCGATTGGCATCCGGCCAGCGAGCCACCTGCTCCCGTATTTCCTCTAACGTCAAATCGCGGCCGTCTTCTCGGAGCGGCCGAAAGCGCACATTGGGCGAATCGATCCGCTGGTCCGAATCGCTCAACACGGCAAGTTGCTCGCCGACGTCGCTCAGTCGCCGGATGAGCCGTTCAGCCGCCTGGCGCGTGGCGGACGAATCGTGAATCAGCGCCAGTATCATCACCGAGCGCTTGGGGGCGGCGCCGAAGAAGAACTTTCGCATGCTCCCCGCGTAGGTCTTTAGCCAGAGACGGCGCAGGTCCGGCCTGGTAAACGTCAGTTCCATCGCCTCTTCATAATCCAGCCTGAGAACCGTCGTGGGCTCCAGCGCGACGATGCGGATCGGCACGGGTTCGCTTCAGCGCGCGAACCATCAGCCCGAACTGTTCGCCGCGCTCGATCATGCGAAACAGCGACTCAGATCCGCTGGTGCTGACCCGCACGGCTTTGAGCCGCCCGCGCAGAACGAAGCCCACGGTGGTGAGCACGACGTCCGCCTCGTGGACGACGCTCCCGGCTGGATAGTGCGCGACTCTTCCGAGCCGCACGACTTCCTCCAGGGTCTCATCGGACGCACTCTTGAAGTACTCGTGCACCTTCAGGAGCGGAATGAGCTCATCGTTCATGGCGGCGCCTTTCGAGTTCGCGGCGGATATGGTCCCCAAATCCCGCTGACGGGGCTGTGTTCGCAACGTCGTTGAGGTAGGAGAGTCGGCGGAGTTCCTTGAACGGTAGTGTTCGGTCCAATCGACCGTCCTGGTAGAGAGCCCGATCCAAACGTGCGTTGGCAATGACGCGCCAGTCCCAGCGGACCCGTGTGTTGGGAAGCTTGTAGAAGGACGTTGTGCAGTTCGTGAAAAACACATGGTACCAGCGCGGACTCTCGTACAGTTGATTGAGCATTTTCACGTAATCGAGAAAGACGCTTGTTTGTTCCTCGACGCTGGAATTGAGGTGGTAGAGGAACGCGCGTTGACCTTGGCTGTATTTCGTGCGCCGCAGAATGACGTCGCGTTCGTCCGCGGCGACGAAGATCAGTTCCTGCTGTCGATACAAACTGCGCACGACCGAATATTCCTGGCCGTTCAGCATACGCGCCTCGATCGACATGCAGATGCGGCCATCGGGTCCGAAGTCGAAGACCAGGACAGGGTGGCCCAAGAACCTACCCCAGACGAAGAAAATGACGTCCACGCCCTTGATGTTCGACAGATGATAGGTGCGGGCTTCGTACCGCGGGGTGAAATCGTGCAGCGAACGATATTCAAGGTTGCGGACGTTTTCGATCGTCACCGCGTCCCCGGCTCTAACGGCCCGCGGCAGCACGGCGACGCTCGGCTCCCAGTCGCGGTCGTTGCGCGGTTTCAGTTGGTACCACCAAACGAGGAAAAGGAACTCCGCCCCGAGCAAGGCAACGGTCGGCTGCCAGAGCGGCCGCCACGCCACGAACATCGTAATCAACCCAACAACCCAGGCCAGTGCGACCCAACGGGCCCACATGGCTCCACCACACACGTCGAAGTAAATCGCGCCGACCATCCAAACCGAAACCAGGGAACACACCAAGAGCGATGCTCCCGTGATGATTTCGAGGGTGAGGCCCATCAACGTGTTCTCTTTCAGTTGACGCTGCGCATTGAGGATGTTGGTGCACCTGCCAGAGCGGTTTCAAATCCGTCGGTTGCGCAGTTTCCCAGCATGGGATTTTCGGAGCATTCGTCATCTCGCCTAGTTTTTTTTAACGGCTCAGTATTGTCGCTAGACGTGCACCAATCCCAAATCTCGGAATGCCGAGATTTGGAGCAACCATTTCGTCTTGGCCAGGGCGGTGCAATTGATGCCAGTTCGAACTGGCACCAATTGCACTAATTCCTATTTCTTGCCGAAATCCTCGGCGCGGCGAATCGTCTGGCAAATGCCGCGCACGGTCTCCTTGTAGAGGTCGTCCATCTTGGAATCGACGACAAACGCCGCTCCGACGAGCTGGCCCTTATCGGCTTCGAAGACCCCGACCGCGAACACCACCGGGACGCCGGCCTTCTTGGCAACGCCCGTGCCCGTGACGATCAGGGCGCCCCCCTTCGTCTCGGCGTCTTCGTCAAACTTCATGTCCTTCAGATAGCCCTCCAGTCCCGCCTTGACCTTCTTGATGCCGGCTTTCTTGTCCGCCCCGCCAAGCGTGGCGAACATCGCGTAAGCTTGCCCATCCTTGCTGACGGCCGAGATGTAGTTGTCGCCGACCTTCTGTTTCCAATCCTCTGGAAATGTCACTCCCAAGAGTGGCTTGCCATTGTGTTTGATCACGGACTCGCCGCTGGGCTTGGTTGATTTGCCGCCTGCGGCGATGCCAAGGACTTCTGGCGGTGCTTCATTGAAATTCGAGCGCGGGGCGTTCTGGTATTCCGTGGTGCCCTGGTATTGGGTGCGGGCCGTGTTTTCGCGATCAATGGCAGAGCGGGTCGCGCCCGTGACCACGCCGATCTTGGCCCCCTTCTCTGCGCCTTCGCTTCCGCCCACCATGTTGCCGACCACCGCGCCGCGCATGCCACTCCGCGCGGCCCCACCGCGCCCACTCATGGCGCTCTGGGCCATCACGAGCAGGCCCAGTGCAGTCACTCCCAAAAGCTGCAAGATTCTCATGGTCGATCCTCCCGTTGCACAAGTATCCTCAGATGCTGGAGCCGGGCAACATGCCAGGTCCATTTGAGACCATCGGGTGCCGATCAGCTGCAATGATAATCTTCACGCGGCGCGTGACGACGACGTTGCCGAACCGACTGATTCAACGATTTCTAGAACCGAGATACGGCGCCTTGTCAATGCGACTTCGAAAAAATGTGTCGTCCGCCCTTGGACGTGCCGACCGTGGCGTGCTCCTGACTCAAGTTGTGGCCGCCCTCGATTGAGTACCGCTTCACAAACCGGGCGGCCATCGGGCAAGGCTAGGACATGTTGGTCTGAGGTAAACTATTGACGACGCGGGTCCGTGGACAGGGGGAGTACGAAGGATTTTCTTGGATTAGGTATTAATACTTAAAGTGATGTTCGAGGGTGATGCTCGCTTAACCCCGTCAGCCGAATTGCCAGGAACGAGCAGAATCCAGCTCGAAACTGGTCGCAATGCAGTTGCGGTAACGCCGGTGGGTCCAGCCGACGTCGTCGGCGCGTGGCGCGGCGGGCACGGCCGCGATCCGATCAACTTCGCTGATGCTTCGGTCTGGATCGACCGCCGCAGTTAATCGTGTTCTCAATACTTCGGTCTGGGCGGACCGAAGCGCGCAAGCTTTGTCAGTTGATTTTTTTCAGTTGCTCGATGCCCATCATACATTTGCTCCACGACTGTGGAGACTACGGGAGACCCAGTCCTGCTCCTTGGGTCGAACGTCGCGAAGCCAACTCCGCTACGCCCGACCCAACCGACGATCCGAACTATCATTGCTTTGGTTCATCCATGCGAACCAGTAGCCATTGTTGGGTTTGGCCATCCTCGAAATGGAGCAAGGCCGGAGCCGTGTCTTTGGTCAGGTTGAAAACCCCTGTCTCCATGAGCGGCCGGTTTTTCCCGGAGATCACCCACGCGGCTCGCTGACTTTTCTTGTCTACCATGCCTTCGATCGTTTGCGTTGTGTCCGTGCCAGTGTTCCGCAACGTGCCGGCGATAATGCCTTCCTTGCTCACATTGAGCTGCAAGAACATTGTCGGCGTCGGCCCCGATGCTTTGCTGTCCTGGGTCACGGCGAACACGCCCAGCGGCATCCAATCGGGGTCCTTCACCTGAGGAATCTTGGTGGCAATTTGCTCAGCTGCCGCGGCATAGTACATGTCCATTCTAAATTAGCAGAGGGATTGCAGCAAACCTAAGATAGTTTACCTATTTGTGATAAGATATAACACCTATAATGAATAGGTGTAATATCGTAATATAGCAGGTGTTTCCCCTAATTCTGGGCTACAATGGACACGTACGCGGCATACTGGTCGGCCGTTGCGACTTGCTGGCCTTCGGAATAGACGGCTCCTTCTTGATAGTAAATGTTCTCGCCGTAGTCGTAGTAGGATTCGCTGCCATAACCGCACCACCCAGTCAGTAGTGCCGCGGTGGCCCAGCGGTAGGGCCGATTGACCCGCCAGTTGGCCCAGCGCGGATGCTCCATCGCAAAATCCCAGCGCGGGTGGTTGTCGCGGAATTCGTTCTGGATTTCTTGGCGACGGTCCTGGCGGTTCTGGCTCAGCTGCTGTCGATTCTCGACGCGGTTGGGGCGATTCGCCCCGGCTTGACCACCTTTGCCTGCTGGCCCTACGCCGCCAGGCATTTTGCTGGCGATCTTTGCGCCGCCGCCGGGAGGGCCAGCGCCGGGGCCCTTTTGGAAGAAATCGCCGACCGCACTTGGGCCGCCCGCCGGCAATGTGCCGGGGCGTGGCCCGGCGCCCGGAGGGCCGATATCGAGGAAATTACCTAGTTGACCTGCATTCGGCCCCTTGCCAGATCCGACCCCGGGACCATTACTCGCGGCTGCGCCGGCATTGGCCGCCTGCATGAGGCCCGGTCCGCCGCCGGTGATGATGTCGCAGCCCATCTCGGCCAGCGCCTCCGCGATGCGCCGAACCTCGTTGTATACGAAGCTTCCCGACTGCGCTGCGCGGAGCCAAAAATCGTCACCCGGTAGCGTTCGCGCTTGGATGGCCGCAGCCGCGTGAGGTTGTTGACGATGTCGCACAGGCCGAAGACCGTGTTGACGAGAACCTCCTTGACGGCTTCCTCGTCGGCCAGGCTGATCGTCGCGGAATTATCGCGGACAGGATTTCCCGTGTTCATGATTGAGTCCTTTTGTGGCCCAGCGTTGTGCCGAACATTTTCATGACAAGAACCTCACGCGGCCCGATTGGATTTCATAGATCGCGCCCACGATTTTCACGTGTCCCTCCGCCGAGCGGGCCTGACCTTCCGGCGAGTTGAGGATTCGGTTCACCGTCCAGCGGACGTTGCTCTCAACCGCCTGCGCCAGTCGATCTTCAGCCGAGAGTCTCTCATCAAGTTCGGGCAACGCGGGCGCGATGGCGTCCACCAGGATCTGAATCCGCGCACGATGTTGGGCCCCTTCGTGCTTCGTCGCCAATGCCGCGCTGACCGCGCCGCATCCTTCATGGCCGAGAACCACAAACAGCGGCGTATGAAGGTGCGTCCCTGCATATTGCAAACTTCCGGCGACCTCTGCCGACAGTACGTTCCCCGCGACGCGCACGACAAAGAGTTCGCCCAGGCCGGCATCGAAAATCCACTCCGGCGGCACACGCGAATCGCTGCAACCGAGAATCGTCGCAAACGGACGTTGCCCCTTGGCAAGATCGGCCAGCGTCTCACGCGGCACTCCACCACTGCGCGCCTGCCCGCGCAGAAAGCGTTCATTTCCAGCGATCAGGCGTGCGAGCGCCTCATTGGCGGTCGGGCCGGTGTTGTCGAGATCCGTTTCCATGGTAAAGCAACCGTGATCATCCACTTGCGGCGTAGCATGATACAGGGCGTCTGCATCGTACGTGTCCATTGTAGCGACGCCTTTTTTGCGGAGACCCCTTGACCTGCTCCGTATGATGAAAGTGCACCGCGATGACGCACCTCGAATCCCGATGACACGCACCTTGATGACGCATCTTCGACACGGCCCCATCGTTCCAGATTGACTTCACGTGATCCGCTCCGCAACGGAGCGATGGGGCTCGCGGCCTTTCCACAAATTCCCTCGTCAGCCCTGCAGCACGCGGGCCTGGTGGTGCACATGGATGTTCCTCTTGTCCTCGATCCTCAGCAACTGCGACGCGACGCACTCAGCGGAAAAGTCTCCGTCGAAGGGTTGCTCGACATCATCGATCGGCAACGCCATTCCATCCAGCGTTTGCAAGCGGACAATCAACGCCTCAAGCAACGGCTGGCGCAGTACGAGCCCGCAGCGGCACGCGACAACCCAGCGTCCGGCGCCAATGCCGCCACGCCCAACGCTTC
This sequence comes from uncultured Planctomycetota bacterium, assembly GCA_963767835.1. Taxonomy (GTDB): domain Bacteria; phylum Planctomycetota; class Planctomycetia; order Gemmatales; family Gemmataceae; genus SIAQ01. The sequence continues at coordinate 214,523 of CAVYFY010000019.1, forward strand.
GTACAGTATCGACGCCGAAAACAAACGCCGGCAACCGCGGCGGCGCCGCAAGAAGAAATCGCCCGGCCGACAGCCGACCGAAGTGAAGTTCGCCGCTGCCGAACGCCAAGTAGATATTTTTCCCGATGGCGTGGCCAAACGTCAGTGTCAGCTCGTGCGCAAACGCGCGGTCTGGCGCATTGAAGACGGCAAGGCCATTCGCGTCGGCTACCGCATCCACGCCGGCCCTGACGGCAAAGAGCCACGCATTCCCGGCGTCACGCCACGCTGCGAGTACGGCATCGAGATCTTGGTGGTGCTGGCGTTCCTGGTTTACCTCATCGGCATGTCGCTCGACAAGGCGTGCGCGGTGATGGGATTCTTCTGCCAGTTGCCCTTGAGCAAATCGCAAGCCGACGCCTTGCTCCGGCAGTTGGCGACGCACTGGGATGAAGAGTTCGATACGCTCTGTGAGTTGTTGGCGCACGCGGCCATCGTGTACATGGATGAAACGGGCTGGAAAGTCGGCAATGAGAAATGTTCCCTATGGGCATTCGCATCGCAGTTGCAGCGGGTGTTTTTGTTTGGCTGCCACAAGGACGATGCCACGTTGGACCATATGTTGCCGCCGGACCTATTCGACGGCATCGGCGTGAGCGATGATGCGGCGGTGTATGAAAACCGCTTCACGCAGGGGCAGAAATGTTGGGCGCATCTGTTGCGCAAGGCGATCAAACTGGCGCTTTTGTACCCCCATAAGAAAAAATACCAGTGCTTCCTGGACGAGGTTCTGCAGATTTATCGCGACGGTAAAAGCCGCCGCCGCCGACGGCCGCCTGGGCGAAGTGGGTCGCCGGCAGCGCGTCGATGATCTGTCGAGTCGGCTGCTGGATGTGTGCGTGCGTCACCGGGAAACGACGACGCCTCAGATGACGCCGCACGAGCGCGAGTTTGCGAACTTGGTGGAAGAGATACAACGCTTGTTGCTGGCCGAGGAACTGTTCACGTTCGTCCTGGTGCCGGAGGTGGAGGCGACGAACAATCTCTCGGAGCGTAATTTGCGCGGTTCGGCCCAAGACCGCAAGGCCAACCGGACCAACAAGACGGCGAACGGCGCCCATCGCCGCAGCGTGATCGTGAGCGTACTGGAGTCGCTGCGGGTGAACTTGGAGAAATTCTGCCTGACCACGGTATTGGCGGAGGCAACGCGTTGGATGGAGAAAGGCGTCAGCTTGTTCGCCGAGCAATGGCAGGCGTTTCAAGCCGCGCGGGCCGCACCCCAGCCCAACCCCGGATAGCCGCGGCAGCGCCCGCTACAATGGACATGTACCCTGGTATTTGAGACGAAGAAACAACGATTTTTCCTATTGTCTGGGGAGATTGGCCAAGATTTTCTGGACACGATCAAAAGTAAAATTGACGAAGTATCGAGCGAATGGCGACTCCTGCCGAACCTAGACGATTTGGAGCGCTCCCCCGCTGCACGAACGCTGACCGCCGCACGTCAAAGCAACGAGGACGCGGATTCCCTTCGGAAAGCAGATAATTTGTCCCTTCGGCGGCTCGGTTTCTCTCTGATGCTGCGAAGTATGGATGCCGTCGCCCGAGACCTTCTCCCCAAGGAATGGAAAAAGGACCGCGACCGCTTCTACCGCTTTGTCACACGCCACGTCCTCACACCGCTTCGTCTTCTCGACCTCAACGACTATCTTGCTCGACTGGTTGGCCTTGCAGTCGCCTGTGAAGATTACCGCGCAGCGGCGACCATAATCCGCCGAGTAAAAAAAGTCGTCGACGATCTTCAAAGAAACGTTGTTGTGATTCCGGAGGAGGCGGCATCTTCGCTCTGGGATGGATATCGACGCCATCTCGTCGTCTCCTTGGAGGAAGCAGTTAACCGCTCCTTGCTGCTGACCGAAATATCCCAACCGTCCGACTCTCGCGTCCTAAATATCCTGGCCATCCTCAAAGGCATTCATCCGAATCAAGAGCTCGCCACCGATTCTGGTTCTCCCGAGTTGCTACATAAGCTATTCTGGAGCGATCTTGCGAGAATGCCATTCAAGGACGCAGTATTGCAAGATCTTGCAATTCCGATTTCGCCTGGCAATTTCGTATTTAGCGCCCCCAATAATGAACAACTCGAGCGCGCAAGAATCGTCGACGAATTCATTAGGGAGCACTGCCCAAGAATAACCAACGCCCTTCCGTTCCTTTTTCCAACACGACCTCTCCGCCCCCCAGAGATTACGGAGATGTCACCGCAATGCGCCGAAGACACGGGGCTATGGAAAAAATACGTACATGCGTTGCGTGGCACATGGGTGATGGATTCTCAGGATGTCGGGGTCGCAACCGGAAGCGAGGTCATTGTAATCGGTCGCAAGCCGAATTCGAAGGCTCCTCGAATTGCCGTGACGAGTTTCCTAGTCGACGAGTCCAGCTGGGCGAGAGCGGCCGACGGCGAACCTGACCTATCGCGGGAGCGTTACAAACGATTGGTCCAGGTCGCGAACGACATAGTGCCGCACTCCACACAAGCCCGATTACGCAGTTTTTCCAGAGTTATCCATTCCCCGGCATTGGCTACCGGGTCTGGCGCACCATTTCTTGCGTTCTCGGATTTCCCTAATCGCTGGGCCGGAATATCTGCGTATTCCTCCGGAACCCGCTTCGTTCGTTGTCAATGAGGCTCGCCTTTTCTTGACGGACGCCGCTCCCGTCGCCGGACCGTCGCTGCCGCCGGCCCCGCACCGACACCGCGCCTGGCGCTGACCCGGCCCCGGCCGCCCCTGCGCCGGGGCCGCTGCTGCCGGCACCGGTGCCGATGCCGCGCGGAATCGCCAAATGGCGTCTGCAAACGAGGTTCTGAATGTTTAGGCCAACTCAATTCGCAACAGCTTTTCAAGTTCGGGCTTGCGCACGAAGGCGCCTTGGAGGCGAATCATGCCGCTTCCATGCTTCCAAAACAAATCGCCGTTACCCAGAAGGTTCTCGCCGCCTTCCTCATCCAGGATGATTTTGGAATTTCGCTCACCGTCAACGCGAAGGCAAATCCTCGTTGGCAAATTCGCCTTGAGCAAGGACGTAACGACATCTTTGTCCGGTCGTTGCGTCGCCAGAACAAGATGGATGCCAGCGGCACGCGCCAGAGCGCCGATACGTTTTAGCGAGCCTTCCAATTCGCGTCGAGTTTCCGGGTCCGCCATTAGGTCGGCAAACTCGTCCAGCACCAGGACGATTCGCGTTAGAGCATCCGGACCTTTTAGCTGGCCGACGTGTTCCAGGCCTTTCTCTTGCAGAATCTTGTAGCGTCGTTCGGTTTCCGCAAAACACTCTTGCACGAGTGGCATCGCTTCGTCGGCAGTGTGAGCTATCGGATGGAGAAGATAGGGGCTCTTCCCGGAAAAGTTGAAAGTGACGCGTTTCGGGTCGATGAGAATAAACTGCACTTCCAGCGGGGATAGCCGAGCGGCAAGTCCAGCGATCATGGCCTTGAGAAACTCACTCTTGCCACTGCCGGTCGTGCCAGCGGCGAGAATGTGACACGTTGCTGGCTCCGCGAGGTTGAGCCAGTAAGATTTGCCAGCGACATCTACGCCAACTGGAAACGCAGGATTCTTTGCCAAATCGGCCGGGGCGTTTACAAGGCATTCACTCAAGTGCACGGGTTGCCGATCCGGTCTCCGGACATCAACGCTGATGAAACCAGGCAAATCCGAGATTACGGGCACGTCCTTGATCATGGCAATATGAGTTCGAAGATCGTTCGCATGATTACGGACCTTGCCAATGTAGGTTTTGCCATGCGGCCTGAGCATGAGCCGAACAAAGGTGGGGCCGGTCTGTACGCCGATGGCTTCGACTTTTTGTCCGAACTCATTGAGCTTTTCTGCCACAACGCGTAGCAAGTGATTCGCCCAGTCGTCACCACCGGATCCCGTGTCGGTTCCTAACGGGACTGCTGCTGGCTTCTGGACGACTGCGACCCCACTTGTTGATTTTACCACCGGAATGGTAGAATCGACCGGAGTGGGGGCTTTCGTTGAACCGGCAGCGATTGCCGGCAAACCGACGGCACCGACCTTCGCGGGAATCGGAACCCACAACGCAAAGACCGTCTCGAAAAGATCGAGCCCCTCCAGGACCTTCGTCTTGGCTGCAAGTTGACGGAACACATCGACGGTTATGGTTTTTTTTCCCAGTTGCAGTTCCTTCTGGCCTGCACGATCCAGAAGACGCAGGTAGCTTTCCATCTGCTCAAACGCAGCCCGATGTTCGGCAAGATCGTAGGGCCGAATCCGACTTTCGGATTTGAGCCTGTCGAAGATCTCTCGTCCAACGGTTTTCGCGCCCAATGTTATCGTTGCAGTTGGGCGAATCAGCACGGCTCCGGCAACAGGCTGGGGAATTGCCTGTTCCAAGTCCTTGAAGAAACTCGTCAGTGGCTTCCCATTTGTGAGCTTTGTCAACGCCAGCACAACGGGAACCGCTGCGTTCGTTCCCTTGACGCCGAATTTGAGCTGCAGCGAAAGACGACCTTTGACTGGTCCTTCTTGGATTTGAAGCAAATCCATTCCTGCAATGGATACGCCCCCCGCTTGCACCTGTAGGAGCGACTCGTGCACCGCACGAAACAACCGTTCCTCTTGAATATTATCCGGCGCAAGATGCTTCTTGCTGACCGCATTGAGCGTCTGATTCCATTCTTGCCGGAAAAGCTCTTCCACCGGCGGCAAGGTCTAAGGTGGACCCCATTCTTTGGACAAAAAAAGGCCATTCCTTAGCTACACTTTTGCCAGCCTTCCTGACTGGCAACTCTTGTTGACCTTGCTTCCTCGGCTCGCTTGCGGTATCGACTTCTCGCCGGGTGAAACGGAGGCTGGCTCTGCTGGCGAGCATCCAGCCAAGGGATAACTCGGTCGAAGGTACGCCGATGGCGTTGGGCTCTGGGTCGGCCATCCGATCCAGGGCCTCTTCTTTGCGCCCCATCGGATACCTGAGCCATGCCTCCTAAAACGCACGGCATCCCGCGCCTGATCTCGATCCCTTCCCGTACACCTCGGCTGGCGTTCGATCCGCCAGCGACTGATGCGTCCTCGCCTCGTTGTAATAGCCGAAGTAGGTCGTCAGCCATTCTCTTGCGAATCAATTCCACAGCTTGAGTTGGCTGCAATGAATCCAGATTGAGCTGTTGTGTTCGATCGCAGAATGAACCGAATGACTCATTCAGTTTTTTCCAATCGTCCTTCAGGAATGTCATCGAAAGCACGAGATTGGGAATCTGATCCACCCACCCCATCAACGCAGTGGTGAGCATCTCCATTCCACCTTCCATCTTGAGGAGCTTTTCGGATTGGTCGCAACAGACCACGACGGGAATTTGCAAACGATGAAGCAGTCCCGTCAACGTTTGTAGGACAGCCGTGGGCGCCGGCGGTACTGGTGGAAGTTGTAGTTCTGCGAGCCTTTTTTCGTCGATCTGTTCACCGCGCAGCCATTTCCACGCATCATCCTTGCAGGGCGACCAGCCAAGGACCATGGCACGAATAACGTCGGCATGTAGGGCGGGACAGCGGGTTGCGATCGACTTTGCCAGGGCGAGGAAGGGCGCCGGCTCCTTGACCTCCGCGACAATTTCCAGGATGGGGTCGACCGCCAAACCATCCAGTCGCTCACGTAACGACTTCTGCTTCGCTTTCACAGTGTGAGGAAGGTTATCGAAATATCGGCGAAAGGAATGTTGGCACAGCTTGGCCAACAGGCCATGAATCAATGGCCGTTGTTCCGGTTGTGCTCCGAAGAGACGTTTGAGCAAATGCCAGTGAACGTGCTTGATCGGCGAACCATGCTCTTCGACTTGCGGCACAAAAACAAAAACGGCTCGGTCACCGAAGTGATGTTGCACTCGGCCAATTACGTGCGTTTTTCCAAGACCCGGGGCCGACAGAATAACGGCTACTTTTGCTTTGCCATCCGGATGTTTCTGCTTCGGAACACGTTCAATGGCTTCTGTTAGGTATGCGGTCGCTGCGTGATGCAATGTGGGGACATCCAAGGCCGCATTGAAGGCGTCCGCATCTGTTAGTCGGTACATGTCCATTGTAGCGGGCGCTGCCGCGGCTATCCGGGATTGGGCTGGGGTGCGGCCCGCGCGGCTTGAAACGCCTGCCATTGCTCGGCGAACAAGCTGACGCCTTTCTCCATCCAACCCGTTACCTCCGCCAATACCGTTGTCAGGCAGAATTTCTCCAAGTTCACCCGCAGCGATTCCAGTACACTCACGATCACGCTGCGGCGATGGGCGCCGGTCGCCGTCTTGTTGGTCCGGTTGGCCTTGCGGTCTTGGGCCGAATCGGAAAACAGAAAAACGACCCATCGGAACAGTGACTTGGTGGCGAATTACGCAGGATTCAAGGCATGACGTTTTGCGGGAGAACGGTTACACCCGTTTTGCCATGTCCGCCACATCCTTGCGTTATTGCCTCCATTCTTTGGGCGAAATCTCTTGCGTACTCATGATCGATCGTTTTCCAGTCCATGCCAACTATCTCTGCCGTTTCTTGATGAACCATCGTCCACTGTATTGAAAAAGCGTCCTCCAGCGTCGCTGGCATCTGGCCGCGCACCGCCTCGGTCGCCGCGCCCGCATCCCTGCGGGTGCCGCTTCCCGCAACTCTTGCCGTCACAGCACCGCCACCGGCGCCGACTACCGCCCCGCGCCGCCTGGACCGGCGCCGCCGCGCCCGCTCCGCGACCGGCGCCGGTTCCGGCCGCGCGCGGCCGGGCCCTGTCGCCGTCGCGGTGCCGATGCCGACACCGCGCAGTGCCGCCAAGCGCCGTGGGCCCCTCGCGTTCGACCCAGAGGGTCGGTTCAAAATCAAGCGGGAAAGGGCTCCCAATATGCCGATCTGACATTCGTCTATTGCGAATTCGTCCACTCGCGAAATCGTGCCAGGTCCAAACCTGCCAACCGACAAGCTGCCGACTGGCGACGCATTGATCGTCCACGCGCAGCCGCCAACTCCCATTTTTCCATAGCCAAGCGAACCCGCCGACTAATATTCCATCGCGACGACGATGGCCGCGAAGGTCAGCCCGCCGCCGACAACATACCAGCAGATTCGCCGTAGCTCGGGCGAAAGGCGATATTCACGATAGGATGCTGTGGTCTCCATTGTTTTGTCAATTGTACAGTTGCCGGAAACGGCTGACACCCCGACTTGCCGAAGGCGAGCGCGCGTGGCGGCTTCAACCGCTCATTCGTTCATTCCCCACGGCTGTGCAGGATCGCAGCGCACGCACGGAAATGGGCCGCCTGCACTTCGTCATACTGTGCTTCGCGCAGGTCCACCAGGTAGAAATCGACCCCTTCAATATTTGCCCCGCGCAGGTCGGCACCGCGCAGATTTGCCTTGCGAATCTCCTCGGGGTTGGCTCCGCCAGCGTCTGATTGGACACTTGGGTTTTGAGCAGGACGCGATAGCAGCCGTTCGAGGCGGGTCGGCCTCCTTTTTCCGTCTTCGAACGCTCTCAGTGAAGCGGCACGGAAGCGACGGAGGTTTGCGTGAGTCTCCTAACTCCGGGCCGCGTCGATCATGGCTATGATGCCAGCCCGGAGCGCCTCGGGCAGGGTTGGCCAGGCGCCGAGGACTCGCTGAAGACCAATTTCGAGCATTGCGTTGTCCGGGGATTCGCGCAAGCAGGGCGCAAGCGGAGAATTACCTGCTGATACTGATTCGTTGCAAGTCTTTACTGGCAATGAGTTGTGTTCTTCTGGCGGACGGTGGTCTAGCGGCTTCCGAAGCCGAAGGTTACAGGTTCGACTCCTGTCGGGGATATTTCTAAAGCCAGGAAAATCAAGGACTTACGAGAACAGCCCAATCTATGTTGCCAGCTGACACGGGAAATCTAGTTGTCGCCGGCGCGTGTTTCTAATTGTCGCTGGCCACGATAACTGTCGTTGCGACGGGAAATCTAATTGTCGTCAGACGGGAGATGTAGTTGTCGCTAATCACGGGATGAAATGTCTTGCGGGCTGCGCTGTGCAACAAGGGTGAAGGCATAGCTGACAAGTTCCATCTGTTTCGTGTGTTCCCCCTGGCGTGAACACAAAGTCCATCGGCGATTTTTTCGGGCAAACGATTTATCAAGATCGTTGAGCCTGAACCGGAAACGGCGGCGAATGAAAGAAACCAGAAATGCGACAAGGTCTTAAAGGAAAGAAGACCGCGAAGGGTAGCGATACTCGGCCCTGGCAGGAGTCCCTCCAGACTTTTCGCAATCGCAATCCGCCATTGATGAGAAAGGTACTCGTCCACCCAACGGGCCGGCGTCGGCCAAAATGCACATTCTTGTCGAGCAAATCCTTGGCGATCCCCGCGTAGGAGCTACCGGCACGGCGCAAACGCATCATGTCATGAACCAATCATTCCGCATTAGTAGGCCGACTGTCCTTCACGTCGGGCAGGCCCGCCAGGAAGATGGCATCATTCTGATGGTGGTGATACGCCTGGAAGACGAACTCGCTCCATGACCTGTCTGCCCTGCGGGACTTCGCCGCGTTGCCAAACTTCATGAATTCGTGCAGAGCTTTCTTCGTGTCAGCCGCCCCTGTCACTGAGCGCCTCAAAACCAGCCACCCGTGAGCGCCCCAAAACCAGCCAGGGGTTTGAGGGATCTGTTCGCGGAAGGGGGCGCACTGGCTTGCCGGGCTCACCCTCCGCATCGGCTGAAAGGCGGACACCGGCTGTCCGTTGGCACTCTTGCGGGGCAACCGCGCCCAACGTATTGACGCCAACGGCTCTTGATCGAAACGTGGCAACAGTGAGAAGCCGCTTGGTTGCTCTCGGCGCCGGGCCAGGGGTGGTCTACACTCCCGACGCCTCCGTGTCGTTCACGCTACAACTTCCTCGGCGATCTTGAGCTGAGGCTTTTCCTCGGCAAACAGCCAACGGCGGACGTGCTCGACGACCGCGACGAGTCGCTCGTCGCTGATGTGTTCGCGGTAGGCGCTGGCCATGCTGCCGTCGTCGTGGCCCATAATGGCGTTGACGGCGACTTGATCTCGGCTGTCGCCGGCGATGGTCTCGAAGCTGTGGCGGATGCCGTAGAAATTGCGGTTGCCTGCGATGCTGAGTTTGTCGAGAAGCTTGCGCGTTTGGTGCGTGATGGGACGGTCCTTGATATTGGATCCCCATCCGTCGCCGCGCACGGTCAAGAACACGAGCAACGCCGCGGCTTCGGTCTTTGGCATCGGACGTAGCTGTATCCAATCGCGGATGGCTGTGAGGGTTTCAGGCCAAAGCGGGCAGCGCCGCATGATGCCGGTTTTCGGCCTCGGGTAGGTCATCCATCCGCTTTCCAGATCCAGTGCGGTCAATGGAAGCTGGGCGATGTCGTTGTTGCCGAGTCCGCAATTGATGGCCAGCACGAACATCGCCCTGAGCGGTTGCGTTGCGGCGTCAATTATCCGGCGCAGTTCGTCCGCCTCAAACATCTTCGGACCGCGAGCGGCGCGTTTGAGCCGCATGGTTTTCTTGGATGGCGGGTTAAACCTTTCGCCGAAGTCCACCGGGGCTTTGACGAGTTTCCGCTTATAGGCGAAGATGAAAACTGCCTTGGCCCGGCGTGTTTCGGACGCAAGGCGCTCGGCTCCCCACTTCTTCGCCCATGTCGCATAAAGCTGCCCGAAATCCTCGGCCAAGATGTCCGTAACAAGGCGGTCCTTACCGAATGCCTTCACCAGCTCGGCACAAATGGCGTGATAGGCTTGCCAGGTGTGCGGCGACAGGTCGCCGGCTTCGACGCGGAATCTCTTGGCGTCCAGAAATCGGCCGACCAGCTCATTTAGACTGCGGGTGTCGTCAGGGTGTCGTTTGGCCCTCGGCACGCGGCCGGCAACCAAGTCGTCTTTCGCGTCGAGCCAGCGGGCAAGGGCGGCGTCCGGGTCGGCCCAGACGCCGAAGAAATGGATTTTCTGCCGGAACTTCTTGGCCCATTGGCCATTGGCATGCGCGAAAAGTGGGTAGTCTTTGTGAGGTTTCTTGGGCTTGCCGGGCTTGCTGGCGCGGGTAGAATGGACCTTCGTCATGGTGTTTGCTCCGTGAAACGTGTATCCACCGTAACACCCAGCCGCCTCCGACCAACAGGCGGCAATTCTTCTTCACGGGTGTCGTTCCGGGTGTCGTAATGATGTGCGGAAATAGACAAACGGCAAGGAGATATCGAAAAAACCAATGTTTGGTGAGATAGCTCAGCTGGTAGAGCACAGCCCTGAAAAGGCTGGGGTCGTCGGTTCAATCCCGACTCTCACCACTTTTATTCACATCCGCCGGTGGACAACACTGTAAGCCGCTTCATTTCGGTCCACCGTGGACCTTCCGAGAGGTAGCATCATGGATGCGGATGCGTCGGGATGGTGCAAGACTTCTCCGCTTCCCGAGTTGCTGGCCGAGGTGGAAAGGCGTCGCCGCTTGGGGCAGCAGATCGTCTTCACCAACGGTTGCTTCGATCTATTCCACGCTGGCCACGTCCACTGTCTGCGGCAGGCGCGAACGCTGGGCGACTTCCTGGTGGTGGCGCTGAACAGCGATGCGAGCGTGCGCCGACTGAAAGGCGAGGGGCGGCCGTTGCACCAATGGAGCAATCGGGCCGCGGTCCTGGCGGCCATGGAGTGCGTCGATGCCGTCATCGCCTTTGAGGACGATACGCCTGAGGGGCTCATCGAAGCAATCCGTCCCCATGTGCTCGTCAAGGGGGGCGATTACCGCCTTGACCAGGTGGTGGGCCGAGAATTCGTGGAGTCGCACGGTGGGCGCGTGGTGCTGGTGCCGCTGCTGCCGGGCCTATCCAGCACCCGGCTCGTCCCGCACGCCGACAAGTGAGGCCGGTTTCCGCGAGAATTCTTGCAGCGCGTCGGCTAGGCGCTCGAACACGCCGGTCCAATCGCCGGGGGATTTCTGCCGGAACAGCCGCATCGTCGGATACCACGGGCTGTCGTCGCGGTCATGCAGCCAGCGCCAGCACGCGGAGAAGCCGAGGGCAACCCAGACCGGCACGCCCAGCGCTCCCGCCAGATGAGCGGGGGCAGTACACGAACTGATCACCAGGTCGAGCTTCTTCACCACCGCCGCGGTGGCGCTGAAGTCGTCCACCGCGCTGCCGAGGTCAACGATTGGAAAGCGGCCGGCAATCTCCTGCATTTGCTCGCTTCCATCGCCCTTCTGCAAGCTGAACAGCCTCACGCCCGGCACTTGGGCCAACGGCTCGAAATATCGCAGCGGTATCGAGCGGCGTTCGTCGGCGCACCGGAGATTGCGATTCCATTTCTTTGGATTGCCCTGCCAGGCAATGCCCACGCGGATTGTTCCCAAAGACGCCAGACGATTTGCCCAGCGCTCGGCAAGCTCGGCATCGGCGAATAGGTAGGGAACCTCGCCCGGCACCGATTCGAGCGTCGTCTCCAGGATTCTCGGCAGGGACATGAGCGGCGCATGCACGTCGAATGGCGGCAGCGCTTCCCCGGCCGGCGCCACGATGTCGATGCCCGGGCAGGTGCGAAAGATGCGCACCAGGGCAGGCGGGCACGCGCAGATCACCGTGCCGACGCGCTGCTTGACCAGCCTGGCGTAACGAATGAATTGAATCGCATCCCCGAAACCTTGCTCCGCATGCAGCAAAACTCGGCCCTCTAACAGAGGCTGTCCCTGCCAAAGCGGCTGCGGGAACTTGCGCAAAGCGTCCTTCAATTGCTTGGTCTGCCAGCGCCATTCATAGTCGCGCCAGCCCTGGATGAAGTCGCCCAGGCGCAGATGCAACATCGCCAGGTTGTGGCGCGGCTCGGCATTTTCCGGAGCGAGCCGGATCGCTTCGGCGTATGCATCCACGGCCCCGTTGAACTGATGCCGCTCGGCCATGATCACGCCTAGATTGTTGTGCGCCTCGACGAGGTCCGGCTTCAGGCGGATGGCTTCGCGGTAGCAGGCCGTGGCTTCCTCGAAGCGATCCCGGTCGAAGCAAGTCATGCCCAGATTGTTGTGGGCGGCGGCGAAGCTCGGATTGAGCCGGACCGCTTCCTGAAAACAGACGGCCGCTTCCTGGATGCGGCCCTGATCGAGCAACGCCTGGCCGAGGCTGTTATGCACCTCGGCGCGGTGCGGCGCGATGCCAAGCACGATCTGGAACGCCGCAATCGCCTCGGGCAAGCAACCCTGCTCATGCCAAAGTACTCCCAGGGTGTAGCGGGCTTCCGCGTAGTCCGGCTTGAGGCGGAGGGCCCGCAGAATGTGTTCGATGCCGGCGTCCTTGTCGCCGCCCTGCGCCAGCACGGCGCCAAGCAGGTAGAGCGCGACGACGTGCCCTGGGTCGCTGAGCAAGATCTGTCGGCAGACGTGCTCGGCTTGCGGAAGCCGATTCTCCCGGAAGTGCTGGATCGCGAGTGGCAGGGCGTTGGATGGCGTTGTCATGGTTGGTCCATTCTTCACGGGTTATCTGTAGTGCGGCGCGGCCTCGAGCGTCAAGCCGAACCAACGTGCTTGAAGCGTGAATTTCCGATACAATCGCACAATCGTCGCTTGGCGGCGAGGCGACGCCGGGCAAGATTGGGGAGCATCCAGCGATGAACGAGCAGCATCTGTCCAGCCAAAGCCGGTCCACGGTTGGCCGGGTTACCGGGGCGATGTCGCGCTGGTTGGGCGGCGTGTCCACGATTCAGTCCACCGGTCGGCTACTGCGCCGGCAGGTCTGGGCCTGGCCAATCGTCGCCGCCCTCGTCTTTGGCGGCATCGGCTGGTGGGTCCATCGGGTCGTGGAAAGCGCCATGCGCGATCAACGTGCCACCGATCTGAACGTCATGGTGGACGCCAGCGCCACCGCCGTCCGCGTCTGGATGGGCGAGCAACGCATCAATGTCGATCTCGTCGCCGCGGATGACGAACTGCGGCCACTGGTGCGCGAATTGCTTCTTCTGGCCGACGGCAGCCCCAAGGCGGCGCGGCAACTCGTGCAGGCCAAGGCCCAGGATACGCTGCGCCTGCACTTGAAACCCAAGCTCAAAATCATCGGCTACGTCGGATATGTGGTGGCGTCGCCGGGCGGCATGGTGGTGGCGGCCGATCACGACGCGCCGGTCGGCCTGGTGCTGCCACCCCTTCGGAAAGAAGAATTTGACCAGGCCATCGCGGGCAAGGCGCTCGTGACCAAGCCGTTCCGCAGCAAACTGCTCCTGCCGGACGAAAAAGGCGACCTGCTCCCTAATCTGCCGACGATGTTCGTCATCGGCCCGCTTCACGATGAGAAGGGCAAGCCCATCGCCGCCCTCGGCTTGCGCATCCGGCCCGAAGATCAATTTACCCGCATCCTGCAAGTGGTCCGCTTCGGCAAATCGGGCGAAACGTACGCCTTCGACAAGAACGGCTTATTGCTCACCCAAAGCCGGTTTGATGAGGATCTGAAGCAACTCGGTTTGCTGGTGGATCAACCGGATTCCCGTTCGATCCTGACGGTGGAGGTCCGCGATCCGCAGGTGAACATGGCTCAGGGAGGCCGACCGGCGATTCGTCGGGCCGAGCAACCGTTCACGCGCTCCGTTGCCGAAGCGGTGCAGGGCCAGGATGGCTACGATGCCGATGGCTATCGAGATTACCGCGGCGTTCCCTCCGTCGGCGCCTGGCGCTGGTTGCCCGAATACGATTTCGGCATCTTGACCGAGGTGGACACCGCCGAGGCGTTTCGCCCTGTCTACATTCTACGAACTGCGTTCTGGGTGCTGATGGCCCTCCTGATCATCTGCGGCATCGGCATCTTTCTGGCGATGCTTTTCATCGCGCGCGAGCAGCGGGCGCTGCAGAATGCGACCCTCGCCGCCAAGCAACTCGGGCAATATGCCCTGGAGGAAAAAATCGGCGCCGGCGGCATGGGAACCGTCTACAAGGCTCGGCATGCCATGCTGCGCCGCCCGACCGCCGTCAAGCTCCTCGACGTGGACAAGATGTCGGACGCCGCCGTCGCCCGCTTCGAGCGCGAAGTGCAGCTCACCAGCGCCTTGACGCATCCCAACACCGTCGCCGTCTTCGATTATGGCCGCACGCCAGACGGCATTTTCTATTACGCCATGGAATATCTGGACGGCATGAACCTGGACGACCTGATCAAGCGTTACGGGCCGCTCCCGGAAGCGCGCATGGCGTACATTCTGCGGCAGGTGTGCGGATCGCTGGCGGAAGCGCATGCGGCGGGCCTGGTGCATCGCGATGTCAAGCCGGCCAACATTTTTCTCACCTGCCGCGGCGGATTGCATGATTTCGTCAAAGTGCTCGACTTCGGGCTGGCCAAGGCGCTGGACGGCCAGGAATCGGCCAACGTCACCAATCCGAACGCCCTGATGGGGACGCCGCTTTATCTTTCGCCGGAGGCCGTCAATCATCCCGACGCGGTGGACGCCCATGCCGACGTGTACGCCGTCGGCGCGGTCGGCTATTTCATGCTGACGGGCGCCCCGGTCTTCAGCGGCACGACGGTCATGGAAATCTGCATGAAGCACGTCCGAGAGGCGCCGCTGCCGCCCTCGCAGCGTAACGGCAAGCCGGTCAACCCCGCACTGGAAGCATTGCTGCTGCGCTGTCTCGCCAAAGCGCCGGCGGATCGGCCGACCGATGCCGCCGAGCTTCTGCGCGAACTGGAGGCGTGCGCGCTGGCGGAAATCTGGACCGCCGCGAATGCCGGTGTCTGGTGGGCGGGCCGAACCAAATCCGACGCACCGGGAAGCGCAACCGTGGCATCGGCGGCCTCGGACGAAATGTCGGCCCCCAACGCCACCGTCGTCTACCAAGGCCCCGAACCTGGGAAATGACAATATAATGGCTTTCTCAGCTTCGCGGAGGTTGCATCATGCCATCGCCGTTTCCCGGAATGGACCCGTACCTTGAATCACCGGACATTTGGCCCGACGTTCATGCCAAATTGATCACGGAGATTCAAAATGCGCTGAATCCAGCACTACGACCCAATTACGTGGCTCGCGTGGAGCTTCGGGTTTACGTCACCGACCCGGACGATCCGGCAATCGAAGTCATTGTGCCGGACCTGCGCATCGAGGAAAGCCGTTCACCGGCCGCGAAGAAAGCCAAGCACATGAACGGGGCAGGGATTGCCCTCGCGGAGCCGGAGATCATTCCCTACCAGTTCGACGAAGAGATCAAGGAGGCCCGGCTGGAAATCCGCCATCGCAAATCCGGAGCACTGGTGACGATCATCGAGGTGGTCAGTCCGGCCAACAAGATTCGCGGTTCGCAGGGTCGGGAGAGCTTTCTGAAAAAACGACGCGAAACGCGAGCCTCGGATGTGCACTGGGTGGAAATCGACCTGCTGCGCGGCGGCAGTCCTTTAGTGGCGCTGTTGAAGCCGAGCGATTATCGCATCATCATGTACCGGGCCGGTGACCGCAAGGGGCACTACTGGCGGATCGATCTTCGTCAACCGCTGCCGGCGTTCGGCATTCCGCTGCGAGGCAAGGACCCGGACGCGCCGCTTGACCTGGGCAAAGTGCTGACCGCCGCTTACGATCACGCCGCCTACGATTTGACCATCGATTATCGCGCCGAGCCGGACCCGCCGTTGAGCAAGGAAGACAAGACCTGGGCGCATCGGCTATTGCGCGAGCGCGGCCTTCGCTAGAACCGGTCTCAACAGGCCCGCGGGGCAAACCAGGACAGCCTTGCTTGCGCGGGTGTGAAACGAATATCCGTACCGGAACTGGCTTGTGGATTAGGGATTTGCGTCGATTCGTTTCACACACCCAACGACACCCTTCCATTGCAACGAACCGGAGCCGAGAGAGTCTCATTGAACCCTAGCTAAAATGCGGGTCCAATTTTAGAAAAGACTTCCCTTCACGCCCGATTGCGGTACAATCGAATAGATTTGCATATCACATCGGATCGGAGGCCCACATGTCCGACCACATTTGTCCGACCTGCGGCGCGTCGCTGAACGCGGACCAACCGTGCCCGAAATGCCATGCGCTGATGGCGATCGCCGCGCCGGAGACCGCGGCCCAGGTAAAGGTAGCGCCGCCGGTTGCGAGCGATACGGCGTTCAGCGAAGGGATGCCGCCGCTGCCTGCGCGGTCGGTGCCCAATCGCCGGCCGCTCGGTTCGCGCTGGCTGGTCCTATCGCTGGTCGCGCTGGTCGTGACTGCGACGATGATCGGCCTGCTTGTGCCCGCGATTCAGAAGGTGCGCGAAGCCCAGGCACGCACGGGTTCGATTTGTCATTTGAAGCAAATCAGCCTGGCCGCCCTCTCATTCAACGATGCGCAAAGGCGCCTGCCGTTCAACGGATCGGCGGTCGCGGTCAAGGAGGTCTCCTATTCGCGGGAGGCAAAACCCGGCGAGTTCACGAGCGGCAGCTGGGGATTCCAGATTTTGCCATTCATCGATCAGGGGTCGTTGTTCAAAGAAGCGGTCGCTCCCTCCGCCGGCATCGCCGCTTTCATGTGCCCCGGCCGCGGCAGGCCGGCATACACCACGACCACCGGCTGGCCCTGGACCGATTATTTCATCAACGTTTACCTGAACGATGGCACCGGCTCAGCTCCTGATGCCGCGGACGTCAAACGAACCCCGGTCGCAATGATTGACGGATCGTCGAACACCATTTTCGCGGGTCACGGCAACATTCAAACCACTCTCTACGATAAGGCCACCGACATGCCGAATGTTTCCGCCGGGATCCATATCGGCGGCACCTGGGCTACCTCGCGCGGCGGCCCGAATTGGTCTAGTGCTCCGAATTGCGCCCTGGCCCGCGATAATTCCGACGATGTCCTCACCACTGGGATCCAATGGGGCGGGCCGTTCCCACAAGGCAGCTTGGTGGGAATGTGCGACGGGACCGTGCGCTTGTTCCCATACAACATGAGCGGAGGGACCTTCGGCGCGTTTCTGACTCCCAACGGAGGCGAGGTCAGCTCGTTGTGCGGCGATCCATAACACAGTTGGAATTACCATGACCAACACCCGAATTGTCCTTATTTCGGCCCTTTTGCTGGCGGCAACCGCCGGCGTGATCTATTACCTGAATTCAGAGTCGGCAGCGAGTTTTCCGGGCGTAGTAGGCTACGGGGATATTGCAATGCTGCCGGAAGCGGCGCATCAGCCGCGCAAGGGGGCGAAGGTGGTGTGCGATATTACCGCCGACGCCAAGCCAGGCGATGTCAACAAGGGATTGGAGAGGCCCGCTTGCTGAATCTTTATGCCGCGGCCGGATTGCACGGATCAAGGTGACGGTGGTGCTGCACGGCGAGGCGACGAAAGCGGTGCTGAACGACAAGGCGTATGCCGGCCGGTTCGACGGCAAGGAGAATCCGAACCTGCCGCTCATCCGTGAATTGCGGAAGGCGGGTGTCGAGGTCTTCGTGTGCGGGCAGGCTCAATACCAAGAAATACCAGGCCGACGAGGTCGCGCCCGACGTGACCGTGGCCCTTTCCGCGCTGACGGTGCTCATCAACAAGCAGGCGGAAGGTTACGTGCTGATCCCATGAGGGGCTTGCTACGAAACGTGGGGACAGGCTTTCCAGCCTGTCCAGATTACGAGTTTGGCAAGGCCAGGCTAGAAAGCCTGGCCCCACGTACGAGAAGGGGGGTGAACGATTCGCACAGGTATCTCAAACCGTTCATCGCTCGTCGGGTACGTACGAGAAAGAAAGATTTATTAGGAATGCACGAAGGCAGGAAAGGATGGTTTGGCCAATTCCTGCTTTCCTGCCTTCCTTATTGTCTCCGGTTCCGTGAATCCGGTGAACGGTTGGGCATTTTTCATATGCAAAGATGATGGAAACATGGCCGGGCGATAATCGCCATGAGGAGAACTGGCTGTTTCGGCGAGTGCCGGCGCTGGAATCGCTGCGCACCTATTCGCTGGGGTCGTTTCGCCTGGACCTCTTTGCCGGGCTGACCGTGGCGGCGGTGGCGGTGCCGCAGGCGATGGCTTACGCCAGCATCGCGCAAATTCCGGTCGAATACGGCCTGTATACCGCGATCATCATGACGGCGGTCGGGGCGCTCTTCGATTCCTCCAAGCAGCTCATCAACGGCCCGACCAATGCGATCTGCATCGCGCTGGCCAGCGCGATCGCCTTCATCCCCGCCAAGGAACCGCACCAGCGCCTGCAGGCGGCCATCCTGATGGCGTTTCTGGTCGGCGTCATTCAGACCTGCATCACGCTGTTTCGCCTGGGCGATTTGACGCGCTTCATCTCGACTTCGGTCATCGTCGGCTTCACGCTGGGAGCGGCGATCTTGCTTGCCATGGATCAACTTCGCAACCTGCTCGACTTGCCGCGCGGCGGCGCCAGCGACGATCATTTTCTTCGCCGCTTCTATCTGACCATGAGCCGCATTGATTTAGTCAATTATCGCGCCTTGAGCATCGGCGTCGCGACCATCATTTTGGCGGTCGGCCTGCGGCATCTGGGCGGCCGGCTGCGCGCGCAGTTGCCCGACTTCTTGATCGTGCTGGTGCTGATGGCGGCAGTCACGTGGATTCTCGAATGGGACCAGGGGCCAGGCGGCATCGAGGTTATCGGCGCGATTCCTTACGGACTTCCCGCGCTGGAGGCGCCGGCCTGGAGCTGGTCGCTGATCCGCCAACTGATGAGCAGCTCGCTGGCCATCGCGGTGCTGGGGTTGCTCGAAGCGATCGCCATGGCCAAGGCGATTGCTTCGCGCACCGGACAGAAGCTCGATATCAATCAGCAGTGCTTGAGCGAAGGGCTCGCGAATCTGGTCGGCAGCTTCTTTCAGTGCTTTCCCGGCTCGGGGTCGCTGACGCGCTCGGCGATCAACGTGCAGGCCGGCGCGGTGAGCCAGTGGTCGGGCGTCATCGCGGCTGTCGCCGTCGCGTTGACGGTGCTGCTGTTCGCGCCGCTGGCGCGCTGACATCCCGCGCTCCGCCCTCGCGGGCTTGTTGCTCCTTTCCGCCTGGCGGCTGGTTGATCGCAAGCAGCTCCTTTATCATCTGCGCAGCACGCGCTTCGACATGCAGATCGTGCTGGCGACGGCATTCGCCGCGTTTGCCATCAGCATCGAATTTTGCATTCTCGTCGGCGTTTTTCTATCGGTGGCGCTTTACGTCAATCGGGCCGCTCGCCTGCGCCTGACCGAGCTGGCGATGACCGCCGACCGCGTCATCGTCGAGCGCGGCCCAGGCGATCCGCGCTGCGATCGCATCCGCATCTACGCCCTGGAAGGCGAGCTCTTTTTCGGCTCCGGCCCCGACCTGGAAAGGCACTTTGACACGATCGCCGGGCAGGCCCAACCGCCGGCGCGCGTCATCGTGGTGCGCCTGAAGCGTGTGCGCAATCCCGACGCCGTCTGCCTGGAGCTTTTCGAGCGCTTCCTCGCCAAGATGAAGGATCGCGGCGTCCACGTCATCCTGTGCGGCGTGCGTCTCGATTTCGCCGAGGTCATGCGCACGAGCGGCCTCGATATGCAGCTCGGCAAGCAAAATCTCTTCATCGAACAGGATGGCGCCGCGTCGAGCACGCTGGATGCCGTGCGCTATGCCTACGAGCTGCTGAATGGGGATTTTTGCGACATCTGCCCGCGCCGCGGCGAAGCGGAGCAAAAGGTGATTTACTACATGATCTAACGCCGCCGAGTGCTACTGCCTGCTGCGCAGCTAATGCCAGTGCGCATAAGTCGTGTCCTGAGCGTCAGATGCGAATATTGGCCGTCTGATGACTTTGGCGGCGCAGCTGTCGGTAAGTAGCGTTCGAAAAATAACTTCCCTATTTGGTGGCATTCGATTTTTGTAGGGTGGGTCGAGCGTACTCGCGAGGCCCACCACGCGCTTACAAGGAATGGTGGGCCTCGCGAGTACACTCGACCCACCCTACAACTTTTTCTCGTCGCCGCCATCGGGTTCGCCGCCAGAAAAGTCGAGGGTTGGATCATACTCGCGGCGCGGCCTGGGGGGTGGCTCCTTGGAGGTTACGTGAGCTTGCGCCGGGCCATGCGCCAGCGGAAGATGCAGAAAGTGAACATGATGAAACAGATGAGCGCCATCAGTCCGCGATCGATGGGGATCAAGGCGCGGTCTTTCAGCGTTTCCCAATAGACTTGTAGGATGATGCCGACGGCGAGCCAGAAAATCGCCAGACCGATGTACACGCGGAACCCCCGAATCGTGGTGGAACAATCTTCATCCTATCCGTAAATTGGGGTGAAGGGGTTGTGCCATGCCGAAAATCCACGCCGTCTCTGCCGCCGATCTGGAACTCTTGAAAAAATACGACACGCCGACGGTGTGCAACGTGGTCGAGCTGTTCGATCTGTGCCCGCGCACCGCGTTCTACATGGACGCGCGCATTCGCGCTTGCTATCCGAAGTTGCCGCCGATGGTCGGGTATGCGGCGACGGCGACTTTCCGCTCCGCCTTTGCGCCGACCTCGGGCAACGTTTACTCCGGGCTCGATCAGCAAGTGGCGGCGTTCGCGGAACTGCCGGGACCGCCCGTCGTCGTCTTCCAGGATCTCGACAGTCCGGTGATGTCGGCGACGTTTGGCGAGGTAATGTGCACCACGTACAAGGCGTTCGGCGCCGTCGGCTTGATCACCAGCGGAGCGGCCCGCGATCTCGATCAGGTCGAAGCGATGAATTTCCCCTGCTTCGCCGACGGCGCCATCTGCGCCCACGGCAATTGCCATATCCTCCACATCAACGTACCGGTCCACGTGGGCGGCATCCAGGTCAACCCCGGCATGTTGCTACACGGTGACCGCAACGGCGTCACGACGATCGCCAACGAGATCGCCTCGGAAGTCGCCCACGCCTGTGCCGAGCTGGTCGCCGCGGAGCAGATCGTGCTCGATTACCTGAAGTCGGGCAGCATCAATCCGAAGGGCTACGGCGAAGCGCGGAAGGCGTGCAAGGAGCGCATCGACGTGCTGGCGAAGCGGTTGAAAAAATAAGAGTGCAGTGCAAATTAAGATTATTTGCGCACTTCCGGCATTGGCACCGGCGCCCGTCCTGGACCGATGGCGAGCGACGGTTCGGCAATGCTGAGGGCCAGGTCGGCCTGGGCCTGGCTGACTTCGTAGCGGGCGTCCAGTAGGTTTTCGTTGGCCTTGATGAAGCTGCGTTGGATTGCCAGCAGGCGGGCCAAGTCCGCACCCGGATCGTTGCCGGCGAACTGTTTTTCGATTTCTTGCTTGGCCTTGGTCAGGTTGGGGAGCACGTCGGTCTGGTACGACGACGCCCATTTGCCGGCATCGGCCCAGCGTGCCAGGGCGGCTTGCACTTCCTGGGACGCCTGCATTTCCACT
The DNA here is from genome assembly GCA_963767835.1 of uncultured Planctomycetota bacterium. GTDB lineage: Bacteria > Planctomycetota > Planctomycetia > Gemmatales > Gemmataceae > SIAQ01. Next base: position 235,828 of record CAVYFY010000019.1, read on the forward strand.
TGCGACACCTCCGAGCGGATCTTCGCGACATCGGTCTCGGCCTTGTGGATTTCGGCTTTGCGCGTGTTGAAGATTGCCAGCGGCGAGGAGATCCGGCCGCCGACATAGCTGATGCGCGTGGGATCATATTCGTAATACGGTCCCATCGACACGTTGCCGTAGCGGTTGGCGTTCACCAGCCGCAGCTGCCCCTCGGCCTCGCACAGAGCGGAGCGGCGCGCTTGCAGATCGGCCCGCTGACGGAGGGCAAGTTCGGTCAGTGCGGTCTGATCGGTCGAAAGGAGCGGCACGTCGAATTCGGCAGCGACCACGAAGGAGTCGTCGAGCGTGCCCATCCAGCGGCGCAGCTCCGAGCGGGCGACCGTGAGCGCCGTGCGGGCCTGGCCGCGCTGGGCGCGGCGCTGTCCACATCGATGCGCGATAGCATCAAGTCAGTCGCTTTCATCTTGCCGGCATCGAATTTCTTCCGCATTTGCTCGAAAGCGAGCTCATTGGTCTTGATGCCGGCGTCGATGAATTCAAGCTTCTTCTGACGGTATAGCACCGCGTTGTAAGCGCGGACCACCGCGATCGAAACGGCGATCTCTTGCTGGGCGATCTCCCACTCGATGCGGCTCACGGTTGCGGAGGCGATGGCCTTGCGATGCTTGCCCTGGCCACGCAATTCCAGCTCCAGGCTGACGTAATGTTCCTGATAAACGCGGTTGGTGATGCCGGCGCTCTGCGGGCCGCCGTTACCTGTCACATATCCGGTGTAGACCGGGTTGAACGGATAGGTTTTCGCGACGATGAGGGCGGCCTCGGCGTAACCGCTCTGCTTGCGAATGGTCGCCAGGTACGGGTTTTGCACCAGAGCCTGATGAACCGCCGATTCGCGGGTCAACGCCTCGGCTGGCGGCTGTCCCCACGCCGGCGCAGTAACAGCGCTGCAGATTGCAAAGGTGAAAATGCACGTGATGCGGCGTTGCTTGCCGCGACCCAGAGACTCCATTCTCATCGCTGATCCTCTCGATTGGGCGCGCGTCGTTTACACCATCGGCAATATCCAGAAGAAGTGCGACGGCTATTTCGTCTGTTTAGCTAAACCAGGTTGCAAAGACGGTCCGAATAGAACGAATCATCTCAGGAAATCGGTGCTGCCGGTTATGCGATTTGCGCGAGGAGTGATGTTCGGATCTCGATTCGAGGTGATACAATATTTTCGTTGGCCCATCATCAAGGTAGCCGGTCATGAAACAGCTCACGGTTCTGGTTCGGCCGATCACCGCCGAGGCCGTGCTCAAGGTCATCGGCGAGCTGGATGTCAATATTTGCCTGGTGCAGGAAGCCAAGGGATTCAGCCGGCAGAAAGGATATCTGGAGCGCTATCGTGGCAGCGAATACAGCATGGCGTTTTTGCCCAAGGTGGAGATCAGCGTCTGGGTCGCGGAGAGCCGAGTGCCCGAAGTCGAGGAGAAGATCATGAAAGCAGCCCGCACCGGCCGCATCGGCGACGGGAAAATCTTCGTCGTGGACGTCGGCTGGCCGGGAGCGATGGAATTTTAGGGGTTAGGGGTCAGGGTCGAAGATAACCCCTAACCCCTAGCGCCTAACCGTATCCAACCCCCTTACCGGCAGCGCTCGCGGCACGATTTCGATCTCCAACTCCTGAATCCCGTCTTGCTGCACGCACAAAAGCTCGCCATCGACGTGGGCGATCAGCGGGCTCTCCGAATGCAGCTTTACGCGTTTGCAATGTCCCTGCCGAACCTTGGGATAATGCGTCGGCGGGCCCAGCAACGCCAAGCGCGGCAGGAAATAGAGCACCTCCAGACGCGTCAGGTTCCCCGCATGGACCAGATCGAACAGGCCATCATCGAGCACGGCTTGCGGCGCCATGGGGAATCCCCCTTCGCGCTTGCCGACGAGCGTGCTGAAGAGCAAGGTTGGCGTGGTCCAAGCGGGCTCATCATCGATCTGCAGCGTCATCAACGGGGCGCGGAAATGATCGACCAGGGAACGCAGCGCCGCCAGGCCATAGAGGAAAATTCCTTGCAGGCGGCGGATACGGCGCGATTCGGCAGTGACCTGGCCGTTGAAGCCGATCCCCAGGCAGCAGCCGAAGTACACGCTTTTGCCCCCTGGAACGCGGACGAGTCCCACATCGACAGTGCGCGGCGGCGGCGGATAGCGAAGATCGAGGCCGAGGCTGAAGGCATAATCGTTGGCGGACCCAATCGGCAGGATGGTGAATTGCACGTTGGGATTGCGGACGCGCATCAAACCGTTGAGGACTTCATGGGCGGTGCCGTCGCCGCCGGCTGCGGCGACGACGGCGAACCCGGCCTGGGCCGCCTGTTCCGCCAGCTCAACGCCGTGCCCCGCATGCTGCGTCGGGCGGAATTCCACCTGCGCACCCCAAGCCTGGCGAATTCTCGCCAACCGGGCGCGGCCGCGATGCTTGCCGGCCGCCGGATTGAAGATCACGCATAAATCCGCTTGGGCCATTCAACCCTACGCAAGAAAAAGTAAAAAGGTAAAGGCAAACCAGGTTTCTCCCATCTTACTTTTTACTCTTGGCTTGGAGCGGCAATGACGCCGACATGGGACGGGCTGCTGGTGATTGATAAGCTAGGCGGCATCAGTTCGCGCGCCGCCGTCGATCGTGCGCAGAGCTGGTTCCCCCGCGGGATCAAGATCGGCCACACCGGCACGCTCGACCCGCTTGCCACGGGAGTCCTCGTCCTGTGCGTCGGCCTGGCGACGCGCTTGACCGAATATGTGCAGCGCATGCCCAAAATCTATCGCGCCGGCATCGTCCTTGGCGCCGGTTCCGACACCGATGACGCCGACGGCACGATCACGCCGACGCCCGATGCCGTGGCGCCGGCGCGTGAAACGGTCGAGCGGGAGCTGGCGTCGTTCGTCGGCACGATCGAGCAGGTCCCGCCGGTCTTTTCCGCCGCCAAGGTGACCGGCCGCCGTGCCTACCAGCTCGCTCGCCAAGGCAAGGCGTTTTCCCTGACGCCGCGCACGGTGACGATCCATCGGATTGACATCGTCAGTTACACCTATCCGCGCCTGGAGATTCTCGTCCGCTGCGGCAAGGGGACCTATATTCGTTCGCTGGCACGCGACCTGGGCAAGCAACTCGGTTGTGGCGGCTACATTGAGTCGTTACGCCGGCTGGCAATCGGCGCTTTCACGGAAGCGGACGCGCTGTCCTTGCAAGCGACCGCTGCAACGGCACGTCAAAGCTTACTGCCACCCCTGGAAGCGCTGAAAGATTTGACGCCGATCACGCTTTCGCATTCTGAAGCAGGCCGATTCCTCCACGGCGGCCGCATCGCCGTTTCGGCGATTTCAGAGGCGGAGCTCGCGGTACTCGATGACATCGGCCGGCTGGTCGCGGTTGCCAAGGTCAGCGACGGCATGCTGATTCCGATCAAGGTGCTGGCAACGGCGTGAGCTTCACAGCCGGCCCGCTTGCCACAGGACCGCGGCGAAGAAGCCGAGCGGAATCAACGGCACGCCGACCAGAGCGAGAAGGCGAATGGCGCGCACGGGACTGAATCGCTGCACGTGCAACAGGAGCGCCGCCAGCAGGCCGCCGACTGCGCCGCCGAAGTGCGCTTGCCAGCTGACTTCCGGAAGGAAATTGATCACCACCAGCAAAACGATGTTAATGCCAAGATTGCGCGAAAAGGCCTGGATAACATTTTGCGGCAAGTGATGGTGGTTGAGCGCGAACCAAACGACCATGGCGGCAAAGATGCCGAACAGGCAGCCCGACGCGCCGGCGGTCAGGCCCTCCGCGTGCAGCAAAAGCACCATGCAGCCACTGACGATCCCTGCAATCAAATAAATAACCAGGAAGCGGCCCGTTCCCCACATCCCTTCGATCTGCCGACCCAGAGTCCCCAGAAAGTACATGTTCATGCCAATGTGAAGGACGCCGATGTGCAAGAAAAAGAAAAGAACAATGCGCTCGTACTGCGGCCGCTGACCGTCTGGAAGAAAGACCAGTTCCGGATGCAACGCTCCAAGTTCGATAAGCATGGCATTTGTCGTGCGCCCTTTGCCCGCCAAATAATCGCCGACGTTTCGGCCCTGGAAGGAAGCGAAGGCGGCACCGAAGAGAAAATACGCGATGTTGGCGGACACCAGGACGCGCGTCGCCCACGCCGTAGGCGGCTTGAAAATGGCCTGCCGCACGATCTCGCCGCGGCCATGCAGGTCGAGCTCATCATCAACGGCCTCCGCTGGGGCCGCGGCGGCGACCGGCGCCAGCCGCCGCGTCCTGAGCGCCTGCCGGCCCGCCTCTGTCAGCGCACACCCCTGGCCACGGTCCTTGACCCATTCCGTCAGCTGCAAGAATCCGCGCCGGCGCAATTCGTCAAGCCCTGCGTCGAGCCGCGCTCGGTCAAGGTTTCCGTCCCGCGCGAATTGCGCCGGATAGAGCGGCGCCGTGCGCGCAATCGGCACATGCCTGCAACAGCTGAAAAAGAAATCCCTCGTTGATCGACATGCGAGCATTGTACGGGCGCACGAGATTAATTCTGCGCGGCAAATAGAGCCTGGGTGCATGGGAGTTAGATCAAGGAAAAGTGGGCAAAATGGGAAATGATTAACATGCCGCCTCAGCTGAAAATCTCGATAGGATTTCTCCTCAGCCAAAAAAATTTTATCGATTGTCAAAGATCACGACTTACGCCGACACCGCTCTTCAGGCGAAGCGCGGCCGACCACGTTTTTTTTCACGTGAAGAACGCGCGCGATTTCCGAGTAGAAAAAATCCGCGCAGCACGAACCCATCGAAGGCCCCCTTGCAGCCAACCCGGTCGATGCATATTCGACGGTTAGCACGCCGAGTCTCGATGGGAGAATCGGCACAGGTCATCGGCCCACAATGAAAGGTGGTGATGATCGTTTCGGTGTCAGGGAAGCTGTGATCGGGCGGCATGGGGCAGGTTGTTGCCGTCGGTCCGAAATCGCTTCCGATCGCTGGGCAGGGGCAAGGGACGAGTAACTTCCGGAATTCCGGGAGCAAGAGACTCGCTCGGAGAACCGTGCCTGGGCCAGCGTTTGGCGCGAGTCTGGGAAACTCGCGCTTTCTTTCGCCGCCGCTTGCAGCCAGCCCCGGCCGATAGCGTCGGCGAGAGGTTTTTAGCGCAGTGCCAAGTTTGGCCCTGCCGCGCAGAGTGCGGGCGAAAGGAATCCCGTGCGGACACAAGTCCGCCCGCCTCTGCCCGGCAGGGCCAAATTTTATTCATTGCTCTTCTAGCGCTTGACCTGGATTGCCTTTCACTTTATGATCGTAAGGGGATGTTGGTGTGCCATCCGTTGGAGGTCTTTCCATGTCTCGCGTGTCATGCGCCTGCTTTTTCTTGGCCGCCGCGTGGTTTCCTATTTCGAACGAATCGGTGCGCGCTCAGGCGAACGCCGAGAACGTCAACATCCTCACCGTGGACGGCGTCAAGCTGCGCGGCCAATTTTATCCCGCCGAAAAGAAGTGCTTGGCCACCGTCATCATGCTCCATTCGATCGGCGAGGGCAAGAGCATGAAGGTCGCCGAGTGGAAAAAGCTTGCCGAGTCGCTGCAGAAAGCCGACTATTCCGTGCTGATGTTCGATTTTCGCGGCCACGGCGAAAGCACTGAGATCGCGTCGCCGAACGACTTCTGGAAGCTAAAGCCCAACCTAGCGTATGTCAGGTCCAAGAACAAAGACGAGATCGACGTCAAGGATTACATCAAACAGGGCAGCGCGTATCTTCCGGTGCTGGTCAACGATATTGCCGCCGCCCGAGCCTATCTGGATCGCCGCAACGACAATAGCAAGGACTGCAACACGTCGAGCATCATCGTCATCGGCGCTGATGCCGGTGCGACACTCGGCGCCATCTGGATGAATGCCGAAGGGTATCGCTACAAGTACACGCCGGGCGCCACTCCGCTCATGAAAGGGGAATTGGCAAAGACTTCCGAGGGGAACGACATCATCGGCGCCGTTTTCCTCAGCATTTCGCCCAAGCTCGAAAACCGCAAAGTTTCGATCTCGTCGATCTTGAAAATCGCCTGCAAGGACAAGGGCACCGCCGCCTATTTCCTGAGCGGCAAAGACGACGCCAAGTTCGCCAAAACTCTGGAGACCAACTTGAAGGTCGCCAAAAGCGGCAGGCATCAATTCATCGGGGCCACCGAGCTAAAAACCGATCTGAGCGGCATGAAGCTCCTTACCAAAGGCACCAATGCCGATGATGCGATCATGAAATACCTCGACGGCGTGGTGGATGATCGCAAGGCCGAATGGTCAGATCATGACTTCGAGAAATCGCTTTACATCTGGCGCTCGCCGCTTAACCCGCAGATGGTGGTCCCCGCCAAAAAAAGGGGGGAAAAGACCCTCGTCTTCGACGACTACCACAAGTTCATTCCGCAATAACCGTCCAATTCGTCAACCACGCGGATGAAATTGGCGATGGACCGCTTGAAGCCGGCTGCGATCGACGTGGGTGTAGAACTGCGTCGTGCGGATGTTAGCGTGCCCCAGGAGTTCCTGGACTGTGCGCAAGTCGGCCCCGCCGGCCAGCAAATGCGTCGCAAAGCTGTGCCGTAGGGTGTGCGGGCTGACCTTGGCGTTGAGGCTGGCCCGGCGCACATATTTCTTCACCAGGATCCACAGCATCTCGCGCGTTAGCCGCTTGCCCCCCTTGCTGACAAACACCCAGGGATTGTCCTTGTCCGCTTGCGTCAGCGTCGGCCGCAAATCCTGCAGATAAATCTTCAGCGCCGAGATCGCCGGCACGCCCAGCGGCACCACGCGCTGCTTGCTCCCCTTGCCGGTGCATTTGCAAAAAGCCGACTCGATGTGCAAATCGGCGAGCTGCAAGTTGACCACCTCCGACGCCCGGCTGCCGGTGGCGTAGAGGGTCTCCAAAATCGCCCGATCGCGCAGAAAAAAACGATCCTCATTGCGCGGCGCATTGAGCAGCTTCTCGACGCTCGCTGGGCTCAGCACCTGCGGGATGCGCTCCCAAAGCTTGGGCGAGCTCAGCAATTCGACCGTGTTTTGCTCGACCCGCTCCTCCAGCCGCAAGAAGCGGTAGAACATTTTGGTCGCGATCAGGTTCCGTGCCACCGATGCGGCCGCCAGGCCTTGCTCCTTCAGGTACGCGAGATAGTTGGTCAGTTCGCGCACGCTTGGCTTCAAGTAATCGGCCAGGGCCCCGCCGGCGCTCCAATCGCGATACTTGATCAGGTCACGCTGGTAGGCGAGTACGGTGTTGTTGGCCATGCCGCGCTCGGCGGCGAGATAATCGCGAAAGGCGGTAAGATCCGATTGCAGGGCGGCGAGGTTCTTGCTGGACATGGCTTCTCCGATGCGAGCGCAAGGTTGCACATCCGAGGTATCGGCAAGTTGGAGCGGGGAATTCACTTCACCAGCTGCCGTAGCACCGGCCGCAATTGCACGAGCGCCCGGCCGCGATGACTGAGGGCATTTTTGACGCGCGGGCTTAGTTCTCCGAAGGTGCGGTGATATTCACGGATAAGAAAATAGGGATCGTAGCCGAACCCGCCGTCGCCACGCGCTTCGCTGATGATGCGGCCCCAGCAACGGCCTTCGACGACGGCGTGAACCTGCCCTCCTGGATCGGCGAGCGCCGCGGTGCAGACGTAATAGGCGTCGCGCTGCTCCGGCGGGATGCCGGCCAACTCGCTCAGCAGCTTGCGATTGTTGGCGGCATCATCCCCTTGCGTGCCGGCGTAGCGCGCCGAGTAGACACCGGGCCGACCGGAAAGCGCCGGCACGACAAGACCGCTGTCCTCGCCGAGCGTCCAATGCGAAAGCGCAACCGCGACTTCCGTGGCCTTCTTGGCGCATTCGCCTCGAAGGTGGCGCCGTCCTCGACGACTTCCGGAATGGCGGGAAATTGCGAAAGATCGCGCAATTCCAGACCGAGATCGCCAAGGATTTCTTCAATCTCCCGGCGTTTCTTGGCGTTGCGTGTGCCGAGCACGAGAATCGGAGCGGCCATGAAAACCTCGGTTGAGAATACTCATTGCTATCTTACGTGCGTTTCGCCGGTTGCGAATCCGAAGCTTGCTCGGCGGTTTCGCGCACTTGACGCCAGTCCTCCACCTTTGCTCGCCGCACGCGAACTCCCTTGCTTATCTTGGCCGCCATCAAGTTGCTCTTGATCTTTTCCCCGGCGTTGGCAATCGTCGGTCCTATGATGATCGCGCTCGTTTTCAATTGGCAGTTTTCAATCGCTAATTGAAATTCCGCGACGAGACCAAGGATGGTCCATGCTCCCCTTGACGGTGGATGATCTGCTGCCCTTGGAGGAATACGCCGGTCGTCGCAAGGAATTCTTCGACGCCCAGCGGCGTTACGTGGACCGTTATCGCCGCATCCGCATTGGGCCCAAGCTCACGCTCATCTTCGAGAATCGGCAAACGCTCTGGTTTCGCGTGCAGGAGGTGATCCGCATCGCCCGGCTGGCGGAGCCTCGCGAGGTGCAACTCGAGTTGAATTTGTACAACCGCTTGTTGCCGGGCCTGGGACTGTTGCAGGCCGCCCTTTTGATCGAAATTGCCGATCACGCTCAGCTGGGAAAAGAGCTGGCGCCGTGGCGAAATCTTGACGGCGAGCATCTAACGCTCGAGGTCGGCAATACGGCCGTTGCCTCGCGCCTCATCACCTGCCGCCCAGAGGACCGCGCCATCGGCACCGCGCATTGGGTGCAATTCCAGGTCCCGGCCGACGTTCGCGCCCAGTTGGGGATTTTCTCGCAGCGAGCCTTCTTCCGCTTCGACAACGAATCCTACCAGCATCAAAGCGACCTTCTCAGCGACGAATTCCGCCAGAGCCTGCTCGACGATCTTTCGCTATCCGACCGCGACAACCCTCCGCCGTGCGCCGCCTAGCCTGGCAGCAGCGATTGCAGCAGCGTCGCCGGATGCACGGCCGTGCGTCCCGTGAAATGCGCGATTTGCAGCCGGCAAGAAAAACCTGGGGCGACGATCGCCGTGTCCGGGTCCGCCTGGCGAATCGCGGGGAAGAGCCGTTGCTCGCCGACCATACGTGAAATCTCGTAGTGCTCCTTTTCGTAGCCAAATGAGCCCGCCATGCCGCAGCAGCCGGCGTCCAGATCGATCACCTTGGCGCCGGGGATGCGCCGAAGCAGATCGAGCGTCGGCCCCATGCCGACCAGGGCACGCTGATGGCAATGGCCCTGCACGAGAATGCGCTTCGGGCCGGGGCGAAACTCGATCTTCGTCTCGGCCAAACGCGCTTCGAGAAATTCTTCGAACGTGAAGCAACGCTCAGCCACCGCTTTCGCTTTTTCGCGCATTTCGCCTTTGAGTAACGCGGGATAATCGTCCTTGATCGTGAGAATGCAACTCGGCTCACAGGCGATAATCGGCTTTCCCTGGGCGGCAAAGGGATAAAGACGCTCGACGTTTTTCCTCGCTGCGGCCGTAGCCTGATCAAGCATTCCGTTTGAAATGAATGGCCGGCCGCAACAGGTTATTCGATCGCTGCCTACCTCTTCGCGTGCCGGCGCGTTCACGCCGTACCCCGCATCTGCCAGCAGATATCGCACGCTTCCACCAAGTTGCGGTTCGCAGTAGTTCATGAATGTGTCTGGAAATAGCAGAACCTGCCGAGCGAACTTGGTCGGGTCGTGGACGCTTTCGTCCCAGTAGACCCAGTCGTTGCGCAGGCCAATGCTCCAGCTGTCCACAAGCGCTGGTGGTAGCCGCCGGCTATCAATGCCAAAGGCCAATTCATTAAACCACCTTGCAAATCGGCTTTGCGTCAACCAGTTGAAAAGCAGCGGGCTGGACACCGTGCCGCGCCGGTACCATTCGCCAACATTGCCGAACAGCCAATTTCGCCACGGCAGCCCGTGCTTCTTGTGATGCTGATCGAGCACCTCCGCTTTGAGCCGGGCCATGTCCACGTTGGTCGGGCATTCGCTCTTGCACGCCTTGCATTCCAGGCACAGATCGAGCGCTTGCAGGACCGCCGGATCGGTGAGACCCTCACCCCCGACCCCTCTCCCAGAAGGCGAGGGGAGAAGCGCGGGGAGTTGCCCGGTCATGGCCAGGCGCAGCGTGTTGGCTCGGCCGCGCGTCGAATGTTGTTCGTCGCAGGTCGCCTGGTACGATGGGCACATGGTACCGCCGCGCTTCTTGCGGCACTCACCGACGCCGGCGCACAATTCCACCGCCCGCGCCATGCCGCCATCGGCGGAAAAGTCGAACGTCGTCGCCGCTTCCGGCGTGCGATATGCGGCCCCAAACCGCAGGTTCGATACGAGCGGCGGGGCATCGACGATCTTGCCCGGATTGAGCAGATTGTGCGGGTCGAAGGTGCGTTTGATTTCGCGAAACGCCTGATAGAGCGCGGGGCCATACATTTTCTCTTGAAACGGGCTGCGCACCAGACCGTCGCCGTGCTCGCCGGAGAGAGCGCCGCCGTACTTGAGGACGAGATCGGCCACCTGATCGGCGATCGCCTGGAAGCGCTGCATGCCTTCAACGGTCTTCAAATCGATGACGGGCCGCACGTGCAGGCAACCGACCGAGGCATGAGCGTAAACGCCGGCGCTGGTGCCGTTACGAGAAATTACTGTCAGGAATTCTTCGATATAATCGCGCAGCCGTTCCGGGGCAACGGCGGTGTCCTCGACGAAGGAAAGCGCCTTGGCATCGCCTTTTTCCGCCATTGAGAGACCCAGGGCCAGGGTGCGCAATTTCCAGATGCGCGCTTGGGCGGCCGGTTCGACGGCGCGATGAAAATGCCAATCCCCGTTTAGCGCCCGCAGATCTGCTTCCAGCGCATCAATTCGCGCCGGCAAATCGTCGGCATGATCGCCGTAGAACTCGATGATGAGGATCGCTCCGGGATCGCCCCGGATGAAATCGCGCAGTCGGCTTGCCTCGGCGTTCAACTTCGTGCAATCGAGAATGCGCCGATCCATGACTTCGACCGCCGCCGGCTGGTGCGTCAAGATGCGCGGTGTCGCCGCCAACGCCTCGAGCAAATCGGCGAATTGCACGACCAGGAGCGCCTTCGCCTTGGGCAACTCGATGAGCCGTAGTTTGGCTTCGAGGACGATGCCGAGCGTCCCTTCAGAGCCGACGAACAGGTGGGCGAGATTCGTCGCTTGGGATTTTGCGAGCGCGAAGCCGCGAGCGGCAAAGGCGTCAAGGTTGTACCCGCCGACGCGGCGCAGAATTTTTGGATAGCGGCGTTCGATCTCGTCGGCGTGCTCCGTCGCCAGGCGAAATAGCACGCGATAGCCGGCGCCTTCCAGATCTTGCTGGGCGCATTTCGCTGCCAGCTCGGCGTCGCTGAGCGGACGGGCATCGATCACGCTGCCGTCGGCGAGCATGACTTTCAGTTCGAGCACGTGGTCGATGGTCTTGCCGTAAATGAGGGAATGCGTGCCGGAGGAATTGTTGGCGATCATGCCGCCGAGGGTGGCGCGGTTGGCGGTCGAGATGTCCGGGGCGAATTGCAGCCCCAGCGGCTTCACTTGTTGATTGAGATCGTCGAGCACGCAGCCGGGCTCGACGCGGGCCCATTTCTCGGCGGGGTTGATTTCGAGAATGCGGGTGAAATACTTGGAGAAATCGAGGATGACGCCTGGTCCGATCGACTGCCCCGCCTGCGAAGTGCCGCCGCCCCGCGCGGTGATCGGCACGCCAAAGCGGGCGCAGATTTGCAGCGTCTCCTTGACGTCGGCCACGGATTTCGGCAGCACGACGCCGAGCGGCACAATCTGGTAGACGCTGGCATCACTCGAATAGAGCGCGCGATCGAGCCGCTCGAAGCGCACCTCGCCGGCAATCGCAGCGGCGAGGGCGGAACGCAGGGCGGCGGCATCGACTGGCATGGTGTTTCCTCCAATCCAGGGGCTTGCTCCAGCCCATTGTAGCTGTTCGGGCCGCATTTCCTGTAAATCCGTCAACCTGAGTTGCTTTTGCCCGATTCGTATGCCAAATTTCCTGCGGAGAACCGTTTCAACCTGCGCCAACGGCGGAAGAGGATCGCATGCGAGTCGGCATCATCGGGGCCGGGCCCGCCGGGATTACCGCGGCTTACCAGCTCAGCAAGGCCGGCGTGCAGGTCGAGGTCTTCGAAGCAGGCGAGAATGTCGGCGGCCTGTCGCGCACCATCGATCTGTGGGGCCAAAAAGTCGATCTCGGGCCGCACCGCTTTTTCAGTCAGGATCCACGCGTCAACGACGTTTGGCTTGAAGTGGTCGGCCGCGACTATCGCATGGTCGATCGGCTCACGCGCATCTATTACCAGAACCGCTTCTTCCATTATCCGCTCAAGCCCGGCAATGCTCTGTGGAACATGGGCCTGGCGAATGCCGTCCGATGCTTGGGCAGTTATCTGCATGAACGCATCCGCCCGTCGTTTCCGACCGACCGCAATGAGACGTTTGAATCGTGGGTCATCGGCAGATTCGGCGGACGGCTCTTCGAGATGTTTTTCAAGTCGTACAGCGAAAAGCTGTGGGGCATTCCGTGCGATCAGCTTGACGCCGACTTCGCCGCTCAGCGGATCAAGAAATTCTCGCTCGCCGAGGCGATCAAGGCAGCGATCGGTCTGGGCAAGGACCAGCACAAGACGCTCGTCGATCAGTTCGCCTATCCGACGGGCGGTACTGGCATGGTCTACGAACGCATGGCCGAGCGCATTGCCGGGCATGGCGGCGGCGTCCATCTCAACTCGCCGGTGCTCCGCCTGATTCATCATGACAAGCAGGTTCACGGCCTGGAATTGGCCGACGGCCGCATCGAGCCGTTCGATCACGTGATTTCGACGATGCCGTTGACACTGCTGGTGCGCGGCCTGGGCGATTTGCCGCATGAGGTGGAGCGAGGCGTTGAGCAATTGCGATTTCGCAACACGATTCTCGTTTATCTCAATGTGGACAATGCGGAACTCTTCAAGGATCAGTGGCTCTACATCCACTCCCCCGAGCTCGGCATGGGCCGCGTGACCAACTTCCGCAACTGGGTTCCCGAACTATACGGCGACGAGCCGACGAGCATCCTCGCTTTGGAATATTGGTGCTACGACGAGGATCCGCTCTGGCGCGATGACGATGCCAGACTGATCGAACTGGGATCGCAAGAGATTCGCGCCACCGGCCTGATCGGGTCAGCGAACATCCGCGCCGGCCGCGTGGAACGCATTCGCCGCTGTTATCCGGTTTACGCGGGGCTACAAGAAGCATCTGCAGCCGGTGATCGACCACGTTCGGCAATATCGGAACCTGCAGGCGATCGGCCGCTATGGTGCGTTCAAGTACAACAATCAGGATCACAGCATCCTGATGGGCGTACTGGCCGCCGAGAATATCGTTGCCGGCCGCCAGCACGATCTATGGGCGGTCAACACCGACAGCGATTATCAGGAGTCGGCGACGATCCAGAAGTCCGGCCTGGAGCGCGCCGCCCAGGCGGCGGGACGAAAGCGCGTTCCCCAACCGGTGGAGACGGCCATCTAGCCCAGGAATTCAGGATGCTACGGCAACTTTTCGCCCTCGATTCCGATCGCGTCACGCCGCTCGAACGTGCGCTTCTGCGGGCCGGTTTCGTCGTCACCCTCTTTGTCGCCGGCTTGAGCTTCTGGGACATTTGCACGCATCCCGGCGACGATCTGCGCAACCGCGTGGTCGGCGCACGCGTGATGTTGATCGGCGCTGACCCGTACACGTTCGCCTGGCAGTCCGGCATGCCCGAGGAATTGCTCGATCCGGTGCACGATCCACACGCCCATCGGCTCACCGCCTCGCCGCCGACGTTGCTTCTGTATGCTCCCATCGCTTATGGGCCATGGCGCGCCGGCCGTTTCATTTCGTTCCTTATTGAATGGCTGGCCATGATCGGCAGCCTGATTCTGCTCGCGCGGAGCTTGCCTGAGCCGCGGCAGCGCGTCGTCTTCTTGCTGGGCGCGGTGATGTTCGTGATCGCCACCGATGTCTGGCGCCTGCACCTGGAGCGCGGCCAAGTGTACGTCATTCAACTGCTCGCGTTGAGCGCGGCCATCTACTGGTCCCGGCGCGGCGACATCGATTCGATTCCCGCCGGCATCGCCCTGGGCCTTCTCGCGTTGATGCGGCCCAACCTGCTCGTCATCGCGCCGGCGCTGTTGCTGACGCGCCGCTGGCGCAGCGCCGGCGCCATGCTGGCCACCGTCGGCGTTGGTGTCGCGGCGACTTTCATGATGCTGGCGCTGTCGAGTTGGCAAAGCTATCTCAACGTCGGCGACCAGTACTATCGCTCCGTCCAAGGCGATCCAATCGTGACTGTCCCGCGTCCCGATCATGAGGGGCCGGTCGAGGGCGTGGAATTCGCCGGCGAGCATTCGCTCAAGAACATCCAGTCGAGCTCCTTCGCTGTCCTGTGGCGCAAGCTGCACGATAGCGCCGACTTGCCGATGCTTGACCTGGCGCTCGCCAGCAAGGCCGTGCTGGCGGTCCTCGCGGCGGTATTGCTGGGCCTTGTCTGGCTGCGGCGCGGCGGCAATCCGCGCGCGGCGTTCGCCCTGATCATCGTCCTGGGCCTGGATACGGAATTCTTCTTGCCTCAGCGCTGGGGCTATGCGGATGTGATGCTGCTGGCGCCGCTTGCGCTTTTGCTGCCGGAATTGCTCCGTAACAGGCAGGCGCTGGCCATCGTGCTGATCGGTTTGTTGAGCGGGCCGCTGGGGCAGCTATTCTTCGACCTGTACCTGGCGACGCTGCTGCGCTCCTGGCTGGTGATGGCCGGCTTGACCTGGCTGGCGCTGGAGCGACGTGCGGCAAATGAAGCTGCGATAGCAGGCCGGTGACAGCACGACTTTTTTGTGCTCAAGCGATGCGCCATACGCGCACAACCTGAACTTTGCGGTCCATCGCGTCGACGGTGAAAAGAACACCGAGTGGGCCCTCGGCATGAATGCGGTCGTCATCGCTGCGGGATTCGCCCGTGTTCAGCGGATTCTTGCGCAGAATCGCGTCGATTTGGTTCGCGGCGTTGGTGATGGCTTGTTTGTCAGCGGAGTAGACCCAAAGGTTTGCAAGGTCGCTTTCCGCATCTGGCTTCCAGAGGACGGTCCATTTCATCTTTTCTCAAGATCGGAGAGAATGTCAGCCAACGGCCGACCGCCGGGTTTTTGCTTTGAACGCGTGATCTCTTCCTCGGTGAACGGGACCTTGATTTTCGACTTCAAGGCCGGCGTGAATTGGCCGAGTAGCTCGCCGCCAGGACCGCAAAGATCGAGCGGGCCTTGGGCCGTCTTTAATTGCTGGGCGAGCACGGCATCGAGTGTAATTTGCGACATGATATTTCTCCTTGGGGGAGGCGCCTCAATCCCTCGTTTATGCTACCCGCTCGTGCGGTTCGCGAGAATACCAGTGGGGCGGTTTTCCTTACTGTTACGGATGGGTGCCTTCAAGGAACCGCTGAATCGCAACGACGCTCGTAGCCCATGTGCTCACCGTGTTCCCATCGTCATCCTTCAGTCGGTAAGGCAACAAGCCACGGAACGCGCCGTCGAGCGAAAGCCGTTGCTGCACGAGACACTTATCACCCTCCCTGTAGACGATCCAGGCAAAGCGAGGGCCGTCTCGTAGGACCGCGACCTGGCCGCCCCCAACCAGAGCCGACAACTCAGCCTGCCAAATCATTTTGAACTCATTAGTCGCCGCATCCGCCAGATAGCAGGAGAATTGCTCTCGAAAGTCATTGATTAGGATTTCGCCGAGCCGTTCGCCGTCGGGTCCTCGGCATTCCGGTGCTACCGACAGCTGCGCCGCCAAAGTCATCAGACGGCCAATATTCGCATCTGACGCTCAGGACATGACTTATGCGCACTGGCATTAGCTGCGCAGCAGGCAGTAGCAATCGTATCGCGAACATTTTTTCCCGCCTAACTTCGTTGCTCGCCTTCTTGAATTGCAGACATTATTCCTTACGACGCGGAACATCGACTTCATTTCCCCTTCTTCTTCTCCGGCGCTTGCAGCAAGCCGGCACTCGATTGGAAGAATCGCTTGCGGCGCTTCTTCGCTTGGCCGTCGGCGTCTTTTTGTTGCGCTTGCAAGTCGGCGAGATTGGCCAGGCAGAACGCGCAGCCGATCGATTGCAGGTGGAACTGGACGTAATCTTGCACGTCGTCGTCAAGGACCCCAAGCACGTAGCTGCCGAGCTGGTCGCGTTCGGGGCAGCTCAGGCGTCGGCGTCGCCAGATGGCGCCGACGGAATGCTCGCCGCGGTCGCGCTCCTGCATCATCTGGCGGAGTTGCTGCCGCAACGGCTCCGAGCCGCGCAGGGCCTGCTCGATGCTGGCGGTCTCGGCTTCGCCCAGGCTGTCCTCCAAATAGCTGGCCAGCATTTCGCGCGTGACGATGCTCACGAAACGGCCTCCTCTTGCAATTCGGGGAAGACGTCCATCGGCAAGCCGGCGCTCTTGACGTGTTCGGACAGCTTCTTGACCGCGGCAAAGCGGATGTTGGCGACCTGCTGCTCGCTGATCTTGAGCAGGGCGGCGGCGTCACGGTTCTGCCAGCCCTTGACGAACAATAGCTCCAGCACCTTGATGCGGACGTATTCCCCCTGCTGCCGCCATTGGTCCAGCAGCAAGGTCAGGCTGCGCGCCACCGCCTCGGCTTCGAGCGCCTTGCGTTCATGGCTGCGAGCGACACTTGAAGCGGCCTTGTTGGAATCGAGCTTCGCTTGTAGGATGTCGCCGGCGCCGTCGGACACGTGCTGCATCGGATGCCGGCCCAGCTTGCGCAGATGATCGGTCAGCTTGTACGAGGCGATGGTGAAGAGATAGGTTTGCAGCTCGCGCGTCTCGTCATAGTTGGGCAAGCTGTTGAGGAAGCCGATGAAAGATTCTTGAACGACGTCTTCGCTGGTGGACCGATCGCGCAGCCGGCGCTGGACAAACGCCAGCAGTCGGCCTTCATAGCGGGCGATGAGATGCTCCCACGCGCGCGGATCGCCGTGCCGAATCTGCTGCACCAGAATGCGGTCGCTTTCTGAGGCCATGCAGATAGTTTAGCGGAGAAAGCGGCAATGTGATAGTGTTAGTGTTTGGCGCAAGTGGCGGATCACCAGCCGCCCTGGAAGACATACCACCAGCCGGCAGCGACGGAGGTGGCGACGCCGATGCCGGCGATGCGCAGCCAGGTCGTGTAGCGGCGCTGCGTGTATTCGTCGAGCCGGACGTAACCGAAGCCGGCGAGCAAGACGACCGTTAGGCCGAGCACGACGCGGGCCGACCAGGTATGCCGTTGATCCGCACGTGCTTTGCGTTGGGCTTCCTGATCGGCGCGTACGACATTGCTCCACCAGTCGGTGTCGGTGCGAAATGGCATCACCCATTGCTTTAGTTTGAGGCCCCCTTCGGCAATGTCGTCGCCGGGACGGCCTGGCGCGACCAGCTTGCGGGCGTACGCCTGGTCCACGACGAACGATTCGAGCGGCGGCTTCTGCATGCCCATCAGCGTTTTGACCCGCTCCGCCGCGTTTTTCAAGGCGTCCACTTTGGCTTTTTCTTCGGTCTCGCCGAAACCGGTCGCCTCAACGGGCAGCTTGCCGACCTCCGGCTCCAGACGCTTGCCTTGCGCATTGATCGGACCACAGCACACCCACAGGAATGACAGGCTTGCGAACGCCAGCAGTATTTTTGTCATGATTGAATTCCTCATGTCCGCGCTGGGCCGGGAGGGCGAGGCTCCTGCCGAGCCAGCGCCCCGTTGAATCACAATGTATCTCGCGGGTTCCGGCTCGGCAGGAGCCTCGCCCTCCCCGCCACTGGCAATGATCCTCACGCGGTCGCCAGACGCAGCTTCTTGTTCTTGCGGACCTGCGTTTTTGCTTTCCACGGACACGAAACCTGACAGATCACCGACGTCATCACCAGGCTCGTGAAACCGATCTCGCGGTGATGTTGGTTCGGTAACAGGAACAGGAGCAAGTACGCCCACAGCGCAACGGCGATGGTCGCCAGGATGGAGAAGCGCCTTCCACGGTACGTCTCCGTTGATTTCCACCAGCGCAGCACCAGAAACATCAGGCCGAAGTAAGCGAGGTAACACGCGAGGATCGGCATCGACGTGTTCGCGGGGTAAAGCCGGCCGACCCACGAATTTCGCAGCGATTCCAAGTCCTCGGCATTCGCTTCCCACGGTTTGGCGACTTCCAGGCGCGTGCCGGCGTTCCAGGGCATCGGCAGCTCGTAGCCGTCGAGCCAAAGGGCGAACAGAGCAACGCCGAGGCCGAGCGTCATCAACAACAGGCGGCGGGCCCAGGAATCATCCTCGGAGCTGGCGAGCCACAGCTTGCTCGGAATCAGCACGCACCAGGAACAAGCGACCGCCATGAAGAATGTCGGCCAAAGTTTGCTGTAATCGCCGCCATCGACAAAGAGCGTCCAGGCGACTGCCATCACCGCCGCAAGCATCACCGACCAGAGCAAGATTCCCGACAGTTCTGACCAGCGCTGCTGAAAAATCAAGGTCGGCGTCACCGGAATCACCGTCGGAATCTCGGGATTCGATCCCTTCTTCATCGGCGGCGCGGCGGGCTGAACCTGGGCAGCGTGCCAATCGCGGTTGCCGCTCACGACCGCGGCCACCGCCTTCGCCATTTCGCCGATCGATTGATAGCGATTGGCCGGGTTCTTGGTGAGCGCCTTCGCCAGGACCGCTTTGAATTCCTTGGGCACCTTGGTCAGATCGGGCGGCGTGGTCAAATGCTTCATCAGGATTTCGCCGGCCGATTCGCCTTCGAAGGGGACGTGGCCGGTGAGCATTTCATAGAAGAGGACGCCGGCCGCGTAGATGTCGATCTGGCGGTTATAATTGCCGGTCGAGATTTCGGGGGCCATGTAGTGGACGGTGCCGACGTCCTTGGTCATGCCCGCGTGCTGGCTGTCGGCCATCAACTTGCACAGGCCATAATCGCCGACCTTGATCAGGCCGTTTTCGAGGAAGATATTGCCCGGCTTCAGATCGCGATGGACGATGCCGTGCTCATGCAAGCAATGGATGGCCTGAGCCAGGCCGTTGAACCACTGGGCAGCGAGTTCTGGAGCGACACCGTTGGGATGGCGCGACAGGATAGTCGAAAGCGGTTCGCCGGCGACGTACTCCATGACGAGCCAATGGTTGCCGGAGGCGTCCTGGCGAACGTCGTAGAGGTGCACGAGGTTCGGGTGCTTGAGGTTAAGGCACTGTTGGACGCCGCGCATCTCGATGTCGAGATTGGAGCGAATCCACTTGAGGGCGACTTCCTTGCCGCCGTCGGTGACGGCGAAGTAGACCTCGCCGAATCCGCCGGCGCCGATGCCGCGCTTGATGGTGTAGCCGGGCAAGGGTTGCTGTCCGCTGCGATAGGTGAATTTCATGATAACATCCCTCTCGTTGCCGACGCCGCCATGTTAGAATCTCGTTCCCAAACTCCGTTTGGGAACGCAGCGCAGGAAATGCCGTTTCCCGTCCATCGCCCGCCGCAGTTTCGCACACAAGCACCCGCAAGGCGAGACTCGCGAAACGGAGTTTCGCGGAGTGCGTTCCCAAACGGAGTTTGGGAACGAGGGTTCAACGAGGGTTCAAAAGCGGCTCAAGTTTTCCTTCCAACTCGTTCGAGTGCCAGCGAGATCTGATCCGTGACCAACGTCGAGCCCGGATCGAGCGGGCCGCGTTCTTGAAACTTCGTGCCGTTGATCGTCAATACGCCCGGCCAGCGGGCCGCCAGGCCGTTCTTCTTGCGATACAGAATGAGCGGATCGTTCATGTCCGGCACTTGCACGTGGGCTTGCGTTTGCGGGCCGATCACCAGCGTGTCGGCCATCAAGATCACGCCTTGCACCGGCTCGGCGAAACGATGGCCGCTGACCATGTCGAGCCTTGCCGACGTGCTGACGGCGACCGGTTGCCAGAATTGCAACTGGCACGAGTTCCCCAGCGTGATCCGGTCGCCCGATCGCAAGAGCGCCTTCTCGACTTGCTGAGTGTTGATCTGCACCTTGCGCTGCGCTTCGAGAAAGTAGCCTTCCGGATCGCGCTGGATGGTCGCATGGTGCCTGGACACATCGGCGATCAGGGCAATGTCCACCGGCGTGTCAGTTAGGGCCTGTCCGAGCGTGACGCGATGGCTCAGGCACACGAGATATCCGCCGACCCCGTCGATCCACAAAACAAGGGTTGCCTGTTGATCGTGCAGACTGGCCATCGTTGGAGCAGTCGGTTCGTTCATGGCAACAGCCAGGGGTTAGGGGTTGGGGATCAGGGTAAGGTTCGGGAGTCAGGGCGGCAGTACCGATTGTCCTGGCTTCTGAGCCTAACCCTGATCCCCAACCCCTAACCCCTGCTATTATATCGCGACGCATTACTTGTTGTTGGCGACTTTGCCGTTGTCCTGGCCTTCAAGGTAGTTGCGGATTGCTTGCAGGTCGAGCGGGGGCGACTCCTGCTCGAACAGGTTGAGGTTGCCGACATCGCCCCTTCTCATGTCGAGCTCGGTACGATCGGCATTCAGCTTGTCTTCGAGCCTGCGCAGGGCGTCCTCGATCTGCGTCGCCCGGCCACTGTCGATCTTGATGTCGCTAGCGATGCGGGCTACTTGCAGCGATTGGTCGAGGGCTTCGAGGTCGGCCAGGCGAGCCTCATATTCGCGCTTCTTGGAGACAACTTTCGCGAGCTGCTCTTGCGTCGCTTTGAGCGATTTTTCCTTGGCTTCCAGCACTTGCCGTAGCGTTTTGAGGTTCAACTCCTGAGTCTTGACGATTTCCGTCTGGCGATGGAGTTCCGCCTTGAATTTCTCGAGCGGCACGTCTCGACCATTGATCGAGACGAACTTGGGGTTGCCATCGATCTTGTCGAAATGAGCCAGCAGCTTGGCTTTCTTCTCCTCGACCGTCTTCTGATTGGCGGTCACGTCCTGGCGCGTCCGCTGAATCTCCGCCTTGTACTCGGCGATGGGGCGAATCATCTGGCTGATATCGCCGTCGAGGCTGGCGATTTCGTTGCGGATGCGCTCGATTTCGAATTTCGTCGGGATGCTGTTGTCTGCTTGCTTCTCGACGTGCGCAACGAACGTTCGGGCATAGCTGGCGAAATTGGTTTTCGTGCTGAGGAACACGAGACCGAGGGCGCCGATGATGCCGACGAGTAGATACTTCTTCTTCATGGTGGACCCCTTTGCAGAACAGGACTTCGATGAATCACACAGGAATCGGCAGGCCGCGCGCTTGCGGCACGCCCGTTCGATCTGCAAGGTAATTCGCCGGTGCTCTGGCCGCATTTAGCGGATAAGGGGATTTTTTGCGGATTGCGGTCGAATTCCACGGAACCGCGGCGCTCATCCTGGGCCCGGTTCATCACTTCCCATCGCTTTGTTCACTGCATACCAAAGATCGTTCATGCGGAACGGCTTGCGCAATAGGCCCACGCCGGCCTCGCTCATGAGCTCCGCGGCTTGATCGGTCTGGACCATGCCGGTACACAACAAGATGGGCAAATCGGGGTGGGCCTGGCGAATCTCGTGAAAATTCTCGCGGCCATCCTCTTTGGGAATCATCCAGTCGAGCACGACCAGGTCGATCGGCGCCTGGGAAAGATACTCCAGCGCCTGCCGGCCGCTCGCCGCGCCAATAACGTGATGGCCGGCAATTTCGAGAAAGCGGCGAATGACATCCTGCACCGCCCGCTCGTCGTCCACCACCAGAATATGCCGGCGCAAGGCGGTTATCGGCTCGAGCGACGTGAGGTTCACCACCGGCGGCTTCGGCGCTTCTTGGGTCAAGCGCGGCAAATAAATGGCGAGCGTGGTTCCTTTGCCCGGCTCGCTGGCGATGGTGACGAAGCCCTGATGGCCGCCAATGATGCCGAACGCGACGGGGAGCCCGAGGCCGGTCCCCTGGCCCACTTCCTTGGTGGTGAAGAACGGATCGAAGGCCTGCGAGAGCACCTCGGGCGCCATGCCTGATCCACGGTCTTGCACCTCAATGACGAGGTAATCGCCGGCCGGCACGTTCTGCGGAAAAGCCGGTGCTCGGCGAGAAAAGCGCGGTGCTGCAAGCGATAGATCACCGGCGCGGATAACGGCTTCGTCATGGCGTCGCGGGCGTTCAGGCTCAAGTTGACGAGCACCTGTTGGAGCTGATTGGCGTCGGCGAGGGCCATCCAGGCGGCCCCTTCGCTCGGCGTTTGGATTTCCAGGGCGATGTCGATGTTGAGGCTGAGCTGCACCAGGTGGCGGGTTTTTTCGAGCAGGGCCGCCAGATCCGTGGGCTGGCGGAACAACGAAGGCTTGCGGGCGAAGGCGAGCAATTGCCGCGTCAGGTTAGCGGCGCGATCGGAGAGCTGGACGATGAAATCGAGGAATTCGCGGATGGTGCCGGCAAGGTTCGGCTCACGCAGAGCAAGTGTGGCGTAGCCCTGGATGCCGGCGAGCAGGTTGTTGAATTCGTGGGCGACGCCGCCCGCCAGCGTGCCGACGCTTTGCATTTTTTGCGCCTGCACGAGCTGGCGCTGCATCTGCTTGTGCTCGGTGATGTCGCGGTAGATGCCGACGAAGTGAGTCATTTGCGCGCGGGCGTCGAAGATCGGCGACAGAGTCAGCGAGGTATCGAGGAGCGTGCCGTTTTTGCGCTGGTTGACGAGTTCTCCCTGCCAGCTGTTGCGCTCGTGTAGGGCGGCCCAGATTTCCTCCACGAGCGTTGCCGGCTGCTGATCGCTGCGGAAGAGCTGGGTTGCATTCTGCCCCAGGATCTCGTCGCGGTCAAAGCCGAACATGCGCTCCAGAGCGGTGTTCACGTGCAGGACCACGCCGGCAAGATCGATGATGACGACGCCGTCCCGGGCCGACTCGAGGGCGGCGATCAACAGGCTGTTGGCATGCTGCAAGCGATGGCGCGTCACCGCCTCGGCAACTCGCTTGGGCAATTCCGCGAGATAAGCGCTCGATGGATCGCGGACCACGTAATCGAGAGCCCCCTCGCGCAGCATTTGCGTCGCCAAATGCTCGTCGCCGTAAGCGGTGATCATCAGCACCGGCGTATGATTCCCCTCGTGACGCAGGCTCTGCAACAGTTCGGACCCGCGCATGTCTTCGAGGACATAATCGAGCAAGACAAGATCGAAAGAGGACTGGGCCAGGACGATGAGGGCGTCGGCGCCGGTGTGGCAGATGGTGACATGATGGCCCGCGCGTTCCAGGCACAGCCGCGTCACGAACGCGATGTCGTCGTTGTCCTCGACCAAAAATAGCCTGAGCGCGTCCGCCATGGCTTCATCGGTTGGGTACGATCAGCAGGAACCGGGCTTCCGCCTTGTGGGCGACTAGCTCTTCGACGCCGGCGCCGCACAACGCCAGCCACTCGCGGGCCAGGATGATCTCCATGCGCTCCTGGAGCGCCCGCGGCCTGGCGGGCGCTGACGCCCCGTCCGGGCCCAAGATTTCCTCAATGTGAAAGGCCAACTCGACCAGATCCGCGTGTCCTTGCGCCGACGCTGACAACCGGCACTGCTCGGCGCCGGCATGCGACAACCCCGCGAACAATTCGAGGATGGCTTGCACATAAAGACGCCCATCGCCCATGATCGTTGGCACGCGCCAGTCCCATTGGAAGGCGAACCGGCGCTCGGGATACTGATGCCGCAACCCCCCTTGCAGCTCTCGCCCGAGCTGGATAAGAGCGATTGGCTCCTTCCGAGCGACGCGCGATTTCACGCTGCCCATCTCCTTGAGGAAGCGCACCATGCCGCTGGCGTGGCCAGTCGCGCTTTGCAGTCGCCGCACATATTCCCGACCTTCCGCGCCGAGGTTCGCTGATTCTTCCAAGCTCAGCAACTTCAGCAAACTTTGCAGCACCACCAACTGATTGGGTAAATCATGGCTGCAAACCTGATGAACCTGGGCAAGCAATCGATCCGCTTGTGCCTGGCAATCCGGTAGTGCAGCGTGCCCTGCAACGGAGCGCGGGGGCATCGTTTTCGTTGCGTTCATGGAAATGAATCCAGATATGCCAGGGCAACATCAAATTACCGAATTAGGCTCACGAAGGGAAGGCGGAACCAGGGATAAAAAGCTGAAATTCGACAAAACATTCCCGCCATTCCACACAACCCACATTGCTCGATTTTCCGCGGCACTTGCTCCTCAAGCGGGATCGCAATTGTGCTCGTACGAACCCGAGGGAATGAAATGCTCCTCGCCGACATCGCCGCGATACCAATAGACCCAAGCCGTCAAGACGCGGCCATCCTCGAGCCGCACCGTGGCCAGCTGTCGTTCATACGGCGTCGGCGGCGGCGATTCGGCGTTTTCGTAGGCATCCATCTCGCGCAGCGTCGCTTCGGAATTGTCACCTAAATTGTAGACGTCACCATGCACCCAGTCATTCGGCGAGCGCGGTCCTTTGAGACCGGGGAATCGCCCGAGGTTGTAGAGCCGACCCGCAATCCGGGCGGCACCGACGTGCAGTGCTGCCTGGGCGAGTCGCCGCGCCATCGGATGCCGACTGCGGCGGCGCAAGGTGCCGTAGACGAAAAGCTGATTGGACATCGTCACTATTTTCGCTGCCAGCGGTAGAGATCGGAACCCATTTTCATGATATAGACGGTGTCGTGGGCGGGGTCATATTCCATCCAGGCCAGGCCACCGAGGCCCTTCATTTCTTTGGGAGCGGGGATGGCCTTGCCCCACGATTTGCCGCCGTCCGTACTTTCAACAATGCCGGCGCCGGTGAGGACGCAGAGATGCTCGGCGCTGTTGCCGAAGATGGGACCGAAGCGCCCGTCCTTCAGATCGCTGAGCTTTTTCCACGATCTGCCCTGATCGCTGGTCGTGATGAGCGCTCCATCAACGACCCAGTAGAGCGTGTCCTTGTGCCAGCGGGGCAACGCCTTGGCGTGATAGTTGCCGCACGGCTCGAAGGTTTTGCCGGCGTCGGTGGTGCGCAAGATGCCGGGCTTGGGCTTGGCTTTCGATTTCGCCTCGGCGACAACCGCCGTCTTGGCATCGAAGATCCAGGCGGGGCCGTAGCCTTTGCCGACGTCCTCGAACGATTTGCCGCCGTCGCGCGAGACGAGGAGCAGATCGCCCGATTCGTGTTTGAGGGTGAAGATGAATTTCATCTTGAGATCGGACCAATCGACGGCGCACCAATCGACGTGCATCGATTTTTTGTCGAGAACACTCCAGGTTTCGCCGCGATCGGGGCTGACGATAATCGGTGAGCCATAGACGAGGGCGGTGACGAGGCGTTTGCCGCCCGTGGGATCGAGCATGAGGCAGCCGGGCGTTTCGGTGCGTCCCTTGAATGGGGGGCCGAGCTTCTGCCAAGTTTTTCCCTGATCGGCGGAGCGATACAGTCCCTTGTCGCTGAGGTTGACGGTGATGTCGCCGGTCGCATGATCGACGACGACGCCGCACAGCTTGCCGTAGCCCGGCTTCTCGGCGGCAATGAGCGCCTCGGTCACGGGCCGCCAGTCCTGTGCCGAGGCAGGCGCGATGACGGCGATGAAGCAGAGCGATGCGATGATCCAGCGAATCATATGCTTTCCTTTGACGGCCAATGGTTCACACCTTTGCCTCGCATTCGCGCATGTGGCGAATGCTTTCGCGGGCAATCGTCAATGGATCGGGCGTGTAATCGAAGACCTCGACCGACACCCAGCCGGCGTATTTCGCTTCCTTGAGGGCGCGGAAGATCGGCACGAAATCGGTTGCGCCGAAGCCAGGGCCGCGACGGTTGGCGTCGTTGGCGTGGAAATGGCCGGTGCGAACGGCGTGCTTTCGGATCAGCTCAGGGATCGGCACCGCTTCCGAACACATCGCTTTCACGTCCAGGTGCAAAATGAAATTCGCATGATTGACGCGATCGAGAATCACGCATGCCTCGGCCGCCGTCTGAATGAAGTCGGCTTCCGCCGGCGCCAATGGTTCAAGACACAGGCGAACTCCCGCATCGGCGATCCCGTCTTGCGCCCGCTTGAAGCAATCCACCGCAAAATCCACGGCCTGCTCACGTGTGACGCCGGCAAGAATCTTCCGTTGTGCCGGTGAGCCGAACACCATCAAATCGCCTCCCAGATCACGGCACGCTTTCGCCAATTCGACGAGATAGTCGGCGGTGCGCTGGCGGACGGCTGGATCGGGACTCGTCAGGTGCAGCCCTTCAGTTTTCGCCAAAAGCCAGTGCAGACCGATGATGCGCAGCCCAACCGCCTCGGCTTCCGCGCAGGCTTCTTGCGCTGGGCCACGCCGACCTCAGTGATGCGCGGCGCCAGCGTGAAAGGCGCAACCTCAAGGCCGGTGTAGCCCAATTCGGCGACCGTACGGCAAATCCGCGCGTGCTCCCAGCCTTCGAACGTCTCATTGCAAATCGCGTAACGCATGCTTCCGCCAAGTAACAAGTTAAAAGTAAAAAAAATCGAAAGGCAAAAGGTCGCGTCCACTTTCTACCTTTTTTTACTTTTTACTTGGTAATGGTGACCTGGATCCGATCTTGCTGTGAATTCAAGATCGTCAATTCGATGGCGCCCGGTGCGTCAGCGACCGCCCGGTAAAACTCGGCAGGCGTTTTCACCGGCGTTCTGCGCACCTGGGTAATGACGTCGCCCGCCTTCAAGAGAGCGCGGTCGGCGGCGGTATTCGGTTGCACGTCGCTGATGAGCACGCCATCGGGAATATGCGGCCAGGGCGGCAGCTGCTGCACCAACAGGCTCGAATGATCGACACGCACGCCGCGGAAATAGGGCCGGCCGCCCAGCGAAGAGGCGATGTGCTTGCCAGGGACCAGGAGCTTGGCGAGCGTGACCTCGATCACGCGTTCCCTGCCATCGGGTTGCCGCACCCGCAGCGAAACTTTCTCGCCGGCCAGGTGCATGCCCACATTGAGGAAGATGTCCTCGACCTCGCGGATCGGCTGGCCGTTGACCTCGATCAGCGCCCCCAAATCCAGCTTCCCGTCGGCGCTGGCCGGCGAGCCCTTGATGGCGGTGACCGGCACGCCCATCTGTCCCTTGACGCCGACGCTGACGCCGAGGAAGCCGTAATCCACCTCCTCGCCGCGTTTGAGAACGTCGATGATCCGGCGCATCGGCATGTTGACCGGTAACGCGAAACCGCCGGGCGTCTCGCCTCCCTGAATCGCCGCCATCGAGGTGAGCAGCCCGACCATTTCGCCCGACAAGTTGAAGAGCGCCCCGCCGCTGCAGCCCAGGTTCAGGCGCGTGTCGGTTTGCAGCAACGTGCCGTAATGATGGAACGGCTTGATGCGCTCCTCTTCCTTGAGGTTTTGCGGCGCCCGCCGGCGGATGTTGCTGATGATGCCCCACGACGCGCTCGGCTTGCCGTCACGAAAGCCGGCCGCGAACGGATTGGCCAACGTCAGCACGAACTGCCCTTGCTCCACCTTGTCGGCGTCCCCCAGCGTGATCGGCTTGAGCGGCAGGAAGCTCGGCTGAATGAGTTTCAGCACTGCCAAATCACTGCGGGCGTCGGCGGCGTGAATGTTCGCATATGCCCCCTTGCCTCCCGGCAACCGTACGTAAATCTTCGTCGCGTCCTGCACAACGTGATAGTTGGTGAGAATGAGCCCGTCAGCATCCACGACCACGCCGCTGCCGAACGCGGGGGGCACATGGCTTGGGTCGGCAAGATCGAGCTTCTTGACACGCAGCTCGTATTCCTTCAAGGTTTCCCCGGAGGAATCCATCTTCGGGACATCTTCCCTGGTGAACCCGCCGAGTTTGCCGGGGACGCCCGAACGCCTGTAGTGATCGGATCGCGACACAAGAATGCAGGCGATCGACGCCTCATTTTGCTGGATGATCTTCTGATTGGTGCGCTGCATCGCCTTGAGCAAGTCGGCGTCGGACTGCGCCTGAGCAGTAGGTGCCCCAAGCAAAAACAGCAAGGTGACGCAAGCCAGAATCGAGCAGCGCATGGCGTTTCTCCAGAAGCGATCAGCCGTTACCTTTTTTTAATCGATTCGCCCCCGCTTCAGCAAGGGAATTGCGTCGTGACAATATCGGCAAAGCGAATACACTGGAAAAAACGAATTTAGCCACGGATGGAACACGGATCAAACACGGACAGGGGGATGGTCGAAAATATTGCAATTGCGCATGGTTTTTCCGATCCGTGATTCATCCGTGTTCCATCCGTGGCCAAATCATTCGGTCGCTGATTTTCCCTTTGAGGACTCGCATCATGGGCTTGCTTGCCGACTGGCAGATTCGCAAGGACATCAAGATCGTCCCCTTTGCCGAGGAATCGCTGCGGCAGGGGATCGTCTCTTACGGTTTATCCAGCTACGGCTATGATGTGCGCGTGGGCCGGCATTTCAAGGTCTTCACCAACGTCTACGGGGCGGTCATCGATCCGAAGGAATTCGCGCCGAAGGCCTTCGTCGATATCGAAGGCGATTTTTGCATCATTCCGCCCAACAGCTTCGCCCTGGCAGCGACCGTCGAGTATTTCGAAATCCCGCGCGACGTGCTGGCCGTCTGCCTGGGTAAATCTACCTATGCCCGCTGCGGCATCATCGTCAATGTGACGCCGCTGGAGCCGGAATGGCGCGGCAAGATCACCATCGAGATCAGCAACACGACGCCGCTGCCCGCCAAGATTTATGCCAACGAAGGCATCGCCCAGATTCTCTTCCATCGCGCCGACGCCGTCTGCGAGAAGAGCTACGCCGACAAGAAGGGGAAGTACCAGGACCAGCAAGGCCTGACGCTGCCGTTCGTCGTGGGACCATAATATTCTTCGAGCGATATTAACGCGGCTGAACCGCAGCCGAGTTTCCAGACAAGCGTGGCCGAAGCTCGCTTGGCGGTTTCGCGCCCGTCTCCCGCGAAACCGCCCCAAGCGAACAATGAATACGCTTGTCTGAAAATCTTCTTCGCATGGTGCGGAGAAGTTCAGAGACAAGAATCCATCACTTCGCCGCCTTCACCAGCTCGGCTGATTTTTCGCGCAGCGGCTGATAAATCGTCTTGCCGGCGGCGAGGACGCGCAGCTGTTGCATGATCGGCGCGCGGCCGGCGTAGCGGCCCGGGCCCATCATTTTGAGGGCATCGGTCGCCATGATGCGGCCATCGCCCTTGCCGCGTTCTTCGACGGCGGTTTTGCCGGTGATCGTTTCGGCGCTGGCGCCGCCGACGGAACTGGCGGTTTTGTCGAAAACCTTAATGGTATCGTCGTGGAGGTATTCGTCGAGGACATCGAGGGTCGCCTCAGGGGCCTGCTTCTGCCAGATCATGCCGAGCATGTAAGCGCAGTCGTAGCGAAGCATTTTATTGCCGTCGTTGCGCGGCTCCTGAAGGACTTTGGTGAAGGTTTCTTTGACGCCGTTCATGCTGCGCAAGTCGGCGCCATGGGCACGCAAAGCCCAGTTGATTCGTTCGCGGACATTGGGGTCATGGTTGGGGTTGCCGAGAACGCCAAGAAGAGCGGGGACGGCGGCGACGGCGGCGGGGCAGGTGCCGATCTTGTCGGGGGCCATCGCCATGGCGCACTGGATGCGCGTGTCTTTGGTTTCGCCGGCGTCCTGGATTTTTTTGACCAACAGCGGGATGGCCGGCTCGGAGGCCGGGCCGATGCCTCCCAAAGCCATGGCGGCATAGCGGCGAATCTCCGAGTCCTTGTCGTCGCGCAGGATGCGCATCAAATCGGGAACAACCTTGGACGCCGGCGGGCCGATGCCGCGAATCGCCAGGATCGCTTGCTTGCGCAAATCGCCGTCGCCATTCTTGAAGGCTTCCATCAATACGGCCACCGCGGCCGCCGTTCCCTCGCCGCCGATGTTGCTGAGCGCCAGCGCGGCATTGCGCCGGTTCTCCAGATCGCGATCGCGCAACGCGTCGCTCAACGGCGCTACTCGCCTCCCGGTCCTTCGGCACGACGATCCGCACCAGCACGTTGAGCGAGGCTCGCCGTGTCTCGGAATTCGCGTCCCGGCACAACGGCAGCAGGTCGCCAAGCAACTCGTGCACCTTGTCGGCGTCCTTCACTTGCAAGAGCGCCCCGGCCGCGTCGCGCTTGACCAGCGTATCCGGATCGCGCAAGGCCTTCTTGAGCAATGGCAACGCGGCTTCCCCGAATTGGCCCAGGGCCCATGCCGCATTCTGACGCACGATCGCTTCCTGATCGCCCAGCGCCGTCTCCAGTGCCTCAAACGACTCGCGCGACTTGTTCCCCAAACAGCCGAGCGCGAACACGCCGCTGCGACGCACATAGACATCCTGGTTGTTGGCGGCGCTGATGAAAATCCGCTCCAGGTCCACGTCGTTGGACGTCTTTACGGTATCCCGGCAAATCTCGCCCATCGCGTAAACGAGGGCCTCGCGGACCTTGGAATCCCTCTCTTTGCCGAAGGCGAGCTTCATCTCGCTGAGCGAGGAAAACCCGCGGCTGCCCAGCTTGCCCAACGCGAACGCGGCATTGCGGCGCTGCTTGGCGTCGATGCTGGTCTTGAGCTGCCCGACCCATTCGCCGGCGCTTTTGCCAAGGAATTTCTCCTGAGCATGCAGCGGCGGCACGGCATTACCGAACGCCAGGACGAACGCGATGAGAAGATATCGGCTCATGGGATCCTCGCGGAGACGGAGTTGCGGCGATCAGCTACTTCTTGTCGTCGAACTTCTTGTCCTTTTTTTCTTGCTGCATCTTCTCGAAAGCTTCGAAGGCGTCCAGCGCCTCCGCGGCGGCAAGGTGCACGATGTCATTCGTTTTCGGGTTGTCGAAAATTCTCTTCAAATGAGAC
Organism: uncultured Planctomycetota bacterium; assembly: GCA_963767835.1. Taxonomy (GTDB): domain Bacteria; phylum Planctomycetota; class Planctomycetia; order Gemmatales; family Gemmataceae; genus SIAQ01. Next base: position 266,610 of record CAVYFY010000019.1, read on the forward strand.
TTCGCCTCGATAGCGTGCATGGCAACGCAGCAGCGTATCGCGGCCACGCTGACCTCGATGTCCGGATCGGCAATGGAGGCTTCCACGGTCGTCCAGGCGTGCTTTTTGGCTTCGGGCCCCATCATGCCGATGATCTGCAATCCCAAAACGCGGAGCGGCGTGTCCTTGAGATCATTTCCGATCCTCGTGAGGATAGGATCGATTTCCGCCTTGGTTACCTTCTTTTGGATCGTCATGATCGCGGCGTGTGCCCACATTCTGAGGGCCTTGTCGTTTTCTCGGCCGAGGAACTCGTTGATCCTGGCCTCTGCGCTTTTTTGCTCTGTGCGTCCATTCTGGGGGTTTGGCTCATCGCAGCCATGCATTGCAGCGCCGTGAGCTTAACCGGCAACGCGGGATCGCCCTTGAGAGTCCTGTCGAATTCAAACGGCAGGCCGCTGCCGAGCGTAGCAATCCCTTGCAGGGCGGTTTGCCGCACTAGAGCGGAATTCTCTTTCTCCGGATTGGATGAAAAGTCCAGGGCCTTCAGCGCCGACGGTGTGAGCGGATTCGTCTTTTTCGGGTCTTCAGGCGCGGCCAGCACAACCATAACGGGGATCGCTTCTTTGCGCATCTCCCACGAGATAGCATCCCTGGTCAAAGCGACGATGTCATCGAACGCACTGCGGGCCTTTGGACCGAGCGTGGGCATGCCCTTCATCGTCTGCATGCGCAATATGACCTGCTGATCCTTTTTCAAATTCACCTTGCAAATCGCAAACGTCTCGTTGATGTATTTTTGATCGGGGTTTTTCTTGTGGCGGAATATCGTGTGGAGCGCCTGGATGCCGTTGACGCGCACGCTGAGATCGATGTTGGGGTTTTTGGTCGGCCCGTGATATTTCAATTCCTGGATGATATCGGGCAGCGCTTCGTAGGCCTTTTCCGCCCCGAAGAACAGAATATTCTTCATGGCGATTTCGCGCTCGCTCGGATCGTCGGAATGAATCTTGCTCTTCCAGTAATCGAACTTTTTGCCCAAAACGAATTCGGGCTCCTTGAACTTGGGAGACGCGGGATCGTCCTTGGGATCGGTTTTGTCCTTCTTGTCCTTGGCCGGCTCCTTCTTATCCTTGACTTGCGCCGACGCGAACGGAATTTGCGATGTTACGACGACCATCCCAATGATGGCAATCGCCAAGCTCGACAGCAGCCAGTAGCGCATGATGAACCTCGTTATGGCGCGACCCTTCCCCGGAGTCGCCCGGTTTGATTATATGCCGATATTTCCCGCTCTTGTGGTTACTTTTCTTTCGTCTTGCTCAGCTTGAGCTGATCGACGGCTTCCTCGGCGTGATCGCGCAGCACCTGGTTGGCCTTCTTGCTGTTGGCGATTTTCTCCAGGGCCGGAATGCTCTCGGTGGCTTGCATGCGGACCAGCGTGATGATTGCGCTCCAGGCGACGCCGGCGTCAGGATCGTCCAGCGCCTCCTCCACCGCGGCGGTGGCCCAGGGCTTGGCCTTCGGGCCGACCGACGCCAGCGCGGTCAGGGCTTGATTGGCGCACCTTCGGATCGGCGTCCTTCAATGCCGCCACGATCGGCGCGACATGCTTTTTGCTCACTTCCTTGCTGGCCGACATGATCGTGACGTGCGTCCAGACGATATCGATCTTGTCATAATCATTCGTAAGGTGCGAGTTGAGCCTGGTCAAAATCGACGCTTGCTCCGCCTTGGGTAGGTTGGCATGGCTCACTGGGCCAAGGGCGTTTAGGGCCATTAGCCTCACCTGCAAGGATGGATCATTGAGGGATCGGAAAAGTTCCGGCAAGAGCTTCGGCGTCGGCACGCCCTTCTCGTCGAAGGCGATGAACGTCAGGGTTTGTAAGCCTTCCTTGCGCAACTTCCAACTGGCACTATCGTTGGCCACCCTGATGACATCGTCGACCGCTTCATGCGCGATCGGCCCCACCGCCGGCAAGCCTCTGACGGCCTCAATCCGCATACCCGCTTGCGTGTCTTTCAGGCACATCCTGTAAACGGCGAGAGCATCCTTCAAAAGGGCTGGATCGTGTTGCTTCTGGTGAAGCAGAATCGTGGTGATCGTCTTGATGCCCTCGACGCGGACGGCAAGATCGAGATTGATCGTCTTGTGCTTGTTGAGCTCCTTGAGGATCGCCGGCACCGCTTCATAAGCCCGGTCAGGCCCAAAGACGATGATCGCTTGCATCGCCTCCTCGCGCCGGCTCGGATCCTTGGCGTGAATTTCATTCACCCATTCCTTGAACGTCTTGCCAAGCACTTCCTTGGGCTCGACGAATGGAACCTCCTTGCCTTTCGATTTGGTCTCCTGCGCATGTCCCACGCCGGCCAGGAACAACAGCATCGCAAAGCACATGACCTCATAACGCATCGGCAACCTCATGGCAAATGGAACTCCCCCTGCACATTAGACTATCACGCCGGGCCAGTTGGGGGCAATGACGAAATCTCCGTAGTGCAACGAATTTCCGCCCTGGAATTCGTTTGGACACAATCGCTTGCGCCGATGCGTTGCACGCAGACACCGACACCCCCGCCCCCCCGATGAATCGGGACCACAAAATCGCAACCGACCTTGCATTTCCCACAAATTGATTGGCAAACCGCAACTGGCCCTGTTACAAAGATAGTTTCGAGACGCGAATTCTTGGGCGGAGCAATTGTGATGAGCGAAGCGTCGGCGGCAACACAATCGGAGGCGCCTGAGCACGCGCACGGCCAATTGAGCCTCTGGGACACCGTCAGCATCATCGTCGGCATTGTGATTGGTTCGAGCATTTTCACGACCCCGACGCTCATCTTCGCCAGCACGAGCGGCCCCTGGGAAGCCCTTGGTGTTTGGGCCTTTTGCGGCTTTCTGTCGTTCATCGGCGCGCTGTGCTATGCCGAGCTGGCAACGACCTATCCGCGCTACGGCGGCGATTACGTCTATCTGACGCGGGCCTTCGATCGCCCAGCTGGCTTTCTCTTCGGCTGGTCCCAGCTCGCCGTCGTTCTTTCCACCAGCACTGGCGCCATGGCATTCATCTTCGGCGAATACTGCGCGAACCTTTTCGATGTCACCGGCGAGGGCAAGCCGCTCTTCGCCGCCCAGGCCGGCATCGCCGCCGTGATCGCCCTGACGCTCCTCAATTTCTTCGGCGTCGTCCTGGGAAAATGGGTGCAAAACGGCCTGGTTGTCATCAAGCTGCTTGGCCTCGTGCTGATCCTCATTGCTGCCCTGTGGGCGCCTGCGGAAAACGCCTTCAAGGTTCCCGAGGATGGGGGCTTCTCACGCGGGCTCAGCGGCATCTCCACCGCGATGATCCTCGTTCTCTACGCGTTCGGCGGCTGGAACGACGCTGCCTTCGTTGCCGCCGACATGAAGGACCGGCGCAACATCCCCAAGGCGCTCTTGCTCGGCACGCTCGGCATCACCGTGATTTACCTCATCGTCAATTTCGCCTACATTCTCGGCATGGGCTTCGAAACCGCGCGTGGCTTTCGCTTCACACTCGCGGCCGATGTCCTGACCAAAGCGTTCGGCCACTACGGCGGCAAGCTCATCAGCATCATCGTGATGATTTCCGCCCTTGGCGCCATGAACGGTCTGATCTTCACCGGGTCGCGCGTCTTTCTCTCGCTCGGCAAGGAACATCGCGTCTTCGCCCTGCTTGGCTACTGGAACAAAACCTTGAAAGCGCCCGTCTTTTCATTGATCGCTCAAGCGGCGGTCACCATCGCCATGATATTGACGGTGGGCACTACGACCTTTCAAGAATACGTTGACCACGTGCTGACGAACATCGGCGTTCCGGCGATCCCCTGGGGAAAGTACGATGGGGGGTTCGGCACGCTGTTCGCCGGAGGAGCGCCGGTTTTTTGGCTCTTTTTCCTGATGACCGGCTTTTCGATGTTTGCGTTGCGAGCACGGGATCCGAAGCTGGAACGGCCTTTTGAATTGAAGCCGCCATTTTATCCGGTGTTGCCGATGATTTTTTGCGCGATGTGCCTGTTCGGTTTTTTCGCCGCCATGGATTGGGCCGGCTGGGTTTCCTTGCTCGGCTTCATTCCGTTGGTTCTGGGGTTGCCGCTCTACTGGCTTTCCGGCAAGGGTCACGAACCGGTGGTTCCCGTGGAAGTAGTTGCCGGTGTCGCCGATCCAGTTCCATCCCCGCCGCCCGTCGAAGATCGGTTCACGCCGTAGAATGAAAGCAGGAGGTGGCCCGTGAGCACAGCGACTTTGCCGAAAGCCCAGGCGTATTTTTCAGGCTTGCACATTCAGCTTCAGCCGGCATTGCCGATGACGCCGGATCAGTTTTTCGAATTCTGTCAACAAAATCGTAAGCTCCGTTTCGAACGCACGGCGCAGGGAGATCTGGTCATCATGCCACCATCCGGCGGAGGCACGGGCAAACGCAATCTGTCCATCGGCGCACAACTGTACAATTGGGCTGAGCGGGACGGGACCGGCGAGGCTTATGATTCCAGCACCGGCTTCGTTCTGCCGATTGGCGCCATTCGCTCGCCTGATGCGTCCTGGGTTCTGAAATCGAGGCTGGCCACCTTGACCGCGGAGCAAAAGGAAAAATTCATCCCGCTGTGTCCCGATTTTCTCGTCGAGCTCATGCCGCCAACCGACAGCCTGACCGAAACGCAGGCGAAGATGCAGGAGTACCTCGAAAACGGCATGCGTCTTGGTTGGCTGATTGACCGCAAACGCAAGCAAATCCATGTCTACCGGCCCGGCCAGGACGCGAGCGTGATCAGCGCACCGGCGACGATCAGCGGCGATCCGGAGTTGCCGGGCTTCGTGCTCGGTCTCGAACCAATCTGGTAATTCGCGGGAGAAGTTCATGAATAGGCGATCTTTGATCTGCATGCCTTGTTTGGTCGGCATTTTTACCGCCGTGATTGCCCTCACGCCGGGTCGAACTCAGGACAAACAGCCCCCCACGCGCGAGCCCGATGTCATTTACGTGCCAACCCCCTACGAAGTCGTGGACAAAATGTTCGAGCTCGCCGACATTCGGCCCGGCGAGGTCGTTTACGATCTTGGCTGCGGCGATGGGCGCATTCCGGTCATGGCGTCCAAGAAGTTCGGCGTCAAATCCTGGGGCTTCGACATCAACCCGGTGCGCGTCCGCGAATCGCTGGAGAACGTCAAGAAGAATCGCGTCGAGAGCCTCGTCACCATCAAGCAGCAAGACATCTTCGAGCTCGATCTTTCCAAGGCCGACGTCATCACGCTGTATCTTTTGCCACGGCTCAACGTCAAGCTGATCCCGCAGCTCGACAAGCTGAAGCCCGGCTGCCGAATCGTATCTCACGATTTCAACATGGAAGGGGTTCGCCCGAAGCGTGAAATCCGTTGCCGCGCCGGCGAAAACATGCGCGAGCACGTGGTGTATCTGTGGGTCACGCCGCTGGAGAAGGAAGCGCCGGCGGCGGCCAAGTAAAAAGGAAAAGGTAAAAAAATAGAAAGTGACTGCCGACTTCACTTTCTATTTATTTACTTTTTCCTTTTTATTTGCTATCTACTTGCGATCGCGGTACGGTTGAATCTTTTCGTACAGCAGGCTGACGAATTGCTCCAGAAGATCAACGTATTCGGTGCCGGCGATGACGGCGGCTTGCTCGAGAATCTTGCGGCGGCGCTCGATTTGATCGACGAAATGGGCGACGCCGAACTCCGTCAGCGGGCCGCCGGTGCCTTGCAGCGACAATAGCTCGTCAATCTCCTCCGCGCTCAGATCGGCTGCTCGCTCGGGGTGATTTTGCAGCCAGGCCAGCAATTCCGGCTGCGTCGCCTGTTCGTAAAGGACGCGCAGGCTTTCCCGCGCCGGCAATGGCACTCGCATCTTCGGCAGCAGCTTTTCCAATGACTGCGTCAACAGGTCATTGACGCTCAGGCCGAGCGCGCGGGCACAGGCGCACACGGTGGCATTGTGCAGCTTGCGGGCCGGGCCGACGAAGATGTTGCGGATGGTGAGCCGATTCAATTCTGCGTGCCGGGCAAACGCATCCTGGCTCCAGCCACGCTCCTTGACCAGGCGTGCAATCTTGCGCAAAGCGGCAGATCAGATCGGTCGGAGATTTCGTCCATCAACCGAGATTGTAAGCGACGGGTGAGCGGCGGTACAGGTTCGTTGCGGTCGCAGCTGCGGACGATCAATCCACGCCATCGGGAATTCCTTCGGCCAGCCCCTTTTCGAAGGCGGGATCGAGCTTGGCGCATTCCGTGGCAAGCCGGCTTTCCTGCTGCTCCCATTTCGCCGCCGTCTTCTCGACTATTAACGTCAACATGCCCTGGACAAATCCGAATACGGCTCCCGTAGCTGCACACTCGACGCTCGCTGAAACAAGATCCGCCGGATTCATGATTACATGGCCAAATAATAGGCCGTGCCAGAAAACGATCAACACGGTACCCACCGATCCGACGATCGAAGCCCCAAGCGCGGTAAGAGAGGCAACGCAGCGTGACGGTTTCGAGAGACCGGCCGTCAAAGCGCCAAAGACGCATCCAGCGATCAATCCTGCGAGGTATCGCTCCTCGAAGCGGGTGCGAGCGACATCCCAAAAAGGTCGGCGCAACGGCGACCAGAATTCAAGGTGCCTCGTCAAACCACCGACAGCAAACGCGTGGAAGCCATTCACCAGGAACTCGACGAGAATTGATGCGACCACGGCGATGATCCCGCTTACCACGCCGCAAGAAGCATAAATCGCTAACCTCGACAGAAACTGCCGCGCCGTTGCCGATTGAGGTGCGTTTTGGATTGTGGACATGCGATCCGCCTCCATCGGGATGGGATATGATATGGATCAGCTTACTGAGAATTCGCTGGGCGAGACTAGACGCACCAGCCACTTGAATTCCGCGCCGGTCTCGCTTACCATTGAGTCATCCCTGGATTCTTGAGGAAACCGGCGATGCACCAGCACCAGTGCTCCATGTGCGGGGCCATGTGGCAGCACGGGGAGGAATGCGATCTAGACCTGCGCGAGCATGAATGCCGGGCGTGCGGTTGTCACCAATTTCGCACCTACAAGGAGCGCGATCCCGGTGCGCCGTCATCCGCCGCTGCCCAGACTTTGTCGGGTTTGCTGGAATCCCTTGCCAGTGCCGATTCGTTTGTGCGCTCGACGACGATCTTCAAGCTTGGAGCGGGCGATCCTGTGGCGCTCGAAAGCGTGCCGAAGTTGGCCGAGTTGACCACTACCGATCCGGAGACATTGGTGCGACTGGCCGCGGTGGAAGCCTTGCGGCGACTTCGAGTCGGCGCGGCGATTCCGCAGATTGCCGAGGCGCTGCGCGATCGGCATCCGGAAGTGCGCCGCGCTGCCGCGCTGGCACTGGGCGATCTGCCCGCGGTGGGCGACCCAGTTGCCCTGGCCGCGCTGGCCAACCACGTTGACAATCATCCGCGCGTCCGCGAAGCCGTTGCAGCGGCCTTGCGGAAGATTCAGCCGAATCCGAGCGCATGCTGGCAAGTCGTCGTCTCGAACAACTAAAGCGAGCGGCAAGAAACGGATGGTCGCAGGTGATGATCTACGTTCCATTTCAAAATCAGTGTTCAAATCGAGCCACGAATGAAACACGGATCAAACAGGGACAGGAATAAGATTGCGGGAACCAAGGAGCTAATGCGATTCCCATCCGTGTTCCGTCCGTGTTTCATCCGTGGCTAGATAAACTACTGAGATTTCACGAAGGGTTTCCCCATGCCGAAAACCGCTGAAATTCCGTTGACCGTGGACGCTGGTTTGGAACGCCGCTTGGAGCGGCTGGGCTTGGCCGGCCATGAAAGCCAGTGGGCCGACCGCTATTTGCTGTGCAATAACCTGGTCGATCCGCCGAGCGCCCGGATGCGGCAGAAATTCGAGGCGACCGCCCGATTCATCCGCGATCTGGTCGCTCACACCTGGGCCAGGACGCGCCGGGCCCGCGAGGAGGCCAATCCCAAGCGCATCCACTATTTGTCGATGGAATTCCTGCTCGGGCGGACGCTGCGCAACAACATGATGAACCTGGCCGCCGAGCCAGTGGTGCGCGAGGCCCTCCAGCAGGAAGGCTGGGATCTGGAGCAATTGATGGAGGAGGAGCCGGATGCCGGGCTGGGCAACGGCGGTCTCGGCCGGCTCGCCGCCTGCTTCATCGATTCCCTCGCCTCGCTTCAGTATCCCGCCATCGGCTACGGCCTGCGCTACGAATATGGCATCTTTCGCCAGTCGATGCATGACGGCTGGCAAGTCGAGCAACCCGACAGCTGGCTGCGCAGTGCCGATCCGTGGGAGATCAGGCGGCCCGGAAAAGTCTATGAGGTCCCTTTGAACGCCAAGTTCAACCTGCACGGATCAGGCCTCACCGTTACTCGAAATCATCCATCGACCCTGCTCGGCATCGCCTACGATCGTCCCATAGTCGGCTACGGCGCCCAGTGCATCAACACCTTGCGGCTGTGGGCGGCGGCGGCGCCCGATTCCTTCGACTTTGCCGAATTCTCGCAAGGAGATTTTGCCGGCGCCGTCATTCAAAACGTGGCCGCCGAATCGCTGACCCGTGTTCTGTACCCCGATGACTCTACGGCAGCGGGACGGGCGCTGCGGTTCTTGCAGGAATATTTCATGGTAAGCTGTTCGCTGCAAGATATCGTCGCCCGCTTCACCAAGAATGACCAACAAAGCTGGTCCCGGTTCCCAGACCAGGTCGCGATTCAGATGAACGACACGCATCCGTCTCTTGCGGTCGCAGAGCTGATGCGGATATTGCTCGATCAGGCGAAATTGCCGTGGGACCAGGCGTGGGACATCACGCAGCGGACGCTCGCTTACACCAATCACACGCTGCTGCCCGAGGCACTCGAGCGCTGGCCGGTCGAATTCTTCGAGGTGTTGATCCCGCGTCACCTGGAGCTGGTTTACGAGATCAACCGCCGCTTCCTTGACGATGTGCACCGTCGCTATCCCGGCGACAACGCCCGCATGCAGCGCGTGAGCCTGATCGAAGAAGGGCCAACGCGCACCGTTCGCATGGCCCATCTGGCGGTCGTCGGCTCGCACAGCGTCAACGGGGTGGCGGCGATTCACTCGGAGCTTTTGCGAACCCGCGTTCTCAGCGATTTCGCCGAGCTGTTCCCGGAACGCTTCAACAACAAGACCAACGGCGTCACGCCGCGGCGTTGGTTGCAGCAGGCGAACCCTGCCCTGTCCGCGCTCATCAGCGGGGCGATCGGCGATGGCTGGATCGCCGATTTGTTCCAGCTCCGCAAGCTGTTGCCGTTGGCCGAGCATGCCGGCTTCCGCGCCCAGTTCCGCGCCGCCAAGCGCGAGGCCAAGGTCGCCTTCGCCGGCTGGCTCAAAGCCACCACCGGCGACATCGTGGACCCCGACACGATCTTCGACAGCCAAATCAAGCGCATGCACGAATACAAACGCCAGCTCCTCAATCTGCTGCACGTCGTCATTCTCTACAATCGCCTGCGCGACAACCCGAACCTGGAAATGACGCCGCACACCTTCTTCTTCGCGGGGAAAGCGGCGCCGGCGTATCAATTGGCCAAGCTCATCATCAAGCTCATCAACAACGTCGCCGGCACGATCAACGCCGACCCGGTGGCGCGCGGCCGGCTCAAGGTCCTCTTCCTGCCCGAATATAACGTCAGCATGGCCGAACGCCTCATCCCCGCCAGCGATGTCTCCGAGCAAATCTCCACGGCCGGCTTCGAAGCGAGCGGCACCGGCAATATGAAATTCATGATGAACGGCGCCCTCACCATCGGCACCCGCGACGGCGCCACCATCGAAATGGCCCAGGAAGCCGGCGAGGAAAACTTCTTCCTCTTCGGCCTGTCCGCCCAGCAGGTCGCCGACAGCGCCGGCTGGTACGACCCCCACTGGCACTACACCCACGAGCCGGAAACCCGCGCCGCCCTGGACCTGATCTTTTCCGATCACTTCAGCCGCAATGAGCCGGGAGTCTTCGGCCCCATCCACGAGACCTTGCTCACCCACGGCGACCGTTATCGGCACCTCGCCGACCTGACCGATTACGCCCGCGCCCACCGCGACCTGGCCGCACTGTACGCCAACCCGGAAGCCTGGTCGCGCAAGGCGATCATCAACGTCGCCTGCTCGGGCAAATTCTCCAGCGATCGGACCATTACCGAATATGCGAATGAGATCTGGAACCTGAAACTTTCGCCCGTGCACTGAACGATCCCGCACTGGGAGGGCTCGCGCTGGAATTCGTCTGTGCACGCATTGCATGGATTCGTTGAAGTCGTTGCGGGAGAGGAGGGTCGTGTAGCCGAACCCGTGTCGCGTTCAATCATCGCACCGGCAAGCGGCCGATAAGCCAGCGCTTGAGAGGGATGACAAGCAGGGCCAGAAGAAATCCGTAGGCAGCCGCCGCGATCAATACGCCGGCGAGATCGCACAAAAGTAGTTGCGCACGCTCCGGACCCAACCATTCCGGTTTGATGGCGCCCGGCGCGAGCAGCAACCACATACACCCGCCGCCGAAAGCATACAAAGCCGCTCCGCAAGCCGGATTCCGCGCGGGCGGATATAGATAGGTTGCCAGCCGCAGGAATACGGCAAGGGGCACTCCTAGAACCACGCCGAGAAAGCACAATGCCGGCAACACGTCGCTGAAAGCGCGATGCCCGCCGAACCACGTCCAACGTCCATCCATTTCGTCCAGATAGGACTCCCATTCGTGAAGGCCATAATCCATCGCAGTGGCGAGAACGCCCACCAAAAGTCTCGAAAGCCGCCCGCAAGCCAGTAAACCAGGAGCATGCGCTCGGCCAATTCTTTTTCAGATGCGTCGGGACCAAGCGTGCTCGGGAGCGTCATTTCAATGGTTCTTTGAGTTTCCGCCGGTCACTGCCGACGCCAGCTCCACAGAAGCCGATAGGCCCAGAAGGATAACACGGCGGTCACGGCGGTGATGCCGGGGTCCGCAAACAGGGCATGCGGATCCGGCAGGTCCTGCCAGTGAGCAACGGTCCGCGCAGATGCGCCAGCGCGATCAGACCGAAGAGAATACCTGTCGTGATGAGGTACGCTTTCATCCGAGATCGACCTCGAACGCCTGTTTGGCCGAGTGTTTACGCGACACTCTGCAACAAATTCGGCAACGGAACCGCGTCGATTACCGACTTTATCCACGAATCGCGATCCTCGCCGGCGTAGTTGATTTGGGTTAGGAACTGTGGTCGAGCGAGGCCATGGAGGAGGCTCACAACGGCGGTTTGGTAGACTTTTTTCTGTTGGTTCTGCCCCTGCACCTCGTGTTCTCCAATGGAGAAACGATAATTCTTGATCATTTTCTTGGAGACGAAATCGAACTCTTGGGACGGCCCACCAACGCTCACATGGCAAATGAAATTCTCCGACACGAGGATCAAACTTTGGAGAGTTGGCCCGTCGAGCCCTAAGACCAGCGAAGGTATGATCGCATTGATTGGCTCGGGACAATACTGTATTGGCAACCGGGTTGCCTCGACGAGTTTTTCCACTGGGCAATATTGAGCGTATCGAGCGAATTCTATTTGGGTGTTCATTGCCAATCTCTCATTTCCTTTGCGCCACGAAGCTGAACGATCAGTCCGTCGGCCAGGTGAATTACGTGTCCTAACTGGTTGGCGATGAACTGCGGATCCTTCGGATTCCACTGCCAACTTTCGGCCGGCTTCGAGCTTTCTTGAGCGAACTTGTAGAAAGGATGGGAGCTGTTCCACATCGTAGTAGCCAATTCGGACGCCAGCTGAACCTCAAAGCGAATCCTGGTGGGCTGAGATGCCCCACCAAGCCGGTAATAGACATCTGCGTCAATGGTAAGGTGCTGCGCGAAATAACCTTCAAGACGACCTTCGCGGTCCCGCTTGGGGCTCAGATTCATTTCTTTCGCTAACACCTCCATCTTGGATGCCAGAAACTCCACACCGTCAATATATCGGCATACAACCCGAGTGCGTACGAGGTCATCGATCGCCGGAACTGCGGCACCGGTGGTCGAATACAGCTCCTCGGGTGCCTTTGTGTCGGCTCTGCATTTTCTTAATACCTTGGCCTTGGTGCTATCAGCCGACTTTGCCACAAACGAAGGCATTCCCGTTTGGGCCAAGAGATCAGCGGTCGTCTGTTGCTTGTATTCCGTACGCCATTGATCGAGTCTCTTCGCGGCCTCAACCCAGAACGGCCCAGCGTCAAGCTCGCGAGCCCATTGTTCACAGTTGGCAGCGAGTGTTTCCCAATAACCTGGAATAGCGATTTCGGCGCGACCCAACTCCAGCATTTTCAGCAATGCATGGTCGTGGAGCTGCTCGGTAGTGGAGAACTCCGCCATCTCGACGCCTCAATCTTTGATCGCTTTCAGGTCGTCGCCTGGTCACGCTTCACAAAATGAACTTCGACAAATCCTCTTTTTCCATAATCTCCGCCAGCCGCCCGCGCACATAGGCGCCGTCGATGGTCACGCGCTTGTTCGGCAAATCGGGGCCCTCGTAGCTGATCTCCTCGACCACGCGCTCCAGGATCGTGTGCAAGCGCCGGGCGCCGATGTTCTGCGTCGTGCGGTTCACTTCGAACGCGGTGTCCGCCAGCGCCTCGATGCCGTCCGGCGTGAACGTCAACTGCACCCCCTCCGTCGCCAGCAGCTCCACGTATTGCTTCGTGAGGGCGTGCTTCGGCTCCGTCAGGATGCGCAGGAAATCCTCTCGCTTCAGGTCGGTCAGCTCCACGCGGATCGGGAAGCGGCCTTGCAGCTCCGGCATCAGGTCCGACGGCTTCGACAGATGGAAGGCCCCCGCCGCGATGAAGAGGATGTGATCGGTGCGCACCGGGCCGTAGCGCGTGTTGACCGAGGTCCCTTCGATCACCGGCAAGAGATCGCGCTGCACGCCTTGCCGGGAGACATCGGGGCCGTGGCCGGACGCCGGGCCGCACACCTTGTCGAGCTCGTCGATGAAGATGATGCCGTGATTTTCGACGAGGGCGACAGCTTTTTCAGTGACGGTTTGGCGGTCGATGAGGGCCTCGGTCTCCTGCTCCAGCAGAATCTTGCGGGCCTCCTTGATCGTGACCTGGCGGTTCTGGTTGTGCTTGGGCATGATCTTGTCGAACATGTTCTGGAAATCGACGTCCATATTCTCCATGCCGAGGTTGGAGAAAATCTGCACCGGCACCGCCTTGGTTTCGACGGTCAATTCGACGTTCTTGTCCTCGAGTTCGCCGGCTTCGAGCCGGGCCTTCATCTTGTCCCGGCTGCGCTGATGCCGTTCGTTTTCCTCGGGCTTGTCGGGATCCCAGGAATCGGAAGAGGGGAGCAGCAGATCGAGCAAGCGTTCGGCGACGCGTTCCTTGGCCTGCACCTCGACGAGGCGGCGTTGCTCGGCCTTGACCATGCCGACGCCCGATTCGGTGATGTCGCGGATCATGCTCTCGACATCGCGGCCCACGTAGCCGACTTCGGTGTACTTGGTCGCCTCGATCTTGAGGAACGGAGCGCCGACGAGCTGGGCGAGGCGGCGGGCGATCTCGGTCTTGCCGACGCCGGTGGGGCCGATCATGATGATGTTCTTGGGCGTGACATCCTTACGCATCTCCGCCGGCAATTGCTGGCGACGCCAGCGATTGCGAATTGCGATGGCAACGGCACGCTTGGCGGCGTCTTGGCCAACGATGTATTTATCCAGTTCGGCAACGGTTTCTCTCGGCGTCATAATGATCTCCACGCCCCAGGATAAGCGCAGCGTTCCTGGGGGTTCGATCCCCAGGAACGCTGCGCTTATCCTGGGGCTTGCAAGTTTATTCCACCACTTCGACTTCAATATTGCGATTGGTGTAAATGCACAAATCCGCGGCGATGTCCAGCGCCGTCTTGACGATCTCCGGCGCCGTCAATGTGGAGTGCGCGAGCAGAGCCCTCGCAGCCGCCGTGGCATACGCCCCGCCGGAGCCGATGGCGGCGATTCCGTCGCTGGGCTGGATGACGTCGCCGGTGCCGGAAACCATGAGCAGGCTGTCGCGATCGACGGCGATCATCATCGCTTCCAGCCGGCGCAGGGCCCGGTCCAGCCGCCAATCCTTTGCCAATTCAGTTGCGGCGCGCGGCACGCTGCCGGAGAAATCCTTCAGCTTGGCCTCGAAGCGCTCCAGCAGGGCGAAGGCGTCGGCGGAGGAGCCGGCGAAACCGACGACGACCTTACCGCCGTGCAGGCGACGGATTTTGTGGGCGTCGCTTTTCATGACGATCTGCCCCAGGGTTACCTGCCCGTCGCCGCCGATGGCCGTGGTGTTGCCCCGGCGAACCGCGAGAATGGTCGTAGAGCGAATGCGCGTCATGTTTGGATTCCTCGGCGCGGCGAGCCTTACTCCCCTCTCCCCCCGGGAGAGGGGTTGGGGGTGAGGGCAGAGCCTTGAAAAAACTCGTCAAAGCCCCTCACCCCCGGCCCCTCTCCCGGGGGGAGAGGGGAGGAAGTCCCACAGCTCGCCATTGCATCGATTGTCCATTGTATAGGACAGGTCAAAGGAATCCCCTCGTTCCCCTTTCCCTTTTGCCGGCGGGTGCGAATAATAGCATAGCATCAGCGAATAAGAGAATGTGCGGGCGAAATCCAGATCACGCAGGAGAAGCATATGCTGCATTCACTTGTCCGGGCCGGCTTGGCGATGGGCCTCTTCGGGCTGCTGCTCGTGCCGGGAACGGCGCGGCGCAGGACCGGCGCGTGCGGCACGTGCAGGACGATGCGCACATTTTCAGCAAGGATGCGATCAGCGACGCCAATGCCGTCATCACCAAGATTCACGACAAGCACCACAAGGACCTGTTCATCGAAACCGTCGCAGAAGGTCCGGAAAAGAAAGCGGACGACGCAGAGAAGACGAGGTGGGCACGGGAACGCTTTAACGAATACAAAATCGACGGCGTTTGCGTGGTGTTCTGCAAAAAGCCGCACTTCTTCCGCATCGAGGTCGGCAACAAGACGCGCGCGGACGGGTACTTCGGGACCGAGAACATCAGGGCGCTCGAGAAAATCATTGAGGAAAAAAAACAAAAACCCGATGAGATGCTGAAACGGATCACCAACTACACGCTTGATACGATGAACCAGCACGCGCCCAAGAAGGCAAAAGGGGACGCGCCGGCGCCGGTCCCCGTGCAGCACCAGCAGCGGGACGTCGAGCCGGTCCACCATCGCGGCGGCGGCGACTGGATCAGCGCTATTTTGCCCTGGGTTTGCCTCATCGTTGGGGCCTCGGTGGTCATTTGGGTCATCTTCGCCATCATCCGGGCCTTGACCGGCATGGGCGGCGGGGGGTACGGCTACGGCGGCGGCGGGTATGGCATGGGCGGCGGCATGATGGGCGGCGGCGGTGGATTCTTCACCGGCATGCTCGGCGGCCTGTTTGGCTCCATGGCCGGCATGTGGATCTACAACAACATGTTCGGCGGTCATGCCACCTATGGTGCGAATGGTGCGGTCAATTGGGACGGCGGCGGCAGCGATCAAGGCGCCGCGGGTTACGACGGCGACACCGATACCGGCGCATCCGGCGGCGGCGACAACTGGGGCGGCGGCGATGACGATGCCGGCGGCGGCAAGGGCGAAGACGGCGGAGACGCAGGCGGCGGCGATTGGGGCGGCGGCGATGCTGGCGGCGGCGATGCCGGCGGCGGCGACGCGGGAGGCGGCGGTGATGCCGGCGGCGGCGATTGGGGCGGCGGTGGCGATGCCGGCGGCGGTGGCGGCGATTGGGGCGGAGGAGGCGGCGGCGGTGGCGACTGGGGCGGCGGTGGCGGCGGCGATTTCGGCGGCGGCGGTGGTGGAGGCGATTGGTAGTCCATGGCAACGCCGTGCCTGTTCTGTGATCGACTGGGCCACTTGACCGAGCTGCCAGCCGATGATCTCGTCTGGCAGTTCCCGCATTCGGTCGCGTTGCTCGGCCCCTGGCAATACTACACCGGCTATTGCGTGCTCGCGTCCCGCGCTCACTATGCCGAACTGCACCAGTTTCCCGCCAGTGTTCGCTCGGCGTTCCTCGAAGAGATGGTCACGCTCAGCCACGCCATTGCGAATGCGTTTTCGCCGCGGAAGCTGAATTGCGAATCGCTGGGCAATCAGGTGCCGCACCTGCACTGGCATTTGTTTCCACGCCGTGCGGATGATCCCGACATGCTCAAGCCGGTTTGGTTGGCGCTCGATCGAGCCGAGCGCGATCCGCGTGAAAGGCAGCGCTCTGCAAGCCGACCCGTCTCCCCGCGCGGAGATCGCCCAGCGGTTGCGTGCCGCCCTTCAGCAACTTCAGGCCCCGATCCCATGACATCCCTTCGCATCGGCACGCGCGGCAGCCCCCTGGCGCTTTGGCAAGCGCATCACGTCGCCGATCTTTTGCGCACCGCCGATCCGGGCGTGCAAATCGAGTTGATCGAAATCGAGACGGTCGGCGATCAGGTGCGCGATGTGCCGTTAACGCAACTGGGCGGCGACGGGGCGTTCACCAAGGCGATTCAGCAGGCCCTGCTCGATAACCGGGTCGATGTCGCGGTGCACAGCTTGAAAGACCTGCCCACGTTCGCGGTCGAGGGCTTGGTGTTGGCGGCCGTGCCGAAGCGTGGGCCGTCGGGCGATGCGTTGGTGTCGCTGAAATATCGCAGCTTCGCCGACTTGCCGAC
Organism: uncultured Planctomycetota bacterium; assembly: GCA_963767835.1. Lineage (GTDB taxonomy): Bacteria > Planctomycetota > Planctomycetia > Gemmatales > Gemmataceae > SIAQ01. The sequence continues at coordinate 283,297 of CAVYFY010000019.1, forward strand.
GGGCGCGACGGTGGCGACCAGCAGCGTGCGGCGCAAGGCCCAGCTCCTGCATCGCCGGCCCGACCTGAAGCTCATCGACATCCGTGGCAATGTGGACACTCGGCTCCGCAAACTCGCCGAGCAGAACCTCGACGCGACCATCCTCGCCCAAGCGGGCCTGGTTCGCCTCGGCCTCGCGGACCGGATCACCGAAATCCTCGACCCCGCCTGGATGTTCCCCGCCGTCGGCCAGGGAGCGCTCGGGCTGGAATGCCGCGCCGCCGACTTCGCCGTCCGCACGCTGCTCGATCAACTCAACGACGCCGCGACGCGCTGGAGCGTCCTGGCCGAGCGGGCGATGCTGCGCGGCCTGGGCGGCGGCTGCCAGGTTCCCATCGGTGCGTTGACGAGGATTGTCGATGGCGAATTGACGCTCCGCGGCGTGGTATTATCGCCGGATGGCAGCCAACGCATCGCCGCCGACATCGCGGGACCGATGGAGCAAGCTGAGTCGATTGGAATCGCACTGGCGAATGAATTGCGGCGGCGCGGGGCTGCGGAGTTTTTGCAGGAATCGTGAACCGACGCGCCAGCGAAGGACGCCTTGCGAGAGAAGCGATGAGGAATCTATCCACCGTGGCCGGTGACCACGTTAAAACCCGTTTTCCCAAGCCGGCATCTCCGCCATCAAGCAGCGAGAGATACTCATAACCGCAATCAGGATGCGCCGATTGATATTCAGCCAGAATTTTGCGCACCCGTTCGAGAGAGCCTTCGTCTCCATGAGCCATCAGCTCCGGCAATAGTTCGAAGGTGTCTGCTAGTTCGTACAATTGCTGGCAGTCCCCTTGCAAAGCAAGATTCCGCGCTTGCACAAAGGCACGATGCAGGACGCGAAGGAATCGGGCCTGAGCGACTTCGGGTGCGATGGGTGCCATGTCAACTCCTCAGTTAAGCAACTGCACCTGCGCGAGCGGCACAGACGCAGTTTGGCCTGGCGCTCCCAGCGGTTGCACCTCAATGGGAGGAATGCTCGCTCTGCCGGCGGGGGCGGCCATGGCAGCTTCGAGCGCCGGGTAATTTCGCCGCGCGCTCACCGTTTTGCTGATCGACGCTTTGGGCGAATGCAATTGATCTGGGCTGACATGGATCAATTGATCGGGTTGCCCCTGCACCACCAGCCGTGCCGGAAGCAACCGCAATCCATTCTCGCGCACCGCCACCGCCCGATGAACGCCGTCAGCAATGTAGTACTGCGGCAATGCATTGGCGGATGTGGGCGCTGCCATTCAGTTCCTTCCTCACCAACCGGCACAAAAAATCCCTCAACAGAATCATACCGAAAGTGAGCGCACGGCAAAAGGCAAGTCCGCCGACTTCCTCAGGCCGATGGAGCAAGCCGAGCCGCCGGGAATGGCGCTGGCGAATGAACTGCGGCAGCGCGGCGCGGATGCGGTGCTGCGGGCGTGTTGATTTTCCGGGATGGATTTGTGTTGAGGGCGACTCGACATGCACGTATTATGTGACGGGTGATCGAATCGAGGGTAAGTCGGCGGAGGGAAAGATGATGCCACGATTAACGGTTTTTGCTGTCCTCATTTTCTTTTGCGCATGCAACAACGCGACTGATGCTCCGAAACAACCTGCTATTGACAACAAAAAAAAAGATACGAAGGTGAAGCCAATGGACAAGCCCTTCTTGGTGCATCCCTCTGGCGACTTTGAAACGGCTGTAGACGCGATGGCGGATGCAATCAAGCGGCTGCGCGCGTTGCCGGAATGGGACAAGTGGATTACCTTTCAGGCTCAGGGGGAAGGGGGCCGCGTAGACAGCTATCATTTTGCCGCAATTCGGATGCGGCAAGGGATATCGCATTCGAGAAGCCACTTGATGTCGATATTCAAAAGGTAACGAAACAAGCGGGAGTTCCAGATTCCTGCTTGTCCAAAACCGATGGCGGCTATTCGGTCGCGAAAGCAACCCCAACTCAGGCGGCTCGTATTCTGGACGTTATCTTCCGCCAATATTTGGGCATCCGGCCACACACCGGTGAAAAGGATTACGCGATCGGCGCCGAATGGTAGCGTCGCAAATTTATCCGCTGTACCCGTAGGGTGGGTCGAGCGTAATCGCGAGGCCCACCACGCGCCACCAAAGACCGGTGGGCCTCGCGATTACGCTCGGCCCACCCTACAATTCAAAAGCCGCTCTCTTGAACGACGCTATCATTCGGCAACACCTGGGAGCACCACCATGCAAAAAGTCACACCGTTCTTGTGGTTCAACGGGCAGGCGGAAGAAGCGGCTCGGTTTTATGTCGCTGTTGCCGGACTCGCGGATTGTGCGGATTGATCGGTCGCCGGCGGACACGCCGAGCGGGCCGGCGGGGATGGTGCTGACCGTCGAGTTCACGCTGGCCGGCAGCCGATTCATCGCCTTGAATGGCGGGCCGATGTTCTCGTTCACCGAAGCGGTCTCGTTTCAGATCGCGTGCGCGGACCAGGCGGAGATGGATCGGCTCTGGGCGGCGCTGTCGGAGGGGGGGGCGAGGAGAGCCGCTGCGGTTGGCTCAAGGACCGCTGGGGCCTGTCCTGGCAAGTCGTGCCCACGCGCCTGTTGGAATTGTTCAAGGATCCCGACCCCGCCCGCTCCCGCCGCACCGCGGAGGCGATGCTGAAGATGAACAAGATCATCATCGCCGATTTGGAGCGTGCTGCGGCCGTGCGTTGAGCGGGCCTACCATCGCTTGCAGGCTGGAGACAAGACGTTGAATGGGCCAAACCCAGGACCAGACAGGAAGGCTCACGCAGAGGCGCTAAGTCGCAGAGAGGAGGAAATCGCCGAAGGGCCCGGTAATCCGAGTCCTCTATCGATTTCTCTTTGCGGCTTTGCGCCTTTAGCGTGAGGCCATGACCGCTTTATCCGAAAGAACACGGCCCTCGCGAATTGCAAGGGCGCGCTACGAATTTTTCCCGAAATGCTTGAAATCGTTGATTTTCCGCAGGCTTCGTTCCTCGATTCACGAACATTCCTCGCGCACGGCAGCCTGTCCCATCATTTCGCGCTAGGAATCCCGCCAACCACAGGCACGGCAACCCGTTAGCATCGATTTCGGCGGCGCTATGAATCTGGGCTTATTTTTTCGGCGCCGACACCACCAGATTGTCGAAGTAGGTTTGCGCGTCGGCTTTGGTCCACAAGCCGACCTTGCCCGCTTCCTTGAATTCGCCGTCTTTCACGTCGAGCAGCATTTTGCCGTTGAACCAGCACTGGATGTGATCGCCCACCTGCACGACGCGGATGGTGTGCCAGGTATTTGCGGCGGCTTTGGCATCGGCGGTGCCCAGCTGCATGCGCTTGCCGGCAACCACCTTGTAAACGCGGAAATTGTCCTCCAGCGGATTCATTCGGCAAACGTAGTAATTGTCGGCATCCTGGAAACGCCAAACCGGCCCACCGCCCTGATCTTTGTCGCCGGCGACCGCCTTGAACGACACGCTCAGATCGACATCGCCAAACTTGGACGCGTCGGCAACGCAGAGATTGAACAGCGACGCCGGGCCCTTCGCCGTCTGTGCCAGCACCTTCGAGCCTTTTGGCGAGGTCTTGTCCTCCATGATCTTCCAGACGCTCCCCTCGGCCTTGCCGGTCTTGGTCGCGGTCCAGTGCGGCGGCAGCTTGCCAACCGTGCCGTTCTCGAAATCCCAGACCGTCGCCTTCTTGTCGTCGCCGGCAACCGGGGCGAACATCATCAGCACGGCACAAAGCGAATTCATGGCGTTCTCCTCAGGCGGTGTTGATTCCTCTATGATCTGAATATCCACCGTGACCACAATTGCAATGGGCCAACTCATCGATGGGAGAACACCATGAACCGACGAACGCTCTTGACGGCTGCCATCCTGCTCTTGGCCGCGACCAACGCCGCGCGCGCCGACAAGCTGGTGCTGATCGCCGGCGGCGGCAGCGAGGCGGACAAGGTCGTCGCCACCAAGGCGAAACTGGTCGACCCATTCGGCATCGATTTCGACAAGGCGGGTAACTTCTATCTCGTCGAAATGACGGGCGGCCGCATCCTGAAGGTTGATCCCAAGGGCATGTTGACTTGTATCGGCGGGACCGGCAAGAAGGGCCATAGCGGCGATGGCGGCCCTGCGCTCGACGCCAGCTTCAACGGCATGCATAGCCTCGCCGTCACCCCAGATGGCGCGATCTATGTTGCCGACACCTGGAACAATCGCGTTCGCAAAATCGATCCCAAGACCGGCATCATCGCTGCCTTCGCCGGCACGGGCAAGAAAGGCGACGCCAAGCCCGGCGGCCCAGCCATTGACGCCGACCTGGGCGGCATCTATTGCGTCGCCTTCAACGCCGACTTCTCCAAGCTATATCTCACCGATCTCGACAATCGCCGCATCCGCGCCGTGGACATGAAGAGCGGCATCATCGAACTGATCGCAGGCAACGGCAAGAAGGGCATCCCCGACGACGGCGCCGATGCCAAAACCGCCCCGCTTTTCGATCCGCGCGCCGCTTGCGTCGATAGCAAGGGCAATGTCTACATCCTCGAGCGCGGCGGCCATGCCCTGCGCGTCGTCGATCCGCAGGGCAAGATTCGCACCGTCATCGGCACGGGCAAACCGGGCAACATCGGCGATGACTCCGACGCCCGCAAGGCCACTCTCAATAGCCCCAAGCACCTGTGCGTCGATCGCGATGACAATGTCATCATCGCCGACAGCGCCAACCACATCATCCGCAAGTACATGCCCAAAGACGGCAAGATCGTTCGCCTCGCCGGCACCGGCAAGAAAGGCGACTCAAAGGAGGGCGGCGATCCGTTGAGCGTATCCTTCGATGAACCGCACGGCGTCTATGTCAGGTCGGCGGGAACGCTGTACATCGTGGACAGTTTGAACGGAAGGGTGTTTCGCTGGGAGAAATGAAATGACGAGCGAATCTGAGTCCAATTGAATCACGAAAACGCGAAAAACGAAACCACGAAAAAAACACCTGAGTGGCAACGGTGCTCATTCATTTTTTTCGTGGTTTCGTTTTTCGCGCTTTCGTGATTCCACTAGCGAATCCCGTCACGGAAGCCGCGGATGGTAGGCTCCGGGTCGATGACATCGGGGAAGCCGTCGCCGTCGGAATCCTTGAGGAATTCGAGGTTCAGGCCGTAGGCGGCGGGGATATTGACGCCGGCGCGGGAGATGATCTTGTCGCCGCGGATATTGCGGATCGGGCCTTCGATCTTGAGCGGAATCTTGAAGAGCCATTCGGGGTTAAAGCACTCGATGCCGGTGTCCACGCCCTGAACCTTGTAGTGCGGTTCGATCTTGCCACGGCCATGCAGATCGCAGGGGAGTTGGTCGGTCTGGTAGAGAATCAAGTTGCCCAGGAAGGCGAGGATCTGCCGGCGTTCCGTTTCGGACAGCTTGGCATAGCTGATGCGCGAATCGAGAGCTTCACCGCCATGCCGGCGGATGACGGCGTCGAGATCGAGGCTGCCGCCGTCATGGCCGTAGGGGGCGGTATGGCCGACGCCCCAGAGCGGGGCGGTTTTCCACATCTTGACGATGCTGCCGTCGAATTGCATCTGATAAAAGCCTTCGCCGACATCGTGATACTTGAAATCGCTGTAGATGCCGCGGATGGTATAGGCGCTGCGGCGCGGGACCATGCGCGTCCCCTTCTTGTCCTTGACTTTATCGGCGAGCAATTCGATTCTGCCTTCGAGGCGCTCGGTTTGGTCGTTCCAGGCGACTTTCAGATCGAAGAATCGGCGATCGCCCGCGAATTGCTCGGTGTAATCCTTGGCCCTGGGATTGCCAGGCAACAGATGCCAATCGGGCACATGGCAGGCCGCGCAGCCGACCTTGGCGAACAGCTTCTCGCCTGCGGTGACATCGGCGCTGGTTTTGCCGCGCGTCGGGGCCGGGTGGTTGAGCAGATACCATTCGGCGACATCGAGATCGCCTTCGGAGATTTCCTCGCAATAGCCGTCGCGATCGGGGTCATCGAGGCTGATGCCGGGCAAGCCGGTCTTGGTCGGAGCGCGCACGCCGCCGCGATCCTTCGTGGCCTGCGTGATGAATTGCTGGCAGCCGGGATTGGAGACGAGGGCGTGAGCGTCGCGCTTGACGCTGGTGTAGCTGGTCGGATCGTGCGCTTGCAGGCCGGAGTGGATATCGAAGGGGCCGGAGGTGAAGGCGCGGAGCGTGGTTTGCACCGGCGGGCGGAATGGCATGTACAAGTTGCCCCAGCCGAAGACCTGGATGTCGATCTGATAGCCGGCGACTTCGGGGTGCTTCAAATTCTTGGCGTAGGCGACGCGCTGGCCGTTTCGATCCACGTAGACCGGATAGATGATCGGGTTGAGGCCGGGAGCGCCGTTTTCATCTTCCTCGAAGCTGCCGAGATCAATCGCGATTCGGCCCGGCTCGCCCTCGGGAAGATTGTAGACGATCAGGCGTTTGCCCTTGGCTTCTTCCTTGGAAATCCAGCCGTCGCGGTTGACATCGGCAATCGCGTAAGCCTGAAGGCGGACTTGCTGGCCGATCATCTCGATCAGGCCGCCGCCGAACATGTGCGGGGTATTTCGGCCAGTCGCCCCGTTCTTGGGGATGGTGGCCCCGGCGCCGCCGTCGCGATAGGGAGAATTATGGCAGGTGCCGCACGAGTTGGTGTGGGAGCGGTCCATCATTTTGGTGGCGCCGTCGGGCAGGAGGACGCCTTCGATCTTGCCGTTGTCGCCGTAGACGCCGTCGCGTTCGCGGAAATTGCGTTGGGTGAGATTCTTGCCCCACATGTAGCCGAGCCAGGGATCGACTTCTTGGAAGTACATGGAGCCGCCGGGTTGCCAGGGATCGGTGGTGTGGACGACCCGGATGCGCGGCGTCTTGATACTCAGGCCGGCGAGATCGCGCGGAATATCGATTGGATTGTCCAGCGAGTTGCCGGGCCGCTCCGTTTGCTGGGCGCGCACGAGATATTGGTGCGTGCAGTAGACCGTCGCCAGGACGCCGAGGGTGAAGCCTGCCACGATCCAGAGGAATTTCTGTCGCATGATGGTGTCTCGCATGATATTGCGAAAACAGAATTTAGCCACGGATGCAATACGGATTGAACACGGCAAGGAATTCGGAGTTTCTTTTCTCCATCCGTGTTTGCCCCGTGTTCCATCCGTGGCTGAATTCGCGTTTTCTTTTTTCGACCTTTCGTGATTATTCTTTACAATAAGCGTTTCCGAAATTCGCTACCAACCGATGGGGACATTGTATCATGGTCGAAAAGAAAATTGAGCTTCGGCGCACCCGTGCACGCCGCAAGAAGCTGACGAAGCTCAAGGACAAGCTCGCCAGGGCCAAGAATAACGGCGAACGCGAGACGGCGCTCAAGAAGATTCACCGCATCAGTCCATTCTGGATAGAGGCGAAGCCCGCCAATGAGGCGAAACCCGCCAAGGCCGCCAAGTGAGCCGACCGGTCCCTCGCTAGCGCTTCGGGTTGGTATTGTCCGTCGGCAGCATTTGCAGTTCGTAGATGAGCCAGCTTGATGTGCCGACGAGCAGGCGGTCCGCGCCGAGCCGGGCTAGGCAGCGCGGGCAATCTCCTATGACGCCGAAATCGAGCCGGCCGACTTCCTTGCCCGAATCGAGGTCCCACCAGCGCAGCGTCAGGTCGTCGCTGGTGGTCACGGCAGCGAGCCCCTCCCTCGCCCCTTGGGGGAGAGGGGCCGGGGGTGAGGGGATCAGCAACAGCGACGTGATCCAGTTCTTGTGGCCAGGAATCGTGCGTACCGCTTTTTCCTTGGCCCAATCCCAAACTTTCAGCGTTTGATCCTGGCTGCCGGAAATCAGCGTCTTGCCGTCGGGCGAGAACGCCAGGCAGGTGACCGGCTTCTTGTGTCCTTCCAGCGTGATCGCCTCGCGAGTCAGATCGACCTTGCCGGCCTTGATCGGCCAAAGGCGGATCGTGGTGTCATCGCTGCCGGTCGCAAGCCATTTGTCATCGGGGGAGACGGCGACCGCATTGACGCCCTCGGAATGGTCGACGAAACTGGCGATTTCCTTGCCCGATTTCAGGTCCCAGGTCTTCACAGCGCGATCGCCGGAGCCGCCGGAGCCGGAGACCGCCCAGCCTTCTTTGCCGAAAGCGAGCGATGTGATTGAGCCGGTGTGGCCTTTGAGCACCTGCAGCGGCTTGTCGCCATCGCCGGCGTAAAGGCGGATCGCATGATCGGCGGCGGCGCTGAGCCATTGCGTGCGGTCGTGGCTCTGCGCCAGCACGCTGATCGCGCCGCTGGCGGTTGGCTGGCTACGAGTCATTTTCCCATCGCGCCAGGTCATCACCACGCCTTCCTGGCCGGCGGAGAGGATGTCGCCTTTGAGCAGCACCGCGACGGCATTGACACTACCCTTATGTCCGCCCCAACATTCCAGTTGCTTGCCCTCCTTGATGCTCCAGGTCTCGAATAGGTTCGCCCCGCCGCCGAGGAGGAGCTTGTCCTTTTGCATGAGCATCGACATCAGACCGCGCTGGCGGGTCGTCTTCGACCATAGCGTTTTCCTGGTTTCAGCGTCCCAGGCGACAAACCGTGTCGAGGCAGAATCTTCCGCGATCTTGTTGAGGCTGCTCCAGGCGCCGATCACCGTCTTGCCATCGGCGGTAATGGCCAAACCGGTGATGAATTCGTCGTGTGGGCCCTGGTATGCAGACAGTTTGGCGGTTTGCTTGCCGCTGGCGATGTCCCATTGCGTGACGACGGCCATTAACTCGCCGACGGTAAACTGCTTGCAGTCGCTCGTCACGGCCAGACGCCAGATGTCGAAGACCGCTGGATTGACGGCAAAGCTGCGCACGGGCTTGTCCATGCCGACGATCCAGAGCCGAACCCCGTCGCCGGCTGCGAGAAATTGCTTGCCGCCGGGCAGAAACGTCAGGGCATGGATGGGAAAGATTCGCTTCGCATCATACACGGCGACTTGCTTGCCGTTCCTGAGGTCCCATTGCTTGATCTTGTCAGACAACCCCGTCAGCGCGAAGGTCCCGTCCGGCGCAAGTGCCACGCAGAGAAATTGCATGTCCGCGGCCTCAATACTGCGAACCGCCTTGCCGGTGCGGAGATCGAGCAGGAGCAGATGGGCGCGCAGCGCAGCCTGCGAGGGGTCCTTCCCTTTCGCGTCGATGAACTGCCCCGCGAGCAGCACTTTTGCGCCGTCTTGCGACAAATCCAGCGCGGTGACGGTCTTGCCGTCAATCTCGAATTCGCGCGGCCAAGTTTTCGCCTGCAAATCAAAAAGTAGCAGCCGCGTCCTGAAATGCCAGTTTTTCCCGTCGCTGCTCGTGATGTCCTCGGCAAATATCGCCCACTTGCCGTCGGCCGAGATCGCGGAGGTCGGCTGCAATGTCGGCTGCAGTTCAGGCATGCCCAGCACGCGAACAAGCCGAAAGCGCTCATTCTTCGTCAACGGCGCAAAGCGCGGCGGCAGCTTTTCCTGAGCACCGACGCCGGAAACCAAGAACAATATCAAAGCAACAATCGCCAGCGAACGCGGCATGGCGAACTCCCTCTCTTTTGAGGTTGAAGCTCGCTTGGCGGTTTCGCGCACAGTATCCGCGGTTCGGCAGGACCTGTGCGCGAAACCGCCAATCGAGCTTCAATCTCGATCCGACTGCACTTCATGAGCTCATGGCGGCGACGACGGCAGAATCTCCTCGTACTCCGACGTGTCTTCCGTGCGCTCGTAGCGGGCCGGCACGATCGACAAATCGTCGTTCATCTCGTCCCGCGCGAACGTCTTGCGGAACTTCGTGATGAACAGTCCTTCCGCCAGATGGCCGGCGAGTTGTTGCAGGTCCTTGACATCGCCGGCCGGCGCTTCGCGCACCAGGTAGCCGAACGGGCGCTCCTTTTGCGATTTGGCCAGGCGGGCGCGGATGACCTTGCAGATCGCCTTGGCTCGCTCCTTGTCCTTGCCATCGGCGAGCGTGAAGCCTTCGTCCGGATCGGGAACTTTCTCGCTGTACGGCGCCTTGCCGGTGACGATGCCGACGTCATCCTTCGACAGCTTGCGGGCCCATTCCATGGTGGTCGGCGTGTGGCCATTCTTGTTCGGCGTAGCGCGCTGGCCGGCGACGAAGCGGTAATCGAGCGCCTGGGCCCGTTGCATCAACGCCGGGATGTGCGGGCCGAATTTCTTGAGCCATTCTTCGCCCTTGCCGGGCACGCCGCCGGAGCAGCCGAGCGCCCCTCGCAGCATCGGCGCCCAGGTGAATTGGTAGGTCATGTCGCCCGGCAGATCGGTCTTGAAGGGAGCTTGCACGTAGAACAGGGCCTCGGTCCGCTCGCGCACCGAAATCTGCGTGATCTTGAGCGGGTAGATCAATTTTTCGCTGGCAAACTTGAAGCGCGTCGGCGTGACTTCGCCGGCGAAGGTGCCGTCCTTGTTGCGCTTCATCTGCATGGTGTCGATCTTCATGACGGTGAAAAGCCATTTCTTCTGGACATAGTGATTGAGCGTGGCTTCATCGCCGGAGTAGGAATATTGGTTGTCCTTGAGCCATTTGAAAAGATCGTCGGCCCGGCCCGCTTCGATGATCTTGAAATCGAGCGACCCGACCGTGCCGACTTCGAGGATCTTGATCGCCGGCTTGCGATTTTGCTCGGCCTTATCGTCTCTCATGGCTCCCTGCAGCGCCCTGGGTGCGGCTGGCGCTCCAAACATTACGCGCTTCTTTTTCGTAGACTTGCGGATCCAGCAGCGGCAGCAGCTTCGATTGGGCGAACTCTCGTTTGCGCATGATCGTGTAGATCGCCAGATGCTTGAAGAAATCGCGCGGCATCTCGTGCAGCTTCGGCTGGCTTGGCGTCGGGATGACCATGCCGAAATCGAGCGCGTTGCCCTCGAACTTCGGCTGCACCGTGAAAGATTCGACCTTTTCGCTCGGGTCCCAGGTGATGAACACCTTCTGCGCCGGTTGCAAGATGTCGGCGTTTTTGGCCGAGAAATAACAGCAAGCCGCCTGGCTTGCGGCGGGGAGGCAGCCAATGAACGCGAGCGCTGCCGCCAGCAGACGTGTGTGATTCGTCATCGCGATTTCCTCATCGACAGGGGACTGGAAGCGTGTTTGCACACTAACCCCAACGCGCAAGCGAGGCTCGTTCGGCTCCTTCGCTAGCGCTTCGGGTTGGTATCCGAGTATCGCAAAGATAAGACGAATCGGCAAGCGCAAAAGATTGGAGGTACCGCCGCTTGCGTTTAGCGCTCTCCTGGCGCCGTGCGAGCGCTCAACGCAAGCGGCTAATCCATCCCCACGACCGCGGACATCTTCGCCTTGGCGGCGGCGGCGATCAGGTCGGCACAGCGTTCCTCGCCCAGCAGGCTCGTGTTCAACACCATGTCGTAAACGTGAACATCATTCGGCTTCCGATGGAAATGCGTCGCCAGGTAATCGGTGCGCTGATGATCGCGCTTCCGCACCTGCTCGGCGGCTTCCTCGTCAGTCAGGCGCAGCCATTGGCTCATGTAGGCGACGCGGTCTTGCAATGGCGCCACCAGCCGAACGTGCAGTGTCGAGCGGCTCGGCAAGATGAAACCGGCGCCGCGGCCCAGCAGAATCACGTTCCCATGCGCCGCCAGCGTGAGCACCAGCCGGGCCAGTTCGATCATGTCCGGCTGCCGGCTCAGGCTTAATTCTTGCAAGCGCTCATCGATCCAGTGGGCGGCCTCAGTCGGGAGCTTGTCGAGCAATTCCTGGCGCACCGAGGCGTGCTCGGCGCCGTATTCGAGCATCTCCTGGCTGTAGACTTCCCAGCCGAGCTTCTCGCCGGCATGCTGGGCGATGCTCGTGCCGCGCGAACCGGCTTCGCGCGTGATGGCGATCGACAGCCCGGCCGGCACGCGCGGAACCGCTTCCTCAATGCCGCGATAGCCGTGCAGCGGTGTTTCAGCGGGTTCAAGCACGGGAAGATTGAATTCGTCCGAATACGGTTCCGGCATCGGTAGGAATCCTTGCGGGCGCGCTCGAGGATCTTTTTCAATCATACCTTTCCTTCCTTGCTTCTCAAAGTCAATTTGGACGAAAGCGGCGAGGTTGCTTCATCGATTCGACACATTGGCGAAATCGAGGGACTTTGCCGGTTTTGTTTAGATGCGCGAATGGGGGATTTATTCCATGGTTTTCGTTTAGCCCCGCTGCTTGCGGCGGGTGGGGGAGGCACGCGCCGCAAGCGGCGGGGATAAACGGCAAAATCGCTTGGCCTTGACACTTGGCGATCTCGCGCTATACTCCCCGCCCTCTTGGGATAGGCGCTTTTGGGGCAAAAAGCGCCCGCAGGGGAACGCGGGGAAATCGTCGTGGACCAAGGTTGTCGGCCAACTCGAGGCGTGCTCGCGCGCGGCATTGCGGTCGCTATCGCCGCGATTGCGCTCGTTGCGGGCGCGCTGGCCGCGCAGACGCCGACTCCGCCACCGCCGTTCGATCCGCGCACGATCCCGGCGCCGGCGACGCCGGTGAAGCAGGATGTGTGGTTCCAGCCGGGCGTGGAGTCGCCGCCGCCGGTGCCGGGAGCGCCGCCTTCGTCGCTGAACGTCGGCGCCGCGCCGGAACCGAAGACCGATGCCAAGCCGCCGCCCCACCTGAGCATTCGCCCGCGCTTCGCCAAAGACTTCGATGTGGACTTCAAGCCGCTCCCGGATGGCCGCACCGCGATCATCCTCACCGGCGGCGCGGCATTGATCATCTCCACCCCCGGAAACCCGCCGGCTACCAAGCCGCAAATCATCGACATCGAAGCCGACCGCCTGGTGATCTGGACCAAAGGGAACGGCAAGGCCCTCTTCAATGACATGAAAAGCGAGCAAGGCTCCGACAACGGCGCCCATGAACTCTACATGTCCGGCCACGTCCAGATGCGCATGCGCGGCGAGAAGGACACCAAAACGCTGCGCACGAACGAATTGTATTACGATGTGCGCCGCAATGTCGCCGTGGCCCGCGAAGTCGATTTCGAAATCATGATTCCTAAAGGGTTATTTCCGCTGCACATCTGGACGCCGGAACTACAGCAGCTTGGCCCCAAGCTATTCTCGATGAAGGAGTCCAAGGTCTTTTCCAGCTGGCTGCCGTCCGATCCGGGTTTCTATGTCAACATCAGCAACATGAGCATTGAGGAACGCAAGTACGAGCTCAGCTATCTCTACGGTTTATGGCCCGCCTACGACAAGGACGGCAAGCGGAAGGAGCAGACCGACCACGTGTTTTCGGGCACCAATTATCTCGCCTATCTGGAAGGGGTGCCGATCTTTTACTTCCCCTATTTCGGCGGCCGCCTGGAAGACCCGCTCGGCCCGCTCGACGCCGTCAACGCCGGCTACGACAACATTTTCGGGTTTCAGTTCCGCACCACCTGGGACCTCTACGACATTCTCGACTTACCTCACTTCGACGGCACGAAATGGCAGCTCTACCTCGATTATCTGTCCATGCGAGGCCCCGGCTTTGGCACCTACTTTCAGTTCACCGGCAAGGACCCGTTTGACATCAAGGGAAAATACACCGGCGAATTCAAGTTCTACGGCGTCTACGATACCGGCCTCGACATCCTCGGCGGTAACCGCGGCCAACAGGAATTCTGGCCCAACGCCAACACCTCCTGGCCCATCGAACACCCCGACTTCCGCGCCTGGACTTACGGCAAAGTCAATGTCCAGGAACTCCCTGACGGCTTCAGTGTCCTCGGCCAGTTCGCCTATCTCACCGATCGCAATTTCCATGAAGTCTATTTCCTCGATCAGTTCGTCAACGGCCTCAATCAGGACACCTACATGCACCTCAAGCAGCAGCAGGGGGACTGGGCCTGGACTCTCGATGCCGCGACCGAAACCGAAAACTGGTTCACGCACACCAACTGGCTCCCCAAGCTCGACGGCTATCTGATGGGCCAAACTTTCTCGTTTGACCAGCTGCCGGATCTGCTCGTCTTCAATACTCGAGCCGGCGCCGGCTTCGCTCAGCTGCGGCCCACAAGCCAGGTCCCGCTCGCCTATCTGCCGACCGACGCGGACGTCAACACGGTTCGCCTCGACTGGAAGAGCGATCTGAGCATGCCGTTCGATGCGGGTCCGATCAAGTTCGCTCCGTACGTTACGTGGGACGTGGCCTATTATTCGGAGAACGTCAACGGCGACAGCCAGGGGCGTCTGTTCGGCGGCGGCGGCCTGCGCTGGAGCATGCCCCTCTCCAAACTTTATCCGGACGTCCAGAGCGATCTGTTCAACCTCAACCAGCTCTATCACAAGATCGTCTTTTACGGCAACTACTATGCGTCGCAGAGCAGCGTCGGTTTCAACAACCTGCCGCAGCTCGATCGCATCAACGATGATGCTACCGATCAAGCCCTGCGCGATATCCGTCCCGTCCAGACGCTTTACAATCCCAGCAACGCCTTCGCCCTGACGAATTCGAACCTGTACAACCCACAATATTTCGCCCTGCGCCGCCTCGTGGACAATAGCTCCGACAATCTCGACACCATGAACGTCGTTCAGCTCGGCATCGATCAGCGCTGGCAGACCAAGCGCGGCTTCCCGGGCGACGAGCACGTCGCCGATTGGATGTCGCTCAACGTCATGGCCTCAATCTATCCACATTCCGAGCGCGACGATCTTGGCCACACTTTCGGCTTCCTGGAATACGACTGGATATGGAACATTGGTGATCGCACCGCCCTGACCGCCAACGGCTGGTGGGAGCCGTTCGAAGGGGGAGCGCGGGCCTATAACTTCGGCGCCTTTCTGGGCCGGCCCGACTCCACCAACTTCTTCCTCGGCTATCAGCAGATCGACCCGCTGAATTCCAAGGCCATCATCGCTTCGATCGTCTATCCGTTCAGCGGCAAATACGCCATCACCGCCAGCACCGTCTGGGACTTCGGCGACAATGTGACGAGCTATTCGCTCCTTTTCTCGCGCATGGGCACGGACACCATCGTCAATTTCGGCGTCAGCTATAACTCGACGCTGAGCACCGTCGGCGTCACCTTCGAAATCCTGCCCAACGTCGCCCGCGGCACCGGCCACTCCGCGGGATTGTTCCCCGGCGTGCCGCTGACCAACATCGGTCCGATCCTCAATCAGAGATGACCCTGGTCACGCTGTGCCGCGCAATTCCCAGACTGCGCGCCATCCAGTAAAATAAACGACAACTCCATCAATGAGGAAATGCCATGGCGTGTCCCTTTCCCGGCATGGATCCCTACCTGGAAGACCCGGCGTTCTGGCGGGACTTTCATCATACCTTTATTGAATACTGGCGTGAGGCGATCGCGGATCAATTGCCTGAAGCCTACGACGCCCGCGTGGACGAAACCGTTAATCTCGTCCATATGGAGGAAGCTCTGGGCAAGAAGGTTTATCCCGATGTTGCTGTCACCCGCAAAGGAGGCACTCCGCCGGCAATATCCAGAAACCCGGGCACACTGCTGCTGGAGCCGGTTACGATCCCGCATGAGTATCTGGACGAGGAACGGCAGGGACGGATCGAAATATTCCATCGGCCCGACCGGGCGCTGATCGCCGTGCTGGAATTGCTATCCCCGACCAACAAGAGCGGCGACGGCTTCGAAGAATATCGCGGCAAGCGCCGGGCCTTGCTGAAGCACAAGGTCCACCTCGTCGAACTCGATCTGCTGCTGGGCGGAACGCGCCCGCCGTTATCATTGGCGCTGCCCGGCGGCGATTATCACTTCTACATCTCGCGCGTTGAAAATCGCCCGAACTGCGAAGTCACATCTTGGCGGCTGCGCGATCCGCTGCCGAGAATGCCAATTCCGCTCAGAGCGCCGGACAAGGACGTGTATGTAGATTTGGTCGCCGTGTTCCGAACCACCTATGAGCGCGGCCGTTACGCCCGATCGCTGAGTTACGGCAAGCAAGCGTCTGCGCCGCTGAGCAAGGCGGATGCGAGGTGGGCGACGGCGTTGTCAAAGAAAAAGAGGTAACGGACAATTCACGCCGCCGTGCGCTGAATCGGCGGTTGCGAGCGATGGATCACGCGGCGGACCATGCGGACGCACCAGCCGAGGCTCAAGGAAAGCCAATCGGTTTCCGGTACGATCAGTGGGGCGACGCGATCGTGCAGGTTCGGGCGGAAAACCATGAGCAGCAAAAGCGGCACGTACCAAAGAACATAGACGCCGCCCTGATCGGCGCCCCACCATTGCAGGCTGATGAAGACCCCGGCTGACAGGGCGATAACGTGGGCCAAATTCTTGGCGCCGGCCAGATCGTGGTCGTCAGCACGAACGAGAGGAATAACAGAAAAATCGGAATGCGGTAAGCCCACGGAATTCCGGCCCAGAGTCCTTCCGCATCACCAGGCGGCAGCCACGGCTGCCAGGCGGTTGACCTGAGCGCATAAGCGAGGCTGTCGTCCAGTTCGTCCCGGAGCCACAGGGTGAACGCGAGGTAGCCCAGGCCTGCCGTCAGGCTGAGGATGAAAGCGGCGAGGAAGCGTCCAACGCCGCGCTGGCGATAGAAGCTGACCCAGATCGGCAAGGCGAATAGAGGGAAATACGTGGCCGCCCCGGCGATGCCCAGCATCGCGCCGGCGAGGGTCGGCCGGCGATAAAGAAGGATCGTGCCCAGGAACAACGCCATCGGCAGCACATGCGTCAGCTGGCCTACGTAAAATCCTGTGTAGGGAAGCATCAGGTAAAACGTGGCGGCGGCCATGCCCGCGGCGACATCTTGAAAATGCCGCCACGCCACCAGCACCAACCCGAGCACCACCGCGATGTGCCCGGCAAACGCCAGCGCCGCCACTCCCCACGCCGGCCAACCATGCCAGAGCGCCGCCAACGCGAATTCCAGCGGCGCCTTGTCCGACAGCAAGATCGCCTCGCCGGCCGTGCCCTGAGTCGGCAGTGGATGGAATTGCCGCTCTACCTGCCGATACGCAACGGCCAACAGGCAGATCAACAGCGCTCCTGCCAGCCACGCCAGCCCGCCGGTTTGCAGGTTCGGCGCCAGAGCTGGACGCTGCACCAGCGTCAAATCGAGCAAGCAACGGCCAAAGAAATAGACGCTGCCGAGCAGAATCCACAGGTAGCCGAACCACAGCCAACTGCCGCGCTCCAGGATCGGCCCGCATTGCTGCGTAAATCGCGCCACCTGGCTCGCCTGCGCCCCCGGCCCCGCGGGCATCGCTTGCTGCCCCACCAGCGCCGCCAACTGCACCGCCGGGTGCTGCTCCATCGGCATCGGTTGCGGCCGAGCGCTTTGCACGATCAGCAATCCCGGCACCAAGAGAAACATCATCACTACATCCAGATTCCGCATGCTCAAGAGCCGCGAGAACTTGAAGAACAACGCGATCGCCAGCAGAAACGAAAAGTAAAACCACGTCGTCGCGTTGGGAAGATTGAAATCCAGAAAGATCGACACCGGTGTGGGCATGAATGCTCGGCTTGCGCTAGGTGGAAATGATGCATCGAAGGCGAGTCGGGAATGGTAATTATTCTAGCGAAATGCGCGAGAAAGCGCGAGCCTTTTTTCAATATTGTCTCGCAATCATTCGCTCCCCTCGGCGCTGAAATCGAGCGGCTCGTCGAGCCAGGCCAGCGCCACCGCGGCCGCCAGCGGCGTCAATACGAACACCAGGCGCACCAGCTGCAATCGCAGCTTCGGCCAATGCGTCAACGGCAGCGTGATCGCCAGCAAAATGGGGGCCAGCGCCGGCAACGCGAACACGCTCCATGGCAGCTTGGAAGCGGTCGTCCGTTGACCCATCAACAGCAGCGACGGAAGCGCGACGGCAATGGCCGGGATCGCGCCGCTGAACGAAATGCCACGCCAGCAAGCGATGAGCGCCGCCCCCATGAAGGCGAATCCCAACACCGTCAGGGCGTTCCCGAGGAGGGCGCAGTGCGCATGTCCAAGCATGATCTCGGCCGCCGTCAGCAGCGAAAGGATTACGCCGGGCGCGACGCCGCCGTTGCCCGGTTGGTCGGCCAGGCGATCGAGAACTTCCCACAGCGCAAAGATGACCGCCGCCAGCGCCGGCGTCATCCAGAAAGATTGCTCGCGATCCGCATCGGGGACCAGGCTCCAGGCAATCGCGATCGCGGTTCCGGCGCACCACCCAGCCGTCCGCGATAGTTGCCAGGCGTCCGATCACCACGGCCGCCAGAACCGCCCAGGGGAGCCGATCCCATGAGGAAGAGTCAACGTGAAGAGCGCGGGCGAGATAGATGTCCAGCGGCGGGATTTCATCGAACGGGACAAATTTGGCGCTGAGTGGATCCTCGATAACGAGCGGCGCGACCGCGGAAATGCAAAGGCCCACAACGGCGCCGACGCACAAGGCCAACGCGGCGCTGGCCGCCGCCTGCTTCGCGCCGCCAATCCGCGCCGCCGTAGCCATCACGAGCGCTGCCGACGCGAACGCAGGCAGCGCCAGATAAAGCAGAATCGGCAGAATATTGTCCCGGAAGAACACCCACGAGGGCATCGCGTATTCTCAGTAGATTGCGCCACTCGCTTGGCGGTTTCGCACATAGAATTCGTGGTTTCGTAAAATTCCGTGCGCTAAACTGCAAGCGAGCATTGACGTGATTGACGACGAACCCGTCACTTTGCCGCTTTGACTTCCACCGTCAGCTTCACGTCATTGTCAACCTTGCCGGCGCCGAAGGTCATGCCCCATTGTGTGCGATCGATCGAAAAGCTGCTCGACAGCGTTACGCCGTCGGCATTGACGGCGAGCTTGGCGGGGAAGGAAACTTGCTTCGTCTTGCCGAGCATCGTCAGGTCGCCGGTGATCTTGTAGTTGTCGCCGGATTTTTCGACCTTGGTCGAGACGAATTTTGCCTTCGGGTTGGTCTTGACGCCGAAGAAGTCGGGGGATTTCAGATGGGCGGTCAGCTTTTCGGTGTCGGTGTAGAGCGAATCCGTGTCGATGTCGAGCGAAATTTTGAGGGTGGTCGGATCGTTGTCCTTGACGCTGGCGGTGCCGCTGACGGTCTTGAAGCCGCCCTCGTGCTTGCCGCCCTTCTTGGAGCCGACAAATTTGACCGTCGTGTTCTTGTCGGTGAGCGGGAACTCGGCAGCGATGGCGAACATGGGGGCGATAATGACGGCCACGGATGCGAAAGCAGCGAAACGACGAAGCATGGAAATCTCCTGGTGAAAAAACGACGGCGCAACGGGGAATCCGCGGCGCCTGCGGTCTATGATAGACGGAATTCGGCTGACGACTATTCGGCTGATTGGGATGCCAGCGGTCCGAGAGCTTCCAGCAAGGGCTGCAAGAAGCCCCGCCAGGATTGCCAGCGCCCCACGGAGCTGCGATAAATCGGTTGCCGCACTTGCGCCGCACTCGCGGTGTTGACCGCTCGCTCGGTTCGGTGAAAGTCAAGGCAGTGCTCGTCCCAGTCGAGACCGCAATGAGCGATGATGCGGCGTGCCTGCGGCTCCAGATCGGCCACCAGGTCCTCGTATTGCACTTCGAGCATGACCCCTTCCGGGAGAACGCCACGCCAGTGCGCCATCAATTCTTCGTAGGCCCGATAATAGCGGCCAAGCTCCGCAAGATCGTAGGTGTGTTGCTGCTCCAAGGCGAACCACTTGGAAAAACAGGAAACGCAGGTATCGACGGGGTCGCGGCGCATGTGCAGGATGCGTGCATTGGGCAGCACCAGATGAATCAGGCCGACGACGATGAAGTTTCCAAGCGCCTTGTCCACGATGCGTTCGGCGGCGGGCGCCAGCGATTGGAGCTGGCGGACGTATGCCGCGCCGACGGAGCTGAGCACATCGCCGGTCATGGCTTCCATGGCCTTTCGGAAGGTTTCGACGTGTGGCGCGTCGATGCCGTCGATTTTCGCCGCCGCCGAGATGAACGCCTTGATTTCGCCAGCGCCAAAAACCTTGGGGTGGCTCGACAGGACCTGTTCGAGCAACGTCGAGCCGGAACGCGGCATGCCGATAATGAAGATCGGCAGCGTGGACAGATCGCCGAGGCCCGCCTTGGCGCGCAGCAATTCGGGAGTGAAGACGGTTGCCAGGCGTTTGAAGACCCTCAGCGTTGCCGACTCGCGGTATTGCACGCGCTGCCGCTGTAGGCGGTTGCCTTCGGACAAATGGCGGAATGCGTCCTCGGGCCGATCGAGGTCCGCATAGACCTTGCCGAGGCCGAAATGCAGGAAAATGCGCTCGGGTGTGGCGATTGGCTGTTTGCCGAGGGTTTCCATGTGGGCGAGCAAAGGATCATCCGGGGCGAAGCGATGGCTCTCGGCGAGATTGTAAAAATAATCGGTTCGCTGGGGCGCCAACGCGATTGCCTTTTCGAGCCCCTGACGCGATTCCTGGATTCGGCCCACTGTCCGCAAGACAACACCCAGGCTGAAATGGGCGTCGGCCAGTTCGGGATTCAGGGTGATCGCTTTTTGATGGCAGGCAATTGCTTCCGCATGCCGACCCAGCGCTCCCAGGGACGAGCCGAGATGGTTGTGAGCAATGGCCAAATCGGGTTGGATGGCGAGCGCTTGCTGAAAGTAACGGATGGCCTCGGCGTGACGGTTCAATTCCGCCAGCGTCGAGCCAAGATTGGTCAGCGCGTCGGCAGAGCGGGGATTGATGGCCAAGGCCTGTTGATGACAGGATAGGGCCTCCAGCTGCCTGCCGAGTTTCTGCAGGACCGATCCCATGCCGGTGAGGGCGCCCGCATACCGGGGATCGAGGCGGAGAGCCAACTGCAAGCTGGCCAGGGCTTCGTCATATTTTCCTTGCAGCTTGAGCACGTTGCCCAGATTCTTGTACGCCGCGGCATAGTCCGGCTTCAGATGCACCGCCTGCCGAAAACAAGCCTGTGCCTCGGGCAGCTGCCCACGTGCCGTGAAAGCGGCCCCCAGATTGTTGTTTGCTTCCGCCTGGTTTGGCTTCAAGCGCAGGGATGCACACATGTACTCAATCGCCGACTGATGGCGGCCCATCTGGTGTTCCGTCAAGCCGAGCAAGTGCAAGGCTTCGACGTTCTGGGGTTCCGCTTGCAGGATTTGCCGGTAAAGGTCTTCTGCTTGCTGGAGTCTGCCAGCCTGATGATGTTGCACTGCAAGGGCGAGCGTCTCGTGCACCGAGGGCATGAATATCCTCACTTAGATAAACGGGGAGGCCGAAATGAGTCCTTTCGACTACGCTGTTTCCTAATTTTACCATAGGGAAGGCTTTGCACAAGAATTGCCAAGAAAGGCGTTCGTTGTGGCGGGAGGGTGTCGGTGTATGGGTGCAACGAAAGCTCGCAAACGCAAAGGCCAACAATAGTTGCGAATCAAGATTTCATTGCATGAGGCGCGCGAGCGAAACCGCCGCCTGAGTTTTTGTACAATGCCCATAGGGAAAGTAGAAAGCGTCATATTTCGGCTGCCATGCGGTAGAACCGACGCGAAAATGGCAGATGCGGGGTGAAAGGAAGAAATCCTGAAAATCTTGCCTAACGCAAGCCACAGTCGTACCGTTACTAAGGGATAGTCCGGATATTGCACCCGCGCTGCTGTTAAGGAACGAAACATGATAACCAAGAAAGAGCTCTTGCTCATTTGCGTCATGGCGTTAACCGTGCTGCCGGGGGCGAATTGCCGAAATCTCGGTGGGGACACGGGCACGACTACGGGTGGAGGCGGCGGGGGTGGCGGCGGAGGCGGCGGTAGCGGAATTCCTCTCCCCCCGGTGGGCGATTGGCGGCGCGACTTTTTTGATCAGGTGAATATCATGCGTGGCTCCGTTGCCACTGCGACTGGTGTTGAGCCCGCTTTCATCTGGGACGACCGTTTGGCTGCAGCGGCTCAAAAGCACGCGGACAACATGGTTAAGGATAATTTCACCGGTCTGGTGGACCCAGTTACCGGAAGCGACATGCCGACGGATTATGCGCTCTTGTTTGGAAGTTTGGTGAATTATCCCTACGACCAGGAGACATCGTTGATGGGCAGCAACCCACTTGCCGGCCCATCGAGTAATGGCGCGGCCTATGCCACGGCTTTAGGCACGGCCGATCCCATGTTTTCCCTGGACGTTACCGGCAATACGCTCTACTTCCGTATCGGGGTCGGGTACAATTCCGGAAACGGCGGGTGTGCGGCCTACATTTTCAGCAAATAAGCACGGCGAGTGAGGGTTTCCCATGTCCAGAGCACGGCGTCGCGGCCTTACCCTGGTCGAATTGCTGGTCGTCATGGCGATTATCGCGATCCTGGTGGGATTGCTTGTGCCCGCGGTCCAGAAAACTCGCGAAATGGCGAGCCGCGCTCAGTGCCAGAATAATCTAAAACAAGCCGCTCTCGCGGTGAATTCTTACCACGACGTGGCCCACAAATTCCCGCCCTACGCCTCCGGAATGAACGGCGAAGTATATGGCAGCTGGCTCATCGGCCTTCTCCCTCATCTGGACCAAACTCCCCTTTACGAAGAAATCGAGGGATGGAATGGCGGCAGCATGGCGATTGCCGCGAACGGCGTGCGCGATTTCGCTTTCCCCTCGCTGCGGTGCCCCTCGGACCCTTCTGCCAACCCGAGTTTGAACATCGGCACAACCAATTACCTTGCGAATTGGTACGCCTTCACCCGAGGCAACAAGGGCGCCTTCTCCGACCTGCGCCGCTTGATCGATCTGTCCGACGGGCCCTCCAATGTGGTCCTCTTTGCAGAAGCCTATTCCGTCTGCAATTCCACGATTCGCGTTGCTCTGCATTCGGTCTCCTACCACAACTTCGGCATCACTCCGACCGGCAAACCCAGCGATGACCCGAGTTTTCTGCCCACCGATTACACCTGGTTCCAGGTTCAACCTCAGCTCACCCCAGGGCCGGACGTTTGCGATTTCTGGCGCACGCAAACGCCGCATTCGGCGATGCAAGTGGCAATGGCCGATGGCCACATACACGTCGTCAGCGGAACAATTTCCAAAGAAAGCTGGTATGCGGCCTTGGATCCCATCGACGGAGAGCAACCCGGAAACGATTGGTAAATCGCACTTCGGCCCGCAGTATCAGGCGCGATTTGCGGCGCGGCAATTCTTGTGAGACACGGGCATCACGGCACGTAGACAATCGTGTCTTCGTAATCAGCGGCCTCACCGGCGTGGGCGACCAATTCCAGATGGCTAACGATTTGCTTGATCGAAAAGCCGGTGCTGATGATGAAGACACCTGGCGAATGCTGGCGTGATTGCAGATGCCGCGCCAGATGACCGGGCATGGTATGCACATCTTCGGTAAGCAGGATGCGGCCTTCTCGCTCGGCCCAAAGCAGAATTGCCGCGTCGTCGCTGCCAAGCGAAAGGTCTGCCGCATCCCCGACCCGCGCTGCATCGATCGGCAGCCCGCCCTGCGCGTTGTGCCGCATAATCGCGGACCAAAGCGGGCCGCGCAGATGCTCGTCGAGAAGGAAACGCAGCATTCAGGCAGTCTCCGCGCCGTGCCGAGCCGCAAGCCGCTCACGCAAGGACGCCAGAGGCAGCCGATTGGAGTTTGT
The DNA here is from genome assembly GCA_963767835.1 of uncultured Planctomycetota bacterium. Lineage (GTDB taxonomy): Bacteria > Planctomycetota > Planctomycetia > Gemmatales > Gemmataceae > SIAQ01. The sequence continues at coordinate 306,810 of CAVYFY010000019.1, forward strand.
CTCTCGCTGTTGCCGAAGCGCGTCCTGGCAATCAGCCACATAAACGTCCACGTCGGCCTTGTTTTCGAGGTAGAATCCGAGCACCTTGTGAATGAGCGCGAGCGGCAACGTGGGATATTGGCACGCCAACATCTCGGCCGAGTAGCCTTCGTTGTAGTATTTCACGATGTGATACAGCCCAATGCGATGTCCGCTGAGACGGATTTCACCAGTCGTTTCGCATGTGAGGAATTCTGGCAGGATCATGGAAAACCCCGTTCATGTGGTTTATTTCATTGTATCATGCTTTGCGGAGATCGCCGAGCTCCGCCTCTGAGGACGGATCAGAACCCGAACTCGAATCCGATGTTGAAGCCGTAGGCCAAGAGGTCGCGATGCACGAGCCCCGGAAAGCTCGGGGCGATGCCGTTGACGCTGGGGTTGTAGTTTTGATCGGTCGGGATTTGGCGCGAATCGACCACGCTGTTGATATGATCGCCGGGTCGAATCACGTTGCTCAAGTAGAGGAGGTTATAGCCGGCGAAGACGCGAAAATTCGAATGCAGCTGATAGCTAACCGTAAAGTTTCCTTCGGGAATGACGGCGAATCGATTTTCACTGACCGTACCGGAATTGCTGGGCAAGGCCAAGACGCCGCCCGGCAAAGTTTGCACGACATGTCCGAGGGCGTTTTCATACAAGCTGGAACTTCCCTCGATCGTCATCGCGCTGTTCATGTTTCCCATGGCGAGCTTGAGATCGGTGAAGAGGGACCAGCGTTCGTAGCTGAGGACGCCGCGCAGGCCGAGTTGCCCGCCGTTGAAGTTGTTGATGGCGCGAAAGCTATCGATGGCGGTGGTGGAGAAACCGCTCGGATAGGTGACATTGTTGAAGCGCACGGTGCCGGTGTTGCCGCCGATGGTGCTGGTGATGTCCAGGTCCTCGCCGAACTGAGTGTTGCGGTAGCCGGCCATCATATCGAGCTTCAAGCAATCGGTCTCGCAAAGGGGCACGAAGAAATTCATATCGATGTTGTTGAGGTACATCCGGGAAGTGATTGAGATGTTGCCGTTGGCGACGGTGGGGACGTTGACGTACTCAACATTCTCGCTCGGAACGCCCGGGCCCAACGGACTGTTGGCGAATTGGACGGGCCGGGCGAGGTAAGGCAACGTCGCGTCCGGCGTGCCGCCCTGAAACAGCGTGAGATTGCGGCCGAGCGAGAACCCGCTGACCTCGAAAGGCGGGAGAAAGCCGGTGGCCAATCCGACCGTCCAGCGAAAACCGTTGAGGCGGCTGTAGTCGATCACCGAATCGCCGGGTCCGACGAGGACTTGCGTGTGCGCCTGGCCGAGAGCGCCCGGCACCGCGTCGCTTGCCGAAGTCGAGGTAGTGACCAGGGCCGTGCTCAAGGGGCCTCGGGTGATGTTCCAATTCAAATACTCGGTGCGGAAGGTCAGGCAATAGGGCTCCACGGTGGTAGGACCGCGGAGAAATTCCGGGATGAGCAGGCTCGACGCCCCCAGGGACTGCAAGAACGGCCGTGGATGCGGGTCGGTCATTTCCGTGAAGCCGTTCTGCATGCCCCCTTCCTGTACCGTGAAGGGGGAAACCGGTTCGGACGATGCTTGAGCCGGGTTAGGGAAATCGGCAGGAACCCCGGGCGTGGGACGCGGCAGGAGGAAACCGGGCAACAGGTTTCGGAACCGTTCGGCGAAAGGCGTGAATCCGGGACTCTGGCGCGCTCGCACGCCGAGCAAGTCCGTGAAGGCGTTCGGCGCCCCTTCGTCCTTCATCACAAAAGGCGATGCCGGCTCCGCGGGTGGCTGGGACGGACCGCCACCTCCCATATCGCCGCCGGGAAACTGCGCAAATGCGGGAGACAGCGATCCCAGACTTATCAAACCGCCGGCGAACAGTCCGAGCGTTTTCCGCCATGTTCGCATGTTTACCGCTCCCACTGGCCTCGGTCAGCGTCCTGGATCCGTGAAATCATGACGCGCAGGATCGAAACGACGATCCTACCTGAAAAAACATCGGCGTTACTTTCCGCAACCTTGAACCATTCGGCAAAATCCGAATCGTCGGTAAGCTCGTCCAGACGGTCTTGCAATTTCCGCCCGATTTCGCTCAAGATATGGATGGCTGGCGCCGACGGGCTCCGCTGGCAGCAGCTCCCCACCCGCCGCAAACGGCGGGGCTCAACGAATTCGTTCGCCCTCATTGGAGTAATCCCATGCGCCGCTTCTGGCTTGCCCCGCTATCGCTCCTCTTCGTGTCGTTCGCCGCCACAGCGCTCCAGGCTGGAGAAAAGGCCGACACGCCGACCGTGGTGGTGCGTGTCAAATCGCTCAATGTTCTCTTGCAAAACCTCAATCTGGTGGTTCGGCTCGTCGGCCAGGAAGAAGCCGCCAATCAGATCGAGGGGCTCATCAAAAGCAAGATCGGCAAGGAAGGCCTGCAGGGCATCGAGCCCAACCGCCCCATCGGCGCCTACGTCCGTTTCGGCAAGGCGATCGACGAGGTCAATGGCGCCATCCTCATCCCCATCGCCGACCAGCAAGCCTTCCTGACGCTGCTGGATAATTTCGGCCTTAATTACGTCAAGGACAAGGACGGCATTTACACGCACAAGGTCAACAACGTCGATCTCTATTTCCGCTTCGCCCACAAATACCTCTACATCACCTCGCGCAACACCGACAGCATCCGGGAAAAAAACCTCGTCGATCCCGCCCTGGCCCTGGCCATCCCCGGCGATACCGCGATTTCGATGGTGGCGCACGTCGATCAGATTCCTGATGAAGCCAAGGCAATCGCCCTGACCGAACTCGACAAGCTCATCGCGGCTAAACAGAAAGACGCTCCGTCCAACGAAACCAAGGCCCAGCAGGAATTCCGCGTTGCCATGCTGCGCGAGGCCGGCAAGATCGGCGCGAGCCTGGTCCGTGAAGCCGCCATCGTCCGCTTCGATCTCGACATCAGCGAGAAGACCAAAGAAATGACCGTCAACTTCAATGTCACCCCAAAACCGGACAGCGACTTCGCCAAGTCGATCGACACCATCGGCAAACTCAAGAGCCCGCTCGCCGGCATGGTGAAAAACAATCTCGCCTTTGAAGGCGACCTTCACTTCGCCTTGCCCCCAACCCTGCAAAAGGCTTTCGACAGCGTCATTGATGAGGCGATTACCCACAGCCTGGACGGCATCCAGAGTGCCGAGAAGAAGAAGGAGGCCGAGACGCTGGTCAAGGCCATAATGCCGACGGCGAAGGCCGGTGAATATCAGGTCGTCGCTGCCGTCATCGGCCCCCAGAATGATCGTTACACGTTCCTTGCTGCAGTCAAGCTCAAGGACGGCGACAAGCTCGGCAAGACCGTCCAGGGCCTGATCAAGAACTCCCTGGTCGACATCCCGGAAGCCGAGCGCGACAAGATTCAATTGGATTTCGATGCGGTCGGCGCCGTCAAGATTCACCGGTTCGAGGTGCCGACAAATCCGCAGATCGATCCGCTCATCAAGGATATTGCCGGCGATAAATATCTCTATCTCGCCTTCCGTGACGACGCCCTGTTTCTGGCGTTGGGCAAGGAAGCGCTGCCGACGCTCAAGATGGTGATGGCCAGGACCGACAGCGTCTCGAGCCCGCCGCTCTTGTTCGATTTCGATGTCGCCCGCATGGCCCAGCTGATGGCGCAAACGCCGGAGCAAAAGGAGTTGGCCGCCAAGCTATTTCCGAACGGGCAGAACGGCCGGTTGCGGTTCGCGGTCGAGGGGGGCGCGAGCCTGAGTGCCCGCTTGCAGATGCGCTTGAACGTGCTGGAGTTTCTGGTGAAATTGAAAAACGAGAAATGACGCGTACGAAGCCATACCAACCCGAAGCGCTAGCGAGGGATGCGTCGTCCCTCGCTAGCGCTTCGGGTTGGTACCCTGATCCCGCCGGTGCCCCTTGCTACGTGGGCGGCTGTTTCGGCAACTTCGTCATTGGCCGGGGCTGCGGCGTGCCGGGCAGGACCACCACGCCAAGCTCGCGTTGAGTGCCGGGCGTTACTGGCGCGGTCGGCTGCATCGATTGGCTCAAGGGACGCTGGCAGGCGCCGAACACGGAAGCGGGCATCTCTTCCAGGCTCGGCGGCGGAATCGGCCCCGGCACGAATGGCTCGAGCGCCTTCGCCAGTTCGATTGGTGTCTGGAAACGCCGGGCCGGTTCCTTGGCAATGATCCGCTCGACTACTTGCACCAGTGCCTCGGGCATATCGGGCCGCAGCACGCGCAATGTCTTCGGATGGCGCACCTGGTGCCAGATGATCTTCTGGGCGTTCGTGCCCTCCTGGAACGGGCTCTTGCCGGTCAATAGGTAATACATCGTACCGCCCAGGCTGTAGATGTCGGCGCGGATATCGACGCGGCTATCGACGATTTGCTCCGGCGCGATGTAGTCGCCGGTGCCGATGATGTAGCCGACCTCGTATTCCTTGATGAATGCGGCGGAATCTTCGTGGAAGAAGCGGGCCAGGCCCATGTCGAGGATTTTCACGGTCCCCTGGCGATCGATGAGCAGATTGCCCGGCTTGATGTCGCGATGCACCAGCCCGGCTTCATGGGCATGTTGCAAGCCGAGCGCCGCCTGCCGAATGTAGTGGGCGGTGCGCTGCGGGCTCAGGGTGCTGTTGCGGCGAATGAAATCGTGCAGGTTGCTGCCATCGACGAATTCGAGGACGAGGAAATGGAGCTTGTCGTCATGGTCGATGTCGTGAGCGCGGACGATATTGGGATGATCGAGCCGGGCGACAGCACGGGCCTCGCGGTAGAAGCGGGCCAATGATGCCGGATCCTCGGCTTGTTGAACGGGCAGAATCTTGAGGGCGACCTTGCGCCCCATCGTGATGTGTTCGCACAGGAACACCTGTCCCATGCCGCCGGCGCCGAGGCGTTCGAGTAATCGGTATTTGCCCGCGATGACGAAGCCGCGCCACCTGCCGGCGATGAGCTTCTCAGCCTGAAAATGGGTCAGCACGCCTTGTTCTATGAGGGAGTCGGCGAGCTGCTTGGGAGATTGCGGCGTCTCCCCAGCCTGCTGCCAGTTAGAACGACACGACTGAACCGTCTCCTTTTCCAGAAGACCGCTCTTGATGCCGAGTTCCAGAAACCCGTCGATCGTCGTCGGTGCAGGCATTTCCTTTTACCCTTGCAGCTGCGAGCGATGTGCACCCGAGCCGGATGGCGTGCAGCCTAAGTCCTGCGCATGCATGGGCCATTTCCGATACATCGGTCAGGTGACAATGCAATCATCTAATATTCCGTTAACAATTTCAAGAGGCTAGTTTGCAAAATTTGCAATTTTCAGGGATTCGGCTAGAAAGGAGCAAATAACGAACCACGGCGCGAGTCAACGCCGTGGTTCCGCGGATTCGATAATCGGCAGTTACTTGATCGTAACGGTGACCTTGAGCACATTCACGTCCTTGTCGCACTTCACCTGGACCGAGGCCCCCTTGGCGTTTTCGAGAAGTTTCAGGCCCGCGGAGCCCACGCCTTCCTGCTTTTGGCCCTTATTCATGACGACGAATTCGGTGGTGTCCTGGATGCTGAGTTCGCGATCGACGAATTCATTCTTCACCTTTTGATTGACGATCAGCACGTCCTTGTCCAGCTGGACTTCTTTGATCGTCCCCTTGACCATTTTTGGCTTCTGCCCCGCACCGTCGGCCGGCCCGTGCACCAGAACCAGCATCAACGCCAGCGAAAAGGCGATTGTGAGAAAACGCACCATGGCAATGCTCCCAAAAGAGAAATGTCCCCCGCAACCCCAACGGGCTTTCGACGCCGGCTCGGCCGTGAAGTTCCAACCTGTGCGATTCTTCATGAAGTGCAGAATTTTTTGGTATCAGCCGTGCGGCCGTTGTATTCCGATCATCAGAAAAAATATGCCGCAAAAGCCACAGCCGGCGATAACAGCAACAACGCTGATCACCGTGGAGATGATACCCATGACTCTCCCTGTTTGAATCATTCCCTCGCCGGAAGGGTCCATGCGACCAGCTCGGATCTCGGTCATATCCGAATTGCCCATAAGCCACGCCAGCGGCCCAAACACCAGCGGGAGGACAATCGTGACTCCAACAACGGGCGCAAGAACGAAACTGACGAGACTGACGATGCCGAAGGCCAAAATCATGCCGCCGCGATGTGGCGCATAGCCGCCGTATCGGGAACGCCTGCTGCGCCGGCGCGGGCGATCATATTCGTCGTCGTCGTCATCGAAATCGTCGTCGTCGCCGCGGCGGCGTTTGCTGGGCGGCTTGCTCTTGCGCGCGCGGGCATCGTCATCCTCATCATCGTCTTGGTCCCACTCGGCTTTCTTTTTTGCGGTGCTGCTCGGCGTCGAATTGGGGCGGGAAACGCTGGTGCTCTTGCTCGATACGACTTCGGTCGGCGTCGTTTCCGCGGCGGTGAAGGTGTATTTGCACTCCGGGCATTGCACCTTCTTGCCCATCAATTCCTCGGGCACTTGCAGGTGCTTTTTGCACTCGGGACAGCTGATGAGTTGCGACATTGATCGATCCGTTGCCAGGAACGGCAACCGCGAGTGGCTGGGAAATCACGCCGCGGGGGATGGTTTTTTGAGATACGCGATCACATCCTTCTCGCCGCAGAAGGTGAGCATGATGATGCCAAGAACGAAACAGACCACGTCGCCGTTGATGATATTGATGAGCATCAGGATGGCGAGTGTTTTGGGGAGCGGCTGCTCGTGGGCGGTATCGCCGAGCAAGGCCGAGCCGCGGACCACTGCCATGATGCCGATCACCAACGAATAATAGGTGCCGGGCCAGACGCAGCAAAAGCCGGCCGACCCGGCACCGAGGACGATGGCCAGCAGGATGGCGAAGATGCCGCCGATGAGCGCCATGAATCCCATGCCGGTGACATGGCCCGGCTTTTCGCCCCTCCGGATCGACGGCTCATCGCCGTCAACATCTCGAGCCCGGCGCTTTTCGCCTTTCACCGGCACTTCATGCCCGGCCACCGGCGTTGGTTCTTCGGCTTTCGGCCTCTTGCTGTCCGCCCGCGCCGCGGCGGTGAAGGCGTGCTGACATTCCGGGCATTGCACCGCCGTGCCCAGCAACTCGCTCGGCGCCTGCAAGCTTTGGCCGCACTCCGGGCACGCGATCATGTGTGTCATCGGCTGCTCCTGATTGGACTACGCACGGCGCGGCGACGGGGCTCAGCGCAGTCTGATTGCCCACAGGAAGAGAACGAGGAGAATTCCCAGGACCAGGAAACCGGTGGCTACGATGCCGCACACCTGGCCGCTGCGCATGGCGCTTTCGCCGCTTGGATCCATGCGGCCCGCTCGTATTTCGCGCAGATCCGCGCTCCCCATGATCCAGGCAATCGGTCCGAGCACGACCGGAATCCAGCACATCCAGCCGCCGATGAGTGCGATCAGCCCGAACGTCAGGATCATCCCCCCGCGATGCGGCACAAAGTTGTGGCGCACGCGCAGATCAGCGTAATCCAGGTCGTCGTCATCGTCCTCGTAGCGTCGGGGCCGCGGCGGGCGGTCGTATTCGTCGTCATCATTGCGCCGCTTCCGAACGGCGGTCGGTGGGGCGGGCGGCGCGCTCGGCGCTTTGGATTCCTGAACCGCGTCGCCGGCCGGATCGGCCTTGAACTCATGCTGGCAATCGGGGCATTGCACCATGCGCCCGAAATAGCCCTCTGGCACGTTCAATTGCCGCCGGCATCCCGGACATGCGATGATTTCCGACATGGCCCACCGTCAGGAAAAGAAGACATGCCAACGCGGAAGCCGTCCCATATTCAGTTGCTGGTATTTCGCTTCTCGGCTCGCACTATTTGCATCCACGCGCCGATTCTCGCGGCTGCCGGGACGGTTGCATAGATAGAATGACGCCGATTGGCTTCATCCGTGAGGCGACAATCATTGTACCAGCGAGGCACTCCATGCGTGCGAAAATCGTGCTCATCGCCGTCTGCATCGGCGCGATGGCCCTGGTCGGCTGGCTGGGGCGGGCGGGGCAGGACAAGACGAAATCGGGCTGGACCGAAATCGCGCCGGGCGTCTGGCGGTCGCCGGGCCCAATCGCGGGCTACGCGCTGCTAGCCGGCGCTAAGGCGCTGTTGATCGATGCGCCGGGGAATACGGACGGTCTGGCAGCTCATGGCGTCCGCCAAATCGACCGCGCGCTGTTGACCCACTATCACCGCGGCGTCTGCGCGGGGCTTGGCGAGTTGCCCAGGGGGACGAAAATCCTCGCCCCGAAACGCGCGGAGGAATGGCTCGCTCCGAAAGCCGTCGAGAAATACTGGCACGACTCCATCCCACTGCGCGGTTCGCGCACCGCCTATCTCGTCGTGCCCGCCGGCTTTGACGGCATCGATTATTCGCTCACCGACGGCACGACGCTCGCCTGGGAAGGCTGGCAGATTCGCGTCGCCGACACGCCGGGCCATGCCCTCGCCCATGTGGCCTTGATCACCCAAAAAGCCAACGGGCCGCGCATCGTTTTCTGTGGCGGCGCCTTCGCGACGCCTGGGAAGCTGTGGGCGCCTTACACGACCGACTGGGACCACTGGACCGACGCCGGGCTGCGCCCGACGGCCGAATCGCTGCGCAAGTTGATCGACGCCAAGGCCGACATCCTGTGCCCGGCGCATGGCCCGGTGCTGACAAAAAACATCGACGCCGCTCTCAAGCAAACCCTGGCCGCCGTCGAGGAAGTCGCCTTCCTCAAGAGCTTCGAGCGCTACACCAAAGATCGCGTGGGCAAACCTCCGCAGTACGCGTTCCTTGCCAAGGAACAGGCGACGTCGAACGGCTCGAAACCGTGGACCAAGGTTGCCGAGCATATCTGGCTAACGGGAAATACCTATGTGCTCACGTCGAAGGACAACGCCTGCTTGATGCTCGATCCCTGGGACAAACGCAGCGCCGATCAATTCGCCAAGCTGCAAAGGGACCAGAACCTCGGCCCGCTCGAAGTGGTGATGTTCAGCCACGCTCATTACGATCATTACGACGGCGTCTACCATTTGCCGAATAGGGAGAAATTCGCAATCTGGTCGCTGGACCAGGTGGCTCGGCCCATCGCCGAGCCGGCGCTGTTGCGGGCGCCGTTTCTGGATGCCCGGCCCGTGAAATTCGACAAGACGCCCAAGGACGGCGACACGCTGGCCTGGCGCGAATATCGTTTCCGCTTTCATCATCTGGCCGGCCAAAGCGAATTCACGATGGGCGTCGAGGCAACCATCGATGGCAAGCGTTGCTTCTTCACGGCGGACAATTTCTTCCACCAGGACATGTTCTCCGGATCGGGCGGCTGGATGGGCCTGAACCGCAGCTTTCCGCCGCTCTACGCCGCGAGCGCGAAGAAAGTGCTGGATGCCGCCCCGGACTGGGTGCTGGCCGAGCATGGCGGGCCGTTCGAGTTCAATGCCGAGGATTTCCGTCGCCGCGTCGATTGGGGGAACGCCTCCGCGAAAGCAGCGGATGTGTTGTGCCCGAGTGGCAATCACCTGGGCGATTGGAATCCGCATCGCGTCCACTTCGAGCCGCTGGTGCAAAAAGCGAAACCGGGCGCCAACGTGCAAGGAACGCTGGTGGTCGCGAACCTGGGCTCGCAAACCGAGAAATTGACGGTGACGCTGGAAGGCCGCGGCTTGACGAAATCTCAGACGTGGAACCTGGAAATCCCGCCCGGCATGGTGCGCCGGAGCGTGGCGATCCCCTTGAGCGAAACGACGCCAAGCGGCCGGCACGTCTTCGCGTTGCATGTTGTCACTGGCGGGCAAGTCGATCCAAGCGATGCGTTTTTCGTGGTAGACGTGGACTGATTACGATTGGTCCGTGATGCCGGTGTCAGGCGGCAACTTGCGCGGCCGGTCCGTGATGCCAGTGTCGGGCGGCAGATCGTCGTCGTAACCCTCGTAGCGCGAGCGGCGTCGCTCATCCCGGTCATCGACCTCCTCCTCGGCCGGTTGCGGCGCCGCGGCGGCAGCGAACGCGGATTTCGTTCCCGCGGAGGTTAGGATCAGAGTGATCGTCAGAAATATCGCCAGCTGAACGATGACCGTGATGAAGATGACGATCCCCACCGCCGCTTGCATCAACATTCCTATGTCGAATGGCATTTGCTGCGGCTGGCCCTGTGGCCCCGGGGGCATGACCATCGCCTGCTGAAAAACTCGCGCGGTCACGGGTCCAAGCACAAGCACCTGGTATGCCTGGCTGCCCCAGGAGAATAGCATCTTCGCCAGAGTCGCGAAGATGGCCACGAGGCGCCACGATGGATTCATCCGGAGCAGGCCAACACCGCACACGATTTGCGCGATGCCGCAAAGCAGATCGGCCAGCAAGAATCCGCCCGTTACCGGGTAGAACGTGGCCGTCTCCTTGGCGAACATACGCTGCAAATCAGGGCCGCTCGGCGGTTGGCCCGGAGGCGGCGGCGCTTGATCGGGCGTGACGGCCGTGTAAATCAGAGATGGAACGCCCGTCAGGCCGCCCAGCAACGACAGGCAGCCAAGGATGATCAAAAGGATCGCCACGAAGGTGATGCTGCCGGGACGCGTTGGCTTGGCGGGCATGGGACTCTCCTGGTTCGATGCAGGCGCAATTTGGCTCGCGTTGCTTTTTCTTATGCCGCCCGCAACGAATTTCCAGGTCACGGCCGATTCTTGTGCGATAATGAACGACAGTGGGGCCAGGCTTTCCAGCCTGGCCGAACCCGCTGCCGGCGCTTCGGCCCGGCTGGAAAGCCTGGCCCCACGAACTCAAGGAGCCATCCCATGCCGCGCAAACGCACTTTCCTGGGCATCGATGTCGGGCCGGAGATTCGCGCCCGGCTCGTGTCGCTGCAAGAGGAGCTGTCGGCAATCGCCGGCGACGTGAAATGGGTGGAGCCGGAGAACCTGCACATCACGCTGTTGTTTCTGGGCGAGGTCGATCAGCGCGAGATCATCGATCTGTGCCGGGCGACGCAGAAAGCGGTGGCGCATTTGCCGGCCTTCCCGATGAGCATCGCCGGCGCCGGCTGCTTCCCGAACGCGCGTCGGCCGCGCACGCTGTGGGTCGGCGTCGGGGCCGGGTCAGCGGAGGTGTGCGCCGTGCATGACGCCATCGAGGCGCCGCTTTTGGAGATGGGTTCGTATCGCCGCGAAACCAGGGCGTATGTCCCGCACGTGACGCTGGGCCGGGCGCGTGGCGAGGCTGCCATGGATGAGCTGGCGAAAGCAATGGCCGGGCATAAGAATTGGTGCGCCGGTGAAACGCAGGTCCGCGATGTCCAGATCATGCGCAGCGACGTGACGCCCAACGGCCCCATCTACACGGTGCTGGGACGGGCCAAGCTTTCATAGCCACGGATGAAACACGGATCGAACACGGATATCAAGAACGATGTGCTCGAATATCCGTGTTCGATCCGTGTTTCATCCGTGGCTGAATAGTGCATTCTTCTATCGCAGGATCTCCGCCTCTTCGACCGCCCGCCCCAGAAGCACCACGCGTTGCGGCGCAGCGGCCGCGATCATCACGGCCCCGATGTCCGGATGCTGCTGGCAATAGGCGCGCGTTTCCTCGACGCCGAGGATGAAGAACGCGGTGGCAAGCGCGTCGGCCTCGGCGGCGCTCGGGGCGGTTGCCGTCGCGCTCAAGGTCCCATCGGCGGGCCAGGCGGTGCGCGGATCGAGCAGATGGCCGAGCTTTTTGCCCTCGTGGATGAAATGCTGGTGGGTGCCAGCCGAGGTCGCCATGGCGCGATTGCGCAGATGAACCCAGGCGCGGCGACACTTCGGACGTTCGGGATCGGTGAGGCCGACGGTCCAGCCGGTCTTGCCTGGCGTCTCGTTGCCGAGCGCGAGGATGCTGCTATGGCCGCCGTGCACTAAGATATTTTCCGTATTTGCGATCCGGGCGGCGCGGTCGAGGGCGTATCCTTTGCCGATCGAGCCAAGGTTGATTTCGAGCCCATGCCGCTGGAAGAAGACGGTTTGCCGATCGCGGTCGAGAGTCACGTGCTGCATACCGATGCGTTCGCGGACGGCGGCGCGCTCCATGTCCGTGGGCACGCGCCCGGCCCGGCGGAAAAAGCCCCACGCTTTGATGAGCGCGCCGACCGAGATGTCAAACGCCCCGTGCGTGTCGCGATGAATGCGTTCCGCCTCGATCAACAGCGCGAACAGGTTGGCCTCGACGCACACCGGATGCTGGGCCGCCCGGGCGTTGAGCCGGCTGATTTCGCTCGCGTCGCGGTAAGCGGTGAGCTGTTCTTCGAGTCGATCGATCTCATCGAGAGCCGCCTCGGCAATTTCGTGAGCCGCCGGCGTATGGAATGGCAGGATGACTTCGAATGTCGTGGCCATCGCCCGGCGAGCGAAGCGCAGCATCACCGGATCGCTGCTCGACGGCGGCGTTTCCAGTTCGCTCGCAATCCCCAGCATCGGCCCGGCCATTTTCGCCAGGCGGCGCGGATGCAAAAATTCACGGCGGTTCATGCTTTCAATGTATCGCAATTGCGCCGGCCAAACCAATGGACGCGGCAAGCGCGCAACGAATTTTCGACGGCGATCCCGTTTGACATCAGCGGTTTGCGCCGATTCGTTGCGCACACACCCACACACCCCCCCCGCGCAATGAATCGGATTGCCCCGGCCCGCAACGGAGCTTGCAATTCCTCAATCCGCCTTGAATCATCGGCCGCGACTCGGTTATAGCGGGCGCGAGAGATTCGATATCATGGAGGCCATGCCATGTCGCCACGCATTTTTGTCGCAATGATTTGCCTGACGGTGAGCTGGGCAAGCAGCGTCAATCGGGTCGCCGCCCAGCCGGGCGATCCAGTCGCTCCGAATATTCCGCTGCGCCTAATACCGCCGGACCTCTTGGGCCCACAAAAGGGAATTCCGCATAGTGCGGACAAGCTGGTTCGCGTCACCTATCCGATCGCCGATCTAATCGTGCCGATCGAGGATCACACCGCATTCGCCGACCGCAAGCCCGACAAGGAAGGGCGCAAAACCACCCCGGATGCCCTGGCCGCGGCGTTGGTGAAACGCATCACCAACTCGGTGGCGAAGGAAACCTGGGAAGGCGCCGGCGGCAAGGCTAGCATCCAGTATTTCCCGATGGGCCTGGCCCTCGTCGTGCATCAGCGCGAGGACGTGCAGCAGGAAATCGCCCGCCTCCTCGCCGATTTGCGACGGCTGGCCGACGTGCAGGTTTCGCTGGAGGTGCGCTTGATCCAGCAGGCTTCGCCAGCGACGGTCAAGCAAATTCGTGCCCGCATGGACGCGGAAGGCCAGGCGGTCCGCGCCATCAACATCGAAAAGCCCGCGAACGTCGGCCGATTCGTCAGCGTGGATGACAAGCAGGTCCACGTGATCCTGGAAATGGCCCAGACCGACCGGGCCGTCCACATCCTGCAAGCCCCGAAGCTCACGGTCTTCAACGGCCAGCAAGCGGGCGTCAATGGAATGATCGATGGCGCCGGCGTGCGACTTGATGTTTGGCCCGTCGTTGCCGTGGATCAAAAGTCGGTGCGTTTTTCGCTGCACCTGGAGCACGCCGCGAATTCCCGCAAGAAGGCCGAGGCTATCGGTACATTCGCCGTGCCCGCCAATCGCACCCTGATCTGGCACATCGCCGACGACCTGTTCGTGCTGGTGACGCCGCGGGTTATCGTCGTGGAGGAGGACAAGAGTCTCTTCCTCGGCAACGTTCCGCCGATTCCCGGTCCTGATGGCGCGGAGGAGCAATCGATTCCGGTGCCGAAAAAGCCGGGCAACCAGCCGAGCGCAAAGGAGAAAGCGATTCAGGATCGCCTGAAAGAGCCGATCAGCGTGAATTTCAAGGAGGTCCCGTTGCGAGAAGCGATCAAAGTGATTGCCATTCAGAGCGGGATTCAGGTCGTGCCGGACACGCGAGCCTTGCAGGAAGCGAAAATCAACATGGACGCGCCGGTTTCGGGATCGGTGGACAACATCAAACTGAAGAATGCGCTGGCCATCCTGCTCAAACCGATGCGCTTGCGATGGGTTATCGAAGGCGAGGTCCTCAAGATCACCACCGAAGACCGGTGCGGGAGGTTGATCAAGGCAACCTACAAGGTCGGCGATATCGTCTCCCCGCCGCCGACCGTGGTAGGTCAGGAACCTCCCAAGATGGAAGCCGAGCTCATGGAATTGATCCAGAGCACTGTCGCCAAGAATACCTGGGAAGCGAATGGCGGCGTGGGAACCTTGCAATATTTCCCTGCCGAGAAGAAGCTCACGGTCACCCATTGCCAGGAGGTTCAAGAAGAAATCCAATTGCTGCTGGCGACACTGCGCAAGTTGCAAGACCTGACGGTCAATGTCGAAGTGCGCCTGGTCAACGCGTCCGCCGACACGGCGGAGAGCTTGCGTAAGGAATTGGCGCAATACGGCGACCGTTTGGAGGCTTTCCGTCTGTCTATGCGTGATTCCAACGCGGCGCTCTCCTGGGTCAACCGCTTCGGTCCCGCTCGTGAATCGATTCCTTTGCGAGCCTCAATCGGGTCGCCGCAATATTTTTCCACGGATGAAGCAGGCGTCCAACACTTTCTCGAAACCGCCCGTAAGAGCTGCACCGTGTTGTCGGCGCCCAAGATCAACGTCTACAACGGCCAGAGACTGGCCATGAATTGCGTGCAAAAACAAATCGCGGTAACCGAATTTCGCCTGCCGGTCAAGGAAACGGCTATTGCGTCGGTCCGGCATAGCGAGATACGCAACGAAACGTCAACGATCTCTTCGGCGACGAAGGAAAAGACGACCAGCGGCTGGCGTTATGATGTGCAGCCGATCGTCTCGCCGGACCGCAGATCGGTGCGATTGAATCTTTGCTTCGAGCATTTCGTGAACGCAGATGCCATCGAACACACGACGAAGGCTGCCGCGACCTTCACGGTGCCGGATCAACGCACGCTCGTCTGGCACCTCGGCGCGGCGGCAAACGGGCAGCACCTTTTCGTCTTGGTCACGCCGCGCGTCATCGTCCGCGAGGAAGAAAAAGAAACTGTGGATAACGTCCCCCCTATTCCGGGGCGGTGACGCCGATTTCGCATTTCGCACCGAAGGTGCAGCGACAAGCCAGCCCAGGG
Source organism: uncultured Planctomycetota bacterium (assembly GCA_963767835.1). Classification (GTDB taxonomy): domain Bacteria; phylum Planctomycetota; class Planctomycetia; order Gemmatales; family Gemmataceae; genus SIAQ01. The sequence goes on from CAVYFY010000019.1 coordinate 321,936, forward strand.
CAGAGCGATGCGGCGGCCGAGCCGCATCGCGCCGCCCTGGGGAACGGCGGCAACCGAACACCAAGCCCTGCAAGGGCGAAACAACGGGCTTTGCCGAAATTTGTCGTGCCCCACAGGGCGATCCAAACATGGGATTCATCGCACCCAGGGCGGCGCGATGCGGCTTGGTCGCCGCATCGCTCTGCCCTGGGCTGGCTTGTTGCCGCACCTTCGGTGCGAAATCAAAGGCACCATATCAATGATGCGCCGTTTCGCTTGCTAACAACCAAACGCTCCGCACAATTGCAAATGTTGCTCGATCGACAGCGCCTCGGCTCGCTCCGTTCCCGCGTAGCCCAGGTCCGCCAGCTTCGCGTCCACGACGTGTTTTTCGTGCTGATGCCCCGTCATGCTGATCAGGCCGCCGCGCAGGTTCTTGCGGCGATGCGAATAGAGATCGCGCAGGAAATTGCGGAATCGCTGCACGTCGGGTATGCGCCGCCGCTTCTCGGCGTTCGGCACAATTTTCACGATGCCCGAATCGACCGCCGGCTTGGGCCAAAAGACGCTCGGGCCCAACTTGCGCAGCATCTCGGTGTCGGCCAGGCTCTGCACCAGGATCGCCAGGGCGCCGTATTCCTTCGTGCTCGGCCCGGCGATCATCTTCTCCGCGATCTCCCACTGCACCGTCACGATCATACGCTCGATCGGCAAATCCGAGATCAGCAAATTCGAGATCACCGGCGTCGCCACGGCGTAGGGCAGGTTCGACACCAGCTTGACGCGCTCGGGCCGATATTTTTCATTCAGCTCGTCCAGGTTCGCCCGCACTTCGGGATTCATCTGGTTCTTGTTCTTGAGCGCGTCGGCCAGCAGGATGCGCACGTTGTCATGGGCGTGGACGGTTTCGCAAGCGAGCTGGTGAAACGCCGGATCGATTTCAACGGAAAGGACGGAACCGGCGACCTCGGCCAAACGGGCGGTCAAGCTGCCGGTGCCGGAGCCAACCTCGAGAGCGAGATCGGCTCGCGTCAACTCGGCGGCGCGGACGATGAAATCGACGAGATTGAGATCAATGAGGAAATTCTGGCCGAGCTTGTTCTTGGGATGCAGGCGGTTGACCTGGAACAATTCGCGCAAGTAGGACTGCGTCTGGCGCGGGGCGGGATGTGGAGCGGGGGTGTCGTTCATTAAGAGAATTGTATGACCGCCAAGCCCTGGGATGAGGTACTCCGAATCCCAGGGGTTCGGAGTACCTCACCCCTGGGCTTTCTAGAACAACTCGCGCACGTGCTGGCCGCCGTCAACGATGCGGATGGGGCGGCCGATGGGGGTTTGATTTTCCTTGCGTGGATCGATGCCGAGGGCGTGGCAGATGGTGCAGAAGAAGTCGGGGACGCCGACGGGGCGGTTGGTGATGTCGTTACCTCCGTCGGAAGTCGAGCCGATAACGCGGCCGCCGCGGATGCCGCCGCCCGCCAAAGCAATCGAGAAGGCGCGCGGATAATGGTCGCGGCCGGTGTTGGCGTTGATGCGCGGGGTGCGGCCGAACTCGCCGGTCCAAATGATGAGGGTGCGATCGAGCCGATTGCGGTCGCGCAGATCCTTGACGAGATTGGAAAAGCCGGCGTCCACCTGGGCGCTCAAGGTGCGGCTCCTATCGAAGTTGTCTTGATGCGTGTCCCAGCCGCCCATGCCGACCTCGACGAAGGTGACGCCCGCTTCGACGAGCCGGCGCGCCAAAAGGCAACCCTGGCCGAACGAGAATCCGCCGCCCGGACCGCCGCCGCCAGGCCCACCAGCGCCGCCGCCACGGCCATAGCGATCGCGGGTGGCGGCCGTTTCGCGGGACAGATCGAAGGCTTCCAGGCGTGGGCTGCGGACCATGTTGGCGGCGCCGTTGACGTGGGCGCGATGATCGGTGACGCGCCTGCCCGCCCGCTTCGGCGAAATCGCGTTCGAGGTCTTGCATCAGGTTGAGCCGGCGATCGAAGCGTTCGCGGTTGGTGCCGCCGGGCAGGGTGGTGTTGGCCGGCATCTGGTTGGGGTTGCCGACGCCGAACGGCGCGAACTGCATGGGGAGGAAGCCGTTGTTGATGGCGCCGCCCAGACCGCGGCCACCGATCTGCACGAAATGGGGCAGATCGAAATCGCGCGGCCCGATCTCGCTGGCGACGATGGAGCCGATGCTGGGAAAGCGTACGCCGCCGACGGGCAGGTAGCCGGTTTTCATGAGGTAGGTGGCGCGTTGATGTTCGCCCTCGCGGTTGTTCATGGAGCGGACCAGGGCGATGCTGCCCATCTCGCGAGCCAGGAGCGGCCAGCTGTCGGCGATGCGGATGCCGGTGGTCGCGGTGTTGATCGCCAGCGTCGGCCCGCCGTTGGCATGGCCGGGCTTGGGATCGAAGGTCTCGAATTGGCTGGGGCCGCCGTTCATGTAAAGCAGGATGCACGACATCTGCCGGCGCCGCAATTCCTGGGCATGAGCGGCCAGCGTTGGCAACAGGCCCATGCCGGCGGCGCCAACGGCGACCGAGCGCAGAAACGTGCGCCGGCTGACGACGCCATCGCGGTTGACTTGCACTTGCATGTGGGTTTGCAGGGTCATGGTAGCTCCATACCCCCAGGAACGCTGCGCTTATCCTGGGGCTTGCGGGGTTAGCGCTTCATTTGAAATTCCGTGGAGTTGATCAGCGCCCAGAGGATGTCCTCGTAGGCTTCCGCGCGATTGCCGACGGTCTTGATGTGCTCGTTGCAGCGAGCGAGTTCGCGGTCGGTCGGCCGGCGGGCGAGCGTGCGCAGATAAACGATCCGCAGCGCCTCGTTGTTGTCCGAGTTGGCAGCCAAGATGCGCCCGAGCAAGTTGGTCCCTTGGGCTTTGATCTTGTTGTTGATCTGCGGGTTATTCATCAGGATCAACGCCTGGCTGATGCTTCCCTCGATTTCCTCGGCTTTCGTGGAGGGATCGAAGGAGAATTCGTTCTTGAACTGATGTTCCAGGCCGCCGAAGCGAGCGAATGGGCCCATCGGCGGGGCGGCTCCAAATTTCCCGCCCTGGTTGAACGGGCCGATCGAGCTGACCAGCGTTTGCCAAAGGGCGCTGCCGTTCATGCGCACGGGGTTGCGGGTGGCGAAGAGAAGGTGATCGTCCGCGGGGTCCGTTGGGCGGATTTGCCGCTGGTAGGTTTCGCTGTTCATGATGTCGCGGATGAGTTGTTTGATGTCGCAATCGTTGCCACGGAAGGAGGCGGCGAGGCGGGCGAGGACGGCGGGCATCATGGCGTCCTTCTGCGGGCCGAGATCGTCGATGGGGGTGTAGAACGATTGCCCCATGAATTCGCCCCACATGCGATTGGTGAAAGCGGCGGCGAACCAGGGATTGTCTTTGTCGGTGATTTGCTCGGCGAGGGCGGCGCGGCGTGCTTCATCGCCCATGCCGCCGCCACCTTTACCGAAACCTCCCTTGCCGAAGCCCCCCTTGCCGAAACCACCTTTCGCCGGTCCGTTGTTGATGATCGGCCCGGCAGCCGCGGCGCCTTTGGGAGCCTTGCCGTCGAGGAAACGCGGAGTCATGGTCGTGCCGGTCTTGGGATTGTCCTTGTCGGGCATCTTGTGCTCGCCGAACGGCGCGGAAGCCACCTCGACGCCAACGAATTTCTTCTCCTCGCGAATCGGGCGTTCCCCCTTGTAGCGAGCGTAGTAGGCGGCGAATTCGTGGAATTGCTTGCGCTTCCAGACATCGCTCGGGTGATCGTGGCACTGGGCGCATTGAATCTGGATGCCCAGAAAGATGCGCGAGGTCTCGGCCGCGATCTCAGTGGTGGCGTCGGCGCCGCGGCGCGTCAGCAGGAAGAAAGCCTGGGCGTTTTCGTTCGGCTTGTCGTACATCACCTTCCCCTTGGCGGTGATCATCTCGCGAGTGATATAGGCCCAGCTTTTGTTGGCTTTGAGTTGCTCGGTCAGCCAGCGCTCGAACGCGGGGGCGACCTGGGTCAGGCGGAAATCGATGGTGGCCCGCGTGGTGATGACGCTGCGCCAGTATTGGCCCCAGTGCCTGGCGTAATCGTCGCTGTCGAGCAGCTTGTCGATCAGCTTGGCGCGCTTGTCCGCGGCCTTGTCTTCGGTGAATTCCTTGACATCGGCGGGGGCGGGGAGCTTGCCGGTCAAATCGAGATAGACGCGGCGGATGAATTGCTCATCGGTGGTTTTTGAAGCCGGCTTGACGCCGAGCTTGGCGAGTTCCGCTTCGACAAGGCGATCGATTTCGCCCGCCGCGATCTTGGCGGTGGAGTATTTGAGCCAATCCTTGGTGTCGAGATTGCCGACCGGCAGCTGCACGACTTTCTTGGGCTCGGTCTTGACCGGATCGGCCTGCATGGTAGCCGCCATTATCATCAGAGCGACGGCCCCGAGGCCCACATTTTTCCAACACCAAGTCTGCATGGCTCTTCTCCTTCGCGACGGCAACACATCAAGCGTGAAGGTATCGATCCAGCTTAAAGATAGCATTATTCCGATGAAAACATCATGAGAAATCGCTCATGTCTGCGGAATCGGCCGTCCCATCTTTTTCAGCAGCATTTTCATGTCATCCCAGACGTACTTCTTGTTGCCCGGGCTGCGGAGCAGGTAAGACGGATGATAGGTTGGTAAGACCGGAATCCCCCTGAATTCGTGGAAACGCCCGCGCAATCTGCCGATCGAAACATCGGTTTGCAACAGGTTCATGGCCGCACACGCCCCAGCGCCACGATAAACTTCGGTTGCACCAACGCCAGCTGATTCTCGAGATATTCACGGCAATTGGACGCTTCATTCGGCAGCGGCGTGCGATTGCCGGGCGGCCGGCATTTGAGGATGTTGCAGATGTAAACTTCTTCGCGCTTGAACCCCATCGCCGCGATGATCTTGTTCAGCAGCTGACCGGCGGCGCCGACGAACGGCAGCCCTTGCGCGTCCTCATCCGCTCCGGGCGCTTCGCCGATGAAGCAGAGCTCAGCGACCGGACTGCCGTCGGCGAACACTGTCTGCGTGCGCGTCGAGCACAGTTCCGCGCAGCGCGTGCAGGCTTTCACTTCGTCGGCCAGTGTTTGCAATGCGAGCCGGCGCTGTTCAATGGTCAAGCCGCTGCCCGCCGGTTCCTCCGGCGCGATCGCGAATGCGTCGGCGTTTATTTCTTGGGGCGGCGGCGCAATTTCAAGCGGCGCGCCGAGCGGCAGCCATTCTACCCCGGCGCCGCGCAGCTGGCGTAATCGCTCCAACAGCTGACGGCGCAGTGTTTCCTCGGTTTCGGGCATGGCGGTTGCCTCGTCACAAATGACATCTGGGGTCATTTTATGATTTGCGAGGTCTCGCGAAAACGTGATGCCGTGGGCTGCAGCACAGAAGCTCGCTTGGCGGTTTCGCGCGAATCCGCCAAGCGAGCTTCGATGTTGCAATCACGGTTGGTGCATTCACTGCATGGCTTAACTCAAGAACTTGAAGGCGAGGAAGCCGAGCACGCAGCCGATCAGGGCGATCGAGATGATGCCGACCGGGCCGATCGCGCCGGACCAGATGGAAGTCGATTCTTCGGTGTCGGCGCCGCCGCCCGGCACTGGCACGGGCGTTTTCGCTTCGGCGGGAGCGGCGGCGGCTTCGGCATGCGGCTTCGGTTTCGCGGCGGCGCCTTGTGCGCCGCGCAAGGTGCTGCGCGTCGGCAGGGTGCCCATCGCTTGCGGTCGTGGCGTTGGCGCCGATGGGGCGATGGTCTTTGGCGCTGATTGCCCAACACTTGCCGCCGACGCCGGCCGACTCGAGTGGGCGGAATGCCTGGCTTGCGGTCGCGCCGTGGCGCCGCTCTTGCTCCGCATATAGGGCCGCAATTCCTCGACGACCTGGCCGACATTCGTGAAGCGGTTCTCCGGTTTCTTCTGCATCAATTTATCGACGACCGCGAGCAACTCCGGCGGCGTTTCCGGCGCGAGCTCGCTCAGGGCCTGCGGCTGCTTGAACTGGTGCGCCATCATCTTCTCCGCGGCGCTGCCGTCCGGGAACGGATAATTCCCGGCCAGCATGTAATACATGACGCAGCCGAGGCTGTATTGATCGCCAGTCGGCGTCAGGTTGGTCGGGTCCATGATGCTTTCAGGGCTCGAGCAATCCAGTCCGCTCGTCACCGAGTTGGCCGTGGACATCGTATCGACCAGCGATTCTCCTTCGGTCTCCGCCAAGAGGCAGCCGATGCCGAAATCGAGAATGTAAACCTGCTGGTCCGGACCGATCATGATATTGGACGGCTTCAGGAGCCCGTGGAAAAGCCCCTGTTGATGGCAGACCTCAAGCCCTTCGGCGATCTGCATGGCGATATTGCCGACATCGGCGGCGGAGAGCTTGCCCTGCCGTCCGATGAGCTTGTCGAGTGTTTCGCCATCAACATGCGGCCACGCCAGATAGTGCATACCCCCCGCGGTGCCGACATCGACAAACGGCACGACGGCGGGATGCTTGCACTGCTCGAAGGAGCGGACCTTGCGGCGAGCGATGCGGACATTCCACATGCTGCGGCGCGGCAACACCTTCACCGCGTACCACTGGTCGTCGGTCTTATTGTGCGCTTTGTAAACCGTCCCCATGCTTCCCGAGCCCAGCGCGTCCATCAGCGTGAACGGGCCGAGCACGAAGCCTTGCGTCTTGCCTTGCAGCAAGCGCTCGGCTTGAAACCCGGTCAGGATGCTTTCGGCGATCAGGAATTCGGCAAGGGCGGGTGGTTCGGCGCGCGGGTTTTTTTGCAAAAATTCACCGACAATTTGATCGAGCCGGCCGCGGTCGATGAGGTTCGAGCGGCGCAGATCCCAGACAAACCATTCACAAGCGCCAAGTTCAGTCGTAACCATTGCTGCATCCTTTTGAAAGCGAGGATCATTTCGGGGACCAAGATCCCCCCGGCATGGAGCATGCGTCACCGTTGACGCTCATGCGGGAGAGGCGGGCAGGGTTTTTCCGCCTCTGGCTGTAGCATGGGACAGAAAATCGGGTCTGTCAAATCGTGACGGGATTAATGATGGAAGTGAGCGGTCTTGAAGTGCGGGGAAGTGAATGGTTGTCCACGCGAGTGGCCCTTTAGGCGAGCGGCAAGAGTTTTTCTCCCCTCTCCCTCCGGGAGAGGGGTTGGGGGTGAGGGCGTTTGGCGAGTTCTTTTGAAGCCTCTGCCCTCACCCCCAACCCCTCTCCCGGAGGGAGAGGGGGTAGATTATGTAGAGCCGCTCGCCTGAGCGTTCGCATGGCGCCCGCGAACGCTAAACGGGAAACCTGGATTTCTACCCGTTCCCAAGTGCCGCCCGCGTCCGCTGTAGCACCGGCGCATCGTTACCCGCCGAGCCTTTTAGCCAATAGACGCTGGCGGCGAGATATCGATCGCGCCAGGCCGGGCTGACGTGGTAGAAATCTTCCAGGGACGCCGAGCTGAATTTGTAATCGTGTGAATCGGTCCCCTTGGCGAAGATGAGCCGGCGGGCCGTCGCGAACATGCCCGGAAGCTGCTCACGTTGATCTCGCAAAAGAGTCAGCGTCTTGCGGGCGGCGGCAAGCCGGTCGGTCGAGAGCGTCGAGAAGATGCCGTCGATCGCCGCCTGCCCGTTGCCCGTAAGTTCGCCGGGTTCCAAGGTGTCAATGCGCGGCATGGCCGGCAGGTTTCCCATGCGGGCGCGGAACATCGTCAGGAAAGACGCCGCTTGCAGCATCAATAATCGGCGCGTCTCGTCGCTCGATGTCGTTTGATAGCCGAACGCCAGCGCATTGACCGACGTCATCGTGTGCAGCCCGACGATGCCCGGCTGCTTCATCAGCAACTCCCCGGCGGTGAGGAAAAGCGCATCCCACACGCAACTCGGATCGACCCGGTCATTGAGCTTGGTCACGACGGCGTCGGCAGCTTCCGCGGCGTTGGCAGTGCGCATCGCCGCCAACAGGTCGGTGACCGCTGCCCGGGCGACCGTGCCGCGCTGCCAGTCGGCGCGGATGCGCGTCAATTTTCGCAGGTTTTCGCGGCCGGGGCGGTCTTCGGCGTGATCGCTGCGGGCCGGGTTTGCCTGATTGCCGAAATCCAACAGGGCGTAGGCAAGCGAGCGCACGATCGGCTCTGCGTGCCGCCAGCCGATGGTCACCAGCGTGCGGTAGGAGTTGGCGACAAAGATCGCCTTGTGGCCGATGTCGCGAAGATCGCGGGCGCCATACGCGCCAGAACATTTCGTAGATTTCGTTGAGGCTGGCGAGCCGCGACAGCTGAGCGATGGCCCGGTCGGCATCCTCGGTCTGCCAGTCGTCCATCGCCGTGCGGAAATTGCGGGCGGCCTGCTCCGGCGCGGGAAGGCGATCGTCGGGAATCGCCACCATGCGCCAATCGCCTTCGCGGGCATTGGCGGCTTGCGACGCCTTGTAATTGTCGATGGCCCAGAACAACGGCAGCCAGCGGTCGCGGTCGGCCGCCGCCAGGCTTGCCAGATGAGCGGAGTTGACGACGAGCACCGCGTGGAATTTGAAGCCGACGGGACGAGGCTGAATGCCGCGTACGCCGGCAAGCATGAGCGCGCTCAGGATTTGCTGATAGCTGGCGCCGCCGCGAATGCGCGTGCCGATCTCTTCGAGCAGGCGGTTGCGCGCGGTGTCCTCAATCAGGCGAACCAGCGGCTCGACATCGCTTTGCACGGGGGCGAGAGTGCGCTGCACTTGCTGGGCGGAGAGCGGCGGCAGGTTTTCCAGGAAGGCAAATTCGCCAGCGGTTGCTAAGGCGCCCAGCTGGGCGGAACGGGTCAGAAACTCGCGCCGAGTGGACATGATACAACTCCCGGAAGAGGACGGGCGATGGTATCGACGGATCGAATTGTGAACGGGCGATCAACATCCTCGTTCCCACGCTCTGCGTGGGAACGCACTGCTTCGCGACGCTCCCGCGTCGCGGACGTGTCATACTTGGTTGCACGCAGCCGCCCAAGGGAAGACGTTCTGGGCGTAGCGGGCGAATCCCGGTTCTGAAAGGCACACTGTCCGCGACGCAGGAGCGTCGCGAGTACATGTCCATTCTAGCAGAGGGATTGCAGCAAACCTAAGATAGTTTACCTATTTGTGATAAGATATAACACCTATAATGAATAGGTGTAATATCGTAATATAGCAGGTGTTTCCCCCTAATTCTGGGCTACAATGGACACGTACCGTCGCGAAGCAGTGCGTTCCCACGCAGAGCGTGGGAACGAGGTTATGTGATTGACGATCAATCTGATTGGTGGTGCTCCGCGTCGCCGCTCAAGCCATCCATATATTCGCGGTTTTTCTTCACCCCGCGATAGACCAAAAAGCCCATGACCGCGAAGCTTATGTAGGGCACGGACACCATCAAATAGATGCTCTGGTTGACCGCGGGCCCGAAATTGTCTTCGGCTTCCGCACCGGAAGCCTCCACCATTTCCGTTCAGGCCGGGCACGCCTGCACCGTCCGCGGGGAAACCAGCGTCACCGCGATCAGCAGCAGCCAGGCAATGAGGCGAAGCCATTTCATGGGAATCTCCTTACGCACATTATATCGAGTTACCACGCCAGAACGTACAGCATCCAGTACACCACCACTCCCGTGACGGACACGTAAAGCCAAATCGGCAACGTCCAGCGCGCGACGCGCACGTGCTGCGGCAGCGCATTGCGCAGGCCTTGCACCGTAATGTAAATCGCCAGCGGCGCGACCACGACCGCCAGGATCGTGTGCGAGATCAAGATGCCGAAGTAAATGTAGCGTGCCGCCCCTTCGCCATGAAAGCGCGTCGGCTCCATGTGCATGACCGCAAAATGATAGAAAAGATAGCTCGCCAGGAACACCATCGAAACGGCCAGCGCCAGCAGCATCACCAGTTTGTGCAGTGTCACAAAGCGCAGCCGAATCGCGATCCAGCCGAGCAATAAGAGGACGGTGCAGCTCGCGTTCAAGGTGGCGTTGAAGCGAGGCAAATCGCTCGCCATGATCGGGATCGGCTGCCGCAAGCGCAATTTCTCGATCTCCACCGCCAGAGCGTCGGCGGCGTTCGGGTCCGTGGCGTCGAGTTGGCCGACCATGATGCCGTCCGCGTCAATCAGGATGAGCCGCGTCGAATGCCCGATCACATCACCCGCGGAGGGATTTGCCGCCGCATGACCAGCGTCCCGAAGCTGTGCCGGGCCACGTCGTGCATTTGGTTCTTGTCTTTATCCGCCAGGAACAGCCATTGCCCGGGCTCCGCCTTCTGGTCCTCGGCGAATTTGTCGAGAGTTTCGGCATCGCCGTAGTCGAGAGCGAAGCTGACGAGGCGGACGTACGGTTTGCCGCGATAGATTTCTTGCAGCCGGCGCATGGCAGGGAGATTCTTGCTGCATTCGTTGCAGCCGGGGTAGAAGAACTGGGCAACCCAGATGACGCCGCGCAAATCGCGGGCATGGACAGTTTGGCCGCTGCGATCGGTCAAGGAAAAGTTGCCCGCCGGCCCTTCCGCGTCAGAGTCCCGAAAGGACGTGAACGGACTCGAGGATTTCTTTTCGTCCTGAGCGCACGCCGTGCCCGTCAGGGCGACGACCATCAGGATTGCGAGCAAGCGGCACATGGAACACCGCAAATTATTAATATTCCTGGCGAGCGTTGACGCGTCAGCCCGACGTGAGAGGCGCCAAAGTTCACGTCGGGCTCACGCCGCGACGCTCGCCGTCTGCTACTGGATCAATGGCACGCTGCGCTCCGGCAGCGCGTGCCATGCGAGGACGATGTCGATCGACAAAATGATGACCATCATTACCGTGACGACGCAGACCGGCAAGATGATGCAGTAGAGCTTGCCGAAGTCGAATTTCAGATGCATGAAAATCCCGGCCACCAGCACCGCCTTGACGACAGCGACCGCCATGATGATGCCGGCGCTGGTGTGGTTGTGCTCCATGATGGCGCTCACAATGAAAGAAATCGCCGTGCAAACGCACAGGGCGCCAAACACCGCCAAATACGACTGAAAGCTCGGACCAGCGTGTTCGTGTTCGTCGGCCATGGAATACTCCTCATTTCTCACGATTCATCTACACCAGATACAACAAGGGAAAAAGGAAGATCCAAACGATATCGACAAAATGCCAGTACAGCCCTGTCAGCTCGATGGCCAATTCGCTCTGGGCGCCGAAGCGGCCAAACACATATGCGATCAAGAAGGTGGCAAAGATCACCAGCCCGCCGAAAACGTGCAGGGCATGGAACCCCGTCATCGCGAAATAGCTCGACGCCCACAGGTTGCCGTAGGGGATCGAGTAGGAAACATGGGCGTCGAGGTCGGCTTCCAAGATACCCTTCTTGACATTATTGCCGTAGAACGTGAGGTTAGTCGAGCCAGAATCCTCGGCCGCCGCACTGAGGACGATGCCTTTGCCTTCCTCAACGGAGGCCACGGTTGTGTCTTTTTTGAAGCCCGGCCCCGTGACCATCTGGCCTACGAAGAATCGGCTCGTGTCTTCAGCCTTTACTTTTGTTTCGCCCTTCCGGGTAGTCAGTACGGCGAACCACGTCGGCATGTCACAAAACTTGATCTTGATGTGATGATTGTGGTGCCCGACGATCCGTTCGTTGACTTCCTTGGGGGAAATCTGACCGGAGAGAGATTTCTCGTCAATGTCCTTGAGCAGTGCCTCGCTGAGCTCGACCGCTTCCGGGTTGGCCGTCTTTTCCTTGACGATGTGCTCGAGCTGCTCACGGACATGGCGCACGAATTTGTAGCCCTGCGGCCCATCGTTCTTCAATTCGAATATTTGGCCCGGCAGAATCTGGTGCTCGAATTTCGACGTGTATTCATACGCCTTGATGCCGAGAAAAACGCAGCCCAAAAGCAGGGTCGCTCCCAGGCACAGCACGGCTTTCTTGACGAGCCCCTGCCGCCTGGCCGCCTCGGCTTCCTTGCGGGCCTTGTGCAGATACCAATGGCACAAGACCACGGTCAAGCTGGAACAGATCAAGACGAAGGTGTTGATCGCCCCGATCGCTTCGATCAGGTGCACGTCGTGCGGCGTCGGCCAGGGGGTGAGCTGGGTCGGCTGGCCGTTGCGCAACAGCATATAAGTGCCGATGATTGCGGTGAAGAAGGTGATCTCCGTCACCAGAAAAATCCACATCGCCAGCTTGCCATTGGGCAACGGCAAGCCCATGTGCAGCCCCGAATTTTCAGCAGCATCGTGTGCCATAATTGTTTCCGATCTTTCCTCGTTTAGCGTCCGCAATAAACCATCGATTCGACTTACGCACTCATCCAATGCCGAATCCAATGTTCCACCAACAACAGCGCCAGCACGCTTGGCAAGTAAACCAGTGACGCATGCAGTACCTTGCGGGCCTTCGCCTGGCTCGGCACGAGCGCGAAGCCTCCGCAGGCTCGTAAGAAGTAAACGCCCAGGCCCAAGGCACCGAAGCCGTACATCGCACCGGCTTCGTGCAGCCAGACCGGGAGCAAGCTGATCGGGACCAGCGCGAAACTGTAGAGCAGCATCTGCCGGGCCGTCGCCGAGCCTTCCGCATCGATGCCGGGCAGCATCTTCAGGCCGGCGCGTGCATAATCCTCGCGGTAAATCCAGGCGATGGCCAGAAAATGCGGCACCTGCCAGACGAACACAATCAAGAACAGCACGACCGCCTGAGCATCGAGCGTTCCCGTCAGCGCCGTCCAACCGATCACCGGCGGCAGGGCGCCCGGCACCGCGCCGGTCAGCGTGTTCAGCGTGGTCTTGCGCTTGAGCGGCGTGTAGACGAAGACGTAGCTCAAGAGCGTCACCGCCGTCACCGCCGCGGCGAGCGGGTGGGCCATCAGCACGGCCATGTATAAAAGCCCCGCTCCGGAAACGACACAGCCGAACACCAGCGCCTCCGAAGGGGTCAATCGGCCGGCGGGCAGCGGGCGATTCTCGGTTCGCCGCATGAGCGCGTCGGAACCGCGTTCCAGCCATTGATTGAGCGCGCTCGCTCCGGCCGCGACCAGCGCAGTCCCCACGAGCGCGTGCGCCAGCTGCAGCAAATCGAACGGCGCCGGTTGGGCCAACAGCCCCCCGGCCGCGACCGTGAATAGCACCATGACGGCAATGCGCGGCTTCGTCAATTCCAGAAAATCCAGCCAGCGCGAACGAGTCAACGGCAATGAAGAGCCGGAAGCGTAAGCGACGGTCGTGCTCGTTTTCACAGGGCGCCCTCCAACTCGCGGACTCGCAAGGGCGCTTCCATGACCGTCGCGGCGCGGCGCTGCGCCAACAGCGCGACGCTCACGCTGGTCGCGAAGATCAGGCTGCCAACCAGGTAGTGGGCTGTACGAATCCACTCTGCATGCATCGGCATCGGCAGAATCGCCTCATGGCGCACGTCCGCGACATAGTATTTCGCCAGCCATGATTCCAAGCCGAGCACCAGTTGCAGACCAAGGAGCGCCATGAACAGAATCCTCGCGACCGCAAATCGCTCCCGCGCCTCGCTCGCGCGGATGAGGCTCAAAAGCCACACCACCGCCGCGACCACGACAAAAGCCCCGAGCAGATGCCCGCGCGGGCCGAGCAGCGAATCGTCATGCCGAACCATGCCGCCCAGCCAAAGCTGACCCAATACCAGAATCGCCGTGGCGACCGACCAGCGCTCGAGCGCCGGCGAGGTTGCCTCCATCGGATCGTCGGCCCATTTCCGAGAAGTCAGCACCGCGACGCTGACGAGCACTGCGAAGACCAGCTGGGCGAACATGCCATGAATCATCGCAATGGTTCGGCCATGCAGCGCGTTGTAATCGACCCGAAATATGCCGAGCGCTCCTTGAACGCAGATGAGCGCCAGGGCGAGAATGCCGATCCAGCCCATCCAGGGCCGGCGATCCGCGAACCAGCAGCCGGCCGCCAGGCCGATCCCGCACAAGCCGACGAGGAAGCCGAAGGTACGGTGTCCGTATTCCAAGCGAATGCCCAGGCCACTGTTTTCGAAAAGGCCGTTGATGATTTCCCAGGGCGGCCGAAACCCGCGCGGATCGACCATGCCGACGCCGTGGCTGGTGACGCCGGCGCCCAGAAAGAGCAGCGGCAGCGTGCATAGCACGGTCAGCACCGCCAAAGCGTGCAACCAGCGCGGCGAGCCAGGGTTGTTGGAATCCGATTGCATTTGCGTCCTCGTTTAGCGCTCGCAATGAACTGGCGGGATCATCGCCCGTCGATTCATTGCGAGCGCCAAACGAAATCCAGGAATCAATGTCCCGCCGCCGCCAGCGTGCTCTTTTCCGTCTGTGGGCAGTTGTCGGCGACGCCATGCTCGCCATATTCGTATGGCCCGCACTGCACGTTGGGCACAGTGTCGAAATTACCATGGCCCGGCACCGGATCGCCGGTTTGCCATTCGAGTGTGTTGCTGTTCCATGGATTGCGCGACGCCCGCGGACCGAGGAACAGGCTGTAAAGAAAGTTCGCCACGAAAATCAATTGCACTGTGCCAAGGATCAATGCCGAGATGCTCATGAATTCGTTCAATGGAATCAGCTTGCCTTCGAGCGTACCGGCGGTGATGTCGGCAATGCGCCGCCGCAAGCCCGCCGCGCCGACCATGTGCATCGGGAAAAACACGCAGTTGCCGAAGATGAACGTCAGGAAGAAATGGACCTTGCCGACTCTGTCGTTCATGAGCCTGCCGAACATCTTGGGGAACCAGTAGTAGATGCCCGCGAAGATGCCGAAGAGGCTGCTGGTGAAAAGCACGTAGTGGATGTGGGCGACGATGAAATAGGTGTCGTGGATGTAGATATCGACGGGCGTGGCGGCCATGAAGATGCCGGACAGTCCGCCGATGATGAACAGCGACACAAAGCCGAGCGCGAACAGCATCGGCGTGGTGAGCTGCAAATTGCCGCGATAGATCGTGCCGAGCCAGTTGAAGACTTTGACCGCCGACGGCAGGGCGATCATGATGGTGGCGAGCATGAAACCAGTGCCCAGGCGCGGATCCATGCCGGACTGGAACATATGGTGTCCCCAGACGATGAAGCCCAGGCCGGCGATGCCCGCGATCGAATAAATCATGGCCCGATAGCCGAACAGCGGCCGTCGTGCGAAAGTCGAGATGATGTCGGAGACCATGCCCATGGCGGGCAGGATCATGATGTAGACCGCGGGGTGCGAATAGAACCAGAACAGGTGCTGCCAAAGAAGCGGTTGCCCGCCGCCGGCGTTGATGGACCAGTTCCCGAACGTCAGCCCGTCTGGCAGGAAGAAGGTGGTGCCGATCAATTTGTCCGCCGATTGCAAGATCAGGGCGACTGTCAGCACCGGCAAGGCGAAGGCTTGCAGGATGGCGGTGATGAACATGGCCCAGATCGTCATCGGCATGCGATAGAGCGTCATGCCGGGCGCTCGCATGTTGATGATCGTGGTGATGTAATTGACCGAACCCATCATCGAGCCGACGCCCACGCACAAAAGAGACAGCAGCCAAAAAATCTGCCCATGCCCAGAACCCGGTGCGGCCGGGGAATGGAGGCCCTCGCCGGTGTTCAAGGCGGCGCTTGCCAACGTTGGATACGAAGTCCAGCCGGAGGAGGCCGCCCCGCCATCCGCGAAGAATGAGAAGGAAATCATGACGAAACCAGGCCAAAGAATCCAATAGGACATCATGTTCAGCTTCGGGAACGCCATGTCTGGGGCGCCGATCATGAGCGGGATCGTGAAGTTGCCGAACGCGCCCGTCAAGAACGGGATGATGACGAAGAAGATCATTACCGAGGCATGCATGGTGAACAGCATGTTGTAAGTCGTTTCCGGCATGCGCCCGGCATTGTCCTTGAAATATTCGCTCAGGACGGGAATGTTGGCGTGCGGCCACGCGAGCTGGATGCGCACGAGAAGTGCGAGCAAGCCGCCCAGCCCCAGGAAGATGATGCTGGTGAAGAGGAACTGGATGCCGATGATCTTGTGATCTTCGGAGAAGATGTATTTGCGGATGAAGCTCAGCTCGTGATGGCCGTGAGCGTGTTCCGTTCCGTGCGAAGCATGCGAGTCCATATTGCAAAACCTCAATTTTCGGTGCCCGTTTAGCGTTCGCGGCAAAGGACCGTTCGCTGCGAACGCTAAACGGGGACAATTACCGATCCGATTTGCGGAGCTGGCCGTTGGCCTCCGCCTTCCCCAACCACTCCAGAAAATCCTTCGCATCCTTGTGCACGAAGACGCGGCCGATCATGCGGTAATGGCCCCAGCCGCACAATTCGGCGCAGGGAATGTCGTAGATGAATTCCTTGCTCGGTTTGCCATCGCCATCGATCGCCGGCTTGCCCGTTTTGGGATCGATGCCATCGATATAGCGCTGCTTTTGGTCGTCCCAAGCCGTGTTCCAGCATTCGTAATCTTTTTTCGTGATGAACCACACGGGGATCAGCTTGCCCGGCAAGGCATCTTGTTTGACGCGGAAATTGGGCAGGTTGAAGCTGTGAATGACATCGCGTGTGGTGAGCAGGACGACGACCTGATGATCCTGGTAGATGTGAAGTTCGTTGACGACATGGACGTCATCGGCCTGCGGGACTTTGCCGAAGGAATCGAAATCCTTCTTGGTGCCCGCCTTGTCTTTCAACCAGTTCTCGTAGCGTTCCTTGCTCGGATAGCGGAAACGCCATTCGAATTGGCGAGCGCTGAGGGCGACCTGCAGCGAGGCGCTATCGCTTTCGGTGTGCTGCTTGCGGGATTCATACTTGATGTTGGCCCAGGTGTCTACCTGAGCGACGGCGATGTAAATGAGAATGGCGGCAGGCACGAGAGTCCACGCCAATTCCACGTGGTGCTGATTGGTCAAGAGCCCGGAGAGCGGCTTGATGAAGCCCGGCAATTCCGCAGTGGGAGCGACGGGGCGCTTGCCGTCGGCGCTCGCGTATTGCCAAAGGAAGTAGACGAGGATGCCTTCGGTAAGGAAGAAGAAGAAGGCGGTGATGTAGAGAATGATGTCAAAAAGGAAATCGACATCGTGGGCGTGCGAGGAGATGCCGGTCGGCATCCACCAGCCCATCCACGGGGCGATGCCGAATCCAACGGCGCAACCAAGCATGACGACGCCGAACAGAATGCTCCAGAGTTTATTGCCCATATCAAATAGCTCCGGTTTGGCCTTTGCCGCTTGCGGCTTAGCGCTCGCATAATGCCCTGCGAGCGCAAAGCCGCAAGCGGCAAAGGCCAAACGTCAATGAACGTTGACGCCGGCTTCTTTCAGCATCGCGGGGTAGGGGAGGGCGGAGACGAAGTTGACGAGGTCCCAGATCTTGTCGGGTTCCAGAACGCTGCCGAAGTTAGCCATGCCCGAGCCGTTGATGCCGGAATGGATGCGATAATACATATCGACCGGCCGGCGGCCGCCGCGGAAGATGCCGGCGGTGAAGTTATTGGGCCGGGCCAGGGTTCCCCAGTCGTCGAAGCGGAATTTGGCCTGCCGACCGTAATCAGTGTGGCAGCTGACGCAGTTGGCATTCTTGGCTCCCGGAAGGTTCTTCTCATCGCCCGTGAAAAGATATTTGCCACGCAAAATCGAAGCGGCCAACTCCGTGTCCTTCATCGCGCGAAATTCACCAGGCCGAATCGCCAACTCCGGTTTTTGCGAGAACTTCCAGCTGAAATCGTTCTTGGCATTGCGCTGGGCCGGTTTGCTCTTTTCGGCAATGTAGCGGGCCCGCAGCTTCACTGCCGCCGTAATGCTTTGCGGCCCTTCTTCATCGTCTTCTTCGGGTTTCTTGAATGCGAGAGTCTTGGTTTGCTTGTCGTAAGTGAAGTCTTCCTTGAGAAGGTCGTGCTCCACCTGCCCGCGAATGGAAAGGTGGATGATGTAGCTGACGATCCATTCCAGTTCATCATCGTGCAACAGGTTGAAGCTGGGCATGGCGGTTCCCTCCAGGCCGTTGCGCAGGGTGCGCAGCAGATCGGCGCGCGCCGGCGGGCGGGTGCCATTCGCATGAGCAACCGGATCGCCCGTTTTGCTGTCAAGCTGGTTGATGGACTGGAATTTGAACAGGCCGCGGCGGAAATCGCGCGGGTGCGGATTGATCCAGCGCGCCGTCGGCCCGCGGCCGTCGCCGGAAACGCCATGGCAGTGCAGGCAGTGGACGCGAAAACGCCGGCTGCCCTTATCGAGCGTTTCCGGATCGATCTTCAAGATCGCGATCGTCTCGGCTTCCAGGCCGTTGACCGTCGGCTTGGCCGGCGTGCCGAAAATGCCTTCCAGGGCGGCATCCAGTTCTTGCTTGTCCTTTTCCGAAAGCCGGGTCGGATCGCGCAGGATCTCGTCATTCTCGATGTCCTTGGCTTTGGGCTCCAGCGGATTGCCCGGCTTGAAGATGTCGTTGAAATGCATGATTGGAAATTGACCGGGGATGTCCGGGTCGTATCGTTCATCGCCGAGCTTGGCGGCGGGCTGCATGAGAATGGGATCCTGGCGCAGCGGGTATTTGAGGGAGACGGAATAGGACGGGAACTGGTCGTTGGTGCAGCCGGCCACACCGATCAAGAAAGCGCCGAGGGCCGCAATAACCGACCGAGACGAATACTTCATACGCCATCCTGCCGCGCTGGAGGAATGTTGAATTGAGCTTTTCTACGGCTCGTTGGTCCACCGTCAAGTGAGCGCTGGGAAGGACTTCTTGGCAACTTTGATGCCGGCGGGCTTGACATTCGTAAAATGAGAGGACCGACGCTCTCGGTAACTGCGAAAGCGCGCGAATCAACTGCGAAAGCGCGCCGAATCAATGCCGGTATCGAGAACGCATCCCGCGGCTGTTCTCGTTTTTGGGAACTTCGAGGGGCCGATGCGCTACAAGCTGGGACGGTTGATGCAGTTTGTGGGCCTGTTCGTGATCTTGCCGATGGCAATCACGGGGCAGGTCGTCAAAGCGCTCACGCTGGGCGAGATGTTTCTGTGCACAGCCATCGGCATGATCGTCTTTTACGTGGGCCGCACCGTGCAAGAGTCGGCGCAGAAGTAGCTAGACAAACCGAGCCGGCATCCTATATCATGGCAACGCGTCGCAGCAATCCACCAGCTTGAAGCGCAGCGATGAAAAATCCCCTCCACCCATCACTTCTGTTGGTTCTGCTGGCCATGCCGCTGCGCGGGCAAGAGCCCGCCGCGGTGCGCAAGATCGTCCTGCCCAATCTCGATTCGCAGGTAGCCGCCAAGCTTGCCGTGCTGGACGATCGGCTCAATCCGGTGCATTCGCCGAATCAGGCGGCGTCCCTGCTGGCCAACCTCGCGTCGCCTGCTTCCCTGATCGCATTTACGCCGGTCGTGGCCGATCGCCGCAATCTCGAAGCGTGGGAGCAACTGCCCAACGAATATTATCGCGTCACACAAGAATCAGGCGAAGCGCTCGTGCCGCTTTCGGACCGGCCGCACGGCTCGGGCTGGAGCAGCATTCAAGTGCGGCGGCTGGTCCACCAACGCCTGGCGAGCTTGCCTCGCGCCAGCCTGGCGCTGTATCGCCAGCGCGTCGATGCCGAGGCGAAGGCGTTGCTGGAGCAAGGCAAGCAATCGCGCTCACCGCTGCCGTTGCGGCGCCTGGTCGATGATCTTTTTTGCAGCACCTATGGCGATCAAGCGCTCGATTTGCTCGGCGACCTGGCGTTTGAGCGGGGCCACTTCGAGGAAGCGCGGCACTGGTGGGGGCAGTTGACGCCTCTGCATTCTCAAGGTCCGCCTACCCTGGAATTCCCCAATCCGGAGCTCGATCTGGTCCGCTTCGAGGCTAAGCAAATCCTCGCCCTGATTTTCCAGGGCCGGCTCAACGAAGCGCGCTCCGCCATCGCCCGCTTCGAGGAACGCCATCCCCGCGCTGCCGGCCATCTCGCCGGACAGACGGGAGTCTATGCCAGGACGCTGGCCAAGACGCTCGATGCGTTCAAGAAAGAGCAGATCGCCAACAATGCCGAGCCGTGGACCACCTTCGGCGGCGATGCAACGCGCAACCGCGTCCTGTCGCAAGGCCTATCCTGGCAACTGTGGGAAGACGGCCGGGCCTGGCACGTGCCGCTGCCGGCCGTATTTCCGTCGCCGGAGCGCTCGAGCCCGACTCGCCGCGCCGCCTTTCATCCGACCATTGTCAACGATCAAGTCCTCATCGCCGATCATCGCTCGGTCATCAGCTATCACCTCACGACCGGCAAGGAGATGTTCCGCTACGATCTGAACACTGCCAGGCTGATTGATCCGGGCCCCTACATAAGCGACGACAACTACTTGCCGCGTTTCAGCCTAAGCGCCGACCGCGAGCGCGCCTACGTTCGGCTCGGCCGACCTGGATTGGCGCCGAGGAAGGCAGGGACCAAGGACCGACCCAGCTTTCTCGTATGCCTCGACCTGAAAGAGCCGCACATCGACAAGAAACGCGAGCTCTGGCACATCGATGCGAATGGCGACGGCAAATCGACCGCATTCTTCGAAGGGTCCCCGTTGGTTCACGATGGCCGAGTCTACATCGCCTTGAGCAAGCTCACCGATCGCAACGTCGTCACCGCCATCGTTTGCTACGATACGCTGGGCCGGCAGCGCTGGTCGCGCGATGTCTGCGAATGCCCCGAATTTGCCGGGCACGCCAACGGCCCGCGCTATCGGCAACATCTTTTGACGCTGGCGGCGGGGCAGATCTTCTATTGCTCGCATACCGGGGCCATCGTCGCCGTGGACGCGCTGACAGGTCAACCGACCTGGGGCGTGCGTTATCCGAGCCGCGGACCGTTGCGCGCGGAACTGGAACCGTCGCCGCGCGATCTGGCGCCCTGCGTTTACGCCGATGGCCGCATCTACGCGGCCCCGCTCGACAGCGATCGGCTCTTCTGCGTGGATGCGGCCACCGGGCAGATTTGCTGGGAAGAGGAAGGAATCGAGGTGGTGCATCTGCTGGGCGTCGTGGACGATCGCGTTTTCGTGACGACGCGCACCGGCTTGCAAGCAATATCGACTGCGAACGGCCAGACCGATTGGGCCGAGCCAAGCAACGCCTTGGGGCGCGGCTTGCTGGCGGGGGGCTGGGTATACTGCCCGACGCAAGGTGGGGGTCGGGCGTTCGAATTGCGCACGGGCAGGCTGCAACGGGATGGCGCGTCGAGTGTCTTGCCGGCGCCGGAGTATTACGAGCCGACGATGCTGAGAGGTTCGACAGGCAACTGGGCGATGGGGCAGGGCTGCCTGGCGATCGCTGGTTTGACCGAGTTGACCGTTTTCGTGCCGCCGGATCGTTTGCCGAATCGATTCCAAATCGCACCGCGCCCCGACGCCCGGCTCGATCGCCGATCTCACGACGCCCTGGTTGGCGGAATTTTCAATGAGAGCGGAATAACCCGTGACCTCCGGCGAATTATCCGGTAGCATGAAATTTCAACAACCGACAACCAAAGAGACCGTT
This sequence comes from uncultured Planctomycetota bacterium, assembly GCA_963767835.1. GTDB lineage: Bacteria > Planctomycetota > Planctomycetia > Gemmatales > Gemmataceae > SIAQ01. Next base: position 343,328 of record CAVYFY010000019.1, read on the forward strand.
TCATGAAATCCGACATTGTCACCGTTCGCTGCAATTCGTGCAACACTCCCTTGCAAGTTCCCGCCGGCGGCAAGCGCCTGTGCGCGTGTGGCAACTGGGTGGCGGCCGCCGCGGTCGCCACCGTCGCGCCGCCGGTCGCCGAGGAACCGATCATCGTCGAGGCGCAAGAGGAAACCAAACCGCGGCCGCGCCCCGCCGTGCCACCTGCGATCCCCACTGCCACTGCGATCCCCGCCGCGACGAGTTGGCCGCGCATCGAAGGCGATCTCTCCGCCATCGAACGGCTCAACGACGGCTATCGCCGCATCACCAAGGAACTCGCCAAAACCATCGTCGGCCAAACCGATGTCATCGAACAGCTATTGATCGCCGTCTTCGCCAAAGGGCATTGTCTCCTGGTCGGCGTGCCCGGCCTGGCCAAGACCTTGATGATCCGCGCCCTCTCCGACGCCTTGAACCTCAGCTTTCGCCGCATCCAGTTCACTCCCGACTTGATGCCGTCGGACATCACCGGCACCGAAGTCTTGCAAGAAGACAAGGCGTCCGGCCAGCGCGTCTTCAAGTTCCTGCACGGCCCGATCTTCTCCAACGTTATCCTCGCCGACGAGATCAACCGCACACCGCCCAAGACGCAGGCCGCGCTTTTGGAAGCGATGCAGGAAAAGCAAGTCACCATCGGCGGCAACGTCCACAAGCTCCCCGATCCGTTCTTCGTCCTCGCCACGCAGAACCCGATCGAGCAGGAAGGCACGTACCCCTTGCCGGAAGCCCAGCAAGACCGCTTCATGTTCAACGTGCTGGTCGATTACCCCAGCGAAGACGAGGAATTCAAGATCGTCGAGATGACCACAGCCACGCACAATCCGAAGCTGGAGCGCATCCTGGCCGCCGCGGACATTCTGGAGATGCAAGACATCGTCCGCAAGGTCCCGGTGGCGCCGTACGTCATCCGTTACGCGATGAAGTTCGCCCGCCTGACGCGCAAGGAAAAAGGCGAGGTCCCCGATTTCATCAAGGAATACGTGACCTGGGGCGCCGGCCCGCGCGCCACGCAAAACCTGGTCCTGGGCGCCAAGGCCCGCGCCGTCCTGCACGGCCGTTATTACGTCTCCTGCGAGGACATTCGCGCCGTCGCCATCCCGGTGTTGCGGCATCGCATCATCACCAACTTCAACGCCGAAGCCGAGGGCATCAAGCCGGAGACGATCATCCAGCGGTTGTGCGACATCATCCCGCGATCCGAACGAGGAGGCGCTGGCGAAGGGCAAGGGCTCGGCGACGGTGACGGTTTGAGTGCGGTGAAACGAATTTTCGGCGCATCCATTTGGTGCGCCAGACTTTCGGGAGATTCGTTTCACACAGACAACCACACCCCCCTGGTTGAAATGAAAAAAGCTTGCCTCACGGAGCTCAATGGCCTTGACTTTTGCAACTGGAGTAGCCCATGACGTACCTTGATTTCACTCTCGATCACTTGCAGCGCGAATTCGGCATCCGCGTGCATGACCGGCCGCTCTTTGAGCCACTTGGCGACCTGACGCCGTCCGCGCAGTTGCAAAACCAGTTGCAGGCAATTTCCGGGTTGGCGATTGTCAGTGAAAAGGTGCGCAGTGAGTTTATCGTGGCGCCGATCTTGTTTGAATGCCGCGAGCGGATGCAGCGACGCATCAACATTTTTTCCGGCACGCGCCTCGACGCCGATCCGGAGCGTGGCCTTAAGGGGGAATGCGATTTCATTGTAGCCCGGAGCGAATCGCGCTATGTCTTTCAGGCGCCGATCATGGTGATCCTGGAAGCGAAGAAACACGACATGGACGACGGGCTCGCCCAGTGTGCCGCCCAGCTTCTCGGTGCATGGTGCTATAACGAGCAAGCAGGCAAGCCGCTCGCCCACCTGTACGGTTGCGTCACCACCGGCGAATCGTGGCAGTTCATTAAAATCGCGGGCAACGATTTGCAAGTGCATCCGGAGCGCATCCCACTCAGCCAGGCCAGCCGGATTCTGTGGTTTTTGATGGAGTGCTTGAAGAACGTGGAACAACTGGCGTCGGCCGCGTAAGGCCGGCGTCATGGCTTCGGAGAATTCCGATGGCTAATGCCCGATGCGGATTTCTGAACTATCGGACGCTTTGCGCGACCATGTTGTTGGCTTGTTGTTTCATGCCGTTTGCCATCTCCCAGCCGATGCCGAAAACCGACGCGCCCAAACCCCTGCCGGAGCAGGTTGTCGCCGCTTGGGAGAAAGCTGGAGGCAAAACGGGCTGGACGGGATGGAATACGCATGGAGATCTCTGTTTTCAAAATGAGCCGGCTGGTTTAGCCGAGGTCGTGCCCGCATTTTGGTTTCGGGATGATGTTATCCCCCCAGCCGGAAAACTGCCCGTGCCAGAGGTGCCTTTCGGACTTTATCTTGGGGGTTGGGAGATACCAAACGCTGCGCTGACGGCCGCGGCTTCCTTCAAAACCCTGCGATCACTCTATCTTCACACCGAGATCACGGACGCGGGCTTGAAGGAGTTGGCCAAATTGAAGGAACTGCAATCGCTGCGCCTTTACGCCCGGACCGTGACCGATGCTGGCCTGAAGGAACTGTCTGACCTCAAAGGACTACGCCTGCTGGTTGTCTACAACGCCTCGGTGACGGACGCCGGGTTGATGGAGCTATCACGGCTCGAGAGATTACAGATTTTAGACCTAAGTGGCACGAGGGTGACCGGCGCCGGCCTCAAACAATTGGCGAGCCTGAAGAAGCTCCACACCCTCTCACTGTATAACACCAACGCTACGGACGCAGGCTTAAGGGATTTGGCTAGTCTGAAGAATCTGCACACGCTCTCCCTTAACGGCACGCAGGTGACGGACGCCGGTTTGAACGAAGTCGGCAAAGTCACCGGCTTGCGTTCGCTGAGCCTCCCGAAAAAGGTAACGAACGTTGGCCTTAAAGACCTCGCTCCCCTCAAGGAGCTACAATCGCTGAGCCTTTGGGAGTGCAATCAGGTGAGCGATGCCGGTTTGAAGGAACTGGCCGGGCTCAAGGACATGCGCGACCTGGGCATTGCAGGCACACAAGTCACCGACGAGGGCGTAAAGGGGCTGGTCGGATTCAAGAAGATGCAGTCCCTGGACTTAAGTCGCACCAAAGTGACAGACGTGGGAATCAAGGAATTGACCAAATTGGAAAACGTGAAGGGGTTGTTTCTCTACCAGACCAAGATAACGGACGCGGGCCTCAATGACCTGGCGAAATTCCAAAGCCTGGAACGGCTTGACCTTTCCAACACCCATGTGACAAATGCAGGTATGAAGGAGTTGGCGAAATTCAGGGCCCTCAGAACATTGCACCTTGAGGCCACCATCGTGACCGACGCGGGCCTGTTGGAACTGGCCAAGTTGAAAAGCCTTCGGCACCTGACCGTTGGCCCCTACGATTTTGAAATAACGACTGATGGCTTGGCAAAGCTACAAAAGGCGCTTCCGGATTGCCGGATCGATCGCGTGCCATAACGGTGCGCAGTCGCCTCATGGGGAGACACCATGCAAACCACATTGCGATTCGAAACCACGGTGCTGCCCGGCAACCGTGTTGAATTCAGCGCCTCCAGAGTTGCCGGAAGGCGCACACGTGGAAGTGACGGTGGTTGTCCCGTCACAATCCGCGCCGGCTCGCGTGTCGATGATAGATTTCCTAAAGACGCTGCCCCCTGGCCCTTTGGTGTTCAAGACGCCTGCGGAGGCCGATGAGTATTTGCAAGAGGAACGGAATTCATGGGATCGTTAACGTTGCCGACCGGCGGGACGGTGTACGTCGATGCCATGGTTGTCATCTACACCGTGGAGCGTTATCCAAATTACTGGCCGCTCCTGGAACCATTGTGGTTGGCGGCTAAAGCCCGCGCGCTTGAGGTTCTCTCCAGCGAGTTGACGATTATGGAAGTGTTGGTGAAACCGTTGAAAACGAAAGACGCTGCGATGATCTCAGCATTCGAACAATCGCTAACTGGGACCGACATGCGGCTTTTGCCGATCACGCAATCGATCCTGCGCGACGCGGCCCAACTGCGGGCGACGACCAAGCTGCGAACGCCGGACGCCATCCACGCGGCGACCGGGAAGCAAATCGGTTGTTCGCTGTTCGTGACGAATGACAGCGGATTTCGGACCGTGCCTGGACTGCCCGCCGTAATCCTTGACGATCTGCGGACGCCCTGAGAACAATTACATGAGCACCACCAAAGACGACCCCCGCAAATACCTCGACCTGCGCACCCTCGCGAAAGTGCGCAGCCTCGAACTGAAAGCCCGCCTCATCGTCGAGGGCTATCTCTCCGGGCAGCACAAGAGCCCGTACCACGGCTTTTCCGTGGAGTTCGCTCAGCACCGCGAATATGTGCCGGGCGATGACATCAAGCACATCGATTGGAAGGTTTGGGGCCGCACCGGGAAGTTCTTTCTCAAGCAATACGAGGAGGAAACGAACCTCGTCTGTTGGATCATGCTCGACACCTCGGAATCGATGAAGTACGGCTCCATCGACGGCGTGTCGAAATTCGACTACGCTTGCATGGCGGCGGCGGCATTGGCGTACATGGTGCTGCACCAGTCCGACGCCGTCGGCTTCGTCACCTTCGATTCGCAGGTTCGGCACTTCCTCAAGCCGTCGAGCCAGATGTCGCAGCTCAAGGAGATGGTGCACATCATGGGGGAAGGCGTCGGCAAGGAAAAGTCGGACATGGCCCCCTTGTTTCACGACATGGCCGAGCGCATCAACCGCCGGGCCATCATTTTCCTCTTGAGCGACATGTTCGAGGAATTGCAGCCCATCCTTTCCGGCATGAAGCACCTGCGGCACAAACGGCACGAGGTCGTGCTCTGGAACATCCTCGACAGCGCGGAGCTGACCTTCCCGTTTCAAGATTCGACGCTCTTTCGCGGCATGGAGCAATATCCCGATCTGCTGACCGACCCACGCGCCCTGCGGCAAGGCTATCTCGACCAGATCGAGGGCTTCATCCACCAGTTGCGCAAGGGCTGCCGGGACCAGAACATCGACTACGTGCAGATGCGCACCGACACACCCTTGAACGTGGCGATGTCGAGCTATCTGGCCCATCGGTCGAAAAGATCACGATAGAATTCTTGTGGAGGTAGAATTCAAGTAACATGAGGCGTTGATGCCCAAGAAAGATGACGAAACCATCGAATTGGTAGCAAGGGCCATCGCGGAGGCTAATGAGAAAAATCGCCAAAGGGAGCGTCTCGAAATCGTGCTCTTGATGGCGCTTTTTCTGGGTGGTTTGGGCTTCTAGATCGCCGGGGCGCTGGCGGATCGTTGGGAACTGCTTGTCCCCGGAGGATTTCTTCAGTTCATGACGGCTTGGCCGCTCAGGCAGATTGCCAAGCTTCGTGAAGACAAGACGCGATTGCAAATTGTTTTGCAATTGCTCAACTTGGCCACCAGCAAGGAAGCCAAGGTGTTGGCGGCCGCCCTGGTACGAAAACTGATCGAGCGGGTGTAAGTATGACAGAAATCACGCGAAAAGCTTTGGTTGAGGTGAACGAAATACTGCATGCCGCGGGATGGGACCATCCCGTGGAATCGGCGTCGGCAATTGAAGAGCCGCCTGATGCACTCGAAATGAGCGAGGGGGAACGGCGGATCGATGAAGTGGTCGGGCAACTTGTCCCGGAGCTTCGCTCGGTCGCCGTAATGGCGTACATCGAGGGAAAGACGCTCGAAAGCATCGCCGAGATTCTCAGGGTCCCGCTCGGAACTGTCAAAACGCGGATGCATCTCGCCCGGGTCCTATTGCGTGAAAGCCTGCATGAACCGGAGAAGCCATGAACGAGTGCCTGAATTCGGGTTGACGTGAATTCGAATTGGCAGGCGAGATTGCATGCATTACATTGTTACCATAGACCGCGTTGGCGTTATGCCTGCGGAGTGGTTGGGAATCTACCTCAACACGGACGAACAACATGCTCGGCGCACTCGCAACCTTCTGGCCCGCTCTGGCCGCCATCGCGGTTGGCATTCCGGTCATCATCCATTTGATCAACCGCAAGCGATACAAGATCGTGCCGTGGGCGGCGATGCGCTTCCTCTTGGCGGCACAGAAGCAGACCCGCAAGCGCATGCGCATCGAACAGATCTTGCTCCTCGCTGTGCGCATGGCGGTCGTGGCTTTGATCCTGTTCGCCATGGCGGCGGTCATGCCGTGGGCGGAAGCCTGGTGGGCGGCGATCGGCTTGCAAAAACTCGGCACCGGCAAAGGGACCAGGCAGCACCGCATTCATCATGTCATCGTGCTCGACGCCTCCTTGAGCATGAGCCAAAAGGTGGACGATCAAACCGCCTTCGAGATCGCCCGCCAGATGGCCCTCAAGAAGATCGACGACAATCCCTCCGGCGACGGCTACAGCGTTCTCTTGCTCAAGGACAATCCAACCTGGCTCGTCGGCGAGGCGTCGCTCGACGCCCGCAAGGTCAAGCGCGAAATCGAAGCCGTTAAGCCAGGGCATGGCAATGCATCCTTGCCGGTCGCCCTGAACATGATCGTCGCCAAGCTCAACGAGGCGGGCACGCGCTTCCCGGTGCAGGCGGTCTACTTCTTCACCGACATGCAACGCTCGACCTGGGCGTCTGTCGCCAGCGAGGCCAAGCTCGATCCCGACGGCAAGGAGAAAAATCCGTGCCTGGAGATTCAGAAAAAGGCGACCGCCATCTTCGTGGATGTCGGACCCGTCAAGGACAATGAGAATTGCGCCGTCGTCGGTCTGGAGTTCGACCCGGTGGCGACGCGTTATGTCACCACCGACGTGGATGTGCCGCTGCTTGCGACAGTCGCCAATTTTGGCTCCGAGCCAAAGAAGACCCGGGCCGAGGTGTTCATCGCCAAGGCCAAATCCAGCCCCGACGACGCGCCCATGCAGTTCCGCATTTTCACGACCGACAGGGCCGAATCCGAAGAGACAATCGCGGGACGTTCGACCCATACGTTCCGCTTCGAGAAGATCCGTTTTCCATCGGCCGGGACCTATGTCGTGCAGGTCCGCATCGGCGATGACGCCCTCAATGAAGACAACACGCGCAGCCTCGTCATCAGCGTGCGCGACACCGTGCCCGTTTTGCTCGTCAACGGCAAACCGTCGGCGGAGCGCTTCGAGCGAGGCACTGAGTTCTTGCGGCTCGCGCTCAACCCGTTCCCTGCCGGCGCCGAGACGAAGGGCTTCCCGCTGCGGCCCAGGGTCGTCAATTCTCTCGGGGACGTCAAGGATGCCGATCTGGAAAAGTACGACTGCATCTATTTTTGTGATGTCGGGCAATTCGGCGCCGCCGACCTGCGCCGCATTGATGCCCATCTGCGCCGCGGCGGCGGGTTCGTCGTCACCCTGGGCGATAAGGCCGCGGAAAGGCTCGACCATTACAACGATATCTTCTTCAAGAACGAGCAGGGCATTCTCCCCGCCCAGCTCATGAAGAAGATCGTCGCGCCGGCCGAGCATCGTTTCTACCTGCAAAACTCCGATCCGGACGCCTATCGCGAGCCGCCGCTGTTGGCGTTCATCGATGAACCCGACAAGCGCACCTTGAGCAATGCCGTCTTCAAGCAATTCGTGTTGAGCGTGGTCCCCGAGGGGCGAGCGCGTACGGTGTTGGCGTTCATGCCGGAGGCCGCCCGACTGGACAAGGTGAAGCTGGACATGACGCTGCCGGTGAATGCGCCGGCGATCGTCGAGTGGAATCCGCTGCTCCCGAGGGCACAGCAGCCTGTCGCCCAAAAAGGCCGTGAGCGCCAGGCCGCGCGTTATCGGGGCAAGGTGGTGCTGCTGACCTCCACGGTCAACATGGACTGGAACACCTGGCCCGGCTCCCCGAGCTTTGGAGCGATGATGCACGAGATTACGCGCCTGGCCGTCTCAGGACGGCTGCGCGAACAGGCTGCCACGGTCGGCGGCATGCTCGAGGAGTATCTCCCCGGCGGCGGCGGCGAACTGGACGTGACGCTTCATCTGCCCGACAATCATCCCGACGGCAAGACCGTCCGCGTGCACACTCAACTCATCGATGACGTCAATCTGTTCCGCTGGCCGCTCGATTACAAGAGCACCGGCACCGATATCAGCGGCGTCTATTGTGCCGAGACCGGCAAGGGAGAAATCCCGTTCGCGGTCAACGTGCCGGCGGGCTCCGCCGACCGCGGTGGGGCCGAAAGCGATCTGACCCGCCTGGATGAGTTGAAGCTCAAGGAGCTTTATCCCGACTGGAAATTCCAAATCGTCCGCAATCCGCTTGAAGGCGCCGTGGGCAACGCGCCGGTCAACCTGAACGCGGTTGCCACGACGGTGCCGATCGGCCCCGACCTGGCGAACGTCGCGCTTTTGCTGGTGCTGGCGCTCCTGTTCGCGGAGATTCTGCTCGCCTGGCATTTCGGGCATTACACGACTACCGAGGGGGCCGAGACCAACGCCCCGCAAGGCCCGACGCCGACGATTGTCGCCGCGGTTATTGCCGTGATCGCCACGCTTTGCTTCGCGGTCGGCGCCATTGTGGTCGCGCATGCCCGCTACACCGGCGATTTCTTGAGCTTCTTGCCGGAAATCGTTCGCAGCTTCCTCGAACACGATCCGGTGGCCGCGGGCGAAAGCGCCAAGTGGGAATATCAGACGGCCCCATTCCTGTTCGGCTTGCCGCGCGAGGACTGGTGGACCGCCGTGATCGCGCTGGCGGCGGTCGCCCTGATCGTCTTGATCTACCGGATGGAAGCGCCGCGGGTGTCGGTGGTCTACAAGCTATTGCTGGGCGCTCTTCGGCTCATGCTCATCCTGACGGTGCTGTGCTTCCTGTTGCCGCGCCCCGAGGTGCAATACGCCCGGCAAGGGCATCCCGATCTGGTGCTGTTGATCGATGACACGCGCAGCATGGGCGAGCCGGATGTGTTTCGGGACAAGGATGTCATCGAGCGGATGAAGCGGCTGGGGGATTCGATCCGCGAGAAACTGGAGCGCGAGTTGCCGAGCAAGATCAGCGAACTGGAGACGGCCATCGCCGCCAAGGGGCCTGCTGCCGAGAAAAATGCGGACGTGCAGGTGGAAGTGGAAGGGCTCAAGCAGCGTTTGAGTTACTGGAAGAAGCAGCGTGACAATCTCAACGCCAACCGCTGGCGGCCAAGCCGGCTGCAATTGACGCAGGCGATCCTGGCCCAGCCGGAACCGCACTGGCTCAAGACACTTTTGTCCAGGCAGAAGACCAAGGTGCATGTCTTCCACCTGGATATCAATGGCCGGGCGATCAAGCTGCATGACGCGAATGGCGACGCGGGTGAATTGATCGACGACGCCGACCTGGCCAAGGTCGATCGGGCCGTCAGCGCCATCAGCGGGCTCGAACCAGTCGGCCAGGACAGCCGGCTGGGCACCTCCGTCAAGCAGGTCATCGACCACTATCGCGGCACGGCGCTCTACAGCGTCGTCATGTTCACCGACGGCGTCACTACCCGCGATGAAACCATCGCCCAGGTCGCCGAATACGCCGCCCAGCGCAGCGTCTCCTTGTGGTTCGTCGGCATCGGCGATGAGAACGAGTTGCGCGATCTCAAGCTCCATGACCTCAACGTCGAGGACGAAATCTACCTCGGCGATCGCGCTGTCTTCGAAGTTCGCCTGAGCGGCAACGGCTACAAGGATCTCGTCGTCCCCGTCGTCCTCAAGATCAAAACCAAGGACGGCAAGGAAAAAGAACTGAAGCGCGAAATGCAAAAAGTCCTCCCCAACGGCCGGCCCGCGACCATCCGCTTTTCCGATCAACCGAAGGTGGTGGGATCGCACGAATACATCATTGAGGTGGAGCCCCCCAAGCTCGAGGCGAACGAAAAGCCGATCCCGCTGGAGAATTTGCGTCTGACGCGGACGATTCGGGTAATCGATACCAAGAAGATCAACGTCTTATATGTGGAAGGGCAGCCGCGCTATGAATTCCGCTACATCAAATTCCTGATGGAGCGCGAGATCGCGGACGACAAGGAGAACAAAAAGAAATCGATCGATCTGACCGTGTTGTTGCTCGATGCCGATCCCGACTGGGCCGCCAAGGACAACAAGGCGGGCAGAGGGACCGACAAGTCGGCGATCGCCAATTTCCCGCCGACCCTCGCGGAGCTAAATAAATACGACGTTCTCGTCATTGGCGATTGCGACCCCAAGCACAAGAAGCTGGTGAATAATCTGAAGAACATCGCCCATTATGTGAAAGGTGAGGACGAGAACGGCAAGAAAGCAAAAAAGGGGGGCGGGCTTTTGTTCCTGGGCGGGGTGTTCCACAATCCGCATCAGTACAAGGGAACGCCGCTCGCGGACGTGCTGCCGGTGGTGCCGCTGGTGGAAACCGGGCCGCCGGATTTCGCCCGCGTGGAGAAAGACAAATTCAAGCCCAAGCTGACGCCGGCGGGCCGCATGCATCCGATTTTCCGCTTCACGCCCAACGAGGCGGAGAACCTGACCATTCTGGAAAGGCTGCCGTCGATGTTCTGGTTTTCGTCCAAGTACAAGATCATCCCCGGGGCGCAGGTGCTTGTGGTCCATCCGACAGAGGAGAGCGGCGTCAAGAATATTGGGGCCGACGACACCAAGTTGCCGCTGGTGGTCGAGCAGCATGTCGGCGAGGGGCGCAGCATGTTCTTTGGATTCGATGAGACCTGGCGCTGGCGCAAGGAGGACGAATCGAAATTCAACACGTTCTGGATTCAAACGATGCGCGATCTGTCGCGCGGCCGCTCGACGCTGACCAAGCTGCAACTGGATCGGCAGACGCCCTACCGCGTGGGCGAGACCATCAAAGTCACGGTCAACTTTCCCGACAGCACGCCCGGCGGGGTCGGCAAGGAGCCGCCCAAGGCCAATGAGAAAATCCCGGTGAAGGTGGCCGTGGAATTCTTTCCGCCGGACAAGGGGGACAAGGCCGAGCCGGAACTGCACACGCTCGAGTTGGCCAAGGTGGAGAACAGCTGGGGCGCCTACGAAGGGAAATGGCCGGCGGGCCGCGAGGGGAAATATCGCTTTCGGCTCAACCAGCCCGATGTCAGCGCCCTGCAGCCGGACAAGAAGAAGCCGAGCGCCGAAGCGGTGGTGGAGCTTCCGCCCGGAGAGCTGGAAAGGCTGCGTTTGAATTATCAGGAATTGCAGCAGGCGGCCGACACGACGATGGGGAAATTCTACACGCTGGCGAAGGCCGACAATCTTTTGGACGATCTGCCGCTCGGCCCATCGATCTCGATGCGAATGCCGGTGCCGCCGACCGTCTTGTGGAACCACTGGCTGGTGTTCATCGGTGTTTTGTTCCTTGTTACGTCGGAATGGGTTTTGCGGAAATTTAAGCATTTGTTATAATTCCTCGGCGAGCCGCGCTCCCTAAGGAGCCGGTTATCGCCACTACCAACCGGCCGCTTACGCGGCTCGGCTCGCCAAAAAGCAGAGGGGCTCGCCATGAATCCGCTCTCACGTCGGCTCGCCATCCTGCGTTTGAAGGTGCGTTTCCTGGATGGCTGGCAGGGCATTTGCGCCCTGATCGCCCTGGTGCTGACGGTCGGCGTCGGCGTCGGCCTGGTCGATTTCTGGGTCCACCTGCCAACGCTGGTTCGTGCCGCCGTTCTGGTCGGCCTCTTGGTCGGCGCCACCGGCATCGTCTATCGCTTTCTCATCCGGCCCTTCGGCAAGCCGTGCAACGATCTGAATCTGGCCCTGCGCGTCGAGGAGGAATTCCCCGAATTGAACGATTCGCTCGCCAGCACCGTGCAGTTCTTGAACATGTCCAAGGAAGAACGGGCCCGGCTTGGCGTCTCCGAATCGATGCGCGAGCGAACGGTGCAGGACACGATTGACCGGGCCGCGAAGTATGATTTCGCCAGCATTCTCAACCGCCGTGCCGCGCTGGTCTTTGGCGTTGCTGCCGTGTGCGCCCTTAGTGTCACGGGCTGGCTCAGCGCCTATTACGGGCCGTATGCCCGAACCGCGTTCTGGCGCTTGGCCGAGCCTTTCGGCATGCGCAGCTGGACGCGGGTCGAGGTCTTCCGCGAAACGATTGACGATAACGGCGAAAAGAAATGGGACCCGCTTGACCCCACGGACAAGGAAGAAGATCGCATCGCCATCGGCCGGCCCTACGTCATCAAGGTGAAGCTTGCCGGCCAGATTCCCAAGCAGGCCCGCGTCGAGATTCTCGGCAAAATCCGCTCCGACATGACGATCGCCAAATTGACCGTGGAGGATGCGCATTCGGCCTACTTCATAACGCCGATCAATATGACGCAGCAGTATCAGGAATTCAAGTTCCGCGTGGTCGCCAATGACGGGGCCTTCCCGCAACGCGCCGGGGCCTGGCACGAAGTCAAGGTCATGCACAAGCCGAAGCTGATCGATCTGGACGATCAGCCGTCGCCGCAGATCACGGTTTATCCGCCGGCATACACCGATCTGCCCAGCCCGGCGAAACTGCTGCCCGGGATCAAGCACCTGGAGGTCTACGCCGGCAGCCGGGCCGTCTACCGCGCCAAGGCCGATCGAGAGCTCACGCATGCTTTGATCCGCTGGCAGCCCGAGGATCCGACGCTGATGCAGCTCGCTCAGGTCGGCGCCGGCGCCGCGGTCTGGGACAAGGCCGTTGCCACCTTCGATTCCAAGGACAAATCAGTATTCAGCATCGAGTTGCATCCGTGGGCGACCGGCAGCTACGTCCTTTACCTGCGCGACAAGTACGGCCTGGAGTCGGAAGAGGCCGCTGACATCCGCGTGATGAAAGATCCGGTTCCGCTGGTCAAGCTACTGCGTCCGGCTGCCAGTGCTGAATTCGCTCCCGACGCTGTGGTGCCTTTCAAGTTCTCCATCAGCGACGAAAAATTCGCCGTTAAATCCGTCTACATCGAATATCGCCGCAAGGCGCTCGACGGCAGAGATCTGGACGACGATTCGACGCGCACCTTTCTTTACGATGCTCAGACGGACGGCAAACTGATCCCCTGGCAGCTGGCGCAGGCGCTCGGCGCGAGCGCCCTCGCCCCCGACCTGCGCTTGAGGCAGACCAAGCTCAACTTCGACGTGGCCTGGGCGCTCAAGAACCAAAAATTCAAGGAAGGCGAAATCGTCGTCGTCGAGGTGTGCGCCGATGATTTCTGCGACCTCAACTATGCGGCGCACGGGCCGGGCAAGAGCCATCAAATCGAATTGCGCATCGTCAGCAGGCGCGAAATCGTCCGCCGCACCGAAGACAAGCTGAATCAGATTCAGCAGGAACTCGAGAAGGCCGCAAAGCTGGAGCAAAAGGCGCTCGAAACGGTCAAGGAACTCCGCAATCAAAACAAGATCGACCAGGCCGCGAAGGACAGGCTCATCGACGGCGCCGACGGACCCCAGAAAGACGTGCGCGACATCGTCGGCAAGACCACCGACGAAGGCATCCGCCGCGATCTCAAAAAGCTGCGCGAGACGCTCAAGGCCAACAACCTCGACAACACCAAGGCCTTCCAGGAGGCCAAGGCAATCCAGGGGGCCCTGGATGCCATCGCCCAGCAAGAACTGCCGCAGATCGAGCCGAAGCTGAACGACATCCGTAGCGACTTCAACCAGAGCGACAAGAATGACCCCAAGACCAAGGCCAAGCTCGGTGAAACCGCCAAGCTGCAAAAAAATGTTGTCGATACGCTCAATGAGTTGATCGCCAAGATGGACCCCGGCGCCAAAATGCGAAATGAAACCAACGAGCTGCGCGATATCATCGGGCAACAGCAACGCCTGCGCGAGGATTTGCAAGATCTCAAAGCCGACAAAAAAAGGAAGATGGACGAAGCCCCCGCCAACCTCAAGGAGACCGTCGAAAAGGAATTCAAGAACAAGATGCAGCAAAAAGCCGAGGAGCAGAAAGAGTTGGCGAATCGGCTCGAAAAGCTCGTGCAGGATATGAAAGCCGAGCAAGAGAATCAGGAAAAGCTGGGCCACAAGAAGGAGGCCGAGCAGATCAAGGATGCCATCCAGCAGATTCAGCAAAAGCCTAAGCCGAAGGAGGAAGATCCCAAGCTGCCGCTCGACAGCCAGATGAAAAAGGTCGCCAAGCAGCTCAACGATAAGAGCGAGGCGCCGCAGCAGGCGCTCGATCAGCAACAGAAAATCGCCGACGACCTGGAGAAAGCGCTCAAAGCCCTGGAAGGCCGCAGTCCCGATGTGGCCCGGCAGGAAATCAAGGATCGCAAGGATCTCGCCAAGGATATCGACAAGCTCAATCGGGAGCTACAGAAGCTTCGCGATGAGCAAAAAGAGGCGGACAAGATCAAGGACATGCAAGAGCGATTGAAGAAAAAGGAGGAGATCGCTCAGAAGCTCGAAAATCTAGAGGCCAAAATCGAGAAGACGCGCCGCCAGGCCGCCCGGCTGCAGGAACAGCAAGCTGCCAATGAGTTGCAAAAGGCCGCTGATGAGGTCGCCAAGATGGGCCAGAAGGCGCAGCAAGGCGACAACGGCGACGCCGAAGCGCAGCAGGCCAAGCAGCACCTGGATGAGGCCAAGGTGGATGTCAAGGAGTCCGAGGAAGAATTAGCTCGCGAGATGCTCATCAAGATTGCCGATCAATTGAAGGGGCTCAAGGAACGCCAGGACGCGTCGCTCAAGCGCTCCGAGGCGCTTCACCCCAAGGTGATGAAGATCAAGTCATGGACCGACCCGCTGCTCGACACCCTGGATGGCAATTTCGACGCCCAGAAAGGCATCGCCGAGGAAACCGACGGCTTGCAGGAAAAGCTCAAGGGGGCCGTCGTCTTCGGCGGCATCCTCGAACGGGCCAAGAAATCCATGGAGGGCGCCGGCACGGTCATGGAAAATCGCCACAAGGAAGGCCTGGATCGCCGCTACCTCCCCGACGGCAAGCAGATGGATGACACGGAACTGAAAGACGAGATCGAATGGCAAGGCGACACCGTCAAAAACCAAAAGCAGGCCGCCCGCAGCTTGACCAACCTGCTCGACGCTCTCAAGGAAGAAATCGACAAGCCGCGCAAGAAGCCGAGGGAACAGATCGCCAAGAAGGATCCCGATAAGAATGAAAAGCCGGATGAACCCAAGGGAGGCGTCGCCAATCAAGACGGCATTCCCCCCAAAGCGCAGCTCAAGGCGCTCAAGGCGGAGCAGCTCGACCTCAATGAGCGCACCGCCGATTTCGACAAGCGCAATCCCGATCCAGCCCAGTATAATGATAAACAGGCGCGGAGCTGCGCCAGCTGGAACAGGAGCAAACGCGCCTCCAGGAGCTCTTCGACAAGTTGACCGCCCCACCGCAACAAGAAGGAGATCAGCCATGATCCGATACTTCAGCGCCAGCCTCGGCATCTTCGCGCTCCTGGTCGCCTTCGCGGTCGCCCAGGACGGCAAGCAACCGGCCAAGAAAAAGCCGGCCGACCCCGCCAAGGATGCGCCCAAGGACGACAAGGACGACGCCAAGAAAGCGCCCGATAAGAAGGACGACGCCAAGGACAAGGCCGATCCCGAAGCCAAAAAGGATGCCGGCGACGAGAAACCTGCGCCGGCCGAGGATCCCAAGAAGATCATCGAGCAAATCAAGGAAGACTTCAAGGGCGTCACGGACAACCTCAAAGACGACAAAAACGACGCCGGCAAAGATACGCAAAAACGCCAAAAGAGCATCGTCGATGGCATCGACAAGCTCCTCGATCAGCAAAATGACGATCAGGGCGGTGGTGGAGGCGGAGGCGCCGCCAACCAGGGCGGTGGCGGCGCGGCAGGTGGCGGAGGCGCTGCCAACCAGGGCGGCGGGGGCGGTGGCGGCGGCGGTCAGAAAAAAGATCAAAACCCCATGCTCAACGATAAGAAAGATCAAGGCAACGGCGGCGGCAAAGACGACAAGAAGGACCAGGCCAAGGGCAACGGCAAAGACGACAAAAAAGACAAAGGCGACGGCAAGGACCAAAAGAAAGACGACAAGGATCAGCTCGCCAAGAAAGACGATAAAAAGGACGACGGCAAAGGCGGCCAAGGGGATGCCAAGAAAGACGACAAAGGCGGCGGCAAAGGCGCCTCCGGCGTCGCCGGCAAGGGCAGTGATGAGAAGAAAAAGGACGAAACCATCGCCGACCTGAAAATGGATGTCTGGGGCAACCTTCCCCCCGCCAAGCGCAAGGAAATGGACGCCCTGCCGCGCGACCGCTACCCCCCGGGCTACGGCGAGTTGTTACGCGCCTATTATCGCACCATCGGCGAGAGCGGCCGAAACAAGGAAGGCGATTAGCTCAGCCCTTACGCATGAAAGGTCCGCCATGATCCGAACCGTAGCCGTCCTGGCCGTTTTGGCGCTGCTTGCCGGCTTGAGCCGTGCCGCTCAGGAGCGTCCTGCGCCCAAGAAGGCCGACCTCGTCAAGCAATTGCAACAGGATTTTGACGAGGCGCGCGCCCGCCTGCACAAGGACGACGCCGGCGCTGAAACGCCGCGCCATCCACCGCCGCATCATCGAAGGTCTCGATGAGTTGCTCAAGCAAGACGACGACAACAGCGCCAACCCGCCGCCGAGCCAGAATGGCAAACCTCCTGGGGAGTCCGGTCCAAATCGGGGTGAGCAGCCAAAAGTAAAAGAGCCACCCATGCCGGGCGTGCAGCCGATGCCAGCGGCGCCGGCCAATCCTGACGGCCCGTCAGCGCCGAGATTCGTCCGGGGCAGAAAGTCCAGCCCGGCGAGCGGCCGAAGATCGCGCCCGATGGCCCGTGGCATCCGATTCGTGATCGCCGGCAAGAGACAGTGGATGCTGTTGGCCGTGAGCGTTTTCCACCGCGCTATGAGGAATTGCTGCGGGCCTATTATCGTTCGCTCGCCGCCGGGCGAGGCGAGGAGCCGTGATCATGACAACAACCGGGACCCCTCCAAGGAGCATAGCCGTGAATCGACGCACCTTCTTGACGCGCAGCGCCGGCGCCATGCTGGGATTGGCCGGTTCAGGCGCGTTGTTGCGGTCCTGGGCTCAGGACGGCAATCAAGCCGAAGGCATGATCAACGAGCGCGCCCATCAGGCGATCGATGGCAGCCTCCGCTGGCTTGCCGATGCGCAGCAGCGCGGACAGATGGATGGCGCCTTTGGCACCGGGGCGTATAATGGCAATGTCGCCGTCACGGCCCTCGCCGGCCTCGCCCTCATGGCGGGCGGCAATCAACCGGGCCGCGGCCGCTACGGCGATCATGTCACGCGCGCGGTCCGTTATGTCCTGAGCCGCTCCGACCGCAACAGCGGCCTGTTGAGCACCGGCGGGTTCGGCATCCAGGGCCCCATGTACGGCCACGGCTTCGCCACCTTGTTTCTCGCCGAAGTATATGGCATGGTCAACGAGCGGGGCTTGCGCGACAATTTGCGCGCCGCCCTGGGTCGGGCGATCAACCTCATCATCTCCTGTCAGAATCGCGAGGGGGGCTGGCGCTACATGCCCAATTCCCAGGATGCCGACCTATCGGTGACGATCTGCCAGATCATGGCGCTGCGGGCGGCGCGGAATGCCGGCATCGCCGTTCCGGCCACAACCGCGCAGAGATGCACCGAATACGTCAAGCGCTGCCAGGACCAGGCGTCGGGGGGGTTCCGCTACCAGGCAGGCTTCGGCGGCGGCCCTGGGTTTGCCCGCACCGCGGCCGGCGTGGTCGCCCTCAATAGCGCCGGCATCTACCTGGAAACCCCTCGCGACGGCGAACTCGTCCGCCGCGGCCTGGATTATCTCAACCAGTCCCGCCCAGGCAACCGTGGCGGCGGTTTGTTCCAGGCTGACTTGCAGTTTCATTACTTCTACGGCCATTACTACGCCGTCCAGGCCATGTGGCTCGCCGGCGGCGACTACTGGCGGCGCTGGTACCCCGCCATCCGCGATGAGCTCCTTGGCAGCCGCCGCGACAACTTTTGGCAACTCGGCACGATGTGCCAGCACTATTGCACCGCGATGGCCCTCATCATCCTCCAGGTGCCCAACAACTACCTGCCAATCCTGCAGCGCTGATTGTGCCAAGAGCCGCGCACGAAGTAAGCGATGGTACTGGCCGCTTACTTCGTGCGCGGCTCCTTTGCGCAACTCGATGTGTCACTTCCCCGGCGCCGCCGCCACGTCAAGCAGTCGCGCCACTTTGTCGATCGTGAATATATGCGGCAGTCTCCGGGTTAAACAAACGGATAGCGCGGACCTTCGTGAAATCGATGTCAACGATGCCGCGGTGTGGGTCGATAAAACCAGCGCCGGTTTCATTGATCGCCAAGCCCGAATGCGGAACTTGCACGGACTCCCCGTCCGCCATCTCCACCACAAAGGGTACGAACGGCTCGCGATGCTTCAACTCAATCATTCGTTCTTCGACTTGCTTGATGTTCATGATTTGGCACTCCTTGATCAAGCTCACCGCTAATCATTTTATCGCTTGACGCATGGGCCGCAAGCGGGCGTTGGTCAGGTCAATGCTGGCTGCAAGAAATCGAGCGTCACCTTGCCGTTCGCCAGGTCGCCGTTGGCTCGGCCGGTGAGCCGCAAATCGAGCGTCCGCGGCGTCTCGGGCCGCTCCTCGCCGAGCGGGGCCGGCATGGCGCCGGGCGTATGGCCGATGGCGAAAAAGCGGTTGATGCGCCGCCCCTCCGCTTCGTTGGCGTTCACCGGAAAGATGTCATAGGACCTGCCGCCCGGATGCGCGACATGATAGACGCAACCCCCCAGCGAGCGCTGCATCCAGCGGTCGTAGACGTCGAACACCAACGGTGCGTGAACCGCGATCGTCGGATGCAAGCACGCCGGCGGCTGCCAGGCGCGGTAGCGCACGCCGGCCACGAATTCGCCTTCCACGCCAGTCGCATGCAATGGCACGGCCCGGCCGTTGCAGGTGATGACGTGCCGCGAATCGATCAGGCCGCGCACCTTCACCTCGATGCGCTCGACCGACGAATCGACATAGCGCGCGGTCCCTCCTTGATTGGTTTCCTCGCCGAGCACATGCCACGGCTCGAGCGCCTGCCGCAATTCGAGGTGCACGCCGTCGCGCGTCACCTGGCCCAGGAGAGGAAAGCGAAATTCCAGGTGCGGCGCGTACCATTCACGGCGGAAGGCGAAACCGGCCCGGTTCAATTCCTCGATCACGTCGGCGAAATCCGCGGCGATGAAGTGAGAGAGCATGAAGCGGTCGTGCAGCTGCGTGCCCCAGCGCACCAGTTTTTCCCGATAGGGATTGTCCCAGAAGCGCGCGATCAGGCCGCGCATGAGGAGTTGCTGCGCCAGACTCATGCGGGCGTGCGGCGGCATCTCGAACGCGCGGAACTCGACCAGCCCGAGCCGGCCGGTCGCTGAATCGGGAGAATAAAGCTTGTCGATGCACCACTCGGCCCGATGTGTATTGCCGGTCACATCGACGAGCAAATTGCGGAAGATGCGATCGACGAGCCAGGGAGGAATTGCAGATTTTAGATTGCAGATCGCGGGTTTGGGCGACCCATTGCTGCCTGCCGCCTGCTGTCTGCTGCCCGCTGCCTCCGGAATCTGTCCGAACGCGATTTCGAGTTCGTAGATGCTGTCGTTGCGTGCTTCGTCGATGCGCGGGGCCTGGCTGGTGGGGCCGATGAACAGGCCGGAGAAGAGGTACGACAGTGCCGGGTGGTTGTGCCAGTAACCCACGAGGCTGCGGAGCAAATCGGGGCGGCGCAGGACGGGGCTGTCGGCGGGGGTGGGTCCGCCGAGGACGATGTGATTGCCGCCGCCGGTGCCGCTATGTCGGCCGTCAAGCATGAACTTCTCGGCGCACAGGCGTGATTGGCGGGCCTCCTCGTAAAGAGTTTCGGTGTTGTGCACCAGGTCGCCCCAATTGGCGGACGGATGGATATTGACCTCAATGACGCCAGGATCGGGCGTGACCTTGAAATGGAGCAGCCGTGGATCGAATGGAGGCGCGTAGCCCTCGATCATCACCGGCATGTGCAGCGCCTTGGCCGTCGCTTCGACGGCGGCGATCAGCTCGATGTAATCCTCCGCCGAGCGCAGCGGCGGCATGAAGAGGTAGAGCCTGCCGCCGCGCGGCTCAACGCACAGCGCGGTGCGAATCGCGTTATGCGCGAAGGTGCAATCCACAGCTTCGGCGTTCGGAGTTCGCCAGCGGGCCTGCGGAGAATACCGCTGCTGCATCCGCGCCTTGGTCGGCAGCGGCCGACGCTCGCTCCACGGATCTTCCTCGATCATCTCATCGCGCTGCCCCGCCGGCTCCCAGGGCAGCGAATCGAGCGGCAGCCGATAGCCCATCGGCGAATCGCCCGGCAACAAAAACATATGCTCGCGCCGCAGAAGCCACTTGCCGCTCTGCCAAAACCTGCCCGCCTCGGTCTCGATGCGCCGCAGAGGCAACGCATAACCGATGACCTTGTTCAAGCCCTGTTCGAAGATTGTCGCCAGCCGAGCCCGCTCTTCGGGATTGTCCAGGCGGCTTTCGAGCGGATCGACATTGACGGGCAGCGTGCGTTCCTTCCACAGGTAGTACCAGGTGTCCTCGCGCCCGGCGAGCGCGTGGCCCGGGTCGACCGCGAGCCGGCGGGCAAGATCGCTAATGAAAGCGTGCGCATCGTCGGGGCCGTAGCCGTAATCGCGGCCATCCTCGGCGACCAGGTGCGGCTCAGTCCACAGCGAGATGCCGTCCTTGCGCCAGTAGCATGCGTATGCCCAGCGCGGCAGCGATTCGCCGGGGTACCATTTTCCTTGTCCGAAATGCAGCAGCCCGCCTGGCGCGAAGCGATCGCGCAGCCGGCGCAGGAGCGTGTCGGCACGCAGCCATTTCGTCGGGCCCTGGGCGGCCGTGTTCCATTCCGGGGCGTCGCGGTCGTCGATGCCGACAAACGTCGGTTCGCCGCCCATAGTTAGCCGGACATCGTGAGCGTCGAGCTCGGCGTCGATCTGCCGGCCGAGCTGATCGATTGCTTGCCATTGTTCTTCGGTGTAGGGTTTGGTGACGCGTGGCGTTTCGAGGATGCGGCGCACCGACATGGTGAAGCGAAAATCGGTCGCGACTTCATCGTAATCGACCCCGTCGCGATTTTCAAAAGTCAGGGTGCCGCTGATCGGCGCGGCGTTCTGCGGGTCGGCGGTGCAGGCGAGCGGGATATGCCCTTCGCCCGCCAATAGTCCCGAGGTCGCGTCGAGACCGATCCAGCCGGCGCCGGGCAAGAATACCTCCGCCCAGGCGTGCAAATCGGTGAAGTCGCGCTCCGGCCCGGACGGCCCGTCGAGCGTCCGCTCGTCCGCCGTGAGCTGGATGAGATAGCCGGAGACAAACCGCGCCGCCAGGCCGTGATGCCGAAGGAGCTGCACCATCAGCCAGGCCGAGTCGCGGCATGATCCGCTCTTCTTCGTTAGCGTCTCCTCGCAGCTCTGCACCCCCGGCTCCATGCGGATGACGTAGCGAACTTCCTGATGCAGCCGGCGGTTCATCTCGACGAGATAATCATTCATCTCGATATTGTCGCGGCGCAGATCGCGCACCAAAGCCATCAGCCGCCGTCCTGATTCCTTGATTTCCAAATAGGGATGCAGCTCGACCGCCAGGCCAGCTTCATAGCAAAACGGGTACTTGGCCGCGTATTCCTCGATGAAGAAATCGAACGGGTTGATCGCCACCATCTCGGCAATGAGATCGACCTCGACGACAAACTCGCGCGTCGGCTCCGCGAAAACGAGCCGGGCCAGCCAATTGCTATAGGGATCCTGCTGCCAGTTGAGAAAATGCTTGCACGGCTGTACCTTCAGCGCATAGCTGAGAATCGGCGTGCGGCAATGCGGCGCCGGACGCAGCCGAATCGACTGCGGCAACAGCGTCACCGGGCGATCGTAACGGTATTCCGTCTTGTGATGCAATGCGACCTGGATCGACATGGAATCCTCGGATGTGCGACTTTTCGGATTTTCCGCGTCCCGCGGATTCCACCAAGAATGCTCGCGTGACGGTTTAGCGCAGGCGACGCTCAATACGTTATCGTCTAGCGCAGGATCGCAGCTTCATCTTTGCCCGGGCCGTATACCCGTAGTTAAAGCCGCGATCCGTGCCGCGACGATTCTGACGGCAATCTCGGAGAGGGTTGGCGAACAAATTCGATGCGCCTTATTCTATTCGGTTCGGCGTGGTTTTCGATTGCCAGGTTCAACGGAGAGCCGTAGAATTCGCGTCGGGCCAAAAGGTAGCAATTCCGATTTTGGGGAGGAATCGCGTGGAACATTTACTTGACTGTGAATGTGGCGAGAAGCTGGCGGTAAGCGAAGGCGCTGCTGGCTCGGTCCGGGAGTGTCGCTGCGGTCGTCAGATCGCGGTTCCATCGCTTGATGAGTTGCGCCGACGGGCTGGGCTCCGTGAACCAGGGCTTCCGCCGGAGATGGTCGTGGAGACCCTGTTGCTCGCCGGAAAGCTGCCCGAAGACAACCACTGCGTCCGATGTGGCAATCTTACCGATGCCTCGATCTGCTGCATAACGGATTGCGAACGCGCTCACGTCAAGTATGGCCGGTCACCGTGGTGGGCAAACGTCCTCGCCTTCCTCACGTTTGGATGGCTTGGCGTAGCTGTCTTCTATGCCGCCGCCGAGGAGGACATAGAGCAGAGGCGGGATCGCATTTTCCCATTGCCGTTGCGAATTTGCGCTGGCTGCCGGCAGCGGTTGACCACGCCGGACGAATTCAAAGCCGTACTGTGTTTGGTTCCGGTTTACCGGCAGCTTTTGGAAAAGTATCCGCGGGTGCGAGTCTCCGTGTCCGCTCCGTGATCCGTTTCCGGCGTGGCAGCGGCGCAGGCAACCTGGGCAACTGCTGCCGCCCGCACAATCGATTTTTCCCGATTCTCAGGAAAGTTCGGCAACTCTTCGCACCGATGATTTCCCTGGAGCGCAAATCGGCTCAAGTAGACAGAGTGCGTCATGACCGATCGGGCAAGCCACGCAAACCGGCTGGCCCAGGGAGGCTCAGTGATGAGGAAGCGGTTTTGGTGCGCTGTAACGACGGCGCTGATCCTGGCAGGCGGAGCGCGGGCCCAAGAGCCGAAGGCCAATCCATTCGCGCCGCCCATGCCGCAGCCGGCGAACGCCGACGTCGGACCGGTCACGCCGACATCGGGTCCGGTCATGGCGACGACAGAGCCGACCGGCGGCTTTATTCTCGCGCTCTTGTGGACTGGACGCGATCGCTCGCCGGCGCCGACACCGGGCTGTGGGTCAGCGGAGACTACTTGTTCACATTCATGCGCGGCAGCAACGTGCCGGCGCTCGTCACCACCAGTCCGAGCGGAACGCCCAAGAATGAGGCTGGCGTCCTGGGAAACCCGGGCACCACGACCCTCTTCGGCGGCGGCGACCGCATTGACGGCGATCTGCGCACGGCTTTCGCATCGGCGCCGGCATCTGGTTCAACAAGGAACAATCGCTCGGCATCGAGGGCGGCTTCCTGATGACCTCCAGCCAGGCCGGCATTTTTTCCGCCGCTTCCACCAACGGCATGATCCTGGCCCGGCCCTTCACCGACGCCAACTCCATGACCTCGCAGGCCGTGGTCGTTGCCTACCCCGGTTCCTCCAATGGCACCATTGACATTCGCGCCAACAGCGGCAATCTCTATGGCGCCAATCTCGATCTCACCGAAAACGCTTACAACAACGATTGGTTCCGCCTGTATTCCATGATCGGCTACCAGTTCTATCGCTACGACGAAGCTCTACGCGTGCAGCAGACTATCACCCCCACACCGGGCGGCAATTTCGTGACCGGCACTCAAATTGCCTCCAACGACAACTTCAGCACCCGCAATGAGTTTCACGGCCTCGATCTCGGCTTCCGCTCGCAGTTCACGCTCATGGATAACCTCTACCTCGAGCTGCTCACCAAAGTCGCCGTCGGTCGGCTACACCGTGATGTGGATATCGGCGGCAATCAGACCGTGTCGGTTCCCGGCATCAATCCCGTCACACTTCCGGGCGGCGTCCTGGCCCTCCCCTCCAACAGCGGCTCGACATCCGAAGCCGACTGGCGCGCCATTCCGCAAGTCGGCGTGACATTTGCCTGGGAGGTCCGCCCCTACCTGACGGTCCGCGCCGGCTACTCGTTCATCTATTTCAACCAGATCGTTCGCGCCGGCGAGCAGGTGGACACCACGATCAATCCGAACTTGCTGCCCGGCGCCAACTCCGCTCTCGGCGGCGCGAACCGGCCCGCCTTCAACATCACGCGCACCGACATGTGGATGCAGAGCATCAACCTCGGCATGGAATTCACGTATTGATCTGACCGAATCCGCAGCGGAAACGTGAGGACAGGGTTTTCGGCCTGTCCGAGTTGCGAATTTGGGAAGGCCAGGCTGGAAAGCCTGGCCCCACGCAAAGCCTATTTGGGCGCCAGCCGCATGTGGCAATTCTTGTACTTCTTGCCGCTGCCGCACGGGCAAGGGTCGTTGCGGCCGACCTTGTCGCCGCGGTTGCGGATCGGCTCTTGCTTCTTGTCGCTTTGCTGGCTGTTGGAGATGGCGGTTTGCTGCTGGGCCTGCATGCTTCCGTCCGGGCGCGGAGTTGCGGGGCGGCATCGTGGATCAACTGGCCGATCACGTAGACCGATTCGTTGGCCAGCTCCTCGTCATCCTCCATGCGGAAGACAATGTCGGTGGTCTTATCGGCAAGCCCTTCCCACATGCTGTCGAATTCCTTCATGCCGACGCGCTTATACTCGGTCTTCGGATCGATCTGGGCATAGCTGGCCAGGCCGATGCCGGAGCGCAGGTGGTCCATCACGAGCAGGTGATTTTTCCAGGTCATGTCGAGCTGATTGAGGAGCAGGCTGCGCTCCATGCGGCGCATTTCGGGACGATGGCGGGCATCGAAGGCGTTCCAGAGGATGTCGCGAGCCTGGCCGTAATCGATGCCGGTCAAGCGCTCGGCCTCGATCTCCACGCCGAGCCGCGTCTTGGCCCACTCGCTAATTTCCTGGGCATCGTCCGGCTCGGAGACCTTGGCGCCGGCAAAGGCTTCGGCGAGCTTCGCGTCGATCTCTTCATGCGCAACCGCGGGGAAAACGGCCTTGCTGGCGGCGACCAGCTTCTCGTGCAGATGAGCGCGCGATTCGGTGCGGAACTCATCCTCGCTAATGGCGGCCGCACCCCTCACCCCCGGCCCCTCTCCCCCAAGGGGCGAGGGGGGACTGGCGGCGAACCGCAACATGTACCAGTGATAAAGCCCTTCGCGGTTGTACTTCTGCCCATACGCGGCGCCGGCGCCCTTGTCGGACATGAAGCGGGCCATCGCCGCCGTCACCGGGAATTCGATTTCCTTCTCGCGGTAAAGATTGTGCACCGCGCCGATCAGCACTTGACGGATGCGCTCGCGCGGCATGTCGGCGTTGAACTGCGTTGGATCGAGCTTGATGTGGAACTTCAAATCGAACCAGGTGCACAAGGAGACAAAGTTCCAGTCGTTTTGCAAATACGCCGCCCCCTTCGACAGATCGGCGGCGTGTACCACCTTCTCGGCCTCGGCAAACAGATACTGCGAAATGTTCTCCCGTCCGATCTTTTTCAAGGCCCGATCCGTCGTCTTCAAGTCCCACATCTTGTTGACGCGGTCCGCCATCGCCTGCCAGTTCCATTCGGATGCATCGATTTCCTCATCGAGATTTTCATCGAGCGCTTCCTGAATCTGCGTCTGGATATTGTTGAGCGCTTTCTCGCGCGCCACCTGGTCGGCTTCATCGAAACTGCAATTGTGGAAGTCGCCGGCAGTCACCTCGACGGTAAGCTGCTGCACAACCAATTCGGCGAAGCTGCCGGCGCCGTAGTGCGGATCGAGATACCGGTCCAGAGCCAAATCGATCTGCTGGTTCAGCATGTCCCAGATGCGGATCTTCGGATTGGCGTCATTGAGGATTTCCTGGCGGTAGCCATAGACGCGCTTGCGCTGGTAATCCATCACCTCGTCGTATTCGAGAAGGTTCTTGCGGATGTCAAAATTCTGTTCCTCGACTTTTTTCTGGGCGGCCTCGATGCGTCGGCTGACCATGCCGCTCTCGATCGCCTGGCCCGGCTCCATGCCGAGCTTCTCGAGGATGCCCGACACCCATTCGCCGGCGAAAACGCGCATCAGATCGTCTTGCAGCGACAGGAAGAATCGGCTCGAACCAGGATCGCCCTGTCGGCCGGCGCGGCCGCGTAATTGATTATCGATGCGGCGCGAATCGTGCCGTTCCGTGCCGACGATGTGCAGGCCGCCCATCGATGCGACGACGCGGCCTTCTTCCTCCATCCCCTCCTTGGCCCGGATTTCGCTGACCGTCGCCTTCCAGACTTCATCGGGGACATCGAGACGGGTGGCATATTTGTCCTTGAGGCGGGCCCAGGCGAGGGTTTCCGGGTTGCCGCCGAGAATGATGTCGGTGCCGCGGCCGGCCATGTTGGTGGAAATCGTGACGACGCCGATGCGCCCCGCCTGAGCGACAATCTCAGCTTCGCGGCCGGCGTATTCGGGCTTGGCGTTCAAGCAGCTCGTGCTTGACGCCGCGCCGCTGCAGCATCTTGCTCAAGCGTTCCGACTGGGCGACGTTGGTCGTGCCGACCAGGATGGGCCGGCCCTTGACGTCGATGTGGTCGATGTCGTCGGCCTTGATGGTCTGCGTTTCGCGCGTGTCCTTGGCGACGAAATCGATCGATTCTTCCTCTTCCTTCTTGATGGTGCCGACGAGCGTGTTGCCGTCCTTGAGGTAGATGGTGTCGAACTTGTTGATGCGCTCGATTTCGCCGACGACGGCATCCCACTTTTCCTTCTCGTGGAGATAGACCATATCGGGATAGTTGACGCGCGTGAGCGGCTTGTTGGTCGGGACGGCGATGACATTGAGCTTGTAGATTTTCCAGAATTCGTTGGCCTCGGTCATGGCGGTGCCGGTCATGCCGGCGAGCTTCTTGTAGAGCTTGAAGAAATTTTGCAGGGTGACGGTGGCGAGGGTCTGCGTTTCCTCCTTGATCTCGACGCCGTCGCGGACATGCTTGGCCTCGACCGCCTGGTGCAGACCGTCGGACCACTGCCGGCCGTCCATCAATCGGCCGGTGAATTCATCGACGATGATGATGGCCATCTTGCCGGTGTCTTTGCTGCGCTGGACGACGTATTGCTTGTCCTTGTGGTAAAGATGGTGCGCCTTGAGGGCATTGTCGATCATGTGGGGCCATTCCATGTTTCCGGCGGTGTAGAAGCTCTCGACACCGGCCAACTCCTCGGCCTTGCGAATGCCCTGATCGGTCAGATGGCACGACCGCTCTTTTTCCTTGACCTCGAAAAAGAAGCCGAGCCGTTTCTCTTTTTTCTCGACATTGGCGCTGGCGACATAGCTGGCGACCTTGTCATCCTCGACCTGGGCGGCGGCCTCGGCGTCGGCCTTGGCCTCGGCATGCACCAGGGCGTGATCCTTGATCCCCTGCGTGACCGCGACGTCCTGAATCGCGGTTTCTTCCGGCTGCTCTTCTTCCTTTGACAGCGGATGATCGGGGATGTTGACGCCGTGGCCCAGGGCGCGCAATTTTTCCTGGGCCTTCTTCTCCAGGCGCGTCAGCTCGATGGCGATCTGATTCGCCTTGTCGTACAGCTTCGGCGAACCCGACGATTGGCCGGAGATGATGAGCGGCGTGCGGGCCTCGTCGATGAGGATGTTATCCACCTCGTCGATGATGGCGAAATTGAGGGCACGCTGGCATTGATGAAAATAGGGGTCGAAGTTCGGATCGCCCCAGCGGGCGGGCTTCATGTTGTCGCGCAGGTAATCGAAGCCGAACTCGCTGTTGGTGCCATAGGTGATGTCGCAATCGTAGGCCTTACGGCGATCGGGGGATTCCATGTCGCTCTGGATGTAGCCGCAGGTGACGCCGAGGCCGTTGTAGATGGGGGACATCCATTCGCAATCGCGGCGGGCGAGATAATCGTTGACGGTGACGATGTGGACGCCGTTGCCATAGAGGGCATTGAGGTACGCGGGGAGGGTGGCGACGAGGGTTTTGCCTTCACCGGTGACCATCTCGGCGATGTTGCCCTCGTGTAGCACCGCGCCGCCGACGATCTGCGTGTCGAAATGGCGCATGTTCTTGCTGCGCCGGGCCACCTCCCGGCAAGCGGCAAACGCGAACGGCATGATGTCGTCCAGCGCCGGCTGAGCGGGAAGCTCCTGATCGAGCATCGCGATCAGGTTGGTGAATGCCTCGGTCGGCTCCTGCGGCGCTGCGGGTTGGCCGTTGGCCACGGCGATGTCGGACGCCCCTTTTTTGATGAACGCTTTGTGCTCGACGCCGAGCCGACGGCGGAAGTCGGCGGTCAGCTTCTCGAATTCGTCGTCGCGCAGCTCCAGCATGATCGGTTCAAGCGAATTGACGCGATCGAGGAAGGAGCCTGGCGTGACGGAGTGCCCCTCGCTCCCCTTGGGCCGAATATAGCCGAGAGCGCGGATCAGACGTTCGTTGCTGGAGCCGAAGATTTTTCCCAGGAAGCCGACGATGCTGTCGGTGACCGCGCCAAGGCCGTCGGTGAAGCGGTCCCACAGGCCAACATCCAAGCTTGTTTCACTCATGTTATGTTCACTCGTCAATGTCGCCGCAATCGTCAAACTCGATGCAGTCTAAGAAATCAGTGTAAGTTTCCAGGCCGATCCGGTCAATACAGGACGTCGGGCCGCAGGTGCGGTGCCTGTGTCTGCCTACAATTATATGGATGGGCAAGGGCGGATTCCTCGCTCAGCCCGCGCGGTCGAGAAGATTCATGAATGCATCGCACTGTCCATTCTGCAACGGCGTGCTGCCGGCACTGGCATCGTCCCCCGCCGACGGCAAGCACAAATGTCCACGCTGCGGCGAGCCGGTTGCGGCCGAGCGTTGGAAGGTCGATCCGGCGTTGGCGACGGCGTTTCAAGCCGGTACAGCGCCGGTTCAACGCGCGGCCGACTTCCGGCCCGCCAACCGCAAAACGGGGCTGATCGTGCTCGGTATCATGATCTCGATGGCGGTTGCCGGTCTTAGCTATGCCCTGTGGACGACGAAGATCCGCAAGGATCGCCATCCGAAGCCGGTGGACAAGTTCGAGACGATCACGGCGCGCCGGCCGATGGAGTTGGCGGGGCTCGGCTACCTGCCCAAGGACTGCCAGCTCATTGCCGGCCTGCACATCGCGGAGATGCTGAATGACAAGACGGGGCAAGCGCTGTGGGCCGAGCCCCGCCCTGCCCTGCTCGACTGGAGCGTCAAGCAGATCGGCCGCACCACGGGCCTGAAAGTGGGCGATCTCGACCATGTCGTGCTGGCGACGGCTTTCGACGCCAATTTCCCGCAACTTGTGATGATCGTCAAATCGAGGCCCAAGATTTCGCTGGAAAAGATCGTCGAAGCCCGGCCGATCCATGCGCGGCTGCACGAGGAGAAGCCGCTCTATGAATTCTCACTTGAGCCGATCGGCGCCGCCCTGGTTTGGTGCATTGACGATTACACGCTCATTTACGTGATTCGGCTCGACGGCCCGCGAACGGAGCATCTGCGCGGGCTCAGCGCGACGCCGAGAAAGATTGATGAAGCCGTGCCGGGCGTGCTGGCGAAGATCATGAATGAGCGCTTGCCCGGTCGGCCATATGCGTGGGCGCTGGGCCGGCTCGATCAACTTGGGCCGATGAAGGATTTTCTGCCGTTGGCGCTCGGCGCGAAGGCCGACCCGGGTCCGCTCAAGGAATTGCAAATGTTCGCCCTCGGTCTGGAGCCGGTCGAGGGGTTGACCCTGAAAGGCGAATTCCGCTTCCCCAGCGCGAAGACGGCGGCGACATTCAAGACATTCCTGGAATTGGCAACCATCGATAGAGCGAAATCGCAAAAGGTCGAGGCGGCCCCGCCGGATGAACCGGAGCAATGGGTCAGCTGGCAGGTGCGCGGCGACACGGTGATGATACGCGACCTCTTGAATCGCGGCAAAGAAGTCAGGAAGAAGTGACCGCCCGCCTCAATTAACGCCAATGATTCAGCACGATGTATTCATTGGCGATCGGCACGCTGGCGGCTTCCAGTTTGCGAATCGCGGCAACGATGCCCTTCTCAGACAGATCACACGTTGGGTCGTTTTCACGGCGAACAACCAAAATCCCGGAATGAATCCCGTGCGCCTGTTGGACGAGCAGATGCAGCTCTTCGAAGTCTTGATAATTTCTCGACAAACAGACCCGATTCTCGCTGATCGCATGAGTGAGTTGAACCGCGTCAGAGCGGCCCAGAAGAAAAGCTTGCAGCGGCGTGGTTACGTCATGTCCCGGCTTTTGAAGCAGCGTGGCCACAAGCCCCGAAGCCAAATCTTCGTCGAGGTAGATCCTCATAGTCCGAGCCGGGCACGCTCCTGAGGTGACAAAATGCGATACTTGCCGCCGTATTTGTAATCGGGGTCGTTCATCCCCGTTGCCTCCATGAGACGCTCTTCGCGCTCGAAGTCTTCCTTGACTTCCGGCGGATCGCTCTGGCAATACTTGATCGCCTCCTCAACGGCTTCCAGCGGCAAGCCGTAATCCGCTGCAATCTCCTGCGGCGCCCTCGGCTCCTCGGCGCTCATGAACATGCCGTAAAGCGTGCGCGCCTTGATGCGCCGGCCCTTTATCGAAAGTTGTTTGTATGACGACATCGGGTCGCGTTCAAGGTATTTCCAGGTGGTAGTGGTGGGTGACTGCATTCCTAAATCATATCGTCGCGCGTCCTGGCAATAATAAAGACCTCTTTTCGTCGGCCAAGGCAGATCAAGCGGGCTTGCGCCGCCCGAGTGAGCGGCGGCGCAAACGCCAATCACGATTCGCCTAATCAGCGACGCAGCATTCGCTCACCGGCGTGCAGCAAGAGCTGCCGCTGGAGCAGCAATCGCTCGTCTTCTGGCTCGTGACGCCGCCGCAGCATTCGCTGACCGGATTGCAGCAATCGGAACCCGGGAAGCAGCAGCCGAAGCTGCTATAAGCCGCATCGCCGCCGACCCACAACGCGCCGGCCATCACGACCGCGGCGCACAATTTCGTCAACATGGATATTCTCCTGGTAGGGAGGTTATTGTTCAAATCAGACAACACGGATTGATAGGCGCGCGTCATCGCGGCGCGAGGAAAAAGTTGGCCACGAAAGAGATCAGCATAGCCAGACGCAATGCAGGATATGAATTCGTAAGGTAGGATCGTGCAGTGATGTCGGGCCGGCAACGGGCGCCGAAGACATCGCCAAATCCGGGGCGATTGGCAGCAGCATGGCAGGCGGCGCGGGGCCCGGTTCCTTGCCGGTGACTGGCGAGGTGGACGAAACCAGCAGCGGATCGCAGCAGCAGCTTTGCGCTGGCACCGGTGCTTCCCGCGGCTTGGCGGGCGCCGGCTTTTCCTTCGGCATGCAGCATCGCTTCGCTTCCTGCGGCTTCTCAGCCGAATGTGCAACGGGAAGCCAACAACACCAGCCGATCGGCGTGGCGATCAGCAAGCTGCACAAATGCACCAGGATTCGTCGGACCCACGGCATGTGTGTATTATTGGCGCGGGCAAGGCGCTTCGTCAAGTGTATTATGAAATAGGGCAGGTGCGTGGGGCCGGGCTTTCTAGCCTGGCCGAACAATAGAAGTGCGCTTCGGCCAGGCCGGAAAGCCTGGCCCCACGGGTCGCCCACCAGGAGAACGAAAATGAAACGCTACTTTTCCGCGATTCTTTTCTTGATCATCGGCATCGCCGTCGGCACGCTGTTGGTCGGCTCATGGTCGCATGGTCAGCCTCAGCCGGCGCCGGTGTTGCCGCGCGAATTGACATCGTACCGCGATGTGGTGAAGCGCGTGCTGCCCGCTGTCGTCAGCATCGAGACGCGCACCGCCAAGCAAGTCGGGCCCGTCATTGTTCAGTTCCCCAACGATCCCCGCGTTCCCCACGACGATCCGAATCGTCTCGGCTTTGGCTCGGGTTTTATCGCCGATCCAGCCGGCGTCATTGTCACCAATTATCATGTGGTTGAAGGAGCGGAGATTGCCACGGTGCTATTGCAGGATGGCCGCAAGTTCAGCTCGAAGAACATCCGCAGCGATCGCCGTACGGATGTCGCCGTGATTTTGCTCGAGGTCAAGGACGCTCGCTTGCCGGCCCTGGAATTCGGCGATTCCGATGCAATGGAGATCGGCGATCGCGTGCTGGCGGTCGGCGCTCCGTTCGGGCTGGCCGGCTCGGTGACGCATGGCATCATTAGCGCCAAGGGACGCGCCGGCTTGCACATGAACATGTACGAGGATTTCTTGCAGACCGACGCCGCCATCAATCCGGGCAACTCGGGCGGGCCGCTCGTCAATCTGGAAGGCAAGGTCGTCGGCATCAACGCCGCCATCAAGAGCAAGAGCGGCGGGTTTCAAGGCGTCGGTCTCGCCGTCGCCAGCAATCTCGTCAAGAATATCGTGCCTGCGTTGCGCACCGACGGCGTCGTCAAGCGCGGCTACCTCGGCATCCAGGTGCGCGAACTGACGCCGGAAGTCGCGGCCCGGCTCGGCGTTCCCAAGGACGGCGCCGGCGTCGTCATCGCCGACGTTTATGACAAAACCCCCGCCGCCAAGGCCGGCCTGCAAGCCGGCGATGTTCTCACGCACATCAACGCCAAAGCGGTCAAGGACGGCAATGCCCTGCAGCGCATCGTCGCCGAAACGCCGATCGGCAAATCGCTGCGTTTCGATCTCTTGCGCGGGCAAAGCGCTCGATATCGTCGTCACCATTGAGGAGCAACCCGCGGACTACGGCGTCAGCGCCGGCGCCCCCGCCCCACGCCTCGTTCGCCGGGAGCCTCCGTCGGCCACGCTGGACGCGCTCGGCATCGATGTCGCGGAATTAACCCCGGATTTCGCCGACGATCTCGGCTTCCGTAAAGGCATGCAAGGCGTCGTCATCACCAAAATGCAAGAGGCGGGATTGGCGGCCCTGAGCGATCTGCGCCGCGGCACGCTCATCAGCAAGATCGACGGCCAGGAGGTAACAACGCCCGCCGCTGCCCAGCAGGCCCTGCGGAAAGCGGATTTGACCAACGGCGTGCTGCTGCAAGTCGCCACGCCGCAGGGGGGCGTTAATTATGTGTTAGTGAAGAGCATGAAATGATGCTCTTTAACTTCAACCGCAAGTATGATAGTGTGACACGAAAGGAGATCAAACGATGAGCCCGACAGCAGACGCCGTTTTGAAATCGGCATTGTCATTGTCCGATGCGGATCGGATTGAAATCGCCGATGCGCTGTTATCCAGTTTGCCAGAGGATGTCGAAGAGACGGACGAGGACGCGTTTTTGAGAGAATTGCAGCGTCGCAGTGATGAGATGGATCAAGACCCCACCGCCAGCGTTCCTTGGGATGAGGTCAAGAAGCAGCTTGCACGCCCATGAATTTCAAAGTTCGATTCCATCGTCTGGCCTTGCGCGAACTGCGGGATGCCGAGGATCGATATCACGGCAAGTCGCCTCGCGCGGCCAGCCGGTTTGTTTCAGCGTTGGATGCCGCTGTCCAAGCGATTGGTGACAATCCTTGGCAATTTCCAGAGTACAAGCGCGGATGCCGATGGACGCTCCTTCGCAAGTTCCCTTACGTCATTTATTTTCAAATCCGACGTGACGAATTCGTTCGGATTCTCGCAGTCGCCCACAGCAAGCGGCGTCCGGGATATTGGCTTCGGCGCAGGTACACCCCGTAACTCAGCGCGATCATCACACATCACACTGGCCGGCCCTCGATCACGCTCACCTCCGTCGGCGTCGGCACGATGCGCTCCAATTTGAATCCCACCTTCGCGTACATCTCGCGATATTCGGCTTCGGTGCGCTCGCGGCCGCCGGGGAGCACCAGCATGTTCAGGTCGAGCCATTTCGCCTTTTGCTCGGCATTGCCGGGTTCGATGACCATCTCGATCACCAACAGTCGGCCATGTTTCGGAATGACCTTGCGGATATGGCCGAGGATGGTGTGGCACTGCTCGTCGGTCCAGTCGTGGATGATGTGGCGCATCTGGTAGGCGTCGCCGCCGGGCGGAGCTGCCTCGAAGAAGCTGCCGGCGATGGTTTGGCAGCGCGAAGTGAGATCGGCGAGATTTTTCTTGGCGCGGTCGATGACGCCGGGCAGGTCGTAGAGGATGCCCTTCATGGCGGGGTGTTTGGCGAGGACGGCTTTGAGGACGGTGCCGTTGCCGCCGCCAATATCGACGAGCGTGTTGA
This sequence comes from uncultured Planctomycetota bacterium, assembly GCA_963767835.1. Lineage (GTDB taxonomy): Bacteria > Planctomycetota > Planctomycetia > Gemmatales > Gemmataceae > SIAQ01. Next base: position 377,577 of record CAVYFY010000019.1, read on the forward strand.
TGCCGGTGTAGTCGAAGGCGTCGATCATCGCCTGGGTCTCCGGGCCGTGAAACCCGGTCATGGCGGCGTCAAAGATCTTTGCTTGCTCGGCGTGTTCGGAGAGGAAATCGAACACGGGCTTGCCGAAGATATGATCGAACGCGGGCTTGCCGGTCTGCACGCTATAGAGCAAATCTCCCCAGGCGCGGTAGTGCTCGTCGCCCATCATCATGGCGACGGCCCATTGCGATCCGGGCTTGTCGAGCAGGCATTCGGCGATTGGCGTCATGATGAATTTGCCGTCGGCCTCTTCGTGGAAAATTTCGGCGCTGGCAAGCGCCCGCAGCAGCCGGTAGAGCGATTGCGGATGCGTCTTGGTCGCCGCGGCCAACTCGGCCGCGGTCTTCGGCCCGTTCTTGACGAGATCGGCGAGCTTGAGCTTGGCGGCGACATGGATCGCCTGTGCCGTCCAGTAGCCGGTGATCATGCCAAGGAGCTTGTGGCGCGGCGCGACTTTTTGTTCGGACATTTGCGTTCTCCCTTGCGTGAGGTGGACGATCCTTGCAACAATGAGCATACGCCGCAACCGTCGCGTCGCAAAGTGCGGTAACGCTCCGAGCTCCCATGATGAGGGTCACGGCAGTTGCATTTCAGATCATATTTGGCGCCACGCCATTGGCTTTCAGCGTATCTAGCGGCCGGCTTGACTTTCATTCCCGCAGCCTTCACTACCAGGACGACAAAAAAAAAGCGTGACGCCTTGCAACATTCGTGATAGCATCTTTAATCGCCGCCTAATGATACGCCGGTTAGAAAAGGATGAGACGGTGCGGTCCGCAAAGTTGATTTTCGTGAAATAATCATCGCAATTTTGCCGGTCCAACGCAATCGGAAAATTTTAGCGCATGGACAAGCACGCCGCGAGGCGTTAACCTGAGAGGTAAGCCGGGTTAAATATCCGTAGGTCAGGCTTTCCAGCCTGACATTCGCGCTCATCGGCTGCTCCGTCAGGCTGGAAAGCCTGACCTACGGGGCTTTGGGGAAGGGTGCATGAATCTCGTCCATATTCTGGTGCAAAAGGGGGCCATGAAGGACGGCGAAGTCGCGCGCTTGCAATCGGCGATCGCGGCCGCGCCCGGCAAGCCGTTGCACTTGATCATCATTGAACAGGGGTTCGCCAAGGAAGAAGACGTGCTGCCGGTGCTCGCGGACCAGTTCGGCATGGAGTTGATGGATCTGGCCAGCGCGACGGTCGATCCGGACACACTGAAGGTCATGCCAAGCAAGCTGGTGCATCGCCGCAATTTGATGCCGTTGTCGCGTTCCAATGGCTCCCTCATCGTGGCGACCGGCGATCCGTTCGATGTTTACGCCATCGACGAATTGCAAACGCTGACCGGCTTGCACGTTCATCCCGTCCTTGCCAGCCCGCGCGAGATCACCCGGCTCATCAAGATTCATTTCGGCGTCGGCGGCGAAACCGTCAACGCCATGGTCGCCGACCGCCATAAAGACGACGTCGAACTGCTCGAAGAGCTGGAAGCCGACGACAGCGAAATCGCCAAGCAAGCCCAGGAAGCGTCGGTCGTTCGGCTCGTCAACGAAATCCTCATGGAGGCCGCCAACGAGCACGCCAGCGATATTCACATCGAGCCGGAAGAGGGCTCGCTGCGGATTCGCTACCGCGTGGACGGCCTGTTGCAAACGCAGAATCTGCCGCCGGAGATCAACCAGTTCCAGGCCGCCATCATCAGCCGCTTGAAGATCATGGCCCGGCTCAACATCGCCGAGAAGCGCCTGCCGCAGGATGGCCGCATCAAGATGCGCGTCAACAACCGCGAGATCGATGTCCGTGTTTCGATCATTCCGATGATCCACGGCGAAGGCATCGTCATGCGTCTGTTGGACAAGACGCGCATGGTGTTCAATCTCAAAAACGTCGGCATGCTGCCAGGAAACCTACGATATCTTCAAGAAAATGCTCGACCGCCCGCACGGCATCGTCTTGGTGACCGGGCCGACCGGGTCGGGCAAATCGACCACGCTTTATTCCGCGCTCAACGAGATCAAGGAAGAGACGACCAAGATCATCACCGTCGAGGATCCGGTCGAATATCAGCAGCCGGGCATCAGCCAGATTCAGATTCACGCGAAGATCGGCTTGACGTTCGCGGCCAGCTTGCGCAGCATCCTGCGTCATGACCCGGACGTGATCCTGATCGGCGAAATGCGCGATTACGAGACGGCGGAGGCGGCGATCCAGGCGTCGCTGACCGGCCATCTCGTGTTCAGCACGCTGCACACCAACGATTCGCCCAGCGCTTTCACGCGCTTGATCGACATGGGGGTCGAGCCATTCCTGGTGTCGAGCACGGTGGAAGGCGTGATGGCGCAACGGCTCGTGCGCACGATCTGTACGGATTGCAAGGAGCCGTTCGAGCCGCACATCAGCGAGCTGCCGGGCGATTTCCCTGGTGTGGCCGAGAAGAATTATCCGAAGCATTTATATCGGGGCCGCGGCTGCCGCAAATGTCGGCAGACGGGGTTCAAGGGCCGCACCGGCATCCATGAGCTGATGATCAACACCGATGAGCTGAAGGATCTGATCGTGCAGCGGACCAACGCCAACACGCTTCGGCAAGTCGCCCTTCGCAACGGCATGATCACGCTACGGCAAGACGGCTGGAAAAAGGTGGAGGCGGGCGTCACGACCATTGACGAGGTAGCCCGCGTAACGGCGGCGGATTTGTTTTGATTTCCGCTTGCGGCTTAGCGCTCGCGAGGCGCCACGCGAGCGCTAAGCCGCAAGCGGGCGGGAATCGATTATGCCGGATTACAACTACGAAGCAATGGGCGGCACCGGGCAGCGCACCACCGGCATCATCAGCGCCAACAGCGAGCGCGATGTCGTGTCGATGCTCGACTCCAAGGGGCTGTTCCCGCTCAAGATCGAGATGGCCAAGGGGGCGGCGCGTCGCCAAGGGGGGTGGCCGGGTCGGCTCGCGCGACATGGTCACCTTCTTCTCGCAGCTGGCCGACCTCCTGCGCGCCGGCGTGCCGCTTCTGCGCTGCCTGGAAATCCTCGAAAAGCAAAGCCCCAACCCGAATCTGTCCGAAATCTTGCGCGAAGTCCATGCCAAGGTCTCCGACGGCACCACCCTCGCCGACGCCATGGCCGCTTATCCGAAGGCCTTCAATGAGCTGGCGATCAGCATGGTCCGCGCCGGCCAGGAAGGCGGATTCCTCGAAGACGTGCTCGAGCGCATCGCCCATTTCACCGAGCATCAGGAAGACCTGAAGGCCAAGGTGATCGGCGCCCTGGCATACCCCAGCTTTCTCGCGGTCACAGCCTTCGTCGTCCTGATGGTGCTCGTCGTCTTCTTCATCCCGATGTTCGAGCCGATCTTCGTCAAGCTGAAAGCCAAGGACCAGCTGCCCGGCATCACCATGGCCCTCGTCGCTGTCTCCAACGCGATCATTAATTATTGGTATATCCTCATCGCCGCCATCGGCGGGCTGGTGTTCGGCTACATTTACCTGACCAATTCCGAGGCGATGCGCTACCGGATCGATGCGATCCGCTTGCGGCTGCCGGTCATCGGCAAAGTTTACCTGAGCTTTGCTTTGTCGCGTTTCACGCGCATCCTCGGCACGCTGCTGCGCAACGGCATCCCGATCCTGCAATCGCTGAAGATCGCCAAGGATTCGATGGGGAATCGCGTCCTGAGCACGGCAATTGCTGAGGCGGCCGACCATGTGACGGCGGGCAATAAATTGGCTGAGCCGTTGGCGAACTGCCAGTATTTGCCGCGCGACATTGTCGAAATGATCGCGGTGGGCGAGGAAAGCAACTCGCTGGAGAAGGTGCTGCTCGACACCGCTAACGCCCTGGACAAGCGTACCGCCCGTCAGCTGGAGCTGATGATCCGCCTGTTGGAGCCAGTGATGCTGCTCGTCATGGCATCGGTGATTCTGGTCGTCGTGGTCGGACTGCTGCTGCCGGTGTTCAAGATGAGCAGTGCGGTGAAGTGATTGCCCCTTGCGGCTTAGCGCCGCGCGGAACTGGCGAGCGCTAAGCCGCAAGCGGCATCGGTTAGGGTTGAAATGATTCATCGTTCTTTAATGGGACACCGTGATATACTTTCAAATGGAGTAAGAGGTTCCGCCAAAAAAAAGGGGTGTAAAATGTTGCTTCGTCAAGTTCGCTCGCGCCAACGGCGCCCGGCATTCACGCTGATGGAAATGCTCATCGTGGTCGCCATTATCGTCGCGCTCGCCGGCATTGGCGGGTTCTACTTGTTCGGTGCGTTGGGCGACAGTCAGGAAGGCATCGCAGAGGCCCAATGCAGAGGCGCCTTGACACAAGCGTGCAGGAGTTACTACTTGAAACATAACAACCAATACCCGCAAAGCCTGGAACAGCTGCTGCAAAAAGATGCGTTGGGCGGGCCATACCTGGAAAGCCACGATAACATCACCGATCCGTGGGGCCAAAAGTATCAATATGATGCCAGCGGGCCGTCGAATAACGGCATGAAGCCCGATATCTGGACGGTGGTGCCAAATTCGAATCCGCAGAAAAAGGTTGGCAACTTTCCGAAGAACGCGGCCCAGCATTAAGAGAAAGCTTGTGCCATGCGTCGCGGCTTCACGCTTTTCGAGATGCTTATCGTGCTGGCGATCATTGTCATCGTGTCGGCCCTCGCGGTGCCGGTGATGCGGACGATGCTCGACGATGCCCACATGAGCGCCGGTGCCGACATGGTGCGGGCTCGCCTGGCGGATACCCGTGCCAAGGCGTTTGACACGGGCAAGCCGTGGAAGTTGGCCTACCTGCCGAGTACGGGCGTTCTTCAATATGCCGCCGAGGACGCCGACGTGTGGAGCAGCAGCACCGATCAGACGCCGGACGAAACGCCGGATTATGTTCGGGACGAGTTGCCCAAGGATGTTTTGCTGGCCGTGAACCGGGACGACATTGCCGGCGCAGAAGGAACGCCGCAAGCGACGGGGGGTTGGCAGACGCTGGCGGTGTTCAGCGGCGACGGCAGCGCCCGCGATGATGGGGCGGTCTACGTCGGCAAGGCCGGTTTCATGCCGCTCCGCGTCCGTGTACGCGGCTTGACCGGCGCGGTCTCGATTGACGTGCCCGCTCTGGTGAGGGATGACAATGCTGCGAATCCACAACAACAATAAGAAGCCGCGCAAAGCGTTGACGCTGCTGGAAGTCATCGTGTCGCTGGCGATCTTCCTGTTTTCCGTCATCGCGATTTGGCAATTGATGCTCATCGGCAGCGATCGAGCCGTCGAGGTCAGCATCCAAGCCCGCACCAGCATGCGCTGCCAGGGCAAGCTCGCCGAGGTCATCATGGGGGCCGAATTGAATGTGCCCTCCGGCGGCTATGTCCCCTACACCGACGATCCCAATCTGCAATACCGAATTGATGTGGACACGAGCGGCGGCGAGGGCAATCAGGTCCAGGGGGCCAGGCTGGTCAAGGTCTTCGTCAAGGTCGATCTGCCGTCCGGCAAAACGATCGAATCGCAGCTGTGCCAATACATCCTCGACCCGGAATTTCTGGAGCGTGGCAGCACCATGGACCAAACGAACACGCCCGAGCCAGGCACCCCAACCACCAGCTCCACCACGCCGGGCAGCACGACGCCCTCAAGCGGCGGGGTTGGGGGGGTCGGCGGCGCCACCAAAACTGGTGGCGGCGGCGGTGGTGGTGGTGTTAAAGGAGGCTGAGCCAATGCGTTTTTCGATTTCCAATAAGCGACCTGGTTTCTCGCTCCTCGAAATGGTCATCGCCCTGGCCCTGGGCATGGTCTTGCTCCTGGGCCTGTACATGACCCTGAGCGTCACCGTCAACCACGCCCAGACCGGGCACGAGGTCATGGCGGACGGGGCGGCAGCTCGCTCCGTCATGGCCCGTATCAATAGCGACATCACCAACCAGATCGGCCCCATTGATCCGCGCGTTCTCCTCAAATATGGCACCCCCATCTCCGTGATGACCACCCCCGGCGGCACGCCCATCACCAACGTGCTCGGCTCCGCCAACGCCTACACCGAATCCGCCGGCGACTCGATGACCACCCCCAGCTCGACCACCCCATCCACCTCCGGCAGCACAGGCTCCACGAATTCGGGTTCGAGCGGGTCGGCCAATTCCGGCAGCGCCAGCACCTCGAATTCGGGTTCGGGCACCACCGGTTCGACCAAGAGTGGCAATTCCGGGAGCACCGCCAGCAGCGGTTCGTCAAATAGCGGTAATGCTGGGAGCACCGGCAGCAGCAGCGGCTCGTCCATCACCAACACGATGGCCAACGGCCAGCCAGCCGTCCTTTACAATGTCGGCGTGCGCGGCGACGCCACCTCCCTCATCCTGTCGGTCTATCGCGTGCAACGGCCCCCCGCCGGCCAGGCCACCAGTCTTCCCGATCCCATCGTCATCAGCGATGTCAGCCGCGTCAACTATTGGCTCATCAGCAACGGCGCGGACACCGTCGGCCTGGCCCGCCAGGAAATCAAGCAGGCCACCAGCAACGACATCGACCTGCAGGTCACCGATATCGACAATCCCAATCAATATCTCATCTCCGACGAGGTGAAGAACATCCTGTTCGAATATTTCGACGGCACCACCTGGCAGCCGCAATGGGACGGCACCGCGCTGGGCGGCCCGAACATGAACACGCCGATCGGCCCGCCCATGGCCATCCGCGTGACCCTGACCTTGCGCCGCAACACCAGGCAAACCCAAACCGCCAGCGATTACCCCGACGACGCCACGAATACCTATGTTCACGTGATTCCCTTGCCGACCTCCAACAATCCCGCCGCCCGGATGGCAATGACCGCCACGAATTAAGGTGAGCCATGATCGCACAAGAAGTGAAACCGACCCCAAGAAAGAAGCTGACCGCCCGGCGCGGCGTCGTCATCGTCGCCACGCTGCTGGTCGTTGTCTTGCTCAGCCTGGCTGCTTATCAGTACGCCGACCTGATGACGTCCGAAGCCGTCGTTGCCGAGAATGCCCATCGCGCCATTCAAACCCGCGCCTTTGCCGAGTCGGGCATTTATTACACCGCGGCCCTTTTGAGCAATCCGGTCAACCTCACCACCGTGCTGAACGGCAACCCCTACAACAACCCGCAAGTGTTCCAGAATATCCTGGTCCAGGGAGACAACGGCGTCACGGGCCGCTTCAGCATCATTGGCCCCATGGACCCGAATAGCGGCAACACGACGACCGCGACCTACGGCGTCACCGATGAGACCGGCAAGATCAATCTCGTCGCCTGGATGAATATCGACCCGACCGGCCAGCAATTGCTCAACCTGCTCAGCAGCGGCGCGATACCGAACATGACGCCGCAGATTGCCGCCAACATCGTTGCCTGGATGGGTGGGATGGCCGGCATCACCGCCGGCGGCGCCCAGGACGATTATTACCAGAGCCTGACGCCGCCTTACCGCTGCAAGAACAACGTCCCCGACAGCATGGATGAATTGCTCCTGGTCCAGGGCGTCACGCGCGATCTGCTTTACGGCGCCGACGTGGACCGCAACGGCGTGCAGAACGGCGCCGAACAAACCAACACCTCCAGCACCATACCGCCGCTCAGCGGCTTCGACCGCGGCTGGTCCGCCTTCCTCACCATCTATAGCCGTGAACAAAATTGCGATGGCAACGGCAACCCGTACATGTACATCAACAACCCCGATCTTCAGCAGCTTTACAACAAGATCTCCCTGGAAGTCGATGACGACCTGGCCAAGTTCATCATCTTGTACCTGGAATACGGCCCAGCCGCCTCCACGAGCGCGAAAGGCACCGGGTCATCCATTGCGGCTATTGTCAAGGGCGCCGGCGCACCGGCAGCTCCGGCAATCCTATTCAGGGCACCCTCGCCAACTACCAGATCCAGTACACCACACCCAAAACTAAGATCACCTCCTTCTTCCAGCTGGTGAACGCCAATGTCACCGTGCAGAGCACCGATCCGCAGACCAAAAAGACCGTATACACCCAATACGCCAGCCCGCTTTACAACAACGTCGCCAATCAGCGTCAGCTTTTGCCGGGGCTCTTCACCTACTTCACCGTTACCGATCCCGCGCAGACCCCGGAAATTCCCTCGCGCATCAATATCAACACCGCGCCGCAGGAAATCCTGAACAGCTTGCAGTATGTGGGAAGCAACGCCGCCGCCTCGTCCGCCACCGCCTCTACCGCCTCCGCGACGGCCGGATCGAGCACCGGCGCAACCAGCTCGACGGGCCTGGCCGTCACCGATGTCTCGAACATGATTCAATTGCGGGAGCAGATGACCGGTTTGCCAGGAGACATTTACGCCACGCCGACCTGGCTGTTGACCGAAGCGAAAATCACGCCGACGGTGCTGCAACAACTGGACCCGTACATCACGACGCACGCCCAGGTCTTCCGCGTTCAGTCGGTGGGCTATTTCGACGGCGGCAAGGGCCCGGCGGCACGCATCGAAGCAATCATCGACACCAACGCCGGCCGACCGCGCATCATCGCCTGGCGCAACCTGTCGGACCTCGGCAATGGCATCGATCCGAACGCCATGAATGGCGCGAACGGCCCGAATGGTGCGAGTAGCCCGAACATGAACTCGAATCCGTGATGGTGTTTAGCCCCCTCTTCGAGGCGCGGCGAAACGAGTGAAGGAGACCCCCTTGGCAGCCTGGCTTGTGATCGACTGGGATCAGGACCAATTCCACATCGTCAGCGCGCAATCGTCGCGCCGCGGCGTGCAGATCGTCAAGGCGGCCACCTGGGCGCATCCTGAGCCATTCACCCCCAGCACGGCCGAGAGCGTCGGCAAGGCGCTGCGCGATTTTCTCAAGTCGGCCAATATCCCGGTCAACCCCGTCATCGTCGGCCTGGGACGCGATCGCCTTTTCCTCAAGGAGCTGCGGTTTCCTCCGATCGCGGCTCACGAGGAGGCGGCCCTGGTGCGCTTCCAGACCGGCAAGGAATTGCCGGAATCGGTAGACAGCTATGCCCTCGATTACGTGCACATGAACACGGGCACGGGGGAACGGCAGATCATGACGGCGGCGGTGCGCCGGGACGTGGTGGCGATGATCCAGGCGATGTGCCTGGCCGCCGGCCTGAAGGTGCACGCGATCACGCCGAAGCTGTTCGGCGCCGGCGCCGCCCTGGAGCGGGCGCTGCGTCCGGATGCGTCGCCGCTGGCGGGCAGGAATCTGAATGCCGTCTTGTCGATCGGGCAGCGCTGGGCTGAGTTGTGCTTCTATAGCGGCAGCCGCTTGCTGCAAGCGCAAGCGCTCGCCAACAGCCCGATGCTGGCCAGCGAGGTCAAGCGCAATCTCGCGGTTTTCCGGGCCCAGCACGCGGTCGATGTCGAGATGACCGGGCCCGATTGCCTGTTCGTGTTCGGCGAGGACAACTCGGGCGTGCAATCGCTGGAGAATGGCGCCTCCAAGCTGCCGATCCGCGTGCTCGATCCGCTGCGGCCCGAGCCGGAGATCAGCGCCGGGCTCAAGCATCCGAGCGCCTTGGCCGGGGCGGCCGGTCTGGCGGAGCTGTGGGCGCACGCGGTGCAGAAGCCCGTCAACCTGGCGGCGCCCAAGCGCCAGCAAGCCCCCAGCAGCATCAACCGCCAGCGCGGCCTCTTCTACGGATTGGCCGCCGGGATTTTTCTGGCCTGCGCCATCGGCGGCATGTGGTACGTCCTCGCTCAGAAACGCGCGGAAATCGCCCGGATTTCGAACCAAAAGGCCGGCATCGAAAAGGTCCTGGCGGATAACCTCCAGGAGCGCGCCGAGCTCGATGCCTACAAGGAATGGGAGCAGACCACCATCCCCTGGCTCGACGAGCTCTACGATTTTACCGAACGCTTTCCCTTCGAGGAAGGCGTCCGCGTCAACCAGTTCTCCGCCCAGACGACCGGCGTCAAGAAAGGAGCCAAGGATCCTTACATTGGCACGATCAATCTGAGCCTTTATGAGCCCACCAATTCGAAATATGTTTTTGCTCTCCAGCGCTCCATGGCGAGCGACCAGCATTTGCGGGCCTGGAGCGGGGACCTGCGGAGATTGCCGGGCAACAACGCTCCGGACGAATACAAAATGAAAATCGACATCGCCAAGCAAAAGACGGAGAAGTACGACACTCAGCTCATCCTGCCGCGCCGCCCGGGGCCGGCGCCTGGTGACGAAGCCATCGAGCCCGATTTCGCGGAGGTGGACCCATGAATCCTCGCGAAAAACGGCTGCTGTTCGTTCTGATTGCCGTCGTCGGCGTCGGCGGCGTCGCGCTTGGCACGTACCTGTGGTTCGTCAAGCCGCTCATGGCGTACAACAAGACGATCCTGACTTTGAGCGACGACCGCGACCTGGAGCAATTGAAGCTGGACACCTTCGAGCTCGAGCGCAAGAAGCTCGTTTGGGCCCGCCTGAAGAGCTTGCCGATCAAGCCCGAGCACGCCTCCTCGGAATATCGAAATTACCTGGAGCGGATGATCCAGCAAACCAAACTCAAGCTCGAGTTCATCCGGCCGGCGAAAGAGGTGAAGGTCAAGCCCACGAGCCAGTTTCCCACGGTCAAGGACGTCGGGCATTTGCTGATCGCGTTCAATCTGTCCGCGAGCGGCAAATTGGCCGACCTGGTCAAGTTCATGGAGCTTTTGCAGTCCACGCCCTACGAGCATCGCATCAAAGGGATGAGCATCGATCGCGCGGATAACTCCTACAGCAAGAATGCCAGCGAAACGCTCAAGATGAACATGACGATCGAGACGCTCCTGGTCGCCAAGAACGAGAACATGCCCGGCCATCCGCCCGGCGTCGATCCGAAGTACCGAGTGTACGATTACATCGCGGGCCGCTCCGGGCTGGCGCCGATGGGCTGGGGCATCATCGGCTCGATGGTGGCGGTCAAGAAGGCGTCGCCGATGCCGGACAACCGCAAATACGCGGACATCGCCCGCAAGAACATCTTCGTCGGCTATATTCCCGGGCTTGGGCCGGAGGACTCGAAGGACAAGTATCCCGGCAACATCCCGGAATATATCAAGCTGGTGCAAACGGTGCCGACGAGTAAGGAGGCTTACCTGCTCAACCTGTTTAGCCGCATTGAGGAAATGAAAGTTAGCGCCGATCCGAAGACCGGCTTTCAGGAGCGGCGCATCCAAGACGACAAGCGCGAATATGTCTTCTTCGACATGAAGGTGCTGCGCGTCGATTCGGGCATGGTGTATTTCCAGGTTCGCAATCAGGTCTATTCCATCACGCTGGGACAAAGCCTGGCCGACGCCGTCCAATATCCGCTTTCGATCGAACGCATGGATGATCTCGACATCGACTGGGATCGCGAGTGGGCCGAGAAGCACATGAAGGGCGAGGACAAGAGCGCAAAACAAAAGAAGAAGGGATTCAAGAAGTAGCGCGGGGGCAAACCGGGCAAGCCAGAGGAGGCCCGCGCCGGCTTCGCTCCGCCATTTTTAATCAAACTACTCTTTCCTTTTTGGTGAAACACGCTATTGACTTGCCCAATTACTGCCGCAAGTTGCTCTTTTAGGCGTAAGATGAATACCGAGGACGGGGGCCGTTCCCACCGGGAGCGGAAAGTCTTCGGCACTCAGACAGGGGGCTGACATGTTCGTGTTCCGTCGCATCAGTGTGAGCCTGCTTCTCATCGCGGGTTTGGCATTCATGTGTTTCGCTTTTGTCTCTCTGGCGGAGGGGCAGGGCAAAAAAGGCCCCGGGACCAAAAAGGGCCCCATCAACTGGAAAGAGACGAAAGTCGCGTTCGATATGCGCGGCAAGCCGTGGGATTCCACGATCAAATGGTTCTGCCAGCAGGTGGAGATGCCGCTTGCCGGCAAATACCCGCCTCCCACCGGAACCATCACCTTTTACAACGTCAACGGCCCGAGCGGCAAGCCGCGCGAATACTCCCTGGTCGAAGTCTTCGACCTCCTCAATGAAATGCTGATGGCCGAATACAAGCACGTGCTGCTGCGCCGCGAAACCACCCTGATGATCTTCCCCGCCGACGTCAACGAAATCCCGGACCATCTGATTCCCCCGATCCCGGTGAAGGACCTCGAGGAGCATGGCAAGACGGAGATCGTCGAGGTGACTTTGACCTTGAAAGGATCGCTGAACGCGGAGGAATTCGCTCCCCAGGCCAAGCGCCTTCTGGGCGATTTCGCCAAGGTCACGCCGATCGAGGCCACCAATCAATTGATCATCCGCGCCCCCGTGGGCAGCATCCTGCGCAATCTCACGAATCTGACCGGCAGGGACGTGGCGGGGAAGCCTGCGGTATCAGGCACTCCCGGCGCGGAGGAGCCTAGCGCCCGCAATTGGTCGCACAAATGCGTCTATCTGCGTGCTTCCACCGCGGAGGACCTGCTTCGCAAATCGCTGGGCAATTTGACCCAGGTCATCGACACCAAGTCGGCCAACCCGATGGACAAGGACAAGGAAAAGGAAAAGGACTTCGGCAAAGGCGGCGGGACGACCCGTAAGGTCCGCGTTACCACCATTGCCTCCGACAAGGGGACCAACACCGTCTTTGTCAGCGGCCCGCCCGACAAGATCGAACAGGCCAAAGAGGTGCTCCTCAAGGCCGACGTGCCCCAGAAGAAAGGGCAAAAAGGCATCCTGATCGGCCCGTACACCTTCAGCATTCACGAGGTCCCGCTCGGCAATGCCGACGTGATGGCCAAGATGATCGGCGACATCTTCAAGGACGATTCCATCCGCATCCAGGTGAACCCGCCCTCGCGGCTTTTGGTGTATGCCGACCCGCAAACGCACCTGGAAATCAACATGCTCTTGACCGCCACGCCCGCGCCGGCCCAGGAAATGGCCCTGGTGCGGCTGAATCGGCTCGACGCCTACCGGTTTGCCGAGACCCTCAAGAGCATGTTCCCCGATTCGGTGAACCGCTCCCCGTTCATCGAGGCGGACACCGATAACAACAGCATCCGCCTGCGTGGCACCACTGCGCAGGTCAAGGCGGCCAAAGAGGTCATCACCGCCTATGACGGCGCCGGCGTGGGAGCTGGCAGCATCATGATCAACCTCGACAAGGGCAGCGCCGTCACCGTTGCCGAGGCCCTCGAGCAGCTCTTCCCGTCCATTCGCGATAACCCGCTCAAGGTCATCACGCCGGGCAACGGCCTGGGGGACAAGAAGGATGCCAAAGAGCCGAAGAAAACCGACGGACCGCCGAGCGTCGAGCCGGTGCCCGTGCCCAAAAAGAGCAGCCAGAATTCCTCAACCCGCGTGACCCCCGACATGGTTCGGCAGGCCATGCACGAGCTGCCGGCAAGATATTCACCGGTCAGCTCCGTCTCGCAGGAAAAGATCGCCGAGATTCAGCCCAAAAAGGAACCCAACAAGAAAAAACCCACCGTCATCATCACCGCCTTCGGCAACCGCATCCTCATCAGCAGCGACGATCCCGAAGCACTCGATGTGTTGCAGCAGATGATCCGCATCCTGGTCAACACCGAGGCGGGGCCAGGCGATTTCGTCGTCTTGCGCCTGCACAACGCCGATGCGGTCACGGTGGCCAAGATTCTCGATGAGGCGTTCAACGGCAAGGCAGGAGGTGGCGGCGGGGGCGGCGGCGGCAACCGTGGTCCCGGCGGCGGCGGCGGTCTTAATATCCCCAATATCCTGGGAAGCGTCCTCGGAGGCGGAGGAGGAGGCGCCCCGGCGGGCCGCGTCGAAAACATCCGCGTCGTCGCCGATGCCGGCACCAACTCCCTCCTGGTCCGCGCCAAACCCGTTGACCTCATGACCATCCGCCGGCTGCTCGCCAACAGCCTCGACGTGGACCGGCGCGAAGCCGACAACTTCGCCACCCGCAAAGATTTCGTCATCGGCCCCCTCAAGAACGCCAAGGCGCCGGAAGTGGCTGAAATCATCGAGCGCATTTACAACGATAGCCTGAATTCGCGCAATCAGTCCACCCAGGCCGTCGGCGCTCCCGGCGGCGGGTTCATCTTCAACCAGCAGCGCAGCGTCGATCCGGCCACGGGCGGCACGGCCATCCTTGCCGTCGCCGTGGACAATACGACCAACAGCGTGGTGGTGCGCTGTCCGACCACGCTCTTCAAGGGCATCGAAAAGCTCGTCCTGGACCTCGACAAGCAGTCGGCGGACAACAAGCCGGTCGTCCGCATCCTCCCCGTCAATGACATCGACCCCTACGTGCTGGCGGCGGCCATCGACGCCATCTCCGGCAAGCAAGTCACCAGCGCCCAGCAACGCGGCAACTTCGGCTCCACCATGGGGCCAGGCGCCTTCGCTCCAGGTGCGCTTGGATCCAGCCAGGGCGGCGGCGGCGGCAATCCAGGCGGCGGTAACTTCGGCAACTTTCGGAAACCCGGGCGGCGGTAACTTCGGGGGATTTCGGAAATCCGTTCGGCGGCAACTTCGGGAACTTTCGGCAATCCAGGCGGCAATCGTGGCGGCGGCGGGCCCGGTGGCGGCGGTGGACTCGCACCACCCGGAGGTGGAGGAGGCGCAAGACCCGGCGGCGGTGGAGGCGGTCCCCGCGGGCCAGGCGGTGCCCAGAGCAGAGGGCCCGATTTTTTCGAACAGCGGGTCATGGATGACCCTTCGGTCCGAAACGTCCTCTACGATCCGGCTGACGAGCCCGATCTCCCCGTCATCGTTCGCGACGAAAATGAGCCTTTGATTCCCGTCTACACCGCGAATCCGTTCTACTTCGCCAGCTATTTGCAGCCCGATGAAAAGCTGCAGCCGATCATCCCCGAGAAGGTCCCCCCGCCCAAGGGGGCTCTCGAGGGGCAGGTCAACGCCCCGCGGTTGCCGGTGCGCATCGAAATCGTTCCGGGCGGCATGGTCTTCATCGGAAATCCCGATGACGTGCGCGCGGTCATCCAGATCATCGAGGCGCTGCAAAGAAACGCGGCGGGGGCCAAGGTCGAGGTTCAGCTCGTGCCGGTGCGTCTGGGCGATCCAACCGATATCGCGGCCCGGCTCAGCCTGTTCCTCTCGAAAGTGCAGCTCGATCCCAACTTCACGCGGATCGGCGTCGGGGTTCCGGGCCAGCCGGGCGGGCAGGCCGGCACTCAGGCCGGAGCCACGTTCGCTACGGTGCCCTCGGCCCTCGGCATTGTGCTCCTGCCCCAGCCGCGCATCAGCGCCATCCTCGTCGCCGCGCCGGCGGCGCGCATGCGCGAAATCATCGGCTACATCCAGATGTTCGACGCCAACCCGTCGGATGCCGCCAACGTCGTCGTCATCCCGCTCAAGCACGCCCCCGCCCAGCAAGTGGCGCCGGCCCTGCTCGCCTTCTATCAGACCCGTTACCCGGATACGACGGGCGCCATCAACCAGATTCGCATCTCGGCCGAGGTGCGCACCAATTCGATCCTGGTGCAGGCCTCGCCCGGCGACCTGGCGGGCATCCGCAGCCTGATCGAGCACATCGACAACCCACAGGCCAACCTGGCGAGAAACGAGATGCGCGTCGTGCAGCTGAAGAACGCCGTCGCGGTCGATATGGCCCAGCTGCTGCAAGCGTCGATCGCCAACGGCATCTTGACAACCACGCCGACCGCCGCCGGTCCGGGCGTGACCACGCCGGGCGCACCGGCCGCCACTCCCGCTGCCGGCGGTACGCAAGGCCTCATGACCAAGGACCAGCGCGTTCAATTCTTCAAAGTGGATAGGAACGGCAAGCCGGTCGAATCGGGCATCCTGGAAGACATCCGCGTCAACCCGGACGCCCGCACCAACGCCCTGGTGATTTCCGCACCCAAGGACACCATGCCGCTCTTGTTGGCCCTGATCGCCGAATTGGACGTGCCGCCCAACGCCCGCATGGAGATCAACATCTTCACCCTGAAGAAATCGGACGCCTTGCTGATGGCCCAGACGCTCCAATCGCTTTTCCTGTCGGCGAACGGCACCATCGGAGGACAAGCGACGGGCGGCGGCGGCGGCGCGCCCACCGGCGGGCTCGGACCGGCCAGCACCACGGGCGGCGTCCGGCCCCTCCAGATCACCGTCCAGGGTTCCAACCCTGAAGGACCGCCCATCATCGATCTGCGCCTGACCATCGATCTGCGCACCAACAGCCTCATCGTCGCCGGCAGCCGCAACGATCTTCTCGTCGTCGGCTCGATCATCGCCCGCATCGAGGACGCCAACGTTCCCCAGCGCACCAATCAGGTCGTTCGCCTGCGCAATGCCCAGGCGGTGGACGTCGTCAATGCACTCACCACGTACCTTACCAACATCCAGACCATCAACACGAAATACTACGCGCCAACCGGTTCGATCGAGCCCAATCGCGAGGTCGTCGTCGTCGCCGAGCCGATCACTAACTCGATCATGATCAACGCGACGCCGGAATGGTTCGACATCATGCTGAGGATGATCGCCCAGATGGACACGACGCCGCCGCAGGTGGTGGTGTCGGTCTTGATCGCGGAAGTGACGCTCAACGGCAACGAGGAGTTCGGCTGCGAAATCGGTCTGCAATCGCCCGTGATGTTCGACCGCAGCCTTCTGCCGGGCGCCGGCACCCTCAGTTACATAACCGGCAACACCGGCCCGATCACTCCGGTGTCCGCATTCGTCCCATCCGCCATAACATCGACGGGGACGCAAATGGTCGCCGCGAACGGCTTGAATTTCGGCTTGATTGGCAATCCGACCGCCAGCCTGCCGTACGGGCTCGATCGTCCCGGCATCGTCGGCTACCAGGCCTTGAACGACTACGGTGTCGGCCGCATCTCCTCAACCAGCGGTATCGGCGGGTTTGTCTTCTCGGCGCAGGGGAACGTGGTCAACGTGCTGCTGCGGGCCCTCAAGACGCAAGGACGCCTGACGGTCTTGAGCCGGCCCAATGTGCAAGCGCTTGACAAGCAGGCGGCGGTCGTCGTGGTCGGCCAACAAATCCCGCTGAACAATGGCTCGAACGCGACGGCTACCGGTGTCGTCTCGGTGGCGATCCTCCGTCAGAATGTCGGCGTCACGCTGCAAGTCACGCCGTCCATCACGCCCGATGGCCGTGTCATAATGCGCGTCATCCCTGAAGTCACCGGCGTGGCGAACGTCAACTTTCCGCTGGGCAACGGCACCTCCAGCACCAGCTTGAGCATCCAGCACCTGGAAACGACCGTGAACGCCGAGGACGGCGAGACGGTACTGCTGGGCGGGATGATCTCCAAGCAAAGCAGCAAGAACGAGAACAAGGCCCCCTGGCTGGGCGATTTGCCCGGCATTGGCTCCTTGTTCCGCTTCCGCACGGAAACGACAACCCAGACCGAGCTGATCATCATCATGACGCCGCACATTGTCCGCAATCGGCAGGAGCAGGAGCGGGTGCTGGCGGAGGAAGCCAAGCGCATCGATTGGGTGATCTCGGACGTGATGCGGGTGCACGGCAGCGAGAACGTTGGTCCGTTCATGCCGCCGCCTCCGCCGCAGCCGGCCGCGCCGCTGCAGCCGTACCGGATCATTCCGCGTGGGCAGCCCAACGGGCTGCCGCAGATGCAGAATTGTTATCCTGGAGCGCAGCCGCAGGAGGGAATCCAGCTGCCGCAACCGCGTTTGCTGCCGCCGGCGCAGCAGTCGAGCGTGAATGCACAGCCCGGTCCGGCGCTGGTGAACGCCCTCGCCACGGTCCCGGCCGCGCCGGCGAGCCGGATCGTGCCAGCGCCGGCGCCCGGCGCGGCGCCGTTGTCTGGGGGCCAGGCAGGCAACGCGCAGATGCCCCCCGCGCCGCCGACATCAACGCCGATCATGCCGCCGCAGGAATTGCAGATGCAAGCGCCGCCGATGAATATGCCCTGGCTGATGCCCAGTCAGACCAATTATTTCGACAAGAAGTGAGCAAACGTAGCGTGGGTCGAGCAACGCGAGGCTCACCGGATGTCCTGGTAGAGAAGGTGGGCCTCACTCCGTTCGACCCAGCCTACGAATGAATCCCAAGGAAGGGAGATGCCGTCATGTTCCGCGCCGCCTGGATCGCTGTTTTTTTCGCTGCCGTGTCCGGCTGCTCATTCATGGACCCGTTCGAGAACAAGGATCTGCCGCCGCCGGCGGTCAATGAGATGCTGGCGTACTGCCACGACGGAATCTATGTGGTAATGGACAAGGTGAACGGGGAGCGGCCGATGCCGGGCCTGGTTGGGCAAGTCTATCTGGCCTCGGGCGGTCTCAAGAGCGTTATGGTGGAGGCCAACGGCGCGATCCACGTGGACCTGTATGACGTCACCCCCGGCGTGCAGACCCACAAATTGGTTGACTGGACCTTCGACAAGGAAACTTTGAAAGTGCTCAAGCGGGCGGACAAGATCGGCTTGGGTTACACGCTGTTCTTGCCGTGGGAGACCTACCATCCCGATGTCAAAAAAGTGCAGGTGCAGATGTCCTACCTCGAGCCGGGCAAGCAGCCGCGCTACGGCGATTCGCAAATCATCGCGATCAAGACGCCGAGCGAAAAGGCACCGCCCCCGCCCCCGGTGGTGCAGCAAATCAACCTGCCGAACGTTCCGATTCAGCGCGCGGGCGCGACGATGATATCAGCGCCGTGATCGCTGTTAATTTCTCGTTCCCACGCTCTGCGTGGGAACGGGCTGCTTCGCGACGCTCCTGCGTCGCGGTCTGCACGCCGCGGGAGGAATAGAACCCACGCCGCTGCAATTACGGCTCGCATCCGTCGTGCAACATAGAAAAGCAAGGAATCTTGTCCGCGACGCAGGAGCGTCGCGAAGCAGGCCGTTCCCACGCAGAGCGTGGGAACGAGGTGTCCTGACTTCGCTCGTTCCTCATTCCTCATTTTTTCTCGGCCTTCGGCTCGCCGCGTTCCTGGTAGGCGCGCGAGAAGCGCAGCGTCCCATCGTTGCCCGCGGAAACCAGGAACGATTGATCGGCAGGCATGGCGATGGCGCGCACCGCTCCCTGATGGCCCCGCAGCGTAAGCACTTCGAGCCCCAACAGCTCCTGGCGCTCGCGGTCGAACAGGGTGAGCAATTTGATCGTTCCATCCCAGCTCGAGGTCGCGAGCAGGCCGTTATTTTCCAGCACCCCGGTCAAGGGCTGGGCGTGCGGCCGAAAGAAACGCAGTTCCGGACTGTCCTCCCAGATGCCCTGCCGGTTCTTGACGCACATGTTGAGCCTGAGCGTGTGGTCGGCTGATCCGAGCAGCACGCCGAGAAGGTCTTCGTTGGGATGATCGGCGGCAGGCGAGCGCACGAGGGCGATGGCATCGATCGGCGCGGGCGACAGGGAGGCGATGGTGCTGAAATCCTTGCGGTCGAGGTCGTAAATACACACCAGCGCGTCCTTGCCGGCGGAGGCGAAGTTTCGTCCCTCGCGCGTGAAGGCAAGCGCCCGAACTTCCCCCTTGTGGCCGCGATGGGTGTCGGTGCTCTTTCCGGTGGCGATGTTCCAGACGCGCACCGTCTGATCGGCGCTGCCGGACACGAGCACATCGGTGCGCTCCGGCGCCGGACAAAACGCCAGGCAGGCGATGCCCTTGGCATGATCGTTCAGCGCGCGCGGCTCCTTGGCGGCCACATTTTTCTGGGCGTCAATCTCGATCTCGAAGACTTTGATGGTCCCCTCGTCCTTGACGTCGCGCGTGCCGACGGCCAGAAAGATTTTCTCGGCATGATGCGAGAAGGCGAGGGCGGTGATTGTGCCGTCTTGCTTGGGGAGCTCCTTGAGCAGGCGGGCGGTGGCGGGGTCCCAAATCTTGAGCGTGCCGTCGCGGGCGCCGGAGGCAAGCAGCGTGTTCTTCGGGTTCAGGGCCAGGCATTGCACCCAGTCGGCGTGGGCGTGGATGATTTCGGGGCCGGACGACTGGTGCGGGTTCCAGGCCTTGGCGGTCCCGTCGATGCTGCCGGAGAGAAGCGTGTCGCCGGTCTTGGCGAAGGCGAGGGCGTTGACGGCGCCGAAATGGCCGATCCAGCGGCGGACTTGGGCGCCGGTCTTGGCATCGAAGGCGCGGATGACAAGATCGCTGCCGCCGGAGGCGATCACCAGCTTCGAGGCATCGGGCTGGAAAGCGAGTGCGCGGACGGCGGCGCCGTGCTCGATCGGCTTGTGGATTTCCTTGCCGTCCGTGGCCCAGAAGCGGATGACGCCGCGTTCGATGCCCGCGTTGGATTCGACGCCGCCGGCTGCCAGTGTACCGTCGGGCGCGATCGCCAAGGCGGCGATCGCTTGGTAAGCGGTCTTGAGCGCCTGGCGTTTCTTGCCGGCGTCCGCGTCCCAGAGTACAACTTGAGATCCCTGGCCGGCGCTGGCGAGGGTCTTGCCGTCGGCGGAGAAGACGAGGGCATGGACCGGCCCGGCGTGTTCCTTCAGGATGTGCTTCTCTTTGCCGGCGGCGAGGTCCCAGAGGATCACGTTCTTGTCCGCGCCGCCGGAAGCGAGCAGTCCATCCTTGCCGTAGGCCAGCGCGAGGACGGTGTCGGCATGGCCGGCGAGTGTTTTGGCTTCCTTGGCGATTTCCACATAGTCGGTTTTGACGATGGATAGATCCCAGAGGCGGACGAGCTTGTCGGCGCCGGCGGAGGCGAGCGTTTTTCCATCGGGCGCGAACGCGGCCGCGTGGACAGCTTCCTTCTTGCCGGGGACCAGGGCGAGCAGCTTGCCGGTGGTCAGATCCCAGATGCGGATGGTGCCGTCCAGCCTGGCGTCGGAGGCGGCGCCGGCAGTGGCGGCCCACTTGCCGTCGGGCGAAACGGCGACCGCGTTGACGCCGCCGCGCTGCCCGAGAAAGAGATGCCGTTCGCTTTTGAGGTTTCGCCACAGATATCTCCATTCGAAGCCGCCGCGCAATTCGGGCAGCTTGAGTTGTTTGTTGTCGGCGAAGGAATTGAACGCGGGCTCGCTGACGAGAATTTGGCGGGCGCGCAGCGCGTTCTCGGCATCAAGCGCCTGGTCGGCCAGGGCGAGTTGGCCGACAAAGAGGGGCCGCCGCATCTTCTCGATCTGCGCCTGCCGCGTTTCCGCCGCTTTTTCCGCAACCTCCTTCGTGACTATTTTCTCGACTTCCTCTTTGGTAAACCCGCCGGCCGCCGAAAAGTAATTGCGCGCCAGGCAGAACGACAGGGCCGCGCATAAAAACGCCAGCGGGACCATGATCCAGAGTGTGTCGATGATCTTGGTCTTGCCAAATGCCCGCAAGTCGCGTTCGGAATCGATCGATTGGCCCAGGCGGGCGAGGCTGTCCTGGGCCAGGCTAACGTAGACATCCGTTTCGCCGCCGATGAAGAGCTGCTGAATTTCGAAGATCCCGCAATCGTCGGCCGCCTGATTGACGACGGTTTCGACCGGATCGCTGGCGCCGCGCCAGTAGCTTTTCAATTCGCCGGCCGGCACAAGATCGCGGCTCAAGGTCCCGTCGGCATGGCTGGTGTAGAGCTTGCCAATCAAAGTCCGCAATGCCGACTGCGACGCCTTCGAGAACGGCAAGCGCTGCACGACCAGCTCGAAATATTTCGTCAATGCTTTTTCAACGCCGCCGAACTCCTTGACATCGCCGAAGCGCACGATTTCCTGTTTTTTGAGGAGGACCAGCTTGTCATAGAGAAGGGCGCCCACGGCCTGGAGGATCGGCAGCGGACTGTGCCCGGCCTCGTCCGCCGCCTCGATTGCCTCGGCCACGATCTGCTGGGCCGAGCCTTCCTCGAACGCGAAGCCATATTTGTGCTGCGGGATTTCCGCGCAATAGGGAATCTCCTCGCGATTGGTGGGCCAGGCCAGCGCATCGACCATCTCGCTTTCACTCAAGGGCCGCAGGTGGAACGAACGCCAATCGGCGGGGATTCGGCCGGCGGGAAGCAAGCTTTCCAGCTCGGCGAGATATTGCGATCGCACCGTGTAGACGATCTTGCAACGGGCGGAGGCGGCGGCAAGCTGCATCAACATGTCGAGCGCTTTGTACCGGCGCACCCGCTGTTGCGGCGTGTGCACCAGCGTCAGCAAATCTTCGCCCTGATCGACGGCGATGACAAGTTCAAACGGCAATGAGCGCGTGATGGTGTCGAGAACCCGGGCCAGCAAGTCCTTGTTGTCGCGCAAGGCGATCCACAAATCGCGCGGCGACAGGCCTTCACTTTCCTTGGTTGGCACATCTTGCAGGTTGCCAGGCGATTCCTGGATTTCCGTGCTCGCAACCGCGGGCCGCGGTTTGCCGGTGACGGCAAGGTGTAACAAATTCGGCAGATCGACGGTGACTTGCGTGCCGGTCGGCGTCGTGTAGGTCAACGGCTGGGCGCAAAACACCGTCAGCGCGTCCGCGAACTGGCCGGCCAGATCGCTCGTGCAGCGCAGCACCAGAATCGGATAATCCTTCTCCGCGACCGGCGTGTCCAGCGGCGAACGGTCGCGCAGCACCCGATAGCCGACGCTCTCTTGCTCCAGGTATGGCAACAGGCCCGCTTGCAAGTACGAAGTCTTACCGACGGCCGGCGAGCCGTGCAAGAAGACGCCGTTGGTTGCGGCCCGGTCCATCACAAGAGCGCTGCGGATCACGTCGTCCTCGCGACCGAAAAAGAGGGCCCGATCCGCTGCGTCAAAAGCCGCAAACGGACGATACGGCAAGCGCGGCAATGGGGCGCTCTCGATTTCCGTATCCAGAATCGCCTCCCCGCCGACACGCACCTGCGCCGGGCAGTACGCGCTGAACGCCAGCCCCGCGGCCGGCTGCTCCTGGCGCAGCGTGCGGAGGATTTCGCCGACGCTCCCCTTGCTTTCCGTGAGCCGTTGGGCGAGCGCAGTGCCGACGCTAAACGCGTGGGCGGGCGGCAGCAGCGATTCATTGGCGATGACGCCGCTGAAGCACGCCGTCGCCGTGCTCAAGATCGCTTGCCAGGCGCCCTGTTCGCGCGGATCGCCGCAGCCCATGAGGATCACGATCGGGTCGGGATTGCCTTCCTTCGCCTCATCCATCCACGCCTGCAAATCGCTGACACTGAACACATCGGCGCCGAGGCGCAGCCGGCCCTGGTCGAAGCGGACGAGCAATAGCAGAATGTCGGGGATGTGTCTCTTCAACGCGTCTTCCAGGGAGGCGCCCGTGTGCCAGAGTCGTCCCGCGTCGCGCAGCGGATTCAGCAAGGGGCGTTGCGCGTCGGTAAGCTGATCGATGAGATCGATATCGGCCGCCATGACCGGCATCGGCGCGGTCAGGATCGGATTCTGCCGCAGGGCATTGACGCGTCGGCCGGCGCCGAGATGGAAGCGCGTGCCCCAGAATTGCTGGGGGTTGCCGTCTTCGTTGAGCACGTTCCACGGAATCAGCCCCGGCGCATCGCTGAGGAATTCGAGTTGCTCGATCTGGTTGCCGCTCGCCAGCGGCGCCAGCCAGGCGTGCACCACGGAGGCTGAACTGCCAGCGCCGGCATCGAGACAAAACAGCGTGCGATAAAGCTGCTGGCCCAGGTTCGCCGCGGCGCTGAGTTCGCCCGCACCCAGCGCGGCGTGGATCTCCCCGGCCAATTCGAGCAGGCGAGCGCGCTCAGCCCCCTCAAAGTGGTACGGCTCGAAATGCGCCGCCCTTTCCGACCACAGGAACGACACTCGCTCGAAGTGATGCAGGACCTGACAAACAATGCGCGCCACCGTCTACCTCCCGGGTCTGGCGTGGGATGCCTGTATCGGTCGCAACGAAAATGCGCGGGCGCAAAGAAAGCGGAACGCACGCGCGACCAAGGCGTCGGGTTGATTTATGTACTAAACTTCGATTAGGGAAGCTGCGTTTCCGTTTGACTCCCTTGCTCGTTTGTGGTTTCGCACACCGCATCCCGCGCGGGATGCGGTGTCCGAAACCGCCAGCGAGCAACACTGCGAACGGAGCGGGGAACTTTAGTCAAGGTTGCGACGTGAAATCAATTGCGCCACGTCTTGATGCCTTCGTTCAAGCCATGCACGCCGGCGGCGGCTGGGGTTACGCGCCGGGCCAGCCGCCGCAACTCGAGCCGAGTTGCCTCGGCTTGCTGGCGCTGTCGCTCGAACCGGATGCGCCATGCCACTCAGATCGAGTTGACCCGGCAATTCATCGAACGCAATGCCAACGCCGACGGCAGCTATCGTCCGCTCGAAGGCCGCGAGGAAGCGACCTGGCCGACTGCGCTCGTCCTGTTCACGAAGGCGGCGCTCGACACGCCACACGCCGAAATGCAGAAAACCGTCGCATACTTGCTCGGCACGCGCGGCCGGGTCCCCGATCAGCCCGAGGCAGGGGAATTGCACGATATCGATCTGAATCTCATCGGTTGGCCGTGGGCGGAGAAGAATTTCTCGTGGGTCGAGCCGACCTCATGGGCCTGCCTGGCCTTGCGATTCCTCGGCCTGGGCGAGCATCCGCGCGTCGTCGAGGGGACCAGGATGCTCGTGGACCGCGCCATGGAAAACGGCGGCATCAACTACGGCAATCGTCTGATCCTCGGCAAAATGACCGATCCCATTCCCGGTCCGACCGCCTTGATGCTGCTGGCACTCCAGGGCCAAGCGCATGCACGCCTCGAAGCCGCCGTCCGTTATTTATGCGATCAACTAAACACCGACGATCTTGACCATCTTTGCTGGGCCAAGCTCGCCCTCGATCGCTATCGCCATCTGTCCGGCGTTGCCGACAAGTTAACCGAGATCGATCGCCATATCCTCGCGGCCGAGGAAAAGCGCGGGCAGACCGGCTGGCTGAAGCCCAACTGCTATCGGCAAGCGCTGACGATTCTCGCTCTCGCGGTTGGGCAGCGCAATTTCTTTTCGCTTGGGCGAGCCGAGCCCCGTAAGGGGCCGGTTAAGGCCGCCGGTAACCGGCCCCTAACGGGGCTCGGCTCGCCGGGCAAACCGCTGTTCCAGCGCGTCGGCGGCTGGTTCCGCCGCTTCGCCCTGAAAGCCGTCGGTAACCTGCGCGCCTTGCCCGCGAATTCCGCCGTCCACATCGCCCGCGCCGCCGGCTACGACGCCGATCTCGCCGGCATCCTGCAAACGCAGTACGAACATTTCCGTGCCACCGTTCCGCTCAAAGGCAAGCGCGTCGTCTTGAAGCCGAACCTGGTCGAATGGCATCCCGACAAGGTGATCAACACGAATCCGCTCGTCGTCGGCGCCGTCATCGAGCTGTGCAAGCGCGAGGGGGCCGCCGAGATCATCGTCGCGGAAGGGCCTGGGCATTGGCGCAATGTCGAGTATCTCGTCGCCGAGAGCGGCCTGGGGGACGTCCTCAAACAGCACGGCGTTCCGTTCGTCGATATCAATCACGATGAGCCGATCAAGACGCCGAACATGGGGCAACTCACGGGCCTAGAATATCTTTTCCTGTCGCGCACGATCGAATCCGCCGAGGTGCTGATCTCGTTGCCGAAACTGAAGACGCACCACTGGGCCGGCGCGACCCTGGCGCTCAAGAATCTGTTCGGCACCCTGCCCGGCATCTATTACGGCTGGCCCAAGAACGAATTGCACTGGCGCGGCATCCACAACAGCATCGTCGATATCGCCCTCACGCGCACGCCGGAATTGGCGATCGTGGATGGCATTATCGGCATGGAAGGGGACGGCCCCTTGAACGGCGTTGCCAAGCCGTTCGGCGCTCTCATCATGGGCCACGATCAGGTCGCCGTGGATGCCACCTGCTGCCGGCTCATGATGCTCGACCCGGAAAAAGTCGGCTACCTGGTGCTGGGCGCGATGAAGAAGCTGGGACGCGTGAAGGAAGCGGAGATTCCGCAGCTCGGGGAGAGCATCGCAGCGATGGCCCAGCCTTTCGAGACGGTGCCGCATCTGGCGGAGTTGCAGGCGAGGCACTCGGCATGAGACTCTCCTTTCCATGAAAACTGTATTGCTTGCCCGGCCGCCCTGCCCGCCCTGCCCATATTCCCTCGCATTCGCCGCGCGGTCGCTTATAATGGGAGGAAAGACCCACCGGCGCGAAAGCGCTCGCCTGGAAAAATCCTCACCTTCGTCCTTCCAGCAGGAGTCCCGTCGATGTTTCGCAATCGCTTCTCGTGCTATTGCATTCTCTGCGCCATCCTCGGCCTCGCGCTGGCATGGTTGCTCTTTTTCACGCCAACGAGCGCGCACGCGCAAGGGCCGAAGGGGCCGGTCAGCTTCATCAAAGACGTGGCCCCGATCCTGCAAAAGAATTGCTTTGCCTGCCATGACGCGAAGAAGAGGAAGGGAAAGTTCGAGATGACGACGTGGGAGAACTTCCGCAAGGGCGGCAGCCACGATGATCCCGTGGAGCCCGGCAAATCGCAGGACAGCTACATCATCGGCGTGTTGACCTCCACGAAGGCTGATCGAATGCCGCCCAAGGAAGCGGGCGACGCGCTCAAGCCGGAGCAGATTGCGGCCATCGCCCGCTGGATCGACGAGGGGGCGAAGCTGGACAAGGAAATCGACCCGAAGGCCGATCTGGTGCGCGAGTTGCGCACGCGCTTCGTGCCGCCACAGCCGTTCGTCTCGTACAAGTTCCCGGCTCTGATCAACGCGCTCGCGTTCACTCCCGACAGCAAGCGGTTGGTCGTTGGCGGCAATCACGAACTGACGGTGTGGGACGCCGCCACCGGCAAGCTGACCCGGCGCATCTTCACGCGCGCCGAGCGCGCCCATGCCATGGCGTTCCTGCCCGACGGCAAGCTCGTCGTCGCCGGCGGCAGGCCCGGCCAGGAAGGGGATGTGCGCATCTACAACATCGACGCTGGCAGCCCCAAAGATTTCGGCGGCGTTCCCTCGGTGGACGGCGTCAACGACAGATCGGTCTTCGTCAAGGAACTGCTCCAGGTCGAAGATTCCATCCTCGCCCTCGCCGTCAGCAAGGACGGGACCAAAATCGCGGCGGGGGGCACCGATCGCATAGTCCGCGTCTTCGATGCCGCCACCGGCAAAATGGAACACGCCATCGAAAACCACGCCGACTGGATTCTCGGCGTCGCCTTCACCCCCGACGGCAAGGGCCTGGCCACCGCGAGCCGGGACAAGACCGCCAAGGTGTGGGACCTCGTCAACAAGGAATCGCTGCTCACCTTCCCCGATCACCAGAACATCGTCAACAACGTCGCCATGACCGCCGACGGCGCCTTCGGGATCTCCGCCGGCGAGGACGGCTCGATCCGCGTCTGGCAGGCGACCGACAAGGCCAAGCAGATCGGCAAAATGTCGAAAAACCTGGCCGGTCACGCCAAGGCAGTCTATCGCCTGGCTGCGTATGCCGACGCCAAAAATCCGCTGCTGGCCTCGTGCAGCGCCGACATGACGGTGCGCTTGTGGAACCCGGTCGCCGGCACTCCTCTCAAGACGCTGACCGGCCTGACCGACTATGTCTACGCGGTCGCCATCAGTCCCAACGGCCAATTCGTCGCCGGCGGCGCCGCCAACGGCGAGGTGCGCGTGTGGAAGACCAGTGACGGGATGCCAGTCAGCAGTTTCAACGCGACGCCAGGCTTCGTGGCGGCAAAGGTCGAAGTGCCGAAGAAGTAACTCTCGCCAGCTGGGTTAATCGACGCCGGTCCTCCGCGCTGCCCGTCAATCCAGCGTGCACAAGCGCGGCACGCTAAAAGCCGGGCTCAGCGAAATCAGCACGGCGTCGGGCTGGCGCAGCGGGTCGAGCATCGCGATTGGCGGCGGGCCGGCCTTGTTCACCTTGATGTGAACGA
Organism: uncultured Planctomycetota bacterium; assembly: GCA_963767835.1. Taxonomy (GTDB): domain Bacteria; phylum Planctomycetota; class Planctomycetia; order Gemmatales; family Gemmataceae; genus SIAQ01. Next base: position 405,231 of record CAVYFY010000019.1, read on the forward strand.
TGCTCCTGTCCAGACGAACCAGCGCCTCGCCCCCGCCAGGGGCGACGGAGAATTCCTGCACTTCCACACGTCCCTTGATGGGAAAATCAAAGGTGGCAATGGGTGAGTCGCCGCTGCGGAAGCCGTAAAGGATGAGCGGCTTGCCGGCGTTCTGGGCGTAGATGTAGCCGCCCTTGGGATCGATGCCGGCGACGCGTGGATATCCGCCGGCGCCGAAGCCGGTGACGGGTTTCTTGATACTGTTGAGCGGGTAGATGAACGTCGAGTAGTTGCCGACGGGCGGGTGATCGGGGTGTCCCTTGCTGTTGCCCCCGCCAGTGCCGAGACAAACATATTTGCTATCGGGACTGAAGCAGATGTTCTGTCCGTTGGAGGAGATGCGATAGCTGTTATCTTCCTGGATGAGATCATCGCCAGTGACGCGGAAGCGAATCAGTTGCTCGATGCCGCCGACGCTACAGACATATTTGCCGTCGGGCGAGGCGCGGAACAGGAAGATCGGGACCTTGGGATGGTTCCTGACGACGGCGCCTTGCTGCAGATCGACGACCTGGAGCGGGGCATTGCCCCGGTCGGGGCCGGCATACGCCAACGTGGCGTTGACGCCGGCGCTCACTCGGCGAATACCTGGCACGGAGATTTTCTTCTTCACCGTGGCGAGCTTGTCGGGGTCGAGAACCCAGAGCTCGTTGGCATCGGGGACGGCCACAAGCAGGCCTTCGCCGGACATGGCGAGATTGCTGCCGGGCCGGCCGAGCTCGGCGAACTGAGTGGTTTGCCCGTTGGCAATGCTAACTTGCTGGATCAAACCGGTATCGCAGAGCATGTAGAACGATTTGCCGTCGCGTGACCAGGCGAGATCGCCGACGATGTTTTTGCCCAGCTTTTGGAAGTTAAAATGGCGTAGGGTGACATCGCCAATGAAGAACTGGTTGGGGCCTGGGTTGGCGATGGCGCCGCCGGCGACGGGGTCCGGCCCGACCGATCCGGATTGCAGGAGCAGGCCCAAGCCGGTAACTTCGTTATTTTGGTTGGTCTTGCCGATGAGGCCGATCACAGGCGTGCCTGTCCCGCCCAGGCGAACCGGGGCGCCGCCGCCCATGCCGCCGATCCATGGGCTTTCATAGGCGTCGTTTGGATCGAGCTTGCCCTGGCCGACTTTCATAAACGTCACCGACATGCCGTCCACTGTCAGACCCACCTTGACGGTCATCGCGCCGATCGCGTAACCGGGCTTGGCGATCACCTTGACGACTCGGCTAAGGTCCGTGCCGCGTTGCATTCCGAACGAATCGTTGCCGCCCACGCGATACACCGGACGAATGGCCCGGACGACGTCGTTGGAGCCGAATTTTCCGAGGCCGATTTCGAGGCTGGCGAGCAGTCCGTCTTTGGGGGCGGTGTCGCGGAACTCCGGATCACGGCCGCCGCCCACAATCTTGGTGGCGCCGTCGGCGCCAATATTGGGATTGGAGGCCACTTTCGGATCGGTGCGCGGCGGAAGCGGCGCCACGCCATAGACGTTGCCCGTGGTGCGCGTGAGATTGACCTCGAAGATCCACGACACCGAATCGGCGTCGTCACGGATCGCCAGCTTGAGTTTGCTGAAATAGCCGCTGACAGGGTCAAAGCTGCCCCGACCGATGATACGGCTTTTGGGCCGGCGTGCGGCGTCCTTGGGGGCGTTGCGTCTCTCGACTTCACCGGCAATCGAGATCACGGCCTCGGTCTTGCCGTTGACGGTTCGGCTTCCCTCATAGGTGTACTTCATGAAGAGGTCGATCGTGGTTTTCTTTTTCGTGTTGCCGCCGCCGAGCATGAGGGCGATCTTCTCATCCCAGACTTGTAAAGCATCTACCTCGCGGTTCGGCACGGACAGGCATGCCAGCTGGTAGGTCGCGTTAAACATGCTGGCCATGTCGTCGGCTTCCGCGTACCTGATTTGCATTTCCACCGACGGAGGAGGAGGGGGCTTTCCCTTGCCTTTTGGAATGATTCCAGAAGGCCCAAATCGTTGAAAGGTGAACACCTCGAGTCGGCCATTTTGCGCCGCTGTGAACGAATAAATCCTGCGTTTGACGAGGTTCTGGGCTTCAGCGTGGCGCGGCTTGACCTTGCCTCGATCAAAGGTGGCGAATTGGCCTTTGCCCATCGCGACGCGGAGAGCCGCCCCCCTTGGATCGGCGGTCATCTCCTCGAGCACCTGGAAATCCAGATTGTCCGAATCGACGATCTTTCCGCTCACTTGAAATTCAAACTTCCCGGCCAGGGTCAAGCCGCGTTCGGAGCTGGCCGTGCTGTATTTCAAGGTGGCGGGAACGCGGTTGAGCGGGGCGGCGCCGACCGGGTCGTACGTGGTGCTCGCGGCCCATTGCTGCAAGCCGGCATGCGTGGTCAGGGTCGGCTGAATCCAGTAAACATGGCCGGCGGGTAGGGCCAACGTCGCGATCTCCAACTCGTGCGCGGCGAGCCCTTGCCGATAGGTGAGGGTGGCGGTTTGCTTCGGCGAATCGCCGGGAAGCTGGTCCGGGGCCTTCAGTCCGGCGCGCGGGCGGGGCCGGCCGGGCCGGTCCAAACATCCACTTTCAACTCGCGCACGCGCGCCAGTGGGTCCAGGCAAGAGACCTTCACCGGCAGCTTGACGGTTTTGCCTTGGAAAAAGGCTTCACCCAGCGCGATTTCCTGAACACGCCCGTGCAGCATCCCGTGGATTTTTTCGGCTGGAACGGCGAAATTCAGCTGGGTACCGTCATAACCTGCCACGGAGACGCCGACGACCACGCCGCGGGAATCGACGACAGGACCGCCCGAGTTGCCGTGAGTCATGCCTCCGTTGACTTGAATCTGACCGAGAGAACCATCACCGACATCCTTGCGAAAGGACGATACCGACGACTTGCTGACGGTTATTTCCTTGCCCAGCCCCGCTCCCATCGGGAACCCTAAGATGTATACCTCTTGCACCTCCGTCAGGCTGCATTCCGACTCGACCGGCAGGGGGGCTGGAATCTTACTCGGGTCCACATTATTTAAGCGGAGCACGGCCAGATCGCTATCCCGATCGGCCCCCAAGACCATGCCCTCCAGTTTGAATTCATCCTTGGTTCCGCTGTAGACAACGACCTCGACTTTTTTCGGCGGTTTGCTATTGGCGGCCAACATGCCGACGACATGGGCATTGGTGATGACCACGCCAGGCTCGAGCCCGAAGAAACCCGACCCCTCTCCCGTCCGGCCCGTCGCATCCGTCACCTTGATGTATACGGAGGACTTCTTGACCTTCTTGACGACATCCGGACTGATGGAAGCGGGGGCGGGGCCTTCCGGAATCGCCGCGACCTGGACGATCGGCGGTTTATCGCCGTCTTTGTGCACTGGCTGCTTATCGCCAACCTTGTCCGCAGGCTGCTTATCATCCGCTTGTTGCTTCTTGTTCTCAGGCACGTCCGCCGCCTTGGCGACGGCCGCGTCCACGGGCTTCGCTCGGAACATGACGAAATAGGCGCCGATGCCGCCGCCGCCAACCAGGCACAGCAGCAACACCGCCGCCACGCCGCCGACGGCGAGCATCATTCCGGAGGCGCCGGTCTTGGCGGGCTGCTTTTTCTGGTTCTTGGCCGGACGATCGTCATCACCGTCATCATCGTCCTGCTTGCGTGGGCTGGCCGATTTGATCTTGCGGCCCGACTGAATGGCGCTTTCCTCAGCGCGCTTCTTTTTCCCGTTCACCTCGGGCACGGTGAATATTTCCTCGCACTTTCGGCAGCGGACTTTGCGGCCACGCTTTTCTTCGGCGACGTTGATGGAGGTCTTGCAGGCGGGGCAATTCATGCGGATGGTCATCGGCGATTCCTCTGCTGCAAAAGGCGGCGACGGTCCCCACAAGGGAATCGTCGTCTTTATTGGCGAAAGTGAAATTTAAGCCTGAATCATAAACGCGGCCGAAGGCGAATGCAAGGAAAAACTCACTCTTCAGCACATCTATTTTTTCGGGCCGGTCAAGGCGTCACTTCGCTTGCATTCGATAAAGCTTGCTCTCCGTGCGCAGATAGATGGCGGCGTCGGCCACGGCGTAAGAGGCGAAGGTCTTTTCGCCCAGCTTGCTGGTGGCCAGCAGTTCGTAGGTCGTGCCGGCGCGCAGCACGGTGGTGACGCCTTGCTCGCTTTGCAAATAAATCTTGCCGTCGCCATAGAACGGCGACGCGGAGTAAGCGCCGACGACGCGCTCGGACCAGCGAACCTTGCCGGTGTGGGCATCCAGGCAGGTGGCAAGTCCGCCGTCGGAGATCATGTAGAATTCGTCACCGACCAGGAGCAAACTCGGCGTATGCGGGCCGCCCTTCTTCACGGACCAGGCCACGTGGCTTTTGGTGACATCGCCGGCGGCGCCATCGACCTTGATCGCCATGACGACCGGAGCGCCGTAGCCCGTGCTGATGTAGACCATGCCGTGGCCGAAGACGGGCGCGGGATGACCGAATAGCCGTTGTATTTGACGCGCCAGATTTCTTTGCCGTCGGCGGGATCGTAGGCCATGACGGCGTCGCTGGCGGGGCTGACGATTTGCGGTTTGCCGTTGGCGGTGACCAGGAGGGGTGTGCTGAAGGAGAATGTCTTGTCGCCCGCCTCGCTTTGGCGATCGGTTTTCCAGGCGAGCTTGCCATCGCTGGTATCGAGGGCGCAGACGAATTGCTGGTCGCTGCCATCGACGGAGAAGACGAGGCGATTGCCAACGAGGATGGGCGAGCCGCCGTTGCCGTGAACCGGTTTGTAGCGCAGGTCGGTGTTGCGCCATAAGACTTTGCCATCGAGATCCAGGCAGGCGGTCCCCTTGTGGCCGAAGTGGACGTAGAGGCGTTTGCCATCGGTGATCGGCGTCGAACTGGCGTGGCTGTTTTTGGTGTGGATCGGCGCGTTGGCGGCATGGCGAAACACGTCGGTCTGCCAAAGCTGCTTGCCGCTCGCAGCGTCGAGGCAGATCGCCTGCAGCGACAAGTCCTTGGTGTCGGGGATCGGCACCGCGCTGGTCAGATAAATGCGGCCATCCTGCACGATGGGGGACGACCAGCCCTTGCCCGGGATCGGCTTCACCCAGGCGACATTCTTGGTCGGGCTCCATTCGATCGGCAGATTCTTGCCCGCGTAAATACCCTGCCCGGTTGGCCCGCGAAATTCGGGCCAGTTCTCCGCCTGGGCGGACAACACGGTTGCAAAGAAAAGCACGGAAATCAAGCAGAATCGCAACATGATGGATCTCGCAGGAGAGCGGGGCAAAAGGCGTGATGTCGGCATCTTATCGAACGATGGAACCGCTGAAAAGGCGAGCGTTCCATTCGGACCGCAAATTGCCTATCATATGCTCCATCGTCGCAATCACTCCACGAAAGGGGGCCTACCGTGAAAACACTCAAGATCGCGTTAGCGCTGTTGGCACTTTTGGCGGTGACGGGGATCGCTTACGTCGCCCAGCAGGCCGAATCCAGCGGCGCCGGCATGGTCGTCGCCGCCGAAGGCTTCGTCGGCAGCCTCGCCAAGGAACAAAAAAAGCAAACGCTTTTCGATTATGACAGCGACGAGCGCTTCGACTGGAATTTCATCCCGCTGCAGGACAAGGCCCGCAAATCGACGCGCAAGGGATTGCCCCTCATCGACATGACCGCCGACCAAAAGAAGGCGGCCTTGGCCCTCGTCAAGGCGGGCACCAGCGCCTCGGGCGACACCGCCGCCACCACCATCATGAGCCTCGAAGCGATCTTGCGCAGCCAGGAAGGGCCCAAGGGAACCAACGTCCGCGATCCTGAATGGTACTTCTTCACGATCTTCGGCTCCCCGTCCAAGACCGGCAAGTGGGGCTGGCGCGTCGAAGGACATCACCTGTCCCTCAACTTCACCATGGACGGCACGCAAGTCGTCGCCTCCACCCCATGCTTTTTCGGCGCCAATCCCGCCATGATTAAGGACGGTAAGAATTCGGGCAAACGCATCCTGCCACAATCGGAGGACCTTGCCCGCGATCTATTCAAATCGCTGGATGCCGATCAGAAACGGATCGCACTTCAGGAGAAGCCCTTTGGCGAACCGGGCCAGAAGACCAAGACACCCAAGCTCGGCAAAGCGGTCGGCCTGGCGGCGTCGAAAATGACCAAGGAGCAAAGAGAAATGCTGCACAAGCTCGTCAAGAGCTACACCGAGCGCCTGCCCGCCGACATTGCCGAGCTGGAATGGAAGCAAGTCAAGGACGGCGGATTCGACAACATCCACTTCGGCTTTACCGGCTCCGCGGATGGCGCCGGCAAAGGATTCACCTATCGCGTCCAGGGCCCGTCGTTCGTGATCGAATTCCTGAACATGCAAAGCGATTCCGGCGGCAATCCCGCCAACCACATCCACAGCTGCTGGCGCCGCATCCAGGGGGATTTCGGGCTCAAGGGGTGACCGTGTTTTACGTTTAGCGCTCGCGCGATCCTGCGAGCGCTAAACGTAAACAAGGCGATCACGCCGCCAGATCCTCGTGGAAGCGGTTGCGCATGAAGTTGATTCCCTTGGTGCAGCCACGCAGGAAGGCGAGCATCTCCTGGACGGCGTCGAAATTGCCCAGGCCGCGTTCCATCTTGGCCATGGCGGCGGGAAGGACGAGCCCTTCGCGGAAGAGAATCTTGAAGGCGGTGCGGACGGCGTTGATCTGCTCGCGCGCCATGCCGGCCCGTCTCATGCCGACGACATTGATGCCGCTGACGTTGTCGAGGCCTTGCTGGATGACGAACGGGGGGATGTCCTTGCCGGTCGCCGAGCAGCCGCTGATCATGCCGAGCCGGCCGATGCGGACGAATTGATGCACGGCCGTGTTGCCCGAGAGAATGACGCTGTCTTCCAGGATGCAATGCCCGGCGACGAGCGCCCCGTTGGCGAGGGTGCAGCGATTGCCGACGACGCAATCGTGGGCGACGTGGCTGTTGACCATGAAGAAGTTGTCATTGCCGACGATGGTCTTCATGGCGCAGGTGGTGCCGCGGTGGATGGTCACGTGTTCGCGGAAGATGTTGCGGTCGCCGATTTCCAGCGAGGTCGGTTCGCCGTTATATTTGTGGTGTTGCGGGCGATCGCCGAGGACGGCGCCGGTGTGAACGGTGTTGGCCCGGCCCATTTTCAGCGGGCCGAACAGGTAGGCGCCGTGGCGAATGACGCAGTTGTCGCCGATCTGGACCGGGCCGTCGATGACCGCGAGTGCGCCCACCTCGACATTTTCGCCGAGCGTCGCCTCGGCTGAAACGATCGCGGTGGGATGAACTCGACAACTCGACGGAAAGGCCATTCCGGCAACCCCCAATCCTTCGGGCGCGATCCCTGAACATCCGTTTCCAGGCAGACGCGCGTTCCAGCAACCGTATGAGCGGTTCTCTGGCGGAATCCCATCTATACGAGATTTCCCGCGCCAAAAACCAGTCCAGTTTTGCCCCGATCAAGATGGAGAAAATAGCGATTCTGAATCAAATCACACCACCGGGGCATCTGGCATCTTTCTGGGAAATCGGCAATCCCTGCCGCGCAATTCAGTAAACTTTCCCAACGAGCCGCGCACGCAGTAAGCGGCCGCGGAGCTTGCTGCGTGCGCGGCTCATATAAAATTCATGAAGGACCATGAAAAACATCCTGCACCACGGCGATTGCGTCACCGGCATGACCCAGCTCGATCCGGGCTGCGTCGATCTTGTCTTCGCCGATCCCCCGTTCAACATCGGCTATGACTACGACAGCTACCACGATAAACGCGCGGCCGAGGATTATCTCGCCTGGTCCGAGCGCCGGGCGCCGAGGTGGTGCGCGTCCTGAAGCCGACCGGAACCTTCTGGCTCGCCATCGGCGACGATTACGCCGCCGAGCTCAAGATCATGTTCCAACGGCTCGGCCTGACTTGCCGCAGCTGGGTGATCTGGTATTACACCTTCGGCGTCAACTGCAAGAAGAAATTCAGCCGCAGCCACACGCATTTGTTTCATTTCGTCAAGGACGCCCAGCAATTCACCTTCAACGACCAACCGATCCGCGTGCCCTCGGCCCGGCAGCTCGTTTACGCCGACGGCCGAGCCAACCCGCAAGGCCGCTTGCCCGATGACACCTGGGTTCTGCGGCCGCAAGATCTGCCCGATGGATTCCAACCCGTCGAGGACACCTGGCACTTCCCGCGCGTGTGCGGCACCTTCAAGGAACGGGCCGGCTTTCACGGCTGCCAGATGCCCGAACGGCTCCTGGGCCGAATCATCGATGTGTCCTCCAACCCCGGCGAACTCGTGCTCGACCCCTTCGCCGGCTCCGGCAGCACCCTGATCGTCGCCAAGAAATTGGGCCGCGCTTATCTCGGTTACGAAATGTCCGAGAATTATCATCAAAAGGTCAGCGCTCGCCTCGCCGCGGTGCAAATCGGCCAACCGCTCGACGGCGCAACCGATCCCAAAACCGCCGCCCCACCCACCGAACGCGGCAAACGGCTCGATGCCAAGACTGCGAAGCGGAAGCGGACGGCGTTGTAAATCGCCGATCACACCAAATCGCGCAACTGGGCCACCAGTTTCGACAGGCAAAGCTGCTCCACGGTCACGCCCTCGGCGGCGGCCTCTGTCAAAAGGGCAGCATGGACGCTCTTGGGCATGCTCACTTTAACGGCGTGGTCGCCATTGCTTCCAAAGTCAATGACCTCTGTGATGGGCGGGCGCGGCAACATATTGATGAGCTTGTAGACTTCCTTGCTTTCGGGCGTCCGAGTGTACGCCGACCTTTCGGACTCGCTCGGAAACAGCACTGTTGCCTTGCCCGTCACGCTGAAGATAGCGTTGAACAATTCATTTGAATAATGGCACGAAGGCGCTTTTTCACGAGCGAATTCAAGAACCTGGCGGGCCTTGGCGGCGATTTTCGAGTTCCCCGGTCGTCTTATTTTTGTTGCCATGAATGCTCCTATCATCAATCCGTGTTACCCGCGATGCGAATGCGCTGGACACCGTCGTACCCGGTAACCTCAAGACACATCGCGAGCTGTTCCAGCTTTCGACCGAGTCGTTGGACAGAGCGAATGGCCTGTTGGAGTCGCTCACGATCGCAATCGATTGATATCTTCATCGAATAGTCATGATAAATCCGTCCCGCATCGGAGGTCCAGTAACCTTCCACCATGCCTTCATTGGTCATGGCGCCGAACGGTTTCCAATATCGCAGCACGACTCGCCTTAGCCAAAGCTCGTCGAAGGGGCTCCCATCGTTCTTATGCGTTGGAACATAGGTCGTGAATTTCACGATCTACTCCTCTTGGGATGATATCAACATTCGCCTAAAACTGGAACGACGTTACCATCCGATGCAGCACGGGCAACCGCGGCCTAGCCAGAAGTCCGCCCGGCTGCTCGCGCGGCTCGGCTCGCCGCGCGTGTCCCAGTTGAGGCTCGTTTTCGCCGCCGGCGTCAGACCGTAATCGACCTCCATTGGCGGCATCGCTCCGCCTGGCCCCTTCAGATAATGCTCCATCCATTGCAAGGCGCGAATGTTGTAATCGAGCCTTGACGCGGCCCGGCGGTTGCCGTGCCCTTCGCCGGGGTATAGGACCAGGCGGACCGGGGCTTGCTTGCGCACTTTCAGATGACGGTACATCTCCAGCGACTGTCCGGGATTGACGCGCGGGTCGGCCTTGCCGTGCAGGATGAGGAGCGGCGTCTTGGCCTTGTCGAGATAATTGAGCGGGCTGGCTTTCTTGAAATATTCCCAGTCGTCCCACAGCCATTTGCGGTGATGGACGAGATTCATCTCATGGGGAATATCCGTGGTGCCGCTGCATGAGATCCAGTCGGAGATGCCGACGAACATGACGCCGGCGGCAAAGCGGTGGGAGTAATAGGTCGAGCCCCAGGCGGTCGCATAACCGCCGTAGGAGCCGCCGGTGATGCCGACTTTTTTCTCGTCAACCAGGCCCATCTTGACGAGATGATCGACGCCGTCGATGAGATCGTCGAACTCCTTGCCGCCGGCATCCTTTTGGCCCTTCTTGGAGAATTCGACGCCGTAGCCGGTGGAGCCGCGATAGTTGGGATAGAAGACGGCCATGCCCCTGGCGGCAGCGACCTGGCCGAGCGCGTTGTAGTTGGTGATCCAGCCGTTGGAGTAATGCGATTCGGGGCCGCCGTGCACGTTGAGGATGAGCGGATAGCGTTTGCCGGGTTCCTCGTTGAGCGGGCGGATGAGGATGCCTTCGAGTTCGAGGCCGTCCTTCGCCTTGTATTTGACGACTTCCTGCTTGGCGAATTTCATGTCCTTGAGCCAGGGATTGCTGTCGGTGAGGCGAAGGTAGCGCGAGCCGTCAGTGTCGTAAGTGTAAACCTCAGGCGGATGGCGCGACGTGTGGACGACAAAAGCGACTGGCCTACCGGCAGCCGCCGCGGAAATGTTAGCAAATATCAAATCATCCCCGATTTTGATAGGCGGGCCGATTTTATTTCGGTCAAGCGCGATAGAGCTGAATCCTGATTCCGCGCCCCGCGACTCTTGGTACCAAATAAAATCTGATCCCCACCAGGCGATCGAATCGGCGTGTCCGAAATGCTCCCATTTCCGAATCCACTCCTCTTCAGGGGCGGAGTATACCCAGAGCCGGCCCTGCATCGGATCATGCTTGTCCGCTCCCGTGATCATCGCCAGCTTCTTGCCGTCCGGCGACCAGGCGAGTTGGCCGAGTTTGCCGGGGTTGTTGAGGTTGGTCGCTTTGCCGGTTCTCAGATCGACGATGTGAACCTTGCGAAACATGATGTGATCGTCGATGCCGGGCGACGGCGCCAGCGCGACGGCGATCTTGTTCTCCCTCGGATTGAAGTGCAGCTCGGAGGCGGACATCTTCTCCAAGCCGCCCCCCAGGGGGGCGGCTTGGGAGGTCGCAGCGCCATCGCCGGACAATTTCGCGATCCACACGCGCACCAGCGGCTGATCCTCCTCGTAAATCTCCTGGTTGAAACCTTGATCGGTCAGTTTTTTCTTTCCCGCCGGCGTCGGCTCGGTCGCGAGGAATGCGATCTGCGTGCCGTCGCCGTTGAAGCTGTAGCCCTGGATGTCGGTCGGATGCGAAATCAGCTTGCGCGCCTCGCCGCCCTTGACGCCGATGGCGTAAAGCGCCTTGGCTTCATCCTTCTCACGCTTGGCGAGAAACGCGATGCTTTTGCCGTCGGGCGTCCATGCGATCGACCCGACGTTGACCGGCCCCGTGATGAACGGCGTGGAATTGCCCTTGGTATCGACGACGTGCAATTCGGTCCAGCTCGGCCCGTCCTTTTCCTTCGCCAGATCGCGCGGCACCGCCAGCACGTAGGCGACCTGCGTGCCGCCCGGCGCGATCGAGCGCCTCGGTGACGAAGCGCAGCTTGGCGACATGCTGCGGCGTCCAGATGCCCTTACCCCCATCCCCTCTCCCGGGGGGCGAGGGGGGAGATTGAGCGGACGCGGCTGTCGTTAGTAACAGGGTGATGAAGATTGCACAGAGATTTCGCAGGGTGCGCATGGTGGACCTCGGAATGCGAATGGTTGACGGTGCTCTGTTCAGTTTATTGGAGAAGCTGTTCGAGAATTGCAGATTTTTTCGGCCGCGGCGTTTGCCAAAGCCAGTTCGGATCGAGCCAAAACCCGTCGATGACTTCGCTGGAAAAGATGCCGGCTTTGGCGCGAACTTCCTGAAACTTGCCGCGTTTGTTGAGGCGAAGCAAAGTCACGAGCTGTTCCATTTCGTCGATGATCCAGTATTCGCGCACGCCGTATTCTTCGTATTGATGCCGTTTCTTCTCGTAATCGCGCTCAATGCTCTCGGGGCTGACGATCTCGAAAGCGGCGTCGGGGGGGCCGTTGAAATAGCCGCGCTTGGCAAGGTGGAGGCGGCTTTTCTGGACAAAACCGATGTCGGGCTCGGGGCTTTGGTCGAAATCGAGCCGAAATGCGATGCGAATGCCGAAGATCTCGCCGAGGTCTTTCTCATTGACGTAATCGTCGGTCAAACCCATGAGCCATTTCGACAGGCGAAAGCCATCAAGATTGTCAGGCGACGCCATGTAGATGACTCCGTCGATCAAGTCGGCTTTTTGACCTTCCTTCACGAGCAAGCAAAAATCGTCGAACGTAACGCAGTCGCGGGCAATTGCTGGTTTCGGCATGACGGGCCTCCCGTCGAATTGTATCGCAAATAGCACGGCGAGCCGAGCTCCGTAAGGAGCCGGTTGAAGCATGCTTCAACCGGCTCCTTACGGAGCTCGGCTCGCCGGGAGAAATTGCGGATCAGCTCGCGATGCGGATGTCGGCCAGCTCTTCCTTCACAGGAGCGTAATGGCTCGGCTCCATGCTGAAGCTTGAGGTGCCGCTGGTGACGTTGCGCAGGTCGCTGGTGTAGCCGAACAATTCGGCGAGCGGGATGTAGGCGTGCAACATGCAGCGGCCCTTTTCGCTGGAGAGGTTGAGGATGTTGCCTCGCCGGCGATTGATGTCGCCCGCCAGCGCGCCCTGGTAACTCGACGGGGCCAGCACGACCACGTTCATGATCGGCTCAAGGATCACCAGGCCGGCGGCGGCCTGGGCGTCGCGGAAGCTCTCGATGGCCGCCAGCTTGAACGTGTCGGCCGAGCTGTCCACGTCGTGGGCTTTGCCGTCGAGCAAGGTGGCCCGCACGTCCACGAGCGGGAAGCCGTACTTGGCCCCCTTCTGGCAGCCGAGGCGGAAGCCTTGCTGGACCGACGGGATGTATTCGCGCGGCACGGCGCCGCCGAAAATCGCGTCCACGAAGTAGATGTTGTTCGGATCGGGCTTTTCGCCTTCCCCTTCCTCTTCGAGCTCAAGGTGAATTTCCTCGATCATCTCCTTGGAGAGCGGCTCATAGCGCATCTTGATGACGGCGTACTTGCCGCGGCCGCCCGATTGCTTGATGTAGCGCGTCTCGAACTCGATCGGCTTGGCGAGGGTCTGGCGGTAGGCGACCATCGGCTTGCCGACGGTGACCTGCGACGCCGTGATCGCGCTGCAGCTTGTGGATCGAGACTTCCAGGTGCAATTCGCCCATGCCGCTGATGATGAGCTGGTTGGTCTCCGGCTCGGTCTTGGTGCGCAGAGTCGGGTCGTCGCGCACCATCTTGCCGAGCGCTTCGGCCAGTTTCGTCTCATCGACGTTCTTGGCCGGGATGATCGCCTGCGAAATCACCGGCTCGGGGAAGCGAATTTCCTCGAGGGTGATCGGCTTGTCATCGGCGCACAGCGTATGGCCGGTGTGCGTGTTCTTCAAGCCGACGACGGCGACGATTTCGCCCGCGCCGGCGACTTCGAGCCGATCGCGGCGGTCGCCGAACAGCCGATAAATATGGCTGATGCGCTCGCTCTTCTTGACAACCGGATTCATGATGGTGTCGCCCGGCTTGAGCACGCCGGAGTAGATGCGCAGGAAGACGAGATCGCCGTGCTTCTCGCTGACGGTCTTGAACGCCAGCGCGGAGAACGGCTCCGAGTCTTCGGGCTTGCGAAGCTCTTTGGCCTTGGTCTTCGGATTGGTTCCCTCGACCGGCGGACGATCCGCGGGGCTCGGCAAGTAGTCGCACACCGCGTCGAGCAGGAGGCGCACGCCGTAATATTCCTTCGATGAGCCGCAATGGACCGGCGTGAGCTTGCCGGTGAGAGTGCCGACGCGCAGGGCGTGGCGGATCATTTCCTCGGTGATCGGCGTGCCTTCGAGGATGGCGGTCAAAAGCTCGTCGCAACCGTGCGAGGCGGCTTCGAGCAACTCGTGGCGCCCCTTGTCGGCCTCGGCCTGATACTTCGCGGGGATGTCGATCCACGAGTACTTCATGTGCGTCGGATCTTCGGGATCCTGTTTCCACATCTTCATGCGGATCAGATCGATGACGCCTTCGAACTGGTCGCTCTGGCCCGCCGGGATGGTGCAGACGGCCGGCACGATCGACAGCTTTTCCTTCATCTGCCCGATGCAGTCGTAGAAGTCGGCCCCCATGCGGTCGAGCTTGTTGACGAAGGCGATGCGCGGCACGTTGTGATTGTTCGCCTGATACCAAACGGTTTCGCTCTGGACTTCGACGCCGCCGACGGCGCAGAAGACGCCGACCGCGCCGTCGAGGACGCGCAGGGAGCGTTCGACCTCGGCCGTGAAATCGACGTGGCCGGGCGTGTCGATGAGTGTGAAGCGGTAATCGTTCCACTCGAGCGAGACGGCGGCGCTGTTGATGGTGATGCCCTTGGCCTTTTCGAGCGGGTCGAAGTCGGTGGTGGTGTTGCCGTCATCGACGTCGCCGGCCTTGTGCTTGGAGCCGCCGAAGTAGAGGATGCGCTCGGTGGTGGTGGTTTTGCCCGCGTCCACGTGGGCAATGATGCCGATATTGCGAAGTTTCTCGAGCATGGTTGGCGATTGCCGTTTACGTTTAGCGCTCGCATGGCGCCGCGCGAGCGCTAAACGTAAACGGCAATCGTCTCCTGAAGGTAAAAACACGTGCATCCCGCCGGAGACACGCTTCCGGTAGGTTGGTGCACCCTGCCTAATAGTTGGACTGCCAAGATTGCTGCCGGGTTCGAGCCAATTTCTCCCCGGCGGAGAGAACGCCCACTTACAAAAGTGGGACGTAGGGAACAGTCCATACGATAGTCTGCTTACCCCGCAGGAAGCGGTGCAAGCACAATATTATTATAACAATGCGTGTGATTTTGTCGAGGGAACCTGTGAAAATTGAGCGAAGCGATTGCGGTCTGGTTCTCTGGGGGGCTCTCCCCCCAGTTCGTGGGTATGTGGTTTGGAAGCAGCCAAATTTCCTCGTTTTTCGCTGAATCGAGCTACCCACCCAAGGTGGGTAGGTGCCCCCAATCCTGGGTCGATGCGCAAAGAAGTTGGTTGCACCCAGCGAAGCGATTGCGGGCGCCCGACGAGCGAAATCGCCTGGTTCGCGAATTGGGGCCCAAATTGCTCTTCAATCGACCGGCAATTTTCGAATTTGCCCCAGGTCGTTACGCGAGTTATAATTCCCGACGGGGGGATCGTCCCATCGCTTCAGTAAGTTCGCAATACGGAGAAGCCATGCCGTCTGAGCCCCGAGGTAGCGCCCAATACGTCGGCCCGTACGAGTTGCTGCAAAAGCTGGGACGGGGCGGCATGAGCACGGTATACAAGGCGCAGGATACGCGCTGCGGCGAGATCGTCGCCGTCAAAGTGGCGGCGCGCGTCGTCGTCAATGACCCGCTCTTGAGCCGCCGCTTCGAGCAGGAATATTCGCTGGTCAGGCCGCTCAAGCATCCACATCTGGTACCGGTCCTGGACCACGGCTTCGACAACGGCGCGCCCTACCTCGTCATGGAGTACATGGACGGTCTGAGCTTGGCGGCGCACCTGAAAGCCAATGGTAAGCTCGGCGAGCATGAAGCGCTGGCGATGGTGCTGAAAATTGCCGAGGCCTTGAACTTTCTGCACAAGAAAAAGATCGTGCACCGGGACGTCAAGCCGGCCAATATCCTCATGACCACGGCGGGGGACGTGAAGCTGGCCGATCTGGGGCTGGTGAAGAACCTCGATTCGTTGAGCCGGCTGACGCGTTCGCGCACCGGGCTGGGGACGATGCAGTTCGCGGCGCCGGAACAGTTTGACGACGCACGCGGCGTTGACGCCCGCAGCGATGTCTACTCCCTGGCGGCAACCCTTTACCAGATGCTGACCGACGAATTTCCCTTCGGCAGCGGCGCAACCTTGAGCGTGCTGGAGCGCAAGCTGCAAAACAAATTCACGCCGCCTCGGCACAAAGTGCCCGACCTGCGGGCCTGCGTGGACACGGCCATTTGCCTGGCCCTTGACTTCGATCGCAGCAAGAGGCCCGCGTCCATCGGCGAATTCGTGACGTTATTGACCGGCGAGAAAAAAACGCGCCCGGTTGCTGGACCGGCGGCGTCGGGCCCAGCGTTGCCGCCCAAGCCCAAGCCCGTCACGAAGGACGACCGGGAGCGGCGCGGCGGCAGGCGTTTTGCCGTCGAGGTCGTCGCCACCTGCCGCGCCGTCGTCAATGTCGCCGGCAAGCGCTGGCCGACCTGGATCATTGACGTCTCCCACACTGGCCTGTGCCTGAACGGCCAACGCCGCTTCGAGCCCGGCACCATTCTCGACGTTTCCTTCACGCTCAAGGAAGACGACCTCGCCATCAGCGAGCTTGCCCGCGTGCGCTGGGCCAAGTCCACCGAAGCAAAATCCTGGCTCATCGGCTGCGAATTCGTGCAACCGATTTCGGATGAGGCCCTTAACACGATCTGCGCCGGGCAAATGGATGACACCGAACATGGGTTGGGTTCACCGCCGCCAAGAAAATGAATGCGCTCGTTGGGAATCGAACCCAAGACCCCAGCATTAAAAGTGCCGTGCTCTACCATCTGAGCTACGAGCGCAAGTGTTTGCAAGTTCAACATTTCCAAGACTTTGTGATTCTGCTTGTCATCGCCATCTCCACTTTTATACCGAGACGAAACCAAATCCGAAGCCAAAACCCCGGATTTGTGTGTCATCCGAGAAAATTGGCCGCCTGTTATAGCAAGCGGCCCGATGCCACGGCGAAACACCTGTTTGGGAGCGCACGCCATGCCGAAGGTCAATTCTACGGACCCAGCGCGGCCGCGTAAACCCCGCAACGCGAAACCGCGAAACCGCGAAACCACCGACGAAACGATGAAACCTCGCAAGGACTCCCGCTGTTCGCCAGCGGCAATGGGCAATGGTGCCGGAAGGTCGCCGGCAAGCTCTGCTACTTCGGTTCGTGGCACAAGGATCCCAAAGGCGTGAAGGCTCTTGAGCGCTGGATCGCCGAAAAAGACGACTTGACCGCCGGGCGCGTCCCCCGCGCTCGCGCGGCCGGCAGCTCTCCGACGTTGGAGGATTTGGTCAATGCATTTCTGATGACGAAGGCCCTGATGCGCGACGGCGGCGAGCTCGCGGCCCACACCTGGAATTCCTACGCCGACATCTGCGACGAGTTGATCGCGGCATTTGGCAAGGATCGGCTCTTGACCGATTTGCGGCCGGGCGATTTCGAGATGCTGCGCGCTGCCTGGGCAGAACGATGGGGCCGCTCACGCTGGCCAACGAAATGAACCGCGCTCGCGTCGTGTTCAACTATGCCTACGAAAACGAGATGGTCAAAGATGAAATCCGATTCGGCGCCGGCTTTCGCCGGCCGTCGCAAAAGACGATCCGGCTTGACCGGGCCGCCAAAGGCGTTCGCGCGTTCACGGTGGATGAGCTTCGGCTGATGATCTCGAAGGCGCCCCTACCGCTTTCTGCGATGATCTTGCTGGGCATCAATGCGGGCCTGGGCAATGCCGACGTTGCGCGGCTGTTGCCCGCGAGAGACCAACCTATGGAAAGCAACTCGCGGGCCAACTGAGACATCGCAATCTACAATCACTGCAGATCTCATTTCCCGAGCAATGTCCAACCATTGGAATGTCTTCCGACATCATCAGGCACCCGCCGATGCTTTTGAGCATTCGAATATGAGCTAATTCGACACCACTGTGCGAAAGCGTAAAGCGCTAATCCGTGATAAAACGGGCGCCAATGAGTTCGAGCACCTGGCGGGTGATTTCTCCTTGGCGTTCGCGGCGTTCCAAGTCCAGGAGCGATTTCAGCATTTTTTCGGTGTTGCGCGTGGCCCCATCCATCGCCACTAGCCGGCTGGCTTGCTCGCTGGCATACGACTCGGCTGCCGGCCGAGCAGCCCGGACACTTCCGAGCCCGCTTGAACGTAGCGAAAGATGTTGTCAACCAGGAACATGACTTCCTTGTGCGGCACGTCGCGAAAATACTCCGCCATTGTGAGGGCTGCCAGGGCGACGCGAAACCGGCTTCCCGGCGCATCGTTCATT
The DNA here is from genome assembly GCA_963767835.1 of uncultured Planctomycetota bacterium. Taxonomy (GTDB): domain Bacteria; phylum Planctomycetota; class Planctomycetia; order Gemmatales; family Gemmataceae; genus SIAQ01. The sequence continues at coordinate 423,132 of CAVYFY010000019.1, forward strand.
TGTCCAAAAAGGAGGATCGAATTCGCCAAGACGCCGGTTTCTTTCATTTCCGACCCTAGATCATTTCCTTCACGGGTGCGTTCGCCGACGCCGGCAAAGACGGCGACGCCGCCGTGGTTTTGGTTTATCGTGCGAATCAACTCTTGCAGCAAGATTGTCTTGCCGACGCCCGCACCGCCGATAAGTCCCGCTTTGCCGCCGCGGGCCAGGGGGGCGAGCAGATCGATCACCTTGATCCCGGTTTCCATGAACTCCAGACCGCGGCGTTGTGCCGCCAACGAAGGAGCGGGACGATGAATGGGCCAGCGCTCGGCATGGTGGAGCGGTTGGCCGCCGTCCAACGGCTCCCCGATCACGTTAAACAGCCGGCCGAGCGTGGCGTCGCCGACCGGAACCGTAATCGGTTGCCCGCATCGCTCGACGAACATGCCGCGGGCCAACCCCTCCGTGTGGGACATGGCGATGGCACGTACTGTATGCAGATCGACATGATGCGACACCTCCAAGATCAGCGTGCGAGCGCCCTCCTTGAAACGCAAGGCTTCGTTGAGCGACGGCAGGCCATCGGCGAACTCGACCTCGACGACCGATCCGCGCACCGCAGTGATCCGGCCGCGACTATGATTCGGAGAAACTTCCGTCGTCACAAGCCCCTCTTCAAACGCGATGATTGCTTCCGATGCGTCAACGCCATTCGCTCCACCGAGGTCACGCGGGCTTCGATTGCAAGTCACGCAAGCCTTGAACGATGATGCCGGCACACTCCGCCGCGGAAAAACGGGCGGTATTGATAATCAGGTCATATTGGTGCGAATCCGTGGAATCCTTTTGAAAATGTTCCCGAACAAACGCGACATGGTCGCGCTCGGCTGTCTCAAGAAAGTGCTTCGCTTCTTCAGGACGCTTGCCATGCTCTCGCGCAATCACGGCGATCCGATCTTGCAACGGGGCCACAAGTCGCACGCGCAACGTGTTGGCCGCGGGCAATATTTGGGCGACGCCGTGGCCGACAATCACGCATTCACCGAGGACGCTCAGAGCGAGCATGGTACGGGCCAAATGGTGAACGTAAGCCGGCTCGCTTACCATCGGTACGCCGAACGCCGATTCGAACAGTTCCAAGAGCTAGCCGGTGTGCTTTTCATTGATGCTCTCAAGTAATTTCGTGCGAACCCCCATGTCCTGGGCCACGAGATCTACAAGCTGATGATCGTAAACTTGCCAATTGAGGCGCCGGCCGACTTCTTTCGCCACGGCGCTTCCGTGCGTACCCGGTTCGCGTGAAATCGCGATGCTGAAGGCGCGCGCCTGCGCGGCACGGCGCAAATCCCAATGGCGATAGGCGGATTGCAGTCCCTCCACACAGCGTTCCGAAGACGTTTTGTCGATCATGTGACACTCCGGCCAAAAGTTAAACCCGTCAACGGGTTCAAGAGGATGTATCGCGTGAAAAAACGCGCTACTGGTTTTTGCCAATGGTATATGGGGTGCCAGCCGCGACGGCGATCAAACCGGCTGGGCGATTCCCTCGTGGATCCAGGCGAACGCACCACCGGCCTTGGCCTCATCGAAATAGCGAATCGTCGCCTTTGTGAATGGCTTGCAGAATACGGCCATACCAGACTCCCATTCGAATCGCCGACAAGGGCCAAACGCTCGATGTCGGCGAAGTGCCTCCATAAGTCGCCGCTCGCTTATCGGCTGATCGAAAAATACCGGCTGGAGCCGACGACAAACGCAAAATCGGAGTGACCCCAAGATCGTTCACTTTGAGTAAGAGGCGCTCGAATGCTCAGAGAAATCGGTGGGGTGAACGATGGTGTGGATTGGGATCATGGCTCGCTCCTTTTTTGAATTGAATGAGTGATTTCTTTTTGCGAAGGAGCAATTCCCGTGCCGCCTCCGGTGGACCGATTTGGGGCGGCATCCAATCGGCGAGCTGAAGAAACCGTCCATCAGTCACGCCTCGGCCCACGTCAATGCCTCTACCGCAATATCGTTGGCCCAATCGGAAGCCGGGTTGCCTTCATGATGGTATGCTGGGCCAGCTGTTTGGCATAAAAGGTGACAGCATAGCCTTGCAAGATCAGGCCGTTATCCTCAAGCAGCAAGCGAAATTCCCGCACCCGGCCGTTCAACCGGCGGCGGACGATTCTTTCAAGATTGGGGATCTCGTATTGCGAGGCGAGTGAGGTGGACCCCATTCTCTGGGCGCGCCAACTGCCAAAACATGTGAGACCTCGCCCGCCAGCGAAGCTCCGCGCCGGGTGGTGCAGGCGGGAGCCTCAGCCTCGTCGCCGGCCTAGCGTGTCGGCCCAGCACATTGCGATCCGCGGCAGCAGCAACCCGTTCCACTTCTCACGCGGCGCCTACGACGCGGCCGCGACGACTTTTCCTGTCCCCACGCCGCGATCGTTTCGGCGGCCCCCAGTGGTACACTTGGTACGGCGTCTGGTTATTCAAGGCCTGATGAAAGCGTTCGCGGTTGAACCAAAAGTATTCCTTCAACCCTTCATAAACTTCGTCCACGCTGGCGTAATCCTTGAGGTAAATGTTATCGTGCATCACCGTGCGCCACAGCCGCTCGATGAACGCGTTGTCCAAGGCCCGGCCACGACCATTCCCAATAAATTCGCGTGCGGTCGTCGACCAATGCGGGGGTGAACGAAATGCACAGGTTTCGCACACGCCTGCGACCCAAATCCGCACTCTCGGTTGGCCTGACACGGACGGGTGGCGTCACTTCGACAGGCGGTCCAGCACGTTCTTGGTGATGCGTTCGACGGCCGGGTCGTTGCCTTGGAGGCCGCGCGACCAGTCGGTGGCACCGCAGGTGAAGACGACGCCGTTTTTTTCGTAGACGCCGAGGACGGCATTGCCGACGCGGTCTTTCTCGAAGCGTTCGTACCACAGGCAATCGTCGGGATGCCATTTGGCGGGGCAAGTGCCGAGGATGGTGAAGGATTTGGGTGTGCCGTCGCGGTGGGTGGGGTAGGGGAGGGCGTCTTTCCAGACGATTTCGCAGCCGTCGCATTCATAGCCGACGATGAAGTTCTTGCCGCCGAGCTTGTCGCCTTTCTTGAGATTGGTCCCGGCAAAGATCCAGTGCTGGGGGCGGTGAATGGTGTAAGCGCCGGGGCCGTCCATGAATTGCTCGTGGCTGCGGTGATAGCCGCCCCACAGGAAGCCGACGCCGGTCAGGCTGTTTTCGGGCCGGCCGACCAGATGATGGCTCCAGAGGGTGCTGAGCTGGCGATGATCCTGCGTGCGGAAATAGGGATCCTGGTTGTAGCGTTGCTTGTAGGAAACGAGCGCGGTGTAATTGTCTTCGGGGCGGACTTGCCAGCAGCAGGTGTTGCCGGAGAAGAATGCGACGTTGCCGCCGTTTTCGATGAAATGTTCGAGGCGATCGCGCATGCCGGCGGACCAGTATTCGTCATGGCCGACGCTGAGGACGAGCCGATACGGTTGCGGGAATTCGCCGGTCTCCAGATCGAGATTGGCGGCGTAATCGAGGGCGTAGCCGTTGCTCTCGGCCCAGGCGATGAACGGTAGCTCCCAGCGCGAAAATTGGCTGGCGGGGGGCCGCTGGAACGAGACGCGATGCCCCTGCATTTTGGCGCGGGCGTTGAACGCGTACAGCGAGAATCCGCCCCAGCTGTTGTAAGCGTTGTAGGTGTTGGTGCAGAGCTGCAGCAGAATCTTGGCGTTCTTGCCGGGCACTTCGGGCGGCAGAATGAAGAAGCACTCCGATTCGGCCGTGCGCTTGTTGCGCTGCAGGTAGGGTCCGCCCCTGTCCTGGGCCTTGAGGACAACCTGGTAATAGCCGCTCTTCCAGGCGGCCGGCAGCTGGAATTGGAACGACGCCGGCCATTCGCAGCCGTGCGAGGAAGCGTTCTCCGGGACCTTGTGGATAGCCCCGTCGAGATCGCTCTTGGCCAGCACGACCTCGCGCCTGGCGCCGAGCCGAGCGATTTCCAGCGTGAATTTCGGCGCTGACGTGGAGATATGCAGGTTCAGCTGCTCGCCGGGCTTGTAGCTGACCTTCCCGGCGTAAGCGTCAATGAAGAGTCCCGGCGGCTCGTCATGATCGGCACGCGCCGCCGCCGTGAAAGCAAGCGCGACAAGGGCGCCAGGCAACATCGATCTCAACATGGTCGCACCTTTTGCAAGAAGATGGCTCCAACCAGGATGCCGTTGAACGTCGCCATTGTAAGCAATTCTCGTTCTGTGCGGCACGGGAGATGACGTTATTTTTTTTTGCGATGCATCAAGATTTTCCTGGACAGGCGCCGCGAGCATCGAGTAAAAGATCCTTCCATCATTCGGGAGGCGTCCGTGGATTATCCGGCGTCCTCCCCGCCCTCTATTCTTTATGCCCGTTTCGCAGCCAGGAAGCGGGCTTTTTTCGTTAACTCCCCGTACTCTATCACGGTTGGAGTCTTGACCCGGGAATCGGGCGGGAGTAGGTAAAATCACCATGAACGCAAAAGTACGCATCGGCGCCGTCAGCTATCTCAATTCGAAGCCGTTGATTTACGAACTGGAAGCGCTGGCCCCCCAGGCGGAATTGATCCTCGATTATCCGAGCCGATTGGCGGATCGGCTTTCGCGTGGCGAGTTGGAAGTGGCGTTGATCCCGGTGATCGAATACTTCCGCGCCGGCACGTATCGACTGGTGCCAAACATCGCGGTCGCCAGCCAGGGTCCGGTGCTGAGCGTGACACTGTTTAGCCGGGTTCCGTGGCCCGCGATTCGGCGGGTCGCGCTGGACGAGGGATCGCGCACTAGCGCGGCGCTGGCGCAGGTGTTGCTGCGCAGAAAATACGGCGTGCAGGCGGAGATATGCCCATTACCGTTGGATCGCGCCGCCGAGGATGCCGATGCCGACGCGGTGCTGTTGATCGGCGACCGGGCGATGCATGCGTGCTTGCCGGGATTCCGCTTCGCCTTTGATCTTGGGCAGGAATGGCACGACTGGACCGGCTTGCCGTTCGTATACGCCGTTTGGGCGGTGCGCGAGGCGGTCGAGCTGGGGTCGGTGCTGGACGCGCTGGTCGAGGCGAAGCGGCGCGGCATCGAGAACGCCGGCACCATTGCCGCCCGCGAAGCGCCGGCGCTCGGCCTGGACGCCGGCTTCTGCCGCCGCTATCTCGCCAATATCATCCGCTTCGACCTCGGCCCCCGCGAGCTCGCCGGCCTGCACCACTACTACATGGTCGCCAGCGAACTCGGGCTGGCGCGGCGCGGCGTCCATGTGCGGCTGGTGGAAGCGCCGGCGCTGGCCCTTTGAATGCCTGCGGATTTTTTGGCTTTCCCTCAATCATGTGGATGAAATCGTAGGGTGGGTCGAGCAACGCGAGGCCCACCGAGGTTTTGCCGCTCCTGGTGGGCCTCGCTTCGCTCGACCCACCCTACGAGTCCACATCATTGGCGGAGAACCGATTTTTCTTAATGTGCGGACCGAGCGCGACAATTCTTTTGCTTGCATTTGCGCAATCATTCACGAAACGCAACCAATCCCTGCCACGACCAGCATGTCTCGGCAAAGTCGGCAAGTTAAATCGGTAAATGCCATTGCACGGACGCGGTTGATGCGCGAAAATGGATGAGTATCGTTTGTGAACAAAATGCCCCGGCGCGCTCGCTCCGCACCGGCCCTTTCGGATTTGCCGATATTTCCACCATTTCCCGACGCGCAACGTGGAGTGCCTTGACATGGCCAAGAAAACGCATCATGACTACGATCCGGCCAAGAAGAAGCCTGACGAACTCACGGCGGCGAAAGCGCCGCTGACACCGAAGCATCCCGTGCCCAACATGTCCCTGGAAGACGTGCAGCCGGCGCCGGTCGAAGAGGTTGTGGAATCGCCTCTCGCCGAACCGATCGAGTCGGCGGAATCGGCCTCGGAAGTCCTGATGGCGGAGCCAGTCGAAGAGGCGACCCCGGCGTCGGGGTTTGTCTTCGCCGACGAGGAAGTGGCCGAGGCGGTTCCGGTCGCGTCCGAGGTGGTTTCCGCCGAAGAGGTGGTCGAAGCCGAGCCGATTGCTGAGGAGGCGGTGCTGGCGGACGAGGCGATCGGGGAGACCCGCGCGGAGACGCCGCCGGTGGAGGCCAAGCCGACCTCCGACGTGGTCGAGGAGGTCGTGTGGGCCGATGATGTCGTGGAGGTGGCCGGGTCGTCAGCGGTGCTGGCCGACGAGGCCGTGGAGGTGCTCGGTTCCTCCGCGGTGCTCGCGGAAGCGTTGCCGTTGTCCGGGGCAGCCGCCGAAGAGCCGATCATGGAAGCCATTGAGGAAGCGTCTGCGATGGTGGAAGCGCCGGCGGTCGCGACGGAGCCGGAAATCGATTTGCTTGGCGCGATGGAAGAGGGCGGCGCGAGCCATGCCACGGAAGCGCCCGCCGTTGCAGCGCCGCATTCGGCAGTGATTGTCGCCGCGGAGCCGATTGCCTCGGCGCCGCATTCGGAGGTGATCGTCGCCGCGGAACCGATCGCCTCGGCGCCGCATTCGGAAGTGGTCGTGGCCCAGGAGCCGGTCGCCGCCGCACCGCATTCGGAGGTTGCCGCGCAGCAACCGGTTGAGCCAGCGCTCTGGCGATGCCGGAATCGGCGGTGGTTGCGGAGGAAGTCGCTGAAGGCATGCCGGAGTCAGCGGTGGTTGTGGAGGAAGCGGTCGAAGCAATGCCGGAATCCGCGGTGGTTGCCGAGGAAGTTGCTGAAGCGATGTCGGAATCGGCGGTGGTTGTGGAGGAAGCGGTCGAAGCAATGCCGGAATCCGCGGTGGTTGCCGAGGAAGTTGCTGAAGCGATGCCGGAGTCGGCGGTGGTTGCTGAGGAAGCGGTCGAGGAAGTTGCGGAGGCAGTGCCTGCGTCAGGGGTGGTCTTCGATGATGAGATTGGCGAGGCGATGCCGGAGTCGGCGGTGGTTGCCGAGGAAGCCGCGGAGACATCCAGCGCCACGCGGAAGGCCGAGGCAGTGCTGGGCGAGGAGGTGGGAACCGCCGAAGCCGTGAGCGGCATCGAAGAGGCTGAAGCGGTGGAAGCCGGCTCGTCGGCGGTGGTATTCGACGACATGCCGATGGGCGGCACGGACGCCAAGAAGAAAACGGCGGACGACGAGCTTGCCACCGATGAAGAGGTGGCTGCGGCGTCCGAGGCCTCCGCCGTCGATCTGGGCGATATCTTCGGCAAGAAGGGCTCCTCGGTCACCGGCATCGACAAGGTCGCCGAGGCGCTCGAATCGGGCGTCGATCTCGGCGCCCCCCCGCAGCCGGAGTCGGGCGTCGAGTTTGATGAAGCCATTGAGGAAGACCTGGCCGAAGCCGAGGAGACCGGCGCACCGATTGCCGGCAAAGGCAAGAATGGCAAGAATGGCAAGAATGATAAGAAGAAATCCCCAACGCAGGAGATCGGCGCTGACATCGACCTGAACGATCTGTTTGGCGAGCAGGAAACTGCCGAAGCTGCCGAGGCCGTAGATGGGGAGGGAACGGAAGAGCTGACCGGCGAGGAAGCCGTCGCCTTCGATGAGCCGCCCGAGGCGGAAGACGCCGACGAAGCGGAAGCGGAAGCGGCCGAGGCGTTTAACGAGGAAGTGGAGGCCGCCGAATCCACGGAGGACGACGAGTTGGCCGACTTCGACGCGGACGAGAAACCCGCCACATCGAAGACCAAGATGGGCAAGAAGACGAGCGTCGATGATGAGCAAACCGTCGCGAACGAGGAAGAAGTCAGCGCCAAGAAAAAAGGCAAGAAGGGGAAGAAGGAAAAAGAGAAAGCGACCGTCGCTGCCACGTCGGCGGCCGCCGGATATGGGTGCTTGTCGATCGTCATCGCCATGGTCCTGCTCGTGGTGCTCATCGGCGCCGGCGCTGGGGCCGGATGGTGGTTCGCACCGGACCAGATCCGCGATTTCGCCAAGATGTCGGACAATTCGAGCGACAAGCCGATTCCGCCCAAGGCGCCGACGCCCCTTGAGAAAGCCAACGCTTCCTTTGCGCGGGCCGATTACCCGGCCGTCATCGCGGCCTTGCCCAATCCCGCCAAGCCGGAAGAATTCAACGTGCGCGGCCAGGCACGCTGGTTTGCCTATGCCGCGGACGCCAAGAAAAAGAATGCCGCTCTCGACATCGATGCGCCGGCCGTCAAGGATGCCCTCGATGATCTGGGCGAAAAGAAAGGCAACAATCCGCTCTTGGCCGAGCACATCCGCGACCAATCCGGTCTGCCGGGCCGTGAGAAGGATCTGAACGATAAACTTGCCAAGGCGAACATGGACAAGGATGCCGTCGCGAAAGAGCTTACCAAGGTCGCCAACGAGAAGGATGATGCGAACAAGAAAGTCGACGGCCTCGCCGACGTTCTCGCCAAGGAAAAGATCATCGAGGACAAGACCAAGCTCGACGCCGCCGTCGTGCAAAAGACGCTGCAAGAGCTCAACGCCGATAAGATCACACTGGCCACGGTCAACAAGCTCTTGAAAGGCGCCGAGATCAAGGGCGCCGGCAAAGAAGGGGTCGAGGAAATCATCAAGCTCCGAAAAGAGGCCGACGAGAGCGTTGCCGCGGTCAACAAGGCCCTGGAAGACGCGAACATCAAGGAGAAAGGCGACAAGGGCGTCATCGACATCGCCAAGGCCCGCAAGGAGGCGATTGACGACCGCGACGATCTCTTGAAAACCGTCAAGGCCGCCTTCAAGGAATTCATCGACGGCAAGATCGTTCCGGAGAACGCGGATGCCCGCAAGATGATCGTCGGTGGGGCCAAGCTTGCCCGCCAAAAGGCCGAGTCCCCGCTGTCGATTCCGCTGGCCCAGCTCGGCATGTCGCTGGGGGGCATCGGCTCGGGGACCAGCAAAGTCGTCGAAAAGAGCTTCGATATCGCCAAGGTCTTCACTGAGCTCGGCTACTTCCGCAGCCGCGAGCCGTTCATCCAGACGCCTGAACAAAAGATGGACACGCACATGGCCCTGCTCGCGAACCGCAAGAGAAACGACGCCAAGGAGCTGGCCGCCATCACACGCGAGGCCGACTGGGTGCTGTCGAAGGAATCGAAGGCCGACGCGGAATCACGGAGCAAGGCGCGGTTCGTGCAAGGGCTCGCCTTGCGCAATCTGGAGAAATTCGCCGAAGCACGGACCGCTTTCGACGACTCGCTCGATCGCTTGAAGCCGCTCGACAAGGCCGCTCCGTGGAGCCAGGCGGTCACGGTGGCGCGGAGTGAAATCACCGATCCGACGGTGTATTACATCCCGCGCATCGAGACGTACCGGGCCGAGCAGAATTATAAGGCCTCCCTGGACGAAGCAAACACCGCCCTGAAGGCAATGCCCGGCGATGCCCGTCTCTTTGCCCAGCGTGGCCTGACGCGCTTGGAAGCCGTCCGGGGCCTGGGGGCCAAGATTCCGGACGCTGCGCAAAAGGAGATTCGCGCCGACGCCGCAGCCGCCGCCAAGAACGACAAGGTCGTCGCCGATTCGGCCCATCTCGTCGGCATGCTCGAAGAATCGCTACAGAATTGGCCGGAAGCCGAGAAGAATTACCGTGAAGCGCTCAAGCTGCACCAGGGTCCGCCGGAAGACGCCGGCAAATATCGCATCAGCCTCGCTCGCCTCCTGTTGCGCGAGCGCACCGCCAATCCCGTCGTTGCTCCGGCTCAGCCCGATGAGAAAAAGAATGACGACACCAAGGACGAAAAGAAGGACGGAAAGGTCGGCCAGACGCCGACCGTGGAGCGAACCATCGTCTGGCATCCCTGGTCAACGCTGATCGCCGCCGCCATCATCGCCCAGCCCGACGACGACATCGATGACAAGGAAACGCTGGCCCGCGTCAATGAAACCATCAAGCTCGCCCAGGAACTCATCAATTCCAAAAACGACAAGCTTAAAGGGCAGGGCTACATGCTCATGGGATCGGCCCTCTCCAAGGTCGGCAAACGCACCGAGGGGCTCAAAGAGTACGCCAAGGGGCTCAAGCTCGTGTATCCCGGCATCGAGACCAAGGAGATCGAAACGCTCATCAATGAGCATCCCGCCTTCGCCCAGCCCGACATCGCCGGCACCTCCAATCCCGTGATGGCCGAGCGCCATTTCGGCGAGGGGATTCACCTGTACTGGTCAAGGGATTTCGAGAAAGCCGAGGCTCAGTTCAAGACCGCGGTGAAGTATTACGACCGGGACGCGCGTTACCAATACTTTCTCGGCCTGTCGCAGCTGGCGCAGAAATCGAAGGCAAAGCGCGACGCCGCCTATTACTCCTTCGAGGTCGGCGCCCGCCTCGAAGCGAAATCGGTCTCGACCAATCCCTACGCTGCCCGCGACATCAACATGAGCCTGGAGCGCATCCAGGGTCCGGTCCGCGAGTTGTTGAACAGCTACCGCTTCAAGGCGCTGGACCCCGAAGCGGACGCCAAGGCGCCGGCGCAGTAAGCGACGCCTTTAACCGGAACTCAAGCTCCGAATGCGAATAAGGAACGCCATGGAGTCGATACTTAGCCAGGCCACGAAAAAACATCAGATGGGCGACCTGGCCGGTGCGGAGACTCTCTATCGGCGCATTCTGCAGACGGAGCCACGCAATCCCTTGGCCTTGCATATGCTCGGAGTGCTCGCACATCAAGTGGGCCGAAACGACTTGGCGATCGACTACATTCAGCAGGCCATTCGAATTCATCCCGACTTTCCCGCGGCCCACAGCAATCTGGGGATCGCGTTGAACGCGGTGGGCAGGCTCGAAGAAGCCATCGCCAACTACGAGCAGGCCGTGCGGCTGAAGCCCGATTTTGCCGAGGCCTATTATAACCTGGCGAATGCCTTGAAAGATCAGGGAAAGGCCGCGGAGTCGATCACGAATTACCAACACGCCTTGCGTCTGAAGCCGAATTATAAGGAAGCGCGCAACAACCTGGGGAGTGCGATCAACAACCTGGGGATTGCTCTCATGGAGCAAGGCAAAGCCCCGGAGGCAGCGGCGCTTTTTCGGCAGGCTCTAAGCCTGAGGCCCGATTTCGCCGGGCGCACAACAACCTGGGGAATGCCCTGCGCTCAATGTGGAAGGACGAGGAAGCGGTCCCCTGCTACCAGGAGTCGCTGCGCCCCAACCCGATTATGCCGACGCTCATAACAATTTGGGGGTCACGCTCACGGAATTGGGCCGAATCGACGAAGCGATCGCGAGCTTCAAGAATGCGCTTCGCTTCAATCCGAAGCAGGCCGAATCGCTGCGTCAGTTGGCCGGTCTGCTCCGCGGCAAGCTGCCCGATGCCTATTGCACTCTGCTCGAGCAGCGCCTGGCGGCGACGGACCTGGACGATGCCGATCGGATCAAGCTGCAATACGGACTGGCGGAAGTGTGCGACGCGAAGGGGGAATATGACAGGGCGGTTGCCCTGCTGCGAGAGGCCAACGCGCTGGCGCTTCGTTTGCGACGCCAGAAAGGGCATGCCTACAATCCGCACGAGGCCGCCCGGTTCGTCGCCAACCTCATGGAAGCGTTCACGCCGGCGTTTTTCGAGCGCATGCGCGGCTTCGGCCTGGAGACGGAACGGCCCGTGTTCATCGTCGGCTTGCCGCGCTCCGGGACGACCCTGACCGAACAGATTCTGGCCGCTCATTCACAGATTCACGGAGCCGGCGAGCTCACGCTGGCACGCCGGGATTTCCTGGCCCTGGGAGCGCAGCCAAACGACGACAGCGTCTTCAGCGCCCTGGGCGGGCTGGGCGGCGAGGTGTTTCGTCGGCAGGCGCAATGGCATCTGGATCAACTTGCCGCGTTGAACGCCACGGCTGCGCGGGTGGTGGACAAGATGCCGGACAACTATTTTTACCTGGGCTTGCTGGCGGCGCAATTCCCGCGGGCGAAGTTCATCCACTGCCGCCGCGACCTGCGCGATGTCGCCGTCTCGTGCTGGTTCACCAATTTTCGCGATTTTTACTGGGCCTGCGATCCCGACCACATCGCCAGCCGCTTTCAGCAATATCAACAGATGATGGATTATTGGTACAAGGTGCTGCCTGTTTCCATTCTCGAAATTCAGTATGAGGAGACGGTGACCGACTTGCCCAGCGCGGCGCGGCGTTTGATTGACTGGTGCGGCCTCGACTGGGAACCTGCTTGCCTGGCCTTCCACGAAGGCAAAAAACCGGTGCGCACCGCCAGCGTCGCTCAGGTGCGCAAGCCCGTCTACACCAAATCCGTGGCGCGCTGGCAAAATTACGAGCGCCACCTCGGCCCTTTGTTCGCGGCCCTGACATCGCAACCAAATGCTATCGGCTAATCGGTCTCAGCCATCGTCAAGCGAGAAACCGCCATGTTGCACATCCGTCACGCCGCCGAACGCGGGCATGCCGATCACGGCTGGCTCGACACCTGGCACACCTTCTCATTCGCCGATTACTACGATCCGGCGCACATGGGCTTTCACAGCCTGCGCGTCATCAACGAAGATCGCGTCGCTCCAGGCCAGGGCTTCGGTATGCACGGCCACCGCGATATGGAGATCGTCACACTCGTCCTCGCCGGCGCCCTGGAACACCGAGACAGCCTGGGCAATGGCGCGGTGCTCAGGCCGGGTGAGTTCCAGCGCATGAGCGCTGGCACCGGTATCCGCCACAGCGAATTCAATCCGTCTCCCAGCGAGCCGGTACATCTGTATCAAATCTGGCTATTGCCCGCGCAGAACGGCTTGAAACCGAGCTACGAGCAGAAGGCGTTTGACGCCTCCGAGCAGCGCAATCGCCTGCGGGTGGTGGCTTCCCCCGATGCACGCGATGGCTCCCTAACGATTCACCAGGACGCGGAGATTTTCCTGGCGACCCTGACCGACAAAGCGCGTTTGACGCATCCGCTCCGCAAGGACCGATCGGCATGGCTGCAAGTGCTGCGCGGCCCCGTTACGCTCAACGGGACGCCGCTCCAAACCAGCGACGGCGTTGCGATCAGCGCCGAGGGCTTGCTGACGATTGAGGATGCTGCCAGCGCCGATATTCTGCTCTTCGATCTGGCGTGAATTCTCACAGGCCGTCCACTTCCCAGCGCTTGCGGTAGCGGCGGCGGACGTGCTCGTTGGCGTCCTTGTTGTTGGTCACCTGCATCTTGGCGGCATCCCATTCGAGCGTCGTTTTGGTGAAGCGCGTCGCCAGACAACCCAGCAGCACCGATTCGGTCAGCGGCCCGGAAAAATCGAATGGCGCGGAGGTTCGGCCGTTGCCACGCACCGCTTCGACGAACTGGAGATAATGGTTCTCGCCGCCGGGTTGCGGCATCTTGTAGTCGCGGAATTTTTCCTCGGGCAGGAGGATCGGGGCGTCGATGTAGCGTGAGTAGAGGACGCCATCGGTACCGATATAGATCGAGCCCTGGCCGCTGAGCTTACGGTTGCCAATCCGTCTCTGGATGTCCATCGGCGGCCGGGCGGCGCCATCGTACCAGGTGAGGCTGAGCCGATCGGTGGTGACCTTGGTGCCGGGAAAGACATAGCGGACCTGGCAATCGAGCCCCCAGTTGTGGGCGTTGGGAGCGCCGGACTCGGCCCGGACGGAGATCGGCATCGTCAGCGATAGCGCGGTGAAGACCGGGTCGAGGATGTGGCAACCCATGTCGCCGAACGTGCCGGTGCCGAAATCGAGGCGTTTGCGCCAGTTGCCTGGATGGTAGTATTGCTCTTCGCGATTGCCGCGCCGGACCAGGCCGATGTAATTGCGTTCGGCGGCGACGCCAAGCCAATGGTCCCAGTTGAAATTGGCGAGAACGCGATCATTGCGGTCGGGACGGGGATCGCGGTCGCCCCAGGTTTTGTCGCTCCAGCTGTGGACTTCGCGGATCTTGCCGATCGCGCCTCCCTGAATGATCGCGACCACCGTGCGATGCACCGGGTGCGAGTGAATCTGGATGCCCATCTGCGTTACCAGCTTGCGGTCCCGCGCCACGCGCGTCACTTGGCGGGCCTCATAGATCGTCTGCGTCAACGGCTTTTGCGTATAGACGTGCAAGCCGCGCTGCATGCACGCGCATCGTGATGGGGGCGTGCATGTGATCGGGCGTGGAGATGTTGGCGGAAGTCAGGTCTTTTTCCTTATCCAACAGCTCTCGCCAATCTTGATAGACGCGGATGTTGGGAAAGCGCTTGCGGACCTCGGCCGTGCGGTTGAGATCGACGTCGGCAACGGCGATGAGGCGCAGGTGCTTGCCGGCGGCGAGCGAGGAAATGTCGGCCCCTGCCATGCCGTCGGCGCCGAAGCTGGCGTGCAGAAGCGTGTCCACAGGGGCCGCGTGGGCATGGAGCTTGTAAACGGCGGGCAAGCCGATAGCGCCGGCGGCGGCAGCGATGGATTTGAGCGCGGTGCGGCGCGTGATGCGACCTGGCATGGCGGTTCTCCTGGCGGGATTATGCGTTTAGCCCCGCCTCGAAAACGCGGGCGGCCTGCATTCACAGTCCGCCTGCGCCTTCGAGGCGGGGCTAAACAGAAAGAGAAAACGCTATTTGAATTACTTGTCTTGCGCCGGAGGTGGCACCGCCGGCAGCGGCACAACCTGAATGGGCGGGCGAGCAACACCGGTACGGCCAGGCTGGACCACGCCGGGCTGTCCTGGTTGGCCGCCAGGTTGCGCGGGAGCGGCCTTGGCATTCGGATCGACCACCTGCCGGTTGATGCGGTACTTGTCGCCGTTCTCGTCCAGCCACTTTTGCATCGCCTGGGCGATGTCTTGCTGGGTGCGAATGTTCATGGGGTTGTAGCCGTCCTTCTGGTTTACGCCCAGCTGATTGAACAGTTCAAACGGGTTTGGAATGGCGGCGTTGAAGCGGCCCGGGGTCCAGTCGCCGCCGGCAATCGCCTTCAGAATCAGCTTGCTTTCCGCGGCGTCGATCGGCTCTTGCTTCATGGCGCCGCCCCTCGGGTTGCTGACATTGCGATACTTGCTGACGAGAATCGCGGCTGCATTGTAGCGGTCGCCTTTATCCTCCGACTTGAGAGCGGCTACCGGGTCGCCCATGACCTTGGCGAGCTGCTTGGCGGTCTTCACTTCCCCCTCGAAGCCGGGATTGTTGTCGCGGCTGATGAAGCTGCCGTGATTCGGCGCGAGGTAGAAATCTTCCTTGTGGTGCTTGTTGAGGGCGAACATGCCGTCCTGGCCGACCGTGAGGTTCATCTGGAAGGCGATGGGGGGACGGCGAATCGGGCCGCGGCCAGGCAACACTTGGATCGCCGGCTGAATTTGCACGGCGCCGCCGCCAGGCACCAGATTGTTGTTCGGCTGAGCCAGGAATGCCACGCGCACGTTCTCCGTCCCCTTCTTCAGACCATAAATCGGATCGCTCACCTGGACGACGGCTACACGATACTTGACCTTGGCCTGCCCGGGAGCGGGAGTGGCTTCCACGTCCATCGGCTCAATGGCGACGACCCGGCCAACCACGATCGCGTCCGCCTGTGTCAGTCTCGCCTGCTGGAGCATGATCGGAGGCATCATCACCCTGGCGGCAGGTTGAAGCTGTGCCGCCTGGGCGGGCAGAACCTGAATTTGTGCCGCCTGAACCTGGGCCTGACCGCCCTGCACCTGAACCTGGATTTGCACTTGCTGGGCGGAACCACTGCCCGCCAGGATTCCGGCCAATCCGAAAGCCATTAGCCATCGTTGCATGAGAGAGCTCCTTTACTTGGAAACGTTGCGATATTTGGTAAGACGAACCCAGCGTACCAACCGATTGCGGTTTTCGCGAAATTCTCGATCCCAAACTCTGTTTCGAATTCCGTTCGAGACGCGACAGGAAACGAGCGGCAGATTGCTCCGTCTATTTGGTTCTATGGATTTCTCGCCTCATCGACACGCGAAAAAGCCGCAGCTTAGGGAATAATAATGGCTTCTCCCCTTCCACAAGTCAAACTCAAAATTGTCCGCCGATCCTCCCATCCGTGGATATTTCAGAAAATGGTCGAAAAGCCGGCCGAGCGCATTCCGCCGGGCAGCGTCGTCGATATCGTGGACAAGCAGGGGCAATGGGTCGGACGTGGCTTCTTTAACTGGCACTCCCGCATCGCTTTGCGGCTATTGACCGCCGACCAAAACGAAGCGATTGACGCCGACTTTTTCGCCCGGCGCATGGCCCGGGCCATCGAATTGCGGCGCAATTGCCTGAACCTGGACGCGGCGACGAATGCGTATCGCCTGGTTCATTCTGAGGGGGATGGGCTAAGTGGCCTGGTAGTCGATCGCTTCGGTCAGCTGCTGGTGCTGGAATTCTTTTCCGCGGGAATGTTTCGCTTTCGCCAGGAACTGCAGACCATCCTTGCCGGGCACTATCCAGACAGCCAATTTTACTGGTTCGCCGAGGAGCACGTGCAAAAGCAGGAATCGTTCGATTGCCACGCCCCCCCTGCCCCGCCGCCGGAGATCATCACGGAACATGGCCTGCGTTTTCGGGTTACGCCGGGCTCCAAGCACAAGACTGGCTTCTTCACCGATCAGCGTGACAACCGCAAGACGCTGGCGGGCTTCTGCGCCGGCAAGCGCGTTCTCGATTTGTGCTGCAACACCGGCGGTTTCGCGGTTTACGCCAAGGCGCTGGGCCAGGCGGAGGAAGTCGTCGGCGTCGATCTGGATGAACAGGTAATCGCGCTGGCCAAGCAAAACGCCAACCTGAACCAGGCCAAGATTCGCTTCGTGCAGGGCGATTTGTTTAGCTGGCTGCGCGACATTGTGCCATCGGGGCAGCGGTTCGACGTGGTGATTCTCGACCCGTCCAAGCAGACGCGCGATCGCGAGGAAATCGACTACGCCCTCAAGCGCTATTTCGACATGAACAAGCTGGCGCTGCAATCGGTCGCCACGGGCGGCATTTTCCTCACCTGCTCCTGCACGGGCCTAGTCAGCGAAGAGATGTTCCTGGAAACGCTGCGCCGCGCCGCCTGGCAGACGAGCCGAACGCTGCAAATCCTGAAGATCACGGGAGCGGGGGCGGACCATCCGTTCCTGGTTCATGTGCCGGAAGGGCGTTATTTGAAGGCGGTCTTTTGCCGGGTGGAGTGAAGTTTGGAGCTTCATTGGTTCTTGCGTCTGGATGTCTCGCTGCTGTATGTTCTGTTCGTTCGCTATTCGCTGATCGTGGTCGCAGACAGGTATGCAGCGAGTCTATCGTGACGATTGAAAAAAAGAGCTGCTCAACCGAGGCCCTGCGCTTTCATCAGGTCCACGCACAAACTGAAACTCGACCCTTTCGTGTCCAGTGTGCCGAGAAGGATGATAGGCATGTTGGATGCTCGGAAATAGCGGAGTCAGATAGGAGAGCTGCCGGATGATCCACCGTCGTATTTGTGGTCATCCGCCGCTTGCCTTGCCTTCAACAACCGAATCAGCGACGACGCGCCCAAAACGATTACAACCACGCAGGTCGCCGTGCAAGTGATTTCCCAAAACATGTCATTTCCCCGGCACCGCGAAGAAATCCGACACCTTGCAGCGAATTTCGGGCAGCGCTTTGAAGTCCGAAACTTCTTCATCGCCTTCCAGCACGACGGGCTGCCTATTCGGCAAGAAAACCGTCAGCGTTTCCGCTTCCGGGTCGAGCAGCCAGGCCATCGCCACGCCTTCTTCCAGGAACTTGTTGATGCGCTTCTGCATCTTCCCCTGGCGATCATTCGGCGACAAGACTTCAACAATCAATTTCGGTAACCGCTTGGGCCATTTCGTTTCGAGCTCCTTGAACTTCCGGGCTTCTAGATACAGGGCGATATCGGGCCCGCGAACCGTGTCGGGATCGCGTTCCAATACCACCCCATGTCGCTGGGGCAAACATACCCTTTTTTTCGCTGGTGGACGAAGGTCCAAAGGATTCCGACGCCGTTGCCGCACACCGCACAGTGTTTTTCGCCGGGTCGTGACACTTCCACCACGTCGCGTTTTTCGAGTTCAAAGTGCCGATCGCGGTTTTCGGGACGGTGAACGAAGTCGTAGAATTCTTCCGCCGTCATCAAATTTTGGAGCACGCTTGCCATGAGGCCGATCCTCGCGGAATGGGATTTCAACATTATCTTATCAAACGCCGTAGAGAACCACCGCCCCGCTTGCGGTGCCGACGGCGAGGCGTTGATCGTCCGCGGACCAGGCGAGTTGCGATACCGGGGAGGCGTGCTTGGCCAGCGAAATCGCGCCGCGCTGCTGGCTCGGTTGCCAAAGGACGACCACACCGTCCTCGCCGCCGGAGACGAGAAAAGCGCCGTGGTGCTGGTAGGCCAGGCTGGTGATGAAATTCTTGTGGGCTTCGAGCTGGATCGGTTCGGTTCCCGCGGGGCCATCGCCGGAGCAATCCCACACGCTCGAGATATCCGCGCCGCCGGTCGCCAGGTATCGGCTCGTCGGGTCCCAGGCGATTTCGCGCACCTTGCGCGGGTAGCCGGTCATTTGCAAATCTTCGCCGGTCTTCATCAGCCAAAAATGGACGCTGCAATCCTGCGCCCCGGCCGCGATGTATTCGCCGTTGGGACTCCACGCGAGGGCAAGCATCGAGCCTTGCCAGGTGAAATCCTGGATCGGCTCACCCCTCGCCCCCGGCCCCTCTCCCCCAGGCGGCGAGGGGAGGCAGTTCCAGAGAAACAGTTTGCCATAGCCCGTCGAGGCGAGGATGGTGTCGTTCGGCTTCCAGGCGATGTCGGCGATGGTGCTGGGATGATCGGGAAACTCGCGGAGCATTGCGCCGTTGACATCCCATAGGCGCAATTTCTTACCCGCGGCGGAAGCCAAGATTTCGGCCTTCGGACACCAGGCGAGGCGTTCAACCCAGGCAGCGCCGGCGGGCATCTCCTTGAGTTGCCGGCCGATCCCGGTGTCCCACAGGCGGATCTTGCCGTCCTGCCCGCCGGAGGCGAGAACCTGTCCATTGGCGGACCAGGCGACACACGATGTGCCGAAGCCATGCCCCGAAAGGTTGGCGCGGATCTGCCCGGTCTTGGCATCGAACAGCATGATCGGGCCATCCGCCGACGCCGCCGCGATCAGGCCCAGCGCATTCGACGAGGCGAGCGAGACGACGTGCCCGTCGATGGCGGCTTCCCATAGCTTGGTTAGCTTGGTGCGGCCGCCGGCAAATGGATTCAAGCGCGGCATTTACGAAATCCCTCTTCCAATCGCTCGCGGTTCAGACTTCGGCCGATGAAAATCAGCTTGTTGTCGCGCTCCTCACCTTTGCCCCACGGGCGGTCGGGGCGGCCGTCGAACAGCATGTGAATGCCCTGGAAGACGAAGCGGCGTGGGTCGTTCTTGATGCTCAGAATCCCCTTCATGCGGAAGATGTCCGGCCCTTCCTGCATCAGCAATTCGCCCAGCCATTCATTGAGCTTTTGTTGGTCGAGATCACCGGGGATCGCGATGCCGACGGAATAAACATCCTCGTTGTGCTCGTGCTCATGGGCGTCCGCTTCGAGGAAATGGGGATTGATCTGCAGCACGCGCTCAAGGTCGAAACCCTTGACGCCGAGGATTTTGTCCATGTCCACCTCAGCGTTCTTGCAGCGGTGTATCGGGGCAGTGGCGTTGATGGCACGCAGGCGATGTTCGAGCTGATTGAGCTCGGCCGGCGTCACCAGGTCGATCTTGTTCAACAGAATCACATCGGCGAACGCGACTTGCTCTTCTGGCTCACGCAGGTCGTCCAGGTGCTGGACGATGTGCCTGGCATCGACGACGGTGACGATGGCGTCGAGCTGGAGCTTTGATTTCATTTCGTCGTCGGAGAAAAAGGTCTGCGCGACCGGGCCGGGATCTGCCAATCCGGTCGTTTCGATCAGGACGTAGTCGAACTTGTCTTTGCGTTTGAGCAGCTTGCCGAGGATGCGAATGAGATCGCCGCGGACGGTGCAACAGATGCAGCCGTTGTTCATCTCGAAGATTTCTTCCTCGGTCTGGATGACGAGGTCTTGATCGACGCCGATCTCGCCGAATTCATTTTCGATGACGGCGACGCGCTTGCCGTGGTTGGCGGTGAGGATGCGGTTGAGGAGCGTGGTCTTGCCGGCGCCGAGGAAGCCGGTGAGGACGGTGACGGGGATGCGTTGGTCGGCGGGCATGCGCGGACTCCTGGATTGCGTTTCCCTGGCGGCGAATCGCCTTCTATTCTATTGACGCTCAGTGCAGGTCTGGTAGGCTGGACATACGGGATCCCTTGCCTACGGAAAGCGCCATGTCGAACACTCCCGCCGCGACCATGCCGAAGTTGACGCCGGATCAGCGCCGGGCGGCTGCCGGGCAGTTCGAGCGCGCTCGCCAGGTGCTCAAAGGCGGCGATCACGATTATTGCCTGCAACTACTACTCGCCTGCTGCAAGATCGACCCGGCCAATCTCATCTATCGCCAGGAGCTTCGCCAAACCCAACGCGCGAAGTACGGCAACAACCAGAAGGGGCAGCGGCTCGCCTTCGTGCGCACCTTGTGGGGCCAGTTGCGTCTGAAGCGTTTCATGCTCAAGGGCGAATACTTCGAGGCCCTGGTGCAGGCGGAAATGATCCTCATGCGCAACCCGTGGGACCTCGGCACCCATTTGATCATGGCCCAGGCGTTCGAGGAGCTGGACTGGACCGATCACGCCCTGTGGACGCTCGAGCAAATCAGGCCCACGCACTCTCACGATCCGCGCGTCAATCGCCCACTCGCTCGCCTTTACGAGAAGCGAGGCAACTTCAATCAGGCGATCGCTCTCTGGGAAATGGTTCGCAAAGCCGCTCCCGACGATCTGGAAGCGCAGCGGAAGGGGAAAGACCTGGCGGCGAGCGCGACGATTGCCAAGGGGAAGTACGAAGAGGTGATTCGCGGGGAAGCGGCGTCGCCGCAGGCGGAGCAGGAGACGGCGACCGATCAACCGGCGCTGAAGAATGACGCTCCGGCGCAAGATCGCCATCCGCGCGAAGTCGCCGCCCTCATGGAGAAGATCAAGGCCAATCCCAAGAACGCCAATGCCCATTTGCAGCTATCGAATCTGTTCCGCAAGGCCGACCAGTTCGACAAGGCGCGAGAAGTCTTGCAGCAGGCGCTGGTGGCGACGGGCAACAGCTTCGAGATCGCCCAAGAACTTGCCGACCTGGAGATCGAGGCATTCCGCCGCGATCTGGGCGTCGCCGAGGAGCGGTTGCGGCAAAAGCCGGGCGACGCCGAGCTGACACAAATCCGCGCCAAACTCGCCAAGGAGATCAACACGCGCGAGTTGGATTATTATCGCCGGCGCTCCGACCGCTTCCCGACCGACACCGCCGCCCGCTTCGAGATGGGGCTGAGGCTCCTGCGCGGCGGGCAGATCGACGAGGCGATCAAGGAGTTGCAAGCCGTCCGCACCGATCCGCGCCATCACGGCAAGGCCCTCTTCCATTTGGGCGTTTGCTTCAAAATGCGAAACAACTGGCGGCTGGCCCAGCGCAACTTCGAGGAAGCGCTCAAGCAGCTCGGCGCCGGCGAGGGCTTTCTGCGCAAGGAAGCGATGTTCAACCTCGCGGCCGGTTACGCGGAGGCCGGCGAATTGGAACGCGCCATCGAGATTGGCTGCGATCTCGCCAATCTCGATTACAGCTACAAGAACATCGGCACGCTGGTGGATGAATGGCAAGCGAAGGCGGCGAAATAAAAAGCCGCTCACGGGGGAGCTTGCTCGGCTACGCCGTGAGTGGCGGGATAAAAAAAGAGCCCTTGCCTGCCGCGTCTTCCTAGGTGAGATTCATGTGAGTTGACACGTAGGACTGCAATTGGAGGTGGTTGCACGGAGCATCACGGGGACTCGCTTCCCGTTCTGCCCCGTGCTTACCGGGGGTGGGAACTATCGTTGGCAGGGTTCAGGCTCTTTCAAGGGCAAGAGGCCGGCACTCGCTACCGATCCTCTTCATGCCCAGGAACTAACGCAATCACGATGCCAAAAGTGAGCAAATCGCCGCCTACGCGGATCTTGTCACGCAAGTTCCGACAGACGCATGACTTGTGATATCGCCGTTCCAGGAACTCGCCGCCAGACTGGCGATGCCTTCATCGTTCTCATCGGCACAACCACGATTTTGCTCATTCTCGCTACAATCGGCAGCCCCATTATCATGCGCATTGCCGCACTTTGCACGGCGTGCTTCTATACGTGTTTTTGAGAGAGAATAAGGAAAAGCAGCCAGACAGAATTGCTATGACCTAGCGGGCAATACCGCAAAAAAAGCAACGAGGGATCGCGCCGACCTTTTGCAAGGAACGGGCGCTCGAAATGTCGTCACTTGGCTTGGCTCGTAGGCTCGTCGGCAATGGAGTCCTGAACCAGGCGGCGAAGAAATTGAGCTACACTCATTCCGATGGCATGAGCGCGTTGCTCGAGCAAATCGAATTGCCGCCGCGAGAGCATCAACGATAATTCCAGAACGCTATCGTCCACGGAAGGGACAAACGGTTCCGATCCCATTTTTGCGACCATGACGATCTCCATAAATCTGGAAGGGCGGCATCTTTACCAGCAAACATGATGCCAACACCCTAACTTCCTGTCTTTTCGCTCAACCGATGAATGCATCTAAGTTTATATACAAGCCTTATTCCGGCATGTCCAATGAATTCTCGTGCCGCTGCCGAGAAGAATTGCGTGCGACGCTATACGAAGCATCAAAACGGCAACGAAGGGCTGCCCGACGCAGTTGGGCTTGACCTCCGCCGACACCCCCGTTATGGTCCCGCCCATGTTTAGGTCAACGAAGGGATTCACCCGGCCATTTGCGTCTGGGGAGAGCCAAGGCCGGGTTTCAACACTCACGGAATCGAGGAGACAGGGAAAATGGGGATCAAATCTTGGAGAAACTTGGGCGCGCTGGTGGTCGCCAGCGCCACATTGATGGGGTGCAATAACGGCGCCCAAAAGGACACCAAAGTCGTTTCGAGCAACAACACCGGGACGCCCATGGCGCAAACGAACCAAACACCGCCGGGCGGCTTCTCGACTAACCAGCCGTTCCCATTGGCGCCGAAAACTCCGATCACGCAGGCAAATGGAGCGGGCGGCAGCAATCAGCCGGTGGGCCCGACCTCAAGCAACAGCGCTCCGTTCCCGGGAACCATGCCAGCCACGCCGAATTTCCCGCCGCTGCCGCCGTCGCCGCCGGGTTCGTCGCTCAATCCGACCGTGCCCAACACGGGCGGCTTCGCGCCGCAGGCCGGCCTGCAGGCCACCCAGCCTAGCAATAGCCAGTTTGGCGCCACGTATAACGGCGGTCCGATCATGCCCAATAGCGGCAATCCCGGAACTGTGCCGCCGATTCCTCCCTATGGTGGCAGTCCTAGGTAAGACCTGACCCAGGAACATCAAAGCCCACGATCCATGACGACCGTGGGCTTTTCTTCATTCCGCCGACTCGCCGTGACCTCAACTTGCCGGCTTTGCCTTGTTATCCGGGCGCTGGCACGGTAGCTGGCTCACGCTTTCGCAACCGCCCGGCAGTTCCGCTTCCTCGACCACCAAGACCGGAAACCCATCCTTGATCGCGAACCGCAGCGCGCACCGCTCGCAGCATAAATGATCCCCCTGCAACCGCAGCCGGGTCTGGCTGGGATCGAGCGGACAGCGCAGTATGTCGAGCAGATCCTGGCTAATCATGCTGAACCCTGACTCCTGACCTACTCCTCCAGCTCATTCTTCGGGTTGATCTTGTCGTAAAGCACCGCCCGGGCTTTCATGAGCAGCATGGCATATTGCAGGATGAAAATGACCGTGAAACACCACCACACGCCGTAAACCACACGCAGCACGATCACCAAGGCCTGTGTCGCCCCGCACACGCTCATCATCTGGAAGCAAATCATGACGAAGAGGCAGCCCGCCAAAACGAACTGCGTTCGGCCTCTACCCTCTTGCTCGACTGTCCGATCCTTGATCGCTACTCCCGCGGACCAGATGAAAATGCAAAAGAAGGCCGGCTCCAGATAAAGCGTGCAACGGAAAATCAGGCACCCCAGGTTCTCCCAGAACGGCGCTCCGCTCCACAAGATGTGAATCGGCACGTTCCGCTCCATGTTATACTCCGTCATGACGATCTCCGGCGCGAGGAAGGGAATCATGATGTATCCGTGCGCTCCCAGCACCGGCAGCAACTTGAAAATGAAAATGACCAGCAGGTTGAAGAACGCCAAGCCCAGCGCGATCAACACCTGCGCGAACATCCCGAAGCGGCGCGGCGTCGGCAGGCAGAAACAGTAGCCGACGATCCACAACGCCGCCTGCACAAAGTACAACAAGCTCGCGATCACCAGGCATCCGTAGGCAAAACCGCGGAAGGTGCGCCAGTAATCATTTCGAGGTAGACGCCCAGTTCGTCAATATCCCAGCCGCGCTCGAAGGCAGGGAACGGCGCGTTCTCCGGCGGGGGCTCGGCGCGCTCCTCGAAGTTGCGAGCCATCATATTGGCATATTCGGACAATTCGACGTAACCCAGGAGGACGTAGGAGCCTTGCAGGAGGTGGCAGACCAGCCAGACCCAGACGCCGACGTGAACGAAGAGCATGCCGATGCGGACTTTTTGCCAGGCTTCCGCATCGGGGATGACCTTGACCTTGCGGGCGACCTTGGGAAGCTTTTTGCGCTCCTTCTTCGCCTTGCCTTTGGCGTCTTCTTCCTCTTGCCGCTTTCTGGCAAGTTCCGCGAGTTCCGGATCAAGCGTGACGCCATAATCGTCCGGCTCTTCCGGCTCGGCGGGCGTGGACGCCGGCGCCTCGGCGACAGGGTCCGCCTGAATGAGCACGACGGCGTCGCACTTCGGACACTTCGCCCGCTTTCCCACCTTCTCGGCGGAGAATTTCATGGCGTGTTTGCACGCCTTGCAGCGGATGATAATCGATTCCATTGGACCCCAGCGCTCAATATTGGAGCTTGTATTGTATCGCAGACTGCAGTGCAGAAGTAAGTGACAACTCCTCGATCCCACGCTCCACGTGACAACTCGTTCCCACGCTCCGCGTGGGAACGCACTGCTTCGCGACGCTCCTGCGTCGCGGACATGGCGCCCTGCCTTGATGTGTCGGCAGACAGAACGTCAGCCGCGCAACAGTATCGGATCCAGTCTGCACACGGCATGCTGTCCGCAACGCAGGAGCGTCGCGAAGCAGTGCGTTCCCACGCGGAGCGTGGGAACGAGGAATGCGCCCTTTTGCCCTACTTCTTGAACAGCCCCGCCGGCAACGGATAGCTCGCCGATTCCGGGCGTGGCACCCCCAGCGCTTCGGCCAGGATGCTCGCCATCGCTTGCGGCGCCACCCGCTCTTCGCGCACGCCGGGCCGGATGCGCGGTCCCATCACCATCAGCGGCACATGCGTGTCATAGGCGTGCGGCGTGCCATGCCCGGTGCGGTAGGTCGGCAACTTGTCCGGGTTCCGCGACAGCGTCGTCAGCGAAAATTGGTAGTACGGCCTGGTGATCACCATCACATCCCCGGAGCAATCGGCACGAAACGACCGCTGCACGCTCTGGAAAAGCTCCGACGGCTTCTTCTTGTCATCGCTCACCATCTCGGTGCGCGTGAAGGCGTGTTCGATGCCGGGCTGCTCGTTGTACCAGTTCGCCAGGGCGGCTTCGACATCTTGTTGCCGTAGCTTCAGTTCCTTGAGCGTGGCGTGATTGAGGTAGATCCAGGCATTCCCCTTCTTTTGTTCCTCAATCCAGGGAGCCGTCTTGCCAGCGGGCAAGAATTTCTTGTTCAAGAATTCCTCCGCCCGGCTCGTCAACAACTCGACATCGATGCGGCCCGCGTCCTTGCCCTCCTTTTTGGCGAATTCCGGCAGCGGCGCGACGCCATGGTCGGCGCTCAGGGCGAAGTAGTAATTGCCCTTGCCGACCTTGGTGTCGAGAAAGCCGAGCAGTTCGCGAAGCAAGGCATCGGAGCGCAATGTCACGTCGAGCACCTCCTGCGAATCGGGGCCCCAGGTGTGACCGATCAGATCGTTGGACGAGAAGCTGATACACAATAGATCCACGGTGTCGGATTGGCCGAGCTTTTCGTTGATGATGGCGGTTTTGGCGAAGGCGAGCAGCAGCTCGTTGCCCATCGGCGAGCAAGTGACGGCATCGTAGTAATTTTGCTTATTCTTCTTTTCGTCCCTGGTTTCGGCGAGCTTGAACGGATGGGGGAAGGTCTGCCCTTGCAAATAACCGGTGCCTTCGCTGCTGAAGTCATCGGGACCGCTGTATTTGGCGTAGTCGAGATTCTTGTTGAAACGTTCCCAGTCCTTGCCGAGCCAGCGATCAGCCATGCGAGTGCTATTAAATTTGGTGACCCAGGGATGCGGATTGACGCGGTAATAGGCGGAGGTGCCGAAGTTGCCGGTCTGGTCGCTGAACCAGTAGCAGAGGTTTGCGCGAAGAGCGGCCATTAGAATTGCGGCGCGGTCCTTGATCGACAGCGAGGCGACGCGAGCCTTGCCCATCAGGACACGCAAAAGCACGTCGCCGACCGACTCCGCCTTGCGCCGATAAGGACCGGGTCCCTTGGCAATGTCGTCGGGCGGCGGCGTCACCGAGGTCACCTTGTCCGCCTCGGCGCGATCGTACCATTCGTTGGCGATGATGCCATGCACCGACGGCGTGGTCCCGGTGATGAGGGAGGCGTGCCCGGCCGCAGTCAGCGTGTAGGCATAAGGGTAATGGCAATTGGTGAACCAGGCGCCCTCTTGCTGCAAGCGTTTGAATCCGCCTTCGCCGTAAAGCGCCTGCCAGCGCTTGGGATAATCGCCGCGCATCTGATCGAACACGACCATGACGACCAGCTTCGGCCTGGCCGGCGCCGGTTCCTGCGCTTCCGTGATCGGCAGCATCAGGAACGAAATCGCGGCGAGCAACGACAGGAGGCCGATGATCCAGATCCAACGACGATTCATGAATGTGCCCCGTTCACGTTTTGCGTCCGCAGCGAGCCTCATCTCCCCTCTCCCTTCGGGAGAGGGGCCGGGGGTGAGGGAGCTTTTGCTCGGTTCCCCCTCACCCCCAACCCCTCTCCCGGAGGGAGAGGGAAGTAAATTATCTCCAGCGCGAGCGCTAAACGGCAAGCCCTGTCAAAACGTCAAGCCCTTGAACTTCTTCACGCAATTCGTGATCGCGATCTCGGTCGGCAATCTCTCCACGCTCGACGCCCCATAGAAGCCGACGATCCCCTCCGTGTGATCGAGGATGTACTGCGCGTCCTCCGGCTCCGAGATCGGGCCGCCGTGGCATAATACAAGAATATCCTTATTAACCTTTTTGGCCGCGTCGTGCATTGCCTGCACGCTCTTGACGGCATCGTCGAGCGTCAGCGCGGTGCGGGCGCCGATAGCGCCCTTGGTCGTCAGCCCCATGTGCGGGATGAGAATGTCCGCGCCGGCGGCGGCCATGGCTTTCGCTTCATCTTCGTTGAACGCGTACGGGGTTGTCAACAGGCCGAGCGCGCGGGCAAGGCGAATCATATCGACTTCCAGGCCGAAGCCCATGCCGGTCTCTTCGAGGTTTTGGCGGAACTTGCCGTCGTAGAGGCCGACCGTGGGGAAATTTTGCACGCCGGCAAAGCCCGCGTGAATGATGTCGCGCAGGAAGAATTTCATGATGCGGAACGGATCGGTGCCGCATACACCGGCGAGGACGGGGGTGCGCTGGACGACGGGGAGGACTTCGCGGGCCATGTCCATGACGATCTGATTGGCGTCGCCGTAGGGCATCATGCCGGCGAGGGAGCCGCGGCCCGCCATGCGGAATCGGCCCGAGTTGTAGATGACGAGAAGATCGATGCCGCCCGCTTCGGCGCATTTGGCGGAAATGCCGGTCCCCGCCCCGCCGCCGACGATCGGCTGGCGGGCTTTCACCTGGGCGTTCAGGCGCTGGAGGATCTGGTCACGCGCGAACAGGCTCATGGATGCTCCGGACTCGGGAGGGTAGAGGTCTTTATACTATTCGGGCCGTCCGAGGTGAAGAATGGAGCTCACGCAAAGGCGGAAGGCGCAAAGGAGCCAACGGGGACACAACGATTCTTTGCGCCCTTGCGCCTTTGCGTGAGCGTTCCCATTATTCGCTACGACCCGTCGCAATTCGCTAACCACGGACCACGGAGTTCGGACCACGGACGGCGCAAGCGGTAAGAATGTCACGACCTTTGCCGAGGAAGCGGGGAGGCGGAAAATCTCAGCGAAAGAAGCGGCGAGAATTTGCTCAAGAAACAATCGGGGCGCATGATGTTGAAGGCAGGCCTTGATGCACGAGGCTTGCGACCATCCGAGCGGTTTTTTCGGAACAGACCACAGAAGAGGAATGACCATGCTCCGCCTACGTTTGGCTTACCTGGCCCTGGCGAGCGGTGTGATAATGACGCTTTCGGGCTGCTATTCCACCTGCGACAGCGGACCGGTGTTTTCGCGCTTTTTCAGCAGCCGTTGCTGTGGGGCGAGCAGCGAAACCTGCGGTTGCTCAAGCCAGCATTCGTCGCAGATGCCGCAAATGTTCGACGTGCCGCCGGGGCAAGGTCCGTTCATGGGCCCGCCGCCGATGCCGATGCCGGGCCCAATTCCGATCGGGGCTCAGGGGCCGACCCTGCCGCCGATTGTGACGAAGGTGCCGCAAGCGCCGCCGGTAGCGTACAATCCCCTCCCTTGAACATCCCACGTTCCCGTGACCACCCGCGCTCTCGCTTGATCGTCTTCGGCGATCACGCGGGAGCGCGGGCTTTTTCCTTGCCGTCTTCCCGCGAACGGCCGGTCCCTTGGGCTGATCTGGTTTACTCGACGCCTCTTTGGTATCCTCCTTACTGGGGTTGCCAACCATAAGGAGAAGTCATGGCGGAAACAAAAATACAGTACACCCCCGACGAAATCGCTGATCGCGGCGCCGAATTCTACGAGACAAGGATTCGCGGGCTCGTCGAGGCCGACAACGCCAACCGCTACCTCGCCATCGATGTCGCGACCGGTAAATACGCCGTTGCCGATAATCGTTACGATGCCGCGATGGCACTGCGCCGGAGACATCCCGATGCCCAAATCTGGGGACTTCGCATCGGTCATATCGCGGCGGCTAGCTTCGGCGGCGGCAACACACGAGAAAAGAAATGATCACCGGCATGGTGAATTCAGACCTTGAGGCCATTGTTCGCCTTCACGTCGAAGACATTAATGGGCAGTCACAGGCGATCGACCTCAAGATCGACACAGCCTTCACCGATTTCATTAATCTTCCGCTTGCCCTCATTGGGGCACTTGGCTTGCCGTTGGTGCAGTTCGAAACCGTGCGCATAGCCGATGGCAGCGTTGTGCGTGTGCCCGTTCACACCGGTGTCGTGATATGGGACGGCAAGCCGCGTCGAGTGGACTTTCATGGCTTAGGGCAGGAGCGGCTGATCGGCATGGCGATGCTCGCGGGCCACGACCTGACGATCCGCGTCAGCGACAGCGGAACCGTGGTCATTGCGTTCGCCTCGTGATGCGCCTGCATGCGGCTGGCGAAAGACGAATCTTTGCATTTCCTGGTACGCCTCCTAGTCTAACGCTACTGGTTTGTCCTTCATCGTTCCCATTGCATAAGGTGCACCCATGGCATTCTTCCCCGAAGTCTCCAAGATCAAGTTCGAAGGCCCCGAATCCAAGAACCCGCTCAGCTTTCGCCATTACAACGAGAGCGAATTCGTGGACGGCAAGTCGATGAAGGAGCATTTCCGCTTTGCCGTCTGCTACTGGCACACCTTCCGCGGCACGGGCAGCGATCCGTTCGGGCCCGGCTGCAACAAACGCCCCTGGGAAGACGGCACCGACTCCGTCGAAATGGCAGCCAAGCGCGTTCGGGTCGCCTTCGAATTCTTCGAGAAGCTCGGCGTTCCCTTCTACTGCTTCCACGACCGCGATGTCGCCCCCGAAGGCAAATCGCTCGCCGAGACCAACGCCAATCTCGACAAGATCGTCAAGGTCTTGAAAGATGAGCAGGAGCGCAGCGGCATCAAGCTGCTGTGGGGCACCGCCAATCTCTTCTCGAACGCCCGCTACATGCACGGCGCGGCCACCAGTTGCAACGCCGACGCCTTCGCCTACGCCGCCGCTCAGGTCAAGAAGGCGCTCGAAATCACCAAGGAACTCGGCGGGCAGAACTACGTTTTCTGGGGCGGCCGCGAAGGCTACTCGAATCTCTACAACACCGACCTCAAACGCGAGCTCGACCATCTCGCCAAGTTCTTCCATCTCGCCGTTGAGTACAAGAAGAAGATCGGCTTCACCGGCCAATTCCTGATCGAGCCGAAGCCGAAGGAGCCGACCGTGCATCAATACGATTTCGACGCCGCCAACGTCATCGCTTTTTTGCGCGGCTACGGGCTGGCGGATTCGTTCAAGCTCAATCTCGAAACCAACCACGCGACTCTGGCCGGCCACACGATGATGCACGAGCTTGCCTACGCCTCCAGCTTTGGCTTTCTCGGCTCCATGGACGCCAACCGCGGCGATTTGCTGCTCGGCTGGGACACCGATCAATTCCCGGCCGATTATTACCTGACCACGCAATGCATGCTCGTCGTTCTTGGCCAAGGCGGCCTGGCCCCTGGTGGCATCAACTTTGACGCCAAGGTGCGCCGCGAAAGCTTCGAGCCGATCGATCTTTTCCACGCCCACATCGGCGGCATGGACGCCTTCGCCGTCGGTTTGAAGCTGGCCGCCCAGATTCGCAAGGACGGTGTGCTCAAGGATTTCGTCAAGCAGCGCTACGCTTCCTGGGACGCTGGCATCGGCGCCAAGATCGAGGCGGGCCAGGCGAAATTCGACGATCTCGAAAAATACATGCTCGATAAAGGGGACGCGACGCCGAACGTCTCGGGCCGCCAAGAAATGCTGGAGAACATCATCAATCGCTATGTGCGTTAGCGTTCACGTCCCCTGTAAAATCGCGTTCATCGCCTGGTGCAGCGACCGCGCGTCCGCAAAGCGTTTCGTCGGATCGGCGTCGAGGCAGCGCTCGATCAAATCGCGCAGCGCCGGCCGGCAGTCGAGCGCGTTGAAATCGAACGCTGCCGCGCGCGGCTGGTTGGCGCCCGGCGCCGGCGGCAGGAACGCGAGCGGGCTCTTGCCCGTCAGCAGCTCGAACAGATTGGCACCGATCGTGTAGACATCGGCGGCCGGCGTCAGCAGGTTGTACGGCTGCTCGCACTCCGGCGGACAATAACCAGCCGTCGCAGCGCCAGGCAACAACTTTTGGCAGGTATCGAGATTGAGCAACTGGCAGCCGCCCAGATCGATCACCGTGACGCGGTCCTGCGATGAGATCAACAGATTCGCCGGCTTGAGGTCCTGGTAAATAAGCTGCCAGGTCATGCCGGGGCGCATCGCTTTGGGCTGATGCAACACGTGAAATACGTCGGCGACCTGGCACATGATCCGCAGACTGCGCGCCTCCGATAGCCGCCGCTCCGGCGCACGCTCCAGGATTTGCGCCAGCGATTGGCCTTCCACCGCTTCCATCACCAGATACGGCTCCGCGTCCAGCATTTCCTGATCGGCGTAGGCCCACTCCTTGCGATCTTCCGTCACGTATGGCCCTTCCAGGTGTGGATTGGCGTCATAGACGAAATCATTGGGGTGCGGCACTGCATTACAGCCGGCATTGCGCAACAGCACCAAGATGCGTCGCTCCATTTCCAGCGTCTTTCTGGGCAAGCGAAGCTGATTGGTGAAGCCTTCCTGATCGCGCACGCGGGCATAGGGGATCACATCGTAAAACAGGTTCGTCTTGATGATGACGCGGCACTGCGTGCGCAAATCGAGCCCTTCGAGCAAAAGCCCCATGCCGCCGGAGGCGAAGAAGCTGCTGATGTGATAGCGTTGGGCGAGCGGCTGAGCGATGGTGAAGATCTTGCCGCGATTATCGCCGCTGGGAACTTCGGCGCGCACGAACGGGCGTTGATGCCAGGTGAAGGGCTGGGCGTTCAGGGTGCTGATGAGCTTGGTGGGCATGCTTAAGAGCTATCGGCCATCAGCTAACAGCTGTCAGCCAGCAATGATTGCTGAAGTCTGAGGGCTGACGGCTGATCGCTATTGCGTTACGCGATCTCGAATTTCAGCCGAATCACACCGCCGAGGATGATGCGATGGCCGGGGCGCAAGGGATAATCTTGCGGCGGCTGGACCATTTGCGTTTCGAGTTGCGTGCCGGTGTTGCCGATCAGGGGCCGCAGTGCGAACGAGGCCGACGCGCGGGTGCGCAGGATCAGGGCGTGCTGGCGCGAAACTCTGCGGATGGTGGCGCGGTCGAACCAGGCGTCGAGATCGATATCGGGAAAATTCCCTGCCACCACATCGAGGCGGCCGATCAGCGTGGCGTCCTTGGTTAACGGGAAATATTGCAACGGCTGCCGATCCGGGCTGTACAGCACCAGGCACGGCGTTCCCGGCGCGGGCTTGACGGCGCGCAGTTTGACGTCCGCGTCCGGCTCATCGTCGAGAATCGGCGCCGTTGGCACGTCCTCCGCGAATGCCGCCATCGGCACGTCGTCGAGAATCGGGGCCATTGGCACGTTCTCGGGGGTCAGCATCGTCGCGCTCGGGAAAAAATCATCCGCGCTGGAGCCGCATACCGCGCAAGTTCGGCTCCCGTCCAGAATCTTTTCACCGCAAATGCTGCAATCGGCCATGGCGCTTCACCGTTACCCCCAGGAACGCTGCGCTTATCCTGGGGCTTGGCTAAAAATCGATATCCTGGGGCATCACGATCTCTTCCGCACGTGACGAGGCCGCCAGCGAGCGGTTGAGCATCTCTTGCGAAATCGTGCCCTTTTGCGTGAATTCGTCCTTCATCGCCCGATACTGGTTCGCGGTCGCCTGGTCGCCGAAGTCCTCGAATTTTTTGATAAGCGCTTCGAGCAACCGGGCAACGATTTCGCGATCGCGCTGCGTGCCGCCGGTCTTCAAAAGATCGATTTTGCCCTGCAGGAACAGGATTTGCCGTTGCACCTCGGCGCGGGCCAGGACCTTGCGGACGTCACCGGAACGCTCGGCCGAGCGGGCCGGGTCGGCGGACGACTCGACGACGATGTTCGTCTCCAGCTTTTCATTGGTCCGGTGCAAGCTCGGCACATCGCACGTCAGGGTCGCCTTGACAATGCGGAATCGTTGGTTCGCGGGCCGACCCGGCAAGCTGCAACGGAACAGAAACTCATACGCCTTGCCACGCTCCATTTGCTCCAAGCGCAGCGTCACCTGATGATTGGCGTCCGGCTGCAAATCGCCCACGTAAAGAATCTCGGGTTTGGTCCGATACAACTCGCGCACCTGCAAGTCCGGCGACAGCCAAAGTTGCAGCTGGACGTTGGTCGCCTGGATGTTTTTTTGATTCCTGACGGCCTGGCCGAAAAGCTGCTGGGCGGCGGTCTCGTCGCGGATGTGGTTGAAGGCGCCCGCCAGACTTGTCTTGGCGAGTTCGGTGAGGAAAGCAACCTTACACTCGCCGGTGCCGAAGGCGACGATGGGGAGCTTGAAATCCCAGCCAACCGATTTGGCGGCGGCGAGAGCGGCCTGCGGTTCCTGATCTTCGCCGTCGGTGAGCAGGACGAGCTTGCGGGTGCGCGGGGAATCATTGAAGGAGGCAAGTATTTCGCGGACACTTGCGAAAGCCTTACCGAGCGAGGTGCCGCCGCCGCCTACCGAGCCAACTTCCTGGATCGCCCGCCAAACCGTGTCCATATCGTTGGGGCTGATCGCCCTCGCGAGCACGTGCGTTTTGTCGTCGAAGGCGATCAGCGTAAGCAGGTCATCGCCCTGCAAGCGTTCGACCATTTTTTGGAGAACATCGCCGGCCATCTCGCGTCGGCTGGGCACATTGGAGACGACGCGCTGCGCGGCCTTTCCTTCGGCGGAGGCGGCGCCGACTTTCTGAGCATGCGGATCGCGCCGCACCAGCACATCCATCGATTCGGAGACATCGACCAAAAGGATCAAATGCGTCGGAATGGCGGCGGCCGGCGTGCTGCCCAGGACCGTTGGATTTGGCTCGATCGTCAGCAGCACGTAGACGTCCCCCGGCGCGTCCGCTTCGAGGCACGGCCGATCTAGCTTCCAGCGCATCACGAATGGGTCCGCCATAGTCCACTTTCTCGTTCCCACGCTCGGCGTGGGAACGCACTGCTTCGCGACGCTCCAGCGTCGCGGACTGGATGCCGCGCGGGAACGCAATGCCCTTCGTTTGCTCCAAAGATACTGCCGAACCGAGGCATCATGTCCGCCACGCAGGAGCGTCGCGAAGCAGTGCGTTCCCACGCCGAGCGTGGGAACGAGGGAATACCCCAGGCTTCGGACTACCTCACTCCTGGGCTTGCGTAACCTTGACCACTACAGAGGAGATATTGTCGCCGAATCCTTCGGGTTCGAGAATCGTCGGCACGCGCTGCAGGGCGTCGGCGGCCTCGACCAGCATCAACGCCAGTTCCGCAGCCGAGCAATGCATGTTGTTGCGCACGATGTCGGCGACCGCGGCCGGCTCCAGAAAGAAGCCTTCCTCGACCAGGCCGTCGGAGCACAGTACCACCACGTCGCCGGGCACGAGCGGCCAGCGGGCGAACTTGGGCAGGCAGCTTTCGCGCAGGATGTCGATGCGGCCATCCTCGGTCTTGATGCAGCCGCCGACGCATTCGCGCAACGCTCGGGCCATCGTTCCAAGTTCGCGGATTTCTTCCGGAGAGGCGCCGCGCGCGAGCAGGTCGGACGCCAGATCGCCATCCACCGTCAGCTGCTCGACAAACTCCGGCGTGATTAAATAGGCCCGACTGTCGCCGAGATTGCCCAGGCTCAACTCCCGGCCGTTGATCCAGCCGACGGTCAATGTCGTGCCCATCAAATCTCTGCCGGCTTCCAGGTCGGCCCGGCCATCGTGAGCGATGGCCCATTCGAGCAATCCCAGCGAGCCACGCTCCGCCGCCGAGGCGACGATCTGCGGGAAAGTTTCATGCGTGCAGCCCTCGATCAGGGCATTTTCGATCATGATGGCGGTCATCATGCTCGCCAATCCCCCCGAGCCGACATCGCACGTGGAAACGCCGTCCGCCACGGCGATCAGGGCGGATTGCTCATCGGCCTTGATCAGAATGGCGTCCTCATTGCCTCGCTGCAATTCGAGCTTGGATCGCCCGGTGCGTGTTTCGCCGCCGACATCCCATTGCAGCGTGCCGGTAAAGGCGCGGCGCCTAAAAGCGTTGCTGATGGCGTCGTCGATGGCGTGAGCAAACGCTTGTGGCGTCGCAGGCCGATCGGTCGGCTCGGTGGAGAGGCCACGCATAAGCACCGGGGCGATTCCCTCGACGAGATGCGGCGCGAAAATGCGCAGAGCCGGGATGGCGAAATCGTAGGCTTCGAGGCCGGCGCCGGGCAGACCGTCGGGCAGCAGCCGGGCGAGCCAGTAATACGCAAACGCCGCCACGTGAAATACGCCGGTGCGCGGGCCAATGTCAGTAGCGCGATACTGCACAATCTCCGGGGCCGCAAAATGCGGGTGCACGCGCACTTTCTCCGGCATTGCCTGAAACGCAAACAGCTCGATGTCCAGATTCGTGAACCGAAGCGCGCGCCGATCCGCCGACGCCGATTGCGCCGCCAAAGGCTCAAGCGGACCGATGTCTTCGATGGCGTGCGGATTGAAATTGAGCCAAACGTAAGAATGCTCGTGCAACACCGCCAGCGCTTGAGCGAGTGAGTGCAGGTACGCCGAAAGCCGCTGCAGTTCCTGCAAGGGATCGGCCAGCGGCGCTTGCTGCCAGGCCGGCGGGGCGGCGTGCGCGGCTTCATAGATCAACCACCGTCCCTGAGCGTCCTCAATCAGCTCACCTGCCGGCAGGCATGACATTTTCGTTGCCAGCCGCTTCTCAATCTGGGCGCCGCGCTCACGCCAATCATACGCGGAAATCCAGTGCACACGCCAGAAACGCCCCCCGGCTGGAACGCCGACGGCCGAATCGGGGAACAGAAGCAGATGGCGTTGCTCGGGCGTCAGCAGCACGCCGCCTGGCGACAGCGGACACCGCTCCGGCGGCAGGCTTTGGCCCGTCCTGCCCAGATCGGCGTTGCAGTGATCGCAAAACTCATGATCTTGCGAAACCTTGCCGCACATGCTGCACTGTACGCTCATCGACGCGGTTCCAACACAGATATTGGAAGTGGCACATTCAGCATTGATTGTAGCACAAGCCAAGGCGTACGCGGACAGCCGGCACCCGCCAGCCGAGATCGCAGCGGCCTGCTTTGGATTTGGCTGCCTGCTTCGGCTGCCTGCTGCCTGCTATTTCTTCGACGGAGGCAGTTCCATCACCTCGATCTTGCGAACCGTCACCACGCCGCCGGGATCGTGCTGCTGAATGGCGAAATGCCCCTTCGTGTGGCGATTCTTTTCGTCCACGAAATCGACGGTGGTCTTGCCGTCTACCTTGATGATGATGTGATTGCCCTCCGCAATGACTTCCTGCGTGAACCAGGTATCGGGCTTGACGAGCTGGTCGAAAACGAGCATTTTCTTCTTTTCTTCTTTGCTATAGTTGTCGCGGCCGTCGGCGTAGAGGCTGCCGGTGCGGACCTTGTCGCCGTGCGTGGAATTGATTTGCGCCTCGTAGCCGGGGGGGAAGGCCCTGGCGAAGGTGGCGCGGAAGTATTGGCCGCTGTTGCCCTTGTCGTTGATTTTGACCTCGAATTTCAGGCGGAAGTTTTCATAGTCGCCGCCTTCGCTGAAGAGATGGCCCGCCGGCCCCGAGCCCACGATATTGCCGTCCTTGACTTCCCATTTGGCCTTGTCGTCGGGGTGGGTTTTCCAGCCCGTGAGGTCCTTGCCGTTGAAGAGTTGCACCCATTTTTCCTCGCCGGCCTTCTTTTTGGTGCCACCGGCTTGAACGGCGCCCATAAGTGCCAGCGCCGCGAGCGCCGGTAAAATGCATCCAACGCGTTTCATGACGTTTCTCCCGAAAGGGTTGACGATGTTGCCCTATGTCGAATGTTATACCAAATCGGCAAAATCCCGCCGACGAATCTTGACAAGAACTCATTGTCGCTTAACATGTTATAGCCCCTACCGAAGTCGGCATTTGATTTTGGCGCCGCCGATGGCCAAGGAGAATGCGATGTCAACTCCCCCCAAACGACGCCGCTTGGAAGTGGAAGATATCGGTGAGATCACGGTCGTGAATTTCATCGACCGCAAGATTCTCGACGAGCAAAACATCCAAAAGATAGGCGAAGACCTGTTCAGCCTCGTGGACGAGCTTGGCCGGGTCAAGGTGCTGCTCAACTTCAGCAATGTGGAGTATCTTTCCAGTGCGGCCCTGGGTAAATTCATTTCGTTGAACAAGAAGGTCCAGTCCAAAGGCGGCAAGCTCGTCATGTGCAATATCAATGAAGACATCATTGAGGTCTTTGAAATCACCAAACTCAACAAGTTGTTCAACATCCAGAAGGACGAGCAAACCGCGCTGCAAGTGTTTTGAGCGCGCCCTATCCACGCCCGCGAGGCATCTGAATAGACCATGCGAACCGCCACCCAGGATGGATCCGTGGAATATGTCATCCCCAGCGACCTGACGGAAGCGCGCCGTCTCCAGGAGCGCATCGAAAAACATCTCCAGCAGTCGCAATATCACGATAAGGAAATTTTCGGCATCCGGCTGGCGCTCGAAGAAGCGATTGTCAATGCCATCAAGCACGGCAATCAGATGGATCCATGCAAAAATGTCGCGGTCCGTTATCGCGTTCTTGCGGACCGCTTCGAAGCCAGCGTCACCGACGAAGGCCCTGGCTACAATCCCACCGACCTCCCCGATCCGCTTGCCGACGAGAACCTCGAGCGCCCCTGCGGCCGCGGGCTTTTCCTCATCAAGCATTACATGACCGACGTCGTCATCCACCCACCCGGCAATCGCGTCGCCATGTGCAAGATGCGCAACGGCAACGGACGTCGCTGATCTAACCTCAATCCCTTTCAAAACCGCCATTTCTCATCAACGCACCAGTCCGCGAAATCGCTGCCGCTCGGCAATTCGCCGCGATGTCGTAGGATGGCGCGCCAATCGCACAGAGCGCGCCATCGCCCCAAGAACCATGGGGCCAACGTGCCCTCTTCGAGACGGCGAAACGCTTTGCCCGCCAATACCGCGATATGCCTGGGCAATGCACGCCGCAGCACCGAGGCCGGCAAGTTGCGCCAGAAAACGCCCTCTTCGTTGCACGATTGCCGTTCGATTAAGTCTCTGCCAGCCTGGCCATACGACGCGGAGACGTGATGCAGCACCCGCGATGCCGGCTCGCAAACCGCAGTGTAGCCGGCGCGGCGCAGGCGAAACGCCAGATCGACATCCTCGAAATAGCTGCCGAACTCCTCCGCGAACAGCCCGACGCGCTCCAGAGCCGACCGGCGATAAAATCCGGAAGCGGCGCTGACGCCGAACACGAGACAAGCATGTGGGTGCTGCGTCCCGATGGCTTCGCCGTTGCCGCGCTTATATGCGATGCCGCCGATATAGTAGCCATCGCCGGCGGAGTCGATGATTTTGCCGTCGGGCCAGGTCAAGACAAGCGGCGCCACCGAGCCGACGGCGGGATCGGTAAACCAGGGCAAAATCGCGTCGGCCCAGCCGGGCTGCACTTCGGTATCGTCGTTGAGCATCTCGACGATGTCGCCGCTGCTGGCACGAATGCCGACATTGGCCGCGACCGCGAACCCGCGTTGCCGCTCCAGCCGAATCGCCCTCAGCGCGAATGACGCCGCCAGCGCGCTCGCCGCGGCGCTGGGGGAAGCGTCGTCGACGACGATGATCTCGGTATGCGGCGGCGCGTGCCGGGTCGCTGCTTGCAAGCAGGCTTGCAGCAGATCGGTCCGGTGGTGCGTCGGAATGATGATCGAGAGCATCGCGGCCTAGGAATAGAGCGGTCGGCATTTGCTGCGAACGATATTGTAGTAACGACGCCGGGGCCGCTGACTGATGCAGAACTGAATGGTGGACGAGCATTGCGGCGGGCGGGACGGCGGAAGGAGTGATTCAAGGCGCGAGCCAGTTTTCCGTCTGGATGTCGCGCAGCGCCTGAAAATCGTGGTCGGTCGTCAGCAGCGCTGCATCCGCATGGCGGGCGAGCGCGGCCAACATGATATCGACTTGAGAAAGAGCGCGTCCTGCTTTCTGCAACTCGTGATAGGCTTTCGCGTATTGATCGGCAATCGCCAGGTCGATAGGCCAAATGCGCACGATTTTGGAGCAGGCGATCCAGCCGCCTTCTTGCTTTCGCAACGTCCTTCCGCAAGACGGCGCCGACGAGCAATTCGCAAAGGACGGGGCCACAGGTGCCAAAGACGTTCCCTTGCCGGTGCAGCTGCTGAATGCGATCGCGGACGACGGAGACCTTGCCGATTGCCTCGCCGAGGTGATTCGTGTCCAGCAGATAGCGATTCATGCGGAAAGCCCCATTTCCCGGCGCGTTTGAGCCTTGGCCTGCTGACGATGTTCCTCGATGGCGCGGCGCATGGTTTCGTCATCCTCAGCCGAACTGTCCGCGCACAACTCATTCATGGACTTCGCCCACTCGTCGATGTCCACCTGCGCAGTATCGGCCTTGGCCACTTCCAGAGCGGCGCCTTCTTCCCATTCCGGCGGCAACGGTTCGAGCGGCACAATGACGCCTTTTCGTAAAGTGGCTCTTAGCATGGCGGAGGCTCCTTTGTTCCCATTATACACGCAGCGACGGGGGGATTGGCGAAGCGGTATGAGCAGTGATCGACCTCGACTCTGGCTGTTCGTCCCCGTGTCTGCCTGCGTCGGGGCTTTGTTGCACACGAGTTCGCGAAATATGAACAAAAGTCCAGATCGCACCGCGAGATTCGACTTGAGACGAAGTCGCCCGTCGTTTATGATCTCGCCGATCCTATGTCGATAACAATCACGGTGGCTTATCGACTGGGTTGACAGGAGTGGATGAAATGAAAGCGATCGCATTCACGCTGGTCATCTCGTCTCTGTGCAGCGTCGCAGGCGCGCAAGATTCTCGGCCCGAACCTTGGGGCAACCATTTGTTTGGCTATCCGGCGGACCGTTTCCACCAATTCGGCGTGGTCCAGCCTGGACAAAAGTTGCAGCATGAGTTCGAGATTACAAACATTTACAGAGTGCCAGTGGAAATTGATTCCATCGGGACTTCCACACGCTCCGCGCGGGGGACGGTCGAGAAAAAAGTTCTGCAGCCCGGCGAAAAGGTCAAGTTGGTTTTAACGTTTGAATCACAACGCTTCAGTGGGCCAATAACTGGCAAACTATACGTGATGGTCAACATGCAGGGCGATGGGCCGCGGCACCCCTGTGAAGTCACTTTGACCTGGTTTGCTGCCAACAAATGAAAATAGGTGAATCACTTCCCTTTCTTCTCGATCTTCGCCCAAGTATCCGCCAGCGTCACCGCCCGGTTGAACACCAGCTTGCCCGCCGCCGAATCCTTATCGACGCTGAAGTAGCCCAGGCGCTCGAATTGATACTTCGTGCCGACCGCCGCGTCCTTCAAGCTCGGCTCCAGCAACGCGGTTAGCACCTCCAGCGAATTGGGGTTCAGGTTCACCGTGAAATCCTGGCCCTCCGGCACTTCGTCCGGGAACGGCGTCTTGCACAGATGATCGTACAGCCGCACCTCGGCAGGGATGGCGTGCTCGGCGCTGACCCAGTGGATGGTCCCCTTGACCTTGCGGCCATCCGGGGCGTTGCCACCTTTGGTCGCTGGGTCGTAGGTGCAGCGCAGTTCGGTGACATTGCCGGCGGCGTCCTTGATGACGCTGATGCACTTGAGGAAATACGCCCAGCGCAGGCGGACTTCCTTGCCGGGGGCGAGGCGGAAGTAGCCCTTGGGCGGATCTTCATGGAAATCGGTCCGCTCGATGTAGAGCACCTTGCCGAACGGGACTTTGCGCGAGCCGGCCGATGCGTCTTCGGGATTGTTGACGGCGTCCAGCTCCTCGGTTTGGCCGTCGGGATAATTTTCGATCACGACCTTGAGCGGCCGCAGCACGGCCATGCGGCGCTGGGCGAGTTTGTTGAGATCGTCGCGCAGGGCGTCTTCGAGCCAGGCCATCTCGATGGTGCCTTCGTATTTCGACACGCCGATGCGCTCGCAGAACGCCCGGATTGCTTCCGGCGTGTAGCCCCGGCGGCGCAATCCCGAAATCGTCGGCATGCGTGGATCGTCCCAGCCGCGCACGTGCTTGTCCTTGACCAGCGTCAGGAGCTTGCGCTTGCTCATGACGGTGTAGGTGAGATTGAGGCGGGAGAACTCGATCTGCTGCGGGGCGTAGATGCCGAGC
Organism: uncultured Planctomycetota bacterium; assembly: GCA_963767835.1. GTDB lineage: Bacteria > Planctomycetota > Planctomycetia > Gemmatales > Gemmataceae > SIAQ01. The sequence continues at coordinate 464,414 of CAVYFY010000019.1, forward strand.
TCCTTGATGAACCAATCGTACAGGGGGCGATGGTGCTCGAATTCGAGCGTGCAGATCGAGTGGGTGATTTTTTCGATGGAATCGCTTTGTCCGTGAGCGTAATCGTACATGGCGTAGATGCACCATTTGTCGCCGGTGCGGTGATGCGTGGCCCGCAGGATGCGATACATCACCGGATCGCGCAAATTGATGTTCGGATGGGCCATGTCGATCTTCGCTCTTAGCGTTCGCGAGCCGTCGGGGAATTCGCCGTTTTTCATGCCTTCGAAGAGCTTGAGATTCTCCTCGACGGAGCGATCGCGGAATGGGCTATTGGTCCCCGGATGGTTCGGCGTGCCGCGGGTTTCGCGCACCTGGTCCGGCGTCTGATCGCAGACAAACGCCTTGCCCTTCTTGATGAGGACGATGGCCCATTCGTAGAGCTGATCGAAATAATCGGAGGCGTAGAATAGCCCGTCCCACTGGAAGCCGAGCCAGCGGACGTCGTCCATGATGGAATCGACGTATTCCTGCTCTTCCTTTTCGGGATTGGTGTCATCGAAGCGCAGATTGCACGTGCCGCCGTATTTCTTGGCGGTGCCGAAGTTCAGGCAAATCGACTTGGCGTGCCCGATGTGCAGATACCCGTTGGGTTCAGGGGGAAGCGCGTGCAGACCCGGCCCGCGAACTTGCCGGACGCATTGTCGGCTTCGATGATCTGGTGGATGAAGTTGGTGGAGGGCGTTTTTTCGTCAGTGGCCATGATAATGGACTCCGTGCCAATCTGCGTGAGCCCGACGCGCAAGCGAGGGCAGAAACGGAACACCCCTGGCTTATGCGTCGGGAAGTTCGCCCGTGGACATATGATAGTGGAGAGGCGGCCTTGAAGAAGGGTTCACCCAGAATGCGATGTTGCCAGCCTCCAATGTTCTCGGTCAGGTCATTCATGCGATCGGTCACCGCACCTCATCCGAAGTATGCCCGATCGCGTGATTCGTAACCCTCATATCCTAGAAGATCGTAGAGTTCCGCCCGCGTTAACATTTGGCCCAGGCGGTCACGCTGATGGCCAAGCGTCTTGAGGTCGGCGAGCGTGTCGTGGGCCGATTTCAAAGCCGCACGGAACGCCGTCAGCGGGAAGAGCACCATCGAGTAGCCGAGAGCGCCGAAGGCCTCCACCGTCAAATTCGGACTGCGGCCAAACTCCGTGTTGTTCGCCAGCAGCGGCGCGGGCACCGCCTTGGCAAATGCGGCGAACTCGTCGGGCGATTCCAGCGCTTCGGGGAAGATCGCGTCGGCGCCGGCATCGAGATATAGCTTGGCTCGGCGAATCGCCTCGTCCATGCCGAAAACGCCCCGGGCATCCGTGCGGGCGATGATGACGAAATCGGCGTCGCGCCGGGCTGCCACGGCCGCGCGAATCTTGGCCGCCATCGCCTCGGCGCTGACCAGCGATTTGCCCGACAGATGCCCGCAACGCTTCGGCAATTCCTGATCCTCCAGGTGGATGCCCGCGACGCCGGCTTCCTCGAAAAGCTGCACCGTGCGCTCGACGTTCGAGCGCCTCGCCGAAGCCAGTGTCGGCGTCGCAGAGGAGCGGCAACTTGGTGGCGCGGGCGACAGTCCGTGCCTCGCTGACGAATTCGGTCAGCGTGAGCAGGCCGACATCGGGAACGCCGTATGCCGCCGACAGCGCGCCGCCGGAGAGATACACGGCGTCATGGCCGAGCCGTTCCGCCATTCTTGCGACGAGCGCGTTGAAGACGCCGGGGATGGCAATCGGCTGGCGCTGCAAGGCGTCACGCAGACGTCGGCCGGCGGACGGGGAAGTATTCATGATTGATCGACTCTGATAGAATGAGGGAACGAATTCATCAATGCAGCGAAGCATTCACGCATGGAGGTCGTTTTATGCCGATCAAGTCGTGCCGTCCGCGTCCGGGCCGAATCATCGATGTCGTGGTCATCACCGTTTTGCTTATCGTCTTCGCCGGACTAGCCGTTTACCACTATCGTCGGCTCGATCGTGCCCAGGTCGATCCCGCCAAGCTCAACAAACTGGCCCAGCGCACGCTTGAGGAACACAAAAGCAGCGGGGGCGACTGGCCTCAATGGCGCGGGCCCAACCGCGACGGTGTCTGCACTGAAACCGGCATCCGCACCACCTGGCCCGAATCAGGCCCCACGCAGCTCTGGGAAGCGAAAGTCGGCGAAGGCTTCGCCAGCGTTGTCGTCGCCAAGAAACGCGTTTTCACCATCTTCCAGGACGGCGACCACGAAGCCATCGCCGCCTGGAACGCCGAGACCGGCAAAGAAATCTGGCGTTTCCGCTATCCCTGCCATTACTCGAACAATTACGGCAACGGCCCGCGCTCCACGCCGAGCATCGACGGCGATTTGATTTATGCCGTCGGCGCCACCGGTCTGATGCACTGCCTGAAAGCGTTCACCGATGAGCCGACGGGCGAGCGCGTATGGTCGAAAAACCTGCTCGAGGAATTCGGCGCCGCGGTGCCCAAGTGGGGCGTCGCGTTCTCGCCGCTGGTCGATGACAACCGCGTTTTCATCATGCCCGGCGGGCCCAACGGCAACTCGTTCGCCGCTCTCGACAAACGCATCGGCACGATCCTCTGGAAAAGCCAGGACGATCGCGCCAGCTACAGCTCCCCCGTCGCCGCCACCATCCACGGCCAGCGGCAAATTGTCTTCCTCACCGGCAGCCGGCTCGTCAGCGTGCGGCCGGACGCCGGCGCGCAGCTCTGGGAATTCCCCTGGCCGATCGAAAACCAATGCAACATCGCCACGCCGATTGCAGTCGGCGATTATGTCTTCATCTCGTCCTACTATGGCCGCGGCTGCTCGCTTTTGGAGATCGCCAAGACCGGCAGCGTATGGGAAGCGAATCCCGTCTACAAGAACACGCCGCATGCGCAACCACCTCGCCACCTGCGTGCGGCACAAGGATTATCTCTACGGCTTTGACGACAGCACCCTGGCCTGCATGAATTTCCGCACCGGCGAAGTCGCCTGGAAAGAGAATGAACGCAGCTTCGACAAAGGCTCGGTGCTGCTGGTCAACGATCAGCTCATCGTCTATGGCGCCAATGGATTGCTGGCGCTGGTGGACGCGAACCCGAAGGAGTATGTCGAGAAATCACGTTTTCAGTTCTCCGCGCAAACCAACTCATGCTGGTCGGTGCCGGTGGTGGCGAACGGCCGATTGTATGTGCGCGATCAGGAGAAGCTGGTTTGCTTCGATGTGAAAGAGAAATAAGAAAGCCGACCTGTGCGGATCGGCTTGGGAAGCTCAGAGATCATTACGCGAGCGCTTGGCCTTCGGGCGGCGGCGCCGGTGATTCGCCTTCCGGCGCGGGCTGGTCGGTCGCTTCCGGGGCGGGCGGTTCGGGCGGCGGCGCCTCAATCGTTGGGGCCGGTGAAGGCGCGGAGTACGCGGCCTTGGCGCGCGAGCGCGTTTCGCCGGCTTTCAACAGTTCCAGGAACGCGGTCGCGCCGGCATCCCCCAGGCGAACTTCATGGCGCTTGAGGATGCGCGTGTAGCCGCCGGGACGCGCCGCGAACCGCGGAGCAATCTCCGCGAATAGCTTTTGCACGACCGTGCGATGATCGGCTTCGCCGTCGTCGTCCTTTTTCGGCTTCACCTCGGCCTCGGCAGCGGGCCCGAGCCGCGAAATCACCAGCCGGCGCGCGTGCAGCGTATTCTGTTTGGCGATGGTGATCAGCTTCTCGACGAACGGACGCACCGCCTTCGCCTTCGGCAGCGTGGTGATGATGCGCTCGTGCCGAAGCAGGGCCATCGTCAGGTTACGATAAAGCGCCAGCCGATGCGTGGCGTTGCGGCCCAGATGTTTGCCTGCTTTTTTGTGTCGCATTTCAAGGTCCGTAGTCAGTTGTCCGTGGTCCGTAGCAAAGAGAACTCGCATTCCGCAGCGTGGCGCCTGGCCCGCGTTGCCACGGACCACGGTCCACGGACCACGGACTAGCGCCGCGCGGGGATCTTCATCCCCAGGTTCAGTCCGCGCTCGGTCAGCTTTTGCTTGACTTCACGCAGGGTCGTTTCGCCGAAGTTGCGGACTTCGAGCAATTCTTCGTCGGTGCGGATCACGAGATCGCGCACCGTGGTGATTCCTTCCGATTCGAGGCAGTTCGTCGCCCGCACCGACAGCTCCAGCTCGGCCAGGCTCATGTTCAGCTTGCGCTCCAGCTCGTGATCGACCGAATCGCTCGAAGCGGCGGCCTCGGCACGGTCGTCCAGCGACATCTCCGGCCCCGGCTCGGCGTACTGAATGAACGGATTGAGATGCTTGCGCAGAATCTTGGCCCCTTCCACCAGGGCCATGTGCGGGCTCAAGGTGCCGTTGGTCCAGATTTCCATCACGAGCCGATCATAGTTGGTCTTCTGCCCGACGCGCGTTTCCTCGATTTCGTACTTGACGCGCACCACCGGCGAGAAGCTCGAATCGACCGGGATGACGCCGATCTCGCGTTCACGGCCCGCATTGTCGTCGGCGGTGCGGTAGCCTCGGCCATTCTCGACCGTCATCTCGACGACGAACGGCACATCATCGGTCATGGTGGCGAGGACGTGCTCGGGATTGATGATCTGCACCGTTTCGTCGGTGAGGACATCGGAGCCGCGGACGACGCCGTGCGAGCGTTTTTCGATGCGGACGGTCTTGGTCTGATCGGTCAAGTTCTTGACAACCAGGCTCTTGATGTTGAGGATGATGTCGGTAACATCCTCGGAGATGCCGGGAATGGTCGTGATCTCGTGCTGGACGCCCTGAATCTTGACGCGCGTGATGGCGCTGCCTTCGAGGCTGGAGAGCAGCACCCGGCGCAGACTGTTGCCGATGGTGACGCCGAAGCCGCGTTCGAACGGCTCGGCGAAGAATTTGCCGTAGGTGTCGGTGAGAGTTTCACGTTCACAGGTCAAACGGTTGGGCAATTCCAGCCCGCGCCACTTGATACGCATTGGGGAGGCTCCTGGGGGTCTATGAGGTATTCGCCCGGTGCCGTCCGCTAGCGCCGAGCAACAGTGTTTTCGTGGATCAGGCCGCGTTGCTATTTGCCCTTTTCTTCCCATTTCTTGAGGGCTTGGTCCATGGCGGGGCGCAGCGTTTCGGCCGTGAGGACCACCGCCATCATGAGGCCTTCAATTGGGACGCCGCGGTTTTCCCGCACGCTCCGCACGACGGTGACTCCGAGGGGACGCCCGCTCGCATCGAATGCCGCGTATCCGCCTTCCGAGACGGGCACAAGCAACATCTGCGGTTGTTTGAGCACGGCGCTGATGGGAACGATGCCGACTTCGGAACCGCGCTTGAGCGGCGTGCCGAGCCGATTCAGGAAGATCACCTCGTCCAGGACTTCCGGGATCGGGCCTTTGTCGAGCGCGACGTGGGTCAATTTCAGGCCGCGCTCCTTGGGCGCCACGAAGGCCACGCCAAGCTTGGCGTCGCGCATGACAAGCTCGGCCGGAATCTCGCGGCCATCTTTGAGCCCCAGCTTGATCTCGGTGATTTCGTAAATCTGCTTGTTCTGCGGCGCCGCATCGCCCCCCACGGCGACGATGCTCGGCAAGATGTTTTCGAAATCGGTCGAGTAATTGCACATCGCTGTCAAGCCGTTCGCGGTCAGGATCGTGCCCGCCACCTCGGCCTTGAAGTCCGTTTTCGGACTCGGCTTGGCGTCCACGATGAAATAGCTGCCTCCCACGATCTTGACGCAGACAACCGCGTTCTCATATTTGGCGAGAACGCCGCGGGCGACCTGCTTGATTTTTTCGTCGCTTCCTGCTGCCGCTTCGCCAACCCAGGCGAGCAGAAGCAGCACTGGAAAAACAAGGTAGAACGCAAGCTTCATGATGTTCTCCTGGGTAGCGGGTCGCCACGAAGCCAAGACTAATCACCGCGAGCAGAATTCGATGATGAGCTGCTCTTGCAACTCCTTGTCCTTGCCCAAGCGCGGATCGACGTCGCCGCGGCCGGGGATGCTCTTGACCAGGCCCTCGGGCGGCTCGTTGGCGACGATCTCGAGGAAGTCGGGGATCGGCTCCGTGTGAGCGGTCTGGTTGAGCTTCACCTGGGCCAGGCTCTTCGGCTTATTCTTGACGGCGATTTTGTCCCCTTTCCTGACGACCAGGCTTGGAATGTTGCAATTCCGGCCGTTGACCTGGATGTGGCCATGCGCGACGAGTTGGCGGGCGGCGGCGCGGGATGGGGCGAAGCCAAGCCGATGCACGACGTTGTCAAGGCGGCGCTCCAGCAAGCTCAGGAGTGCTTCGCCAGTGTTCTCGGTGGAGCGCGACGCAAGTTCGAAATAACGGCGGAACTGGCGCTCGAGCACGCCATAGAAGCGTTTGAGTTTTTGCTTTTCGCGTAGACGTTCGCCGTATTCGGTCATCTTGCCGCGGCGCACGTGCATGCCGGGCGGTTGATTACGGCGTTCGATGGCGCACTTCGGGCTTTCACAGCGGCTGCCCTTGAGGTAGAGCTTGATGCCTTCACGTCGGCAAAGCCTGCAAACCGGATCGATATGACGAGCCATGGATAGAAATTCATCCTTCTGTTTGTAAGGACAAAACCGCGTGTCATTTCACGACCACGTTTCCCGGAAACGGGCCGTTTTGTCCCAAACAACTTGATTTCTCTAAACCCTGCGCTTCTTCGGAGGCCGGCAACCATTGTGCGGCAGCGGCGTCACGTCTTCGATCACCTTCACGGACAGGCCGGCGGCTTGCAACGCGGTGATCGCCGATTCGCGGCCTGAACCAGGGCCCTTGACGCGCACTTCAACTTCCTTCAAGCCGAACTTGGTCGCGCGGTCGGCGGCGACTTCCGCGGCGCGCTGGGCGGCGAATGGCGTGCTCTTGCGACTCCCCTTGAAGCCGACCGTGCCGGCCGAGGCGTAGCACAGGGTGTCACCATTGGTGTCGGTGATGGTGACGATCGTGTTGTTGAACGTCGATTTAATGTGGGCGACGCCGCGGCTGACATTGCGGCGGGCTTTTTTCTTCTTGCTCTTGGCCACGTCGGAACACCCTTCAACTTCAAACAAGAAAACAACACCGCCCGACCTCGCCGGAGGCCGGGCCACGCAGTGCATCCTGGCGGTATCTGTTTTACAATAGTAAGCGGATGGAAAACGGCAAGATATTTCCCGTTTAGCGACCGCGTCGGCGTGATCACGGAATCTCAGGGCAAAGTCGGCTTGCAACGAATTTGCTTTGGCCAACTTATTGATAGACCACATGTTGCGTTGATGCGTTGCACGCGCACACACCCAGCAACCCAAATAATCCAAGCCTTATTTCGCCTCTTTTACGCCCTTCTTGCCTGCGACCGTCTTGCGCGGTCCTTTGCGAGTACGGGCGTTGGTGCGGGTACGCTGGCCGCGGCACGGCAAATTGCGGCGATGGCGGAAGCCGCGGTAGCAGGCAATTTCTTTCAAGCGGGCGATGTTTTGTTGCTCCTGCCGCCGCAATTGGCCTTCGACCACGTACTCGCGGTCGAGAATGTTGGCGATGCGGGCCACCTCTTCTTCGGTCAATTCCTTGGCTTTGCGCTGCGGATTGACTTTGGCCTTGTCGCACACCTCCAGAGCGGTCGTCGGACCGATGCCCCGGATGTACCGGAGCGAGATATGGGTTGGCTTCTCGTTGGGAAGGTCAACACCCAAAATACGCGGCATGGACGGAATCTCCTGGTGAATTATCCCTGGCGCTGCTTGTGACGCGGATTGGTGCAGATGACGTAGACCCGCCCTTGCCGCTTGACCAGCTTGCAGTTTTCGCAAATTCGCTTGACGCTCGAACGCACTTTCATGACAGACCTCAATGGGGCGACAGAACCGTGGTCACGGGTCTGACATTCTAGCGGAGTGGGCTTCGGCGACAAGAGGAATCGAATTGATTTTCGGGCGAGCAGATCCTTCGGTCACTTGGGCGGACCGAATTTCGCCTTCATGTCATCGGTGGGCAAAGGAGTTGCGGCGGGCAAAAGCCTGGGTTCAGGCAGAAGCGCCGGGCGCGGTGAATCGCCGTTGCTGGTGCAGCCCTCGATGCGAATCTCCCAGCCGCCGCCCAGCGCCTTGTAGGCCTGGATCAGCCCCAGCGCGATTTGGCCATCCGCAACCGCCAGCGTGTCCTGTTGCTGGACGAGGTTCTGCTCGAACAAAATGAGTTGGGCAATGGTGACGGTGCCGGCCTCGAATTGCGTAAGGACGATTTTGACGCCGGTCTCGGCGGCTTTCACCGATTTCTCCTGGGCATCGAAACGCTGTTTTTCTTTCAAGAACGTCACGAGTCCGTTTTCCACGTCCTGTTGCGCGTTCAGCACCGTCTGCTGATAATTGAGCGCCAGCTCCCGAAACGTCGCGTCCTGCAGCCGAACATTATTGAGAACGCGGCCATAGTTCAGAATGTTCCATTGCACCGCGGGCTGGATAATGCCCTGGTACGCCAGCGGGTTGAACAGGTCTTTGAATTTGGCAGCTTCGCGGAGGATTTCGCCATTGATCATGAAGTGAGGATAAAAATCGGATTCCGCGTAGCCAATCTGGGCGCACTGGGCGGCCGCCAGGCGCTCGGCCTTGCGGACATCGGGCCGACGCCGCAACAGTTCGGCGGGGACGCCAACCGCGACCTCGGGCGGGGCCGTTGGAATGCTCCCCTTGCCGAGACGGGCGGTCAGATTTTCCGGCGGCGTTCCCATCAGCACGCACAGCGCATTGGCGGCCTGGCGCTCGGTGACTTCCAGATCGTAGATGGTCGCTTCGGTCTGGTAGAGCAAGGCTTCCGCTTGCACGAGGGCGAGCTTGTTCACCGCCCCCACGTCGAAGCGTGCCTTGACCACCTGGACCGTCTTGCGCTGCAGCTCGGTATTTTCGCGGGCATACTCGATGCGTTTCTGGGCCACGCGCAGGTTCACATAGTTGGTTGCAACGTCGCTCAGCAAGGTGACCAAGACGTCATCATAATCGTACGCCGACGCCTGCAAGGTCGCCTCCGTCGATTCCAATGCCCGGCGGAATCGGCCCCAGAAATCGATCTCCCACGACAGATTGAATCCGAAATCGTACTGCGGAGTGTAGCGCTTGGGGAGGAATTCCGAGTTGACGTTTTCCTTGCTATAGACGGTGCGCGTAAAATCGCCGACGGCTTGCTGTGTTTGCGGGAACAAGTTGCCGCAGGCGATATTGCGATTGGCGCGCGCCTCCAGGATACGCATACCCGCCTGCTTGAGGGTCAGATTTTGTTTGTAGGCGTCGCAGATAAGATCGCTGAGAATCGGGTCATTGAAGTTGGTCCACCAGTGCGCGTGATCGTCCGAGGCGCTGGACAACCGTTTGTCGTCGGCATCAATCCAGTTCTTGGCGACGGGAGCGGGCGGTTCATTGTAATTCGGGCCGACCTTGAAGCCGTTGTGGACGTAGTCCGAGATCGAAGTGCAGCCCGAACCGTAGACAGCAGAGAGCAGACAGCAGGCGGCCAGGAACCGCCTGAATGCTGATTGCTTCCTGCTGCCGCGGAGACGTCTACGCATGGTTTTGCCCGGTCGGGATATCCCTCATTTTGGATACCATAGGTATTATCGGCATTCTTTGCCCATTCCGTGATGAAGTCTGATTCACTACGATAAGTTCAAGTTGTCCGCACATTTAATGATGGAGGTCGCCGATGTCACGCTGGGCCTGCATTATCCCCTTATCCTTCCTGATTTGCTTGTTGTTCCTGGCCGGGTGCGAGCGAGGCGCGGCACCGGGCGGCACATCGGGGGCGTTGGTGGTTCCCGTGGCGCAGCCGGTCCAGCGCAAGGTGCGCGATTACGTTTACTACACCGGCCGAACCAACGCCAAGGACAATGTCACCATCGTGCCGCGCGTGACAGGCTACCTCGAAAAGATGCCGTTCAAGGAAGGAGCGGAAGTCAAAGGACCTATCCTCGACGAGAAAGGCAAGGTAATCCAGGAGGGAACGCTGCTGTTCGAGGTGGATGATCGCCCCTACAAGGCCCAATTCGAAGCGGCCCAGGCGGCGGTGGCCCAGAACGAAGCAAGTCTCCGCTATGCCAAGGCAACCAATGAGCGCTTCAAGCTACTGGAAAAAAAACAAGAAGGCGCCGTCAGCAAGCAGGAACTCGACCAATACCAGGCCCAAGAGGACCAGGCCATCGCCAACCTCAATCTCGCCAAGGCCAACCTCATCTCGGCCAAGCTCAACCTCGAATGGTGCAAAATCTATTCGCCCATCGACGGGATCATCAGCCGGTATTACCTGACGGGGGGCAACCTGGTCAATCAGGACGTGACGCAGCTGACCACGCTGGTGCGCATGGATCCGATGTACGCCAACTTCGACGTGGATGAACCGACGCTCTTTCGCATCAAACAAGCCATCAACGAGGGAAAAATCGCCGATCCGCAGGGGGGCAGCATCCCGGTGGACATGGGCCTGACCGGAGAGGAAGGCTTCCCGCACGTCGGCAAGGTCAACTTCTTCGACAACCAGGTCAACGCCGGCACGGGCAGCATCTCCGTCCGCGGCGAATTCGAGAACCATAAACCCAAGGGGGGAACCTATCTTTTGCTGCCCGGCATGTTCGTGCGCATCCGCCTGCCGATCGGCGACGTCCAGGACTCACTTCTCGTCATCGACCGCGCGGTGACCTCGGAGCAAGGCCGCAAATACCTGTACGTGGTGGGCCCCGACAATAAGGTTGAATCCCGCAGTGTCACGCTCGGCTCGTTGCAAGACGATGGGCTGCGCGTGGTGCTGACTGGGCTGAAGAAGGACGACTGGGTTCTCTTCGGCAGCCTACAGCAAGTCCGCCCCGGCATGCCCGTGGAAATGGAGAAGCGGCAAATGCCAACTCTCGGCGCGCCGGCCGCCCCGGAAACGGTGGAAAAGCTGGCGGCGCCCAAGAAGAAATAATCCATCGCCGCGCATGCGCGGACCACGCTCTACGGACCATCGACATGCTTTCGAAATTCTTCATCGATCGGCCGATCTTTGCCACGGTGCTGTCGGTGGTGATCATGCTGACGGGCGGCATTTCGCTGTGGTCGCTTTCCATCGCGCAATATCCGCGCATCACGCCGCCTTCGATCAGTGTGTCGATCACCTATCCGGGCGCCAGCGCTCAGGTCGTGGCCGACACCGTCGCGGCGCCGATCGAGCAGCAGGTCACCGGCGTGCCCGGCATGCTCTACATGGCGTCGCAGATGGGCAACGATGGGTCCTACAGCCTGTCGATCACCTTTGATGTCAACGTGGATTTGAACACCGCCTTGGTGATGGTGCAAAACCGCGTCACCCTGGCAATGCCCATCCTCCCCACGCCCGTCCAAAACCAGGGCATCACCATCCGCAAGCGAACACCCGACATGCTCCTCATGGTCAATTTCCTTTCCGGAGTGGACCTCACCACCAGCGACGGCAAAGCCTTGCGCGGCTTCATCAAAGGGGACGACGGCAAGACCTTCACCCTGGTCGATTATCGCGGCAAGAGGCACAAGATCGCCAAGGCGGAGGTGGCAACCATCAGCCCGCCGTTCTGGAACGACGTGGACCTGAGCAACTACGCCCTGATCAGCGTGAAAGATGAGCTTTTGCGCGTGGACGGCGTGTCGGATATCAACATCATGGGGGAGCGCGATTACAGCATCCGCGTCTGGCTCGATCCGCAGAAGCTGGCGTCGCGCAACATGACGGCGATAGACGTGGCCAACGCGGTGCGCGATCAGAATGAGCCAGCGGCAGCGGGGATGGTGGGACAGCCCCCGATCCGGCGCGGCCAATCGCTGCAACTGCCGATCACCACGCTAGGCCGACTGAATGAGCCAAGCCAGTTCGAGAATATCATCGTCAAGGCGGCCCCGAATCAGCCGCCGACCTCATTGTCGGGAATGATGTCGCTATCCCCAGGAGGCGGATCGGGTTCCGACACGGCGACGCCTCCTGCCACTCCGATGAGCACGATTCAGATGCCCAGCACTTCAGGAGGCGCCAATGATCCTGGCGGCGGCACCACCGGCGGCGGCAGCACCGCGGGCGGCGGCGCCACTACCTCCACCTCCAGCACCACCGGTTCCGTGTCCGGCAGCGCCATCTCCGTTGCCGCCGTCCTCAAAACCCGAATTCCCACTGTCAACTCCGCCAAGGTCAAGTCCACCGCCAAGCCGGCCGTCAGCCCCACCGTCGTCAAGTTGCCCCCCTCCACTTCCGTCAGCATCGTCCGCCTCAAGGATGTTGCCCGAATCGAACGCGGCGCTCTCAATTACAACATCTCCTGCACATTCGATGGCAAGCCCTCGGTCGGCCTGACCACCTACCAACTTCCCGGCACCAACGCCCTCGACGTGGCCGATGCCATCCGCGCCAAAATGAAGCAGCTCAAATCGCGCTTTCCCGAAGGGGTCGATTATGTCATCGCCTACGACACGACGCCGTTCATTCGTGAATCGATCTTCGAAGTCTTCCATACGCTGCGCGATGCCGTCATCCTGGTCGCTATCGTCGTCCTGTTCTTCTTGCAGGACTGGCGGGCGATGATCCTGCCCATGATCGATGTACCCGTCTCGCTGATCGGCACTTTCGCCGTCATGGCCGTCTTCGGCTACAGCCTCAACAACATTTCCCTGTTTGGACTCGTGCTGGCGATCGGCATCGTCGTGGACGACGCCATCGTCGTTCTGGAGAACATCGAGCGGCAGATGGCCAAGGGTTATGACACGCGCACCGCCACCATCAAGGCAATGGAAGAAATCAGCGGCCCCATCCTGGCGATCACGCTCGTGCTGTGCGCGGTGTTCGTGCCGTGCGCGTTCATCAGCGGCATCACCGGGCGCTTCTTCAAGCAGTTCGCCGTGACGATCGCCGCCTCCACGGTAATCTCGGCGATCAACGCCCTGACGATGACGCCGTCGCGGGCCCTGATGATCTTCAAGACCAAGGAAGGCGGCAAGGGCCACCACCAGCGCGAGGCGTTGCCCTGGTGGATTTTCGGGGCGTGCGGCTTCATCACGCTGTGGCTGATCCCGCGCCTGCTCATGGCGGCGGCGCGCGATGACGTGCCCGACGAAGAGGGGGCGGCGGTCGATTGGCGGGAGCTGGCGCTGACGACGAGCTTGTACTTTACGCCGGGAATGCTCATCGGCCTGGCGGTCGGCTGGTCCGCCATCAAGCCAGTCAATGCCTTGCTGGGCTGGGTGTTCCGCGGCTTCAATCTCGGCTTCGATTACCTGACCGACGCCTACGGCTGGATCGTCGGCAGCTCACTGAAGCTCAGCGCGATCGTGATCCTGGCCTATGGCGGCCTGCTGGTCTTGACGTACACCACCTTTCGGGACGCGCCGCGCGGGTTCGTGCCGCAGCAGGACATGGGCCGGCTCATCATCAGCCTGCAACTTCCCGACTCCGCCAGCCTCGACCGCACCCAGGAAGTCTCCGCCCGCGTCGAGGAAATCACCCGCGCCGATCCGGGAGTCTCCCATTCGATCGGCCTGGCCGGCATCTCCTTCGTCGAGCAGGCCAACGGGTCCAACTTCGCGTCGTACTTCGTCGTCCTCAAGCCGTTCGCCCAGCGTCAGGACCGCAAGCTACGGGCCGACGCCGTCATGGCGCACTGCGCAAGCAATTCGCGGCCAATATTAAGGACGCCCGCATCGTCGTCGCCGGTTCTTCACCGATTCCCGGCGTCAGCGTTGCCGGCGGCTTTCGTCTGATGTTGCAGGATCGCGGCGGCCTGGGCCTTACCACCTTGCAGGATCAATCCGATCGCTTCGTCCGCGTCATCAAGCAGGAAATCGGCGAAGACGCGGGCAAGAAGAAAAAGGCCGACCAAGAAGACGACGCCCCGCCGGTCAAGAAGATGCTCACCGGCGTCAACACCCAGTTTCGTTCCAACACCCCCCAGCTTTTCATGGACATCGACCGCGCCAAGGTCGCCTCCCTCGGCGTTTCCTTTGACGACGTCAATCAAACCGTCAACATCTTTCTCGGCTCCCTTTACGTCAACAGCTACAACGATTTTGGGCGCTATTGGCAGGTCACGCTCCAGGCCGACCGCGAATTCCGCTCGAAAGTCGAAGACGTCAATCTCTTGCAAGTGCGCAACAACAAAGGACAGATGGTGCCGCTCGGAACGCTGGTGAAGTTGCGCAGATTCAGGCCCCGTTTTCGTCAAGCGCTACAACCTGTTCGTGGCGGCGCCGATCACTGGCTCGCCGCTGCCAGGCAACAGCTCGGGCGACGTGATCGATGCGGTGGATAAGATCGCCGACGTGAATCTGCCGCGCTCGATGAACGCGGAATGGACCGAGTTGATGTTCATGCAGATTCGCGAGGGGAGCACCAGCGTCATCGTTTTCGCCTTGGCCGTGGTGTGCGTCTTTTTGGCGCTGTCGGCTCTGTATGAAAGCTGGACTCTGCCGCTGGCGGTGATCCTGGTGGTGCCGCTGTGCATGCTCTGTTCGCTGACCGGGGTGCTGGTGCGCCGCGGCGTGTTTGGTCAGGACTCGGCCGTGGATATCTTCGTGCAGATCGGCCTGGTGGTGCTTGTCGGCCTGGCTTGCAAGAACGCCATCCTCGTCGTGGAGTTCGCCAAGGAGTTGCATTTGACGGGTGGCCGATCGGTTTACGAAGCGACGCTGGAATCAGCGCGGTTGCGCTTACGGCCGATTCTGATGACGTCGTTCGCGTTCATTCTCGGCGTGTTGCCGTTATGCGTCGCATCGGGGGCCGGGGCCGAGATGCGCCGCTCGCTGGGAGTGGCCGTCTTCAGCGGCATGCTCGGCGTGACTGCGTTCGGCATCTTCCTAACGCCAGTGTTCTTCTACGTCATCCAGGGGCTCGGCGAAACGCGGATCTTCGCCGGCGCGATTGTGCAATGGGCGCTGGCGGTCGTACTTGGGTTAACAGTCGGAAGCGCGAGCGGATACTTGCTGTCGATGTTGCACATCATATCGCCGAGCTGGGGCATCATTCTCGGCGCCGGCTGCGGTGTGCTATTCTTCGTTGCGGTGCGCGGGATTCACAAGAAATTGTCGGGAGCTGGCCCATAGTAAATTAGCACCAACGGTACGCGATGTTGGCGCTTAGCACCAACGGTGCGCGATCTTACAGCCCAGGGCAACGCCCTGGGAGGACCACGGACGCTTCCTATGTTCACACGCTTCTTCATCGATCGGCCGATCTTCGCGACGGTGATTTCCGTCGTCATCACGCTGGCAGGGTTCGTCGCCGTCTGGACGCTGCCGGTCGCGCAGTATCCGGAGGTGACGCCGCCGACGGTGTTGGTGTCGGCGATTTACCCCGGCGCTAACGCTCAGACCGTGCGCGACACCGTGGCGGCCCCGATCGAGGCCCAGGTGTCCGGCGTCGAGGGCATGATCTACATGGAGTCGGAGTGCACCAACGACGGCGCTTACAACCTCACCGTCACCTTCAAGTCGAGTGCCGATTCGCGCATGGATTCCGACATGGCCCAGGTGCTGGTGCAGAATCGCGTCTCGCTGGCCTTGCCGGTCATTCCCCAGGTCGTGCAGAACGAAGGCATCACCGTCAAGAAGATGTCGCCCAACACGCTGATGATCGTCAACCTGGTCTCGCCGGACGGCACGAAAGACAACATCTATCTGAGCAATTACGCGACGATCAACGTCAAGGACGAGTTAGGCCGGCTGCCGGGCGTGGCGGGCATCACCTATCTGGGGCAGCGCGATTACAGCTTGCGGGCCTGGCTCGATCCGGACAAGCTGGCGGCGCGCGGCCTTTCCGGAATGGATGTGGTGGTCGCCATCTCGCAGCAGAACAACCAGGTCGCCGCCGGACAGATCGGCCAACCGCCCACCATGCGAGCGCAGCAATTTCAACTGACGATCAACACGCAGGGTCGGCTCACCGATCCGGAACAATTCGCCGACATTATCATCAAGGCGGGCAAGAATGTCGCCGGGCAGATCGCGGCCCCCGCCGCTCCGACCACGTCGAGCAACGCCAGCATGCCAGGCGGCACAGCTTCCTCCAGCTCCGTCGGTGGGCAAGCCACCGCCATCGTCCGCCTGCGCGACATTGTCCGCGCCAACCGATATTACGTGCGCATCCAGCTCGATTCCGCCAAATTGGCCAAGCGCAGCCTCGAAATCGCCGAGGTGCTCCGTGCCTTGCAGCCCAACCCGTTGAAAACCACGCCGATCACCCTGGTCGCCGACGGCCCGCCCGTGAACGGCCAATCGCTGACCTGGCTGGCCACCTACGGCGGCGGTCAGCCCCCGCACGTGGAAGACGTTCCCCGCACCATCATCCATGCCGGCCGCAACCCCGCCGACGTGATCCGCCTGGGCGACGTCGCCGCCCAGCGCGGCATCGTCTATCTGGAATCCAAAACCGAGGAAGGCGTGCAACTCGGCTCGCAACAATACGACCAATCGTGCACCCTCGACGGCAAACCCTCCGTCGCCCTGTCGATCTATCAGCTGCCCGGCTCCAACGCGCTTGACACGGCCAAGGGCGTTTACGCCAAGATGCGCGATCTGAAAAAGCGCTTTCCCGCCGGCGTCGATTACAAGATCGTCTACGACACCACGCCGTTCATCCAGGAATCGGTGGACGAAGTCTTCAACACGCTGCGCGACGCCGTCATCCTGGTCGCCATTGTCGTTTTGCTCTTCTTGCAAGATTGGCGCGCCATGATCTTGCCGATGATCGACGTCCCGGTGTCGCTGATCGGCACCTTCGCAGTCATGGCGGCCATGGGCTTCACGCTCAACAACCTGACGCTGTTCGGCCTGGTGCTGGCGATCGGCATCGTCGTCGATGACGCCATCGTGGTCTTGGAGAACATCGAGCGCCTCATCGCCACGGGGCTCGATGCGCGCACCGCGACCATCAAGGCAATGGAGGAAATCACCGGCCCGATCCTCGCGATTACGCTGGTTTTGAGCGCCGTCTTTATTCCGTGCTGTTTCCTGGGGGGCATCACCGGACAGTTCTTCCGCCAGTTCGCCGTCACCATCGCCGTTTCGACGATCATCTCGGCGGTCAACGCCATCACGATGACGCCAAGCCGGGCGGTGCTGATTTTCAAGACCGAGGAAGCGGCCCACGGCGTCGGTCATGAGATGAAGCGCAAAGCGCTGCCGTGGTGGATCTTCGCCATCCTTGGGGGCCTGGGCAGCGTTTGGCTGTTGCCGAAGATTTTCACCGCCTACTCCGATATGCCCGACACTTACGAGATGACCTGGCGCGGCGCCGCCGTGACCATCGAGTTGGTTCCCTGGCACAAGCTGGAGGAGGGCGAGCTTGCCCTGCCCTGGTGGATGAGCTATCTGACGGCGGCGTTTTATTTTCCGCCCGGCATGCTCGTCGGCGGACTGTTCGGCTGGTTCGTCATTCATCCCGTCAACGCCGCCCTCGGTTGGTTCTTCCGCGGCTTCAACCGCGCCTTCGACAAAATGACCGCCGTCTACGGCAAGAGCGTCGGCTACATCCTGCGCTTGAGCGTCATCGTCTGCATCATCTACGGCGGACTGCTTTTTCTCACCGGCTGGCAATTCGCGCACGCCCCCACGGGCTTCATCCCGCAGCAGGACAAGGGCTACTTGATCCTCAACGTCCAGCTCCCCGACGCCGCCTCCGTCGATCGCACCGAGCGCGTCATGGCCCGCATCGAAAAAATCGCCCGCGGCGAAAAGACTCATCAGGCCAAGAACAATGCCCGCGACGATCACACCGACGAAAAACATGACCCCCAAGGCAACAAGAAGCCGATCCAGCGTTATCCCGGCCTGCCGGGCATCGCCCACACCGTCGGCGTGTCCGGCCAATCGCTCATCCTCAAGGCCAACGCCCCCAACCTTGGCTCCATGTACATCCTGCTCGAGGAATTCGACAAACGGCACAACCCCGAGCTCAGCGCCGACGCCATCGCCAATGATTTGGAGGCTCTGTGCAAGGACGGCGGGTTTATCCTCACCAAGGAATCACTGGATGCCCTGCCCGCCGCCGGCGTCCCCGAAGCCACCGTCCGCAAGCTCGAGCCCTTGCAGGACAAGCTTCTTACCACGCAGAAAATGAAAAAGGGCCTGGCGCGTGATCTCAGCGCCAGCGAGTTGGATCAGTATGAGAGCATGGTGATGGGCCAGGCCGAACGCATGCCACCCATCTTCGGCGCCGTCGTCAGCGCTTACGGCGGTCCTCCCGTCGATGGCCTCGGCACGACGGGCGGTTTCAAGATGATCGTCGAGGACCGCGCCAATATCGGCATGGCCGACATGCAAACCATCTGCGACCGGATCGTCAAAGAGGCGAGCAAACCCGGCACCGGCCTCACCGGCGTGGGCCACAGCTCGCGCGCCAGCACCCCTTGGCTTTATCTCGAAATCGACCGCGACAAGTGCCAGGTCCTCGGCGTCTCCGTGCAAAATGTCTTCGACACTCTGCAAGTCTATTTCGGCTCCTACTACGTCAACAACTTCAACGAGTTTGGCAGAACCTGGCAGGTCAATGTGCAGGCCGACCAGAAATATCGCGAGCAGGTCGCCGACATCCGCCAGCTCCAGGTCCGCAACGCCCGCGGGCAGATGGTCCGATTCGGCACTTTCCTCGATGTCCGCGAAAATACGACTGGCCCCGTCATGGTCATGCGCTACAACATGTACTCCGCCACCGCCATCACCGGCAATACCTTGCCCGGCACCAGTTCCGGCCAGGCCATCGACATGATGCAAAAAATCGCCGACCGCGAATTGCCCCACTCGATGGCTTACGAATGGACCGAACTGACCTATTTGCAGCTCGAGGCGGGAAACAAGGCGATGTTCGTCTTCGCCCTGGCCGTCATGTTCGTCTTCCTAGTCCTTGCCGCCCAGTACGAAAGCTGGTCGCTGCCGCTGGCCGTCATCCTGGTCGTGCCCATGTGTCTGCTCTGTTCGGTCAGCGGCGTCATGTTCGCCAACATGGAAGTCAACATCTTCACGCAGATCGGCTTCGTCGTCCTCGTCGGCCTGGCGAGCAAGAACGCCATCCTCATCGTCGAATTCGCCAAGGCTCGCCGCGAGGAAGGCGTCGGCGCCTGGGAAGCCACCGTCGAAGCGACGCGGCTTCGGCTCCGCCCGATCCTGATGACATCGTTCGCGTTCATCCTCGGGGTGGTGCCGCTGGTGATCGCGCAAGGTGCAGGCGCCGAAATGCGCCGCTCGCTGGGCCTCGCCGTCTTCGCCGGCATGTGCGGCGTCACTCTCTTCGGCATCTTTCTGACGCCGGTGTTCTACTATGTCATCCAACGGCTTTTCGGCGTCGAGAAGCCGGCGAAACCGATGGCGCACGCAATCGTCGAGCATCCATGAGGCGGAATTCGTTCAAGGGCCGGAAATCGAATGAAATCCCGGCGCTCCTGGGCGTTAGCGAAATGGCTTCACCGATTCTCCCCCGAGCCCCGTTCACGGGGCTTTCCGCGACAGCGGTGTTAGGCCCGCCGTTGACGGCGGGTTCGCGTGGCCGGGATTCCTCTCCTCGTAGCCCCGTTCACGGGGCTTCTCGCTGTTTCGGCTTTAGCCATCCTCCCGTTCATGCACGCGCTCCAACCGCTCCACGGTTTTGCCGCGCGCGTGGTGATCGCGTTGATTGCGTATGTATTCTTTCACCCACGGCAAATTCCCCGTGCCGAAGCTGACAACGCCGTAGCCGCTCTGCCATTCCAATACCTTGCCCTGGCCGCCGCCGCCGAACTTCTGATTGATTTCATGCGACGAGGCGCCTTTCAATTGGCCGACGAAATCGCTGATCAGAAGCGTTGGCGGAATGGTGAGGCACAGGTGGACATGATCCTCGACGCCGCCGATTTCGTGGATGAAAACGCCGGGCGTGTTGATGCATCGGCCCTTGAGGTAATGATGGACTTCGGTTTCGATTTTGCCGACCAGCAAGGGAGCGCTCGATTTCGTGTGCCAGGTGATGTGGAGATGGATTTCGGAGTAGTAGGTGCGAGACATAGCGATTTTTCCTATGCGGGTTCGGGAGGCTGAAGCCGAAACAGCGAGAAGCCCCGTGAACGGGGCTGCCGAGGATGATTGTGCGGAAAGCGAACCCGCCGTCAACGGCGGGCCTAATACCGCTCGCGCGGAAAGCCCCGTGAACGGGGCTCGGATTGCGAATGCCGTTGCTCGCGAGGGATGCCGATTCTCGACATGCCGGCGAGGAATTTATTTTCGCGGCAACGAGAGCCAGCGGCGGAGTTTGTCGGAGATGGTCTCCGTTGATTTGGTCCACCGCTTTTCTGAAACAACGCCCTTGAAGAAACTGATGTCAGCCGTTGCCCCATCGTGGCCCGTCCACACTGACGTGACCGGGGCCATGTCGAGGTTACCCCTAATTCGGCAACTCCATGTGGGTCCGCCGAAAAGGCCCTCGACTTCATCCACTGTCATCCCATTTTCGATCCGGTCAAAATTTGCCTTCATGACGCCGGGCTGCGGCGGTTGCAGCGCCGGAATGGCAGCTGCGAGTCCGCCGGCAATGGCCATTGTTGCGAGACCGATAATCCGCCATTTTTTCTTCATGGCTACGGCGCTTCTTCGAAGGCAATCACAATGCCGGTGACGTTGTCGCGGGAACCGTGGTCCAGTGCGGTCTGGACGAGGTGTTCGATCCATTCCTGCGGGTCGGGGTGGAGCTTCGGGCCAATGCGCAAATCATCGTCCATGACGTGGTTCGTCAAGCCGTCGGTTGCCAGCAGGAGCCGATCGCCCGGCTTGGGCGTGAAGGGATGCACCTCTATGGCCGACTGCAGATCGGTGCAGCCCAGGAATTTGTGCAGGACGTGCTGATACGGGCTGAAGCGCGCTTCCGCGGCCGTCAGCGAACCGGCGGCCACCAGCGCCTGCGCCACCGAATGATCGAGCGTGAGCTGGTGCACATCATAGCCGCGAATGAGATAGGCCCGGCTATCGCCGAGGTTGGAGATGTAGACCGCGCCGTTGTGATGTAGGGCGACGACGGCAGTCGTTCCCATGCGCCGGCCTTCCGGCTGCGTGCGGCCCGATTCGACAATCGCGTCGTTGGCCTCGCACATGGCTCGCAGCACTGCGTCTTGCGGTGTGTCGCCGACCGCCAGGCGGGTGTGGATGACGATGGGGATAATCTCGACGGCCATGCTGCTGGCGACCTCGCCGCGATCCTGCCCGCCCATGCCGTCGGCAACGACGAAAAGCCCTTGGCCCAGATCGACAAAGAGATTGTCCTCGTTGTTGGAGCGCACGCCTTGTTCGGTGCAGCGTCCCACGCGCAGGGCAAGTTGGGTCATGCGGGCTCCGGGATCAAGCTGCGATCTCATGAAATCCCCGATGCGTTTGATGCATTGTACGCATTTTTCGGCGCTTTCGCCAAGGCGGAACCGCGCCGGCGACAATGATGCATGTACATCTGTTTAACGAGTTGAAGAGAATCTGCCGGGTCAATCATGCGCCAAAAACAGCCTTCTGACAAGCGCAGGATCGCGCTCTTGGCGGGAAAGCGGGATGGGTAGAAATTAGGAAGGCAGGAAAACAGGAAAAGCTAATGTGCATGATTCCTGCGTTCCTGCCTTCCTTATTGAAATCCTTTTACTCCGTCCCGCGCGTAACTGGTGTCCGCCGGCCAGCTCGGCAAGCCGCGATCGAGGTAGACGCGTTTGTGCGGCGACGGGCCGCGCTGGCAGAGCTCGACGAAGACGACGGTGAATGGCGTGCCGTCGGCGTCGGGGATATAGGCGGTGTCCTGCGCGGCGAAGTTGCAGGCGCCGGTATAGCCGTCACGTACGTCCATGGCGGCATCAACGAGCATGACATCAGTCCAGGTAAGCGCATTGGCGCGGCGGTCGCCGTTTTGCTGGCCCGCGCCAATCGCTGGATAAGTAGCACGGGGCAGGGTCAGCGGCACCGGCGTTGACGAGGATGTTGCGAAAGGCCATTTCATTGCCGGCGTCCGTGGAGAACATGACCTGGGTGTTGTCGGCAAAGAGGCCGGTAGTCGGGGCGCTGGTAGAGCCCTGGCCGACGATAGCGGCGAAGACATTGCCGGCGCCGTCCGTGCCAGCGTTGAGCGTGTACCAGGTGTCGGGCGACAGCGTCAGGTTGACGGAATTGAGAAAGGCGCGTCGCGCCGCTGGAGAACTGGTAGAGCGTCAGGACCCAGTTGGAGCCGTTGAAGATGAGATGGGCCAGGAAGCCATCGCCGCCAGCCGCGTCGTTGCCGTAGCGCACGCCGAGGCGCAGGTAATAGCCGCTGTACCCGGCGCTATCGACGGGAAAGGCGCCGGAGTTGGTGTATTTGAAATCGATGGAAGCCGACGACGGATCGGGCAGCCCTGGGTCGAAGAAGAATCGGTTGTCGCCGCCGTCGTCCGTGCCCTGCAGCGTATTGCTCTCAACGGCGATTCCGCCGAGGTTGTCCACGCAGTATTGATACGCGCCGGTCGGCGGGACCGTGGGCGCGTGGGCGGTGATGGCGGTTCCATCGGTGTCCGCACACGGATCGTCCCAGGCCGCGGCGGGACTCGTTCCGGCACGATAAATCTGGCAAGTCGTATTGGCGGGGATCGGCAATGGCATGAATCACCTCCTTGTTCTACAATGATGCGTACCTCTATTTCACCAGACGCCGACAAGGCTTGCCATGTCGGTTGTACCCTGGCGCCAAAAATTCCGCCTTCAGGAATCGCAGCCTCCATGAATCGATCAAGAACTCTCGGCGAACTCAAAGCGACCGGCTACCAAAGCAGCAGCGTCAAGGACGAGATGCGCCGCAACCTCATTCGCAAGCTCAAAGCGGGCGAGCCGATCTTTGACGGCATCCTCGGCTATGAGGAAACCGTCTTGCCGCAGGTGCAGAACGCCATCCTGTCGAAGCACGACATGCTGTTCCTGGGCCTGCGCGGGCAAGCCAAGACGCGCATGCTTCGGCAATTGACGCATCTTCTCGACGACGCCATCCCGATCGTCGCCGGCAGCGAGGTCAACGACGATCCGTTGCGGCCCCTGAGCCGATATGCCCGCGATCTGATTGCCAATCACGGTGATGACACGCCGATCGACTGGATCATGCCGGCGCAGCGCTATCACGAAAAGCTGGCGACGCCGGACGTGACCATCGCGGATTTGATCGGCGAGATCGACATGATCAAGCACGCTGAGGGCCGTTATCTGTCGAGCGAATTGACGATGCACTTCGGGTTGATCCCGCGCTCCAATCGCGGCATCTTCTGCATGAACGAATTGCCCGATTTGAGCGCGAAGATTCAAGTCGGCCTGTTCAATGTGCTGGAAGAGCGCGACATCCAAATTCGCGGCTACCCGATGCAGCTCGAGCTCGATCTGTGCATGGTGTTCAGCGCCAATCCGGAAGATTACACCAACCGCGGCCGAATCGTGACGCCGCTCAAGGACCGCATCGGCAGCGTCATTCGCACGCATTATCCGCTGACGCGCGACATTGGAATTGCCATCACGGATGCGAATGCGTGGACCGAACGCAGTCCCCAAGCCGCCGCCCAGGGCGGCGGCTTGGGCGTGCTTATTCCTACATTCATGAAGGAGCTCCTGGAGGAAACCGCACGCCTGGCCCGTGGCAATCCGGCCATCAATCAGCAATCGGGCGTCAGTGTGCGCATGTCGATCGCCAACATGGAAAACATGATCTCCAACGCCGAGCGGCGCGGCCTGGTGCTGGGGGAGAATCCAACGGTCCCGCGCATCAGCGACCTGGCCTACCTGGCAGCGAGCACGCGCGGCAAGATCGAATTGACTCTGACCGAGGACGACGGCGCCGAGGAAAAGGTCCTGGCGAAATTGCTCGGCGAGGCGGTCAAGAACCTGTTCGAGGCGAATTTCGAGATCAAGTCATTCCGCGGCCTGGTCGAGTACTTCGAAACCGGCAAGACCATCCTGACCGGCGATAAATTATTGGCGTCCGAATACTTGAAGATGTTGAACGCGGTTCCGGTGCTGAAGAACGCGGTGATGAAGTTCATCGAGAAGCCGGAGTTGCAGGCCATTCGCGCTCAAGCGGAATCGGCCCTGATCGCCAGCGTGGCGGAATTCATCCTCGAAGGGCTGCACGTGGAAAATCGCTTGAACAAAAGCGCCAAGGGGGGCGAGACGGTGTATCGGCGGTAAAGCCGGTTTAGCCCCGCCTCTCAGAGGCGGGTGGGCGTGGCGCGATCGATGCTGCACGCCCGCCTCTGAGAGGCAGAGCTAAACGAATGGTCATTTCAGACCCAGCGCCTGCCGCTTTTCGAGAATGAATTTCACGTGGTGCGGAATGTGCCGGATGGCGTAACCCATGAGTTGCTCCAGGGTGAGCGGGCCGCGTTCGCTGTGGGTGCCGACGCGTTGCAAGGCTGACTCGGGGAGCTTGCGCAGGATGCGGGCGAGCTGGCTGCGCGTCGCGTCGATGATCGTTAATTCCTCGTGCAAATCGCGGTCTTGATAAACAAGGGCCGCGGCGAATTTGCCTTCGTCGGCGCCCATCAGTGTCGGCTTGTCCTCGGCGATCACGCGCTTGATGCGGTCGGCCATGATCGGCTCGAAATCGGCCAGATGAGCGACGACTTCCAGCGTGCTCCATTTGCCGGCGACCGGGCGAGCCAAGGCTTGCTCGCGCGACATGCCGGCGACGGCGCTCTTCAATTCGCGAGAGCCGGCGAGATATTGCTCGATGAGCGTGTTGAGATTGGACATGGCGTATTCCTTTCGATGAATGGAAATCCCATCGTCAGAATACGGAAAATGGCCGCTTGGCGCCGCCATAGGTCGGGTTCGTCAACAGGCGATACAAGGTGGAATAACGCGGACGCTTCCAGACCACTTCGCCTTGGCCCTTGCGCGTCGGGAACTGCAGGCATTCTTCCAGGAACCACGGCAGAGCCTGCCGCACCGAACCAAGTTCACGACCTTTGCGGAACGCCAAGAGGATGGCTTCTTGAATACGCCGATCGGGGTCTTTCTCCAGACGCTGGTCTTCGGTCTTGATAAATCCGATCGGCGCCGCGACGAGCAATTCGCCGCGGCGTGCCTTCTCATACCGCGCTTCCACCGAGCGCGCCCGCAACAGATCCAGCTCATACTCATTGAGACCTCCTTTCAAACCGAGCAGGAGCCGATCGTTGCCTTGACGCGGCGCATACACCGTGTCCTGATCGATCAGCAGCGTATCGACCACGCGGCACATCTCGACCAGTTGCTGCCACTCGCGGCTATTGCGTGCGAAGCGTGAGACTTCGCGTGCCGCCACGGCGCCGCTCACCGCAATGAGGCAGGCCTCAGAAGATTGCATGGCCCACGACTTAGATAGGAATAGGTTATTCGTGTTTGGCCCGATTTTCCGTTGCTGAAAGGCATCACTGATGAAACGCTTTGTTGGCCCACTTTTGCTCCTAGGGGGAATTCCGCTTCTGGCGGCTCAGGACGTCCCGAACGACAACGTGCCGTTCGGTGTGCCGAATCTGACGAAAACCGACACGACGCAAACCGAAGACAACTGCATCTTGTCGGGTGCAGCAGGCACCCGCTCGGCCCAACCGCCCCCCATATCAATCGAGCGCATTCGCAGCGACGTGAAACACCTGGCCAGCGACCAGTTGCAGGGCCGAGGAGTCGGCAGCCGCGGCGAGGAGCTAGCCATCGAGCATATCGCGCGGCAGTTCGAGAAGGCGGGACTCAAGCCGGCTGGCGAGCGCGGCACTTTCTTTCAAGCGGTACCGCTCGTCATGGTGACCACCGGGCCCAAGGCAACGCTTGCCTTCACCAAGGGGGGCGCGACAACCGCGTTCATGCTGGAGGACGAATTCGCCGGCGTCAGCAAAACGCAGCAATCGGAAGACTTCGACGCCGAAGCAATCTTCCTGGGGCATGGGATCACAGCCCCCGAGTTCGGCTGGGACGATTACAAGGACGTGGATGTGAAGGGCAAAGTCGTTGTTGTCTTCACCAACGAGCCGCCGTCGGACGATCCCAAGTTCTTCGGCGGCAAGGCCCTCACCTACTACGGCCGCTGGACCTACAAGTACGAGGAAGCGACACGACGCGGCGCCAAGGCGGTGCTCATCATCCACACCAACGAAACCGCTGGCTATCCGTACTCGGTCGTCAAAAAACTCAAGGGGGCTCAAATTCGACGCGCCACCGACAGCCCGGCCCTCGCCTTCGCCGGCTGGCTGTCCTCGAAGGCCGGCGACAAGTTGCTTGCCTCGGTCGGCCTGAGCGTGGACGAAGCGCTCAAGAAAGCCGACTCCAAGGGCTTCAAGGCGATTCCGTTGGGCGTCCGCATCAAGGGACACATCCCGACCACGACACAGAAGATCGTATCGCGCAACGTCCTCGGCCTGATCGAGGGGAGCGATCCGACCCTGAAATCCGAAGCGGTGCTCTTCACCGCGCACTGGGACCATCTCGGCATGGGGCAATCGTCGCCCGCCGCCCATGAAATCTTCCACGGCGCCCTCGACAATGCGACCGGTTGTGCCGTCCTGCTGGAAATGGCTCGCCTGTGGGCGACCACCAAGCCTCTGCCCAAACGCTCGGCCCTGTTCCTTGCCACTACCGCCGAGGAGAGCGGCCTCCTTGGCGCCACCTACTACGCCGCCCATCCAGCGATTCCGCTCGGCAAGACGGCGCTCAATCTCAACTTCGACACCGTGCTGCCGCTCGGCGTGCCGGAATCGGTCGTCATCAGTGGCGCGGAGCGAACCACCGCCTGGCCGTCAGTGCAGGAAGCCGCCCGCCAGCACAAGCTCGCGATCGAGCCCGACAAGATGGCCCATCTGGGCTTCTACTACCGCTCCGATCATTTCGCCCTGGCCCGCGGCGGCGTTCCAGCGTTCTCCGTCTTCCCCGGCGAAAAGATCAAAGGCAAGCCGGCTGAATTCGCTCGCAAAGCGATGGATGAGTTCATTGCCAAGGTCTACCACACGCCCAACGATCAATACCGAGAAGAGTGGGATTTCTCCGGCTATCGCGTCTTGATGCGTTTCGCCTTTGATGTGGGTCAGGCCGCCGCCAACGCCAAGACGTTGCCGACTTGGAGGGAGGGCGACGAGTTCCTCAAGGCCCGCGAGCAGAGCGGTGTGAAGAACTAGCAAAATGATGACGGCAGAACACTGCTTCACGGCTCGCCTCGTTATCCTGCCTCCAATGCACGAATCGAATCGCATCAAGCTGCTGGGCCGATATCGCACGCCTCGCTTCCGGTGCGGCGATGTCGTGACCTGCGAGTTGCGCGGCGAGGTCAAGATCGTCGGTCTGACCGCAGCGCACATTCCCTGGCCGAAGTGCCGACCCGGAAAACGCAGTCGGGCCATCATCCTTTGCGGGGCGCTTGTCGAGGCCGTGCGGCGTGAATCCGCGAAGGCTGTCGCATACTGGTGGGGAGTGGGAAAGTTCACCGTGTGGAAGTGGCGTAAGGCGCTCGGCGTGGATCGGCTAACAGACGGCACTTCAGCGCTGTTCAGCCGATGGGCGCCGGAGACGCTCCAGATTGTGGAGGCGAACCGACCCCTAAAATCCTTCACTTTTTGGTCACCGGTGATTGGTTGCGGTCGGGTGAAGGCATCGGCTTGGTATCGGCCGCTCCTTGCTTGCTGGCATCATGACGATGATACGATGCTTGGTCTGGCACGCCCGATTTCTACTCTGGCCTTCCCCACCTGCAGAATGAAAAACACACACCTGCTTGGCGATCCGCTTGCCAATCTCGCGCTGCCGGCCATCCGTGGGGGAACCGCCTACAATATCGCTGTCGCTGATAACCTTGGCGGCAACTCCACGGCCACGATCAGCCAGGGCTACTAGAAAAAACATGTATACAAGAACAAGATTCACCGCCTTTCTGCTCTTGCTGGGCACTAGCGTAGGCGCCGGCGCCGAATCGGCGACGGCGGGAGACAAGCCGTTTCAGGGGGCAAAGAGCACCTGGCACGATGGTTTCGAACGCTACGACTACCTGATGGACGAAACCACCCTCGATATCGCTCCGTTCAAACGTCCCGAGGGCGAAGGGTTTGCCGTCAAAGATCCTCCGCAAGGGAAGCGCCGTTGCTTCGTCATTGCGCCCAAGAAAGCGGCCGCGAGCAATCCGTGGTCCTGGCGCGGCTGCTACTGGGATCATCAGCCGCAGACGGAAATCGAATTGCTTCGCCGCGGGTTTCACCTCGCCTACATCTCCGCCAACGCGTCGCTCAAGCCTGGCAAGCAATGGGAAGCGTGGTATGCTTTCCTCACCGATAAACAGGGGCTATCCAAGAAGCCGGCGTTTGTCGGCATGAGCCGCGGCGGCGAATACGCTTACACATGGGCGACCACCCATCCAGCGAAAGTCTCCTGCATTTACGCCGATAACCCCGGCGGCAACGCCGAAGTGCTGCGCAAGCTCGGCGACTTGGCCGCCGCCGACGTTCCCATCCTCCACGTGTGCGGCAGCATCGATCCGCTCCTGGGCCGCGTCTCATCGACCATCGAGAGCATGTATCAGCTTCATGGCGGCCGCATCTCCGTGATAATCAAAGAGGGGGCCGGCCATCACCCGCACAGCCTGCGTGATCCGACGCCGATCGCCGACTTTATCGAAAAGAGCGTGCAAGCGATGCCGGCCGCTCCGCCCCCGTACCTGAGCGGCCGCACGTCGCGGGCATCCTTCTACGGAACCGCGAACGACTATCGCTATTTCCCCAAGGAAAGGCTGTATATCACCTGCCGTGGTCCCTGGTTCACGGAAAGCTACGCCCGGTATTCCTTCGAGATTGGCGGCGTGGAAGGAGGCATCAACGTCATCGTGCCGAAGACGCCCGCCGCGGGCAAGCCGTGGGTATTCCGTGCCGATGGGGTGACGCGCGGCGATTCGGTGGCCTTGGCATCGCTCGCCAAGGGGTTCCACATCGTCACCGGCCCCGTCCCCTACAACGCGGATGGCCCTTCGCTCGCCGGCTGGAATGCGGTCTACAAAAAAATGACCGACAACGGTTTCTCGAAACGGCCGGTGCTGTCGGGCGCCGGTGGAGCGGCGGGCGAGGCATATGCGTGGGCGATTGCCAATCCGGACAAGGTTTCGTGCATTTACGGCGAGAATCCGATCCTGCGCTGCATCATGACCAAGGCCCAACCGCTCGACGGCCTGGCGATTTTGGCCAAAGCCGGGGTGCCGATCTTGCACGTCAGCGGTGATCGCGATCCGATGTTTCAGGAACATACGCGCGCCGTCGAAAAGCGCTACAAGCAACTGGGCGGCGCCCTGACCGTTATCGTGCAGGAAGGCAAAGGGCACTTCCCGACGGGGCCAAAGGATCCGCAGCCGGTCGTCGATTTCATCCTCGCGCAGCAGACGAAGTCAACGGCAACCGCCTTCGAGCTCCAACAGGGCCAAGGGAGCAAGACGGAAAAGCCGACGCGCGAGCAAATCATCGAACGCACCATGAAGCCATTCGAGGGCAAGAGCGAAAAAGGCGTCGATGGCTCCACTCTCAAAGGCAAGGTCATGTGCGGCTACCAGGGCTGGCATGCGGCCGAAGGCGATGGCCTGGGCCGCGGCTGGTATCACTGGACCGGCCGCAATGGCTTCAAGCCCGGCAGCACCAACGTCGATCTATGGCCCGATGTCAGCGAGCTTGGCGCCGACGAACGCTATGCCACCGCGTTCAAGCTCGCCGACGGTAAACCCGCGGAAGTCTACAGCGCCTTCAACGCCAAGACCGTCCTGCGCCACTTCCAATGGATGCGCGATTACGGCATCGACGGCGTCTTCGTCCAGCGTTTCGCCGGTGAAGTCTTCAACAATCCGGGCCTTCGCCAGTTCAACACGGTGCTCGGCCATTGCCGGGAAGGTGCGAATCGGTACGGGCGCACCTACGCGGTCATGTACGATCTCTCCGGCATGCGGGCCGGGCAGATGAACAAGGTCATCGACGACTGGAAGCTCCTAACCGGCAAGATGAAAATCACCAAGGACCCTGCGTATCTTCATCACGACGGCAAACCTGTGGTGGCCGTCTGGGGGTTCGGCTTCAGCGACGGCCGCAAGTACACGCTCAAGGAAGGATTGGAGCTCGTGGCCTTCCTCGCGAGCAAGGAAGGCGGCGAGTGCACGGTCATGCTGGGCGTGCCGACATACTGGCGAACGCTGGAGCGCGACGCCGTCAACGACAAGACGCTGCACGAGTTGATCCTGAAAGCGGACATCGTGAGCCCATGGACGGTGGGCCGCTACAGCACTCCGGAGGGGGCGGCGCAATATGCCAAAAAAACGCTGGCCCCCGATCTCGCCTGGTGCAAGGAGAACAAAAAGGAGTATCTGCCGGTCGTTTTCCCCGGCTTCAGCTGGCACAACCAGAATCCGCGTTTCCCGACCAATTCGATTCCTCGCCTGGGGGGCAAATTCCTGTGGTCTCAATTCGCCGCCGCCAAGAAGGCGGGCGCGACCATGGTCTATCAAGCAATGTTCGATGAAGTGGACGAGGGAACCGCGATCTACAAATGCACGAACGACGTTCCGGTCGGAGCATCGAAATTCGCCACCTACGAGGGATTGCCGAGCGATCACTATTTGAAATTGGTCGGCGCCGCCAGCAAGTTGATTCGGGGTGAAATGGCCTGGACCGACCGCTTGCCGGAGCTTGAGGCGTCCCGTCCGCTGCCAGGGTCGAAGAAGGAGTGAAGTCGTCGGGGCGGCCCTATTCTTTTGCCAGGCAATTGAGCATCGCAAAAGCCAAGCTGCATGGCCTGGCCGAGAACGATTTCGGATCGTCGCATCGTCGGAGATCGCCAAGCACAATGCCGAGAATGCCGAGATCGTTACGCGCCCGGCGCCAATCGCTATCGGCCCCTCCTTAGTCGCGGCGCACCGGCATGCAGACCAAGATGAGGACGATGATGACGCCCACCGCGGCCAGCGTCCACGGCACGAATTGCGAGGCGCTGTCGCGCTCGAATTTTGCGGGCGGCGCATCCTTCTTTTCGGTCTTTTCCGCCGCAACGGGCGGCGCCTTGTCCTGCGAATACGCCGGTCCGCTGACCGCGAGCAGCAGAAAAAAACTCAACAAGCAAGCAAACCCACGCGCAGGCATGATGGATCGGCACCCCGGTGGCGGCATTCGGTTCGTTCACGATGGGTATAGCTCGATGGAACTGCCTCGGCAATGGAGCGTGATCACGCGGCCTCATCGCGCGCTCGACTGCCCAGGCCGATGCGGCCCAGGATCATGGACGTAATTCCCTCACCGTCGTCGTCGGCCTCCTCGCGCTCACGCTGCCGGCGCTGCCGGCGGCGCTCCAGCGTGAATTGAATCGCGAAGCCGATCAGCGTGGCGACGCCGCAGATGATCGTGAGCAAGAGCGAATTCTCTTCGCTCCAGGCAACGGCGCTCATGACTTCGCAATATTGAAAAAGCGCCAGCATGCCATAAATGACGAGAACAGCGCCGGCGAAGCTCGTCGATGCCATGAAGAACCAGCGGAAAAGCAAAAGTCCCACGAGGCCGCCCAGGACGAAGCAAATCACTTGCTGATTGAGCGTCGGCAGAACGAAGTGGACAACGTAAACCGCGAGCACTCCCCCTGCCGCGAACGTGATCACGCGCACCAGCGCCAGCGCCAGCACACCGGCCGCGATCGCCAGCAGCACCGCCACGACGATCGGCTGCACGCGCCATACGCCCGCTTCGACGAGGCCGAACACGCCTGCCGTTACGGTCGTCGCCAGCACGATCCAGAAGCGATGGCAGCGCCAACCCAGGAGCCATAAGAGCAGGCCGACGGGCACGAGCGCGATCAACAGTCCCAGCGACAGTCCGCAAACGTCCGCCAGGATATCGCTCGCAATGATCGCCATGCCGCGCTAGCGCCTCCGGGATCGGGGCATCGGATTCCACAGGCTGCATAAGTTGTTCGCGCCGGCGTGTCAATCGCAATCAACGGCCGCGCGGGCAGGATGGGCAATCTCGGCTTGCTGGCGTTCGCCACGGTCATGGGACGGTGGGCGTTGCGGACGCGGGGCGGCGTTCCCCGTATCGCCGGTAAACCACCGGGCGACGCGGTGCAGCAAATATTGCAGCGGAACCCGTTGCTGCCGCCATTGCACGCGCCTCGTCGCGCTGAAGCAAGGGAGGTCGCAATCGTTCGCGTCCGCATCCGCTGCCAGGGGAAGATGGCGGGGATAGCCGTTGACTTCGTTGTAGCGAGCGAATTCTGTCTCGAGCCACTGATGATCGCCGGCGGGGATAAGGAGTTGCCCCGGATTTCCGGGGGGCTTGAGGCTGCTCCACAGACTGCCGCCGCAGCTTTGGCGAAAGGTTTCATTGCCATGACGCGTGTCGAAGATGGCGGATTTTGGTTTGGGCCAGGTCAGCATCGCATCATCCCAGGGGAGCGCGAGCTTGATGCAAGCCTGCGCCAGCACCTCTTCGGGATCGAGGAGGAATTGATCGTAGTGCAGCATGGGCCAATCATTGGCGCGAAAAAGCTCCCAGTCTTCGCGAAAACGGCGGAAGCGCAGCCGCAACGGCGGATCCTCGGCGGTGGTGCCGTTCCTGCCGTAGCGCTTGGTCCGCAATGAGGCATAGGCTTCGCGCACGTCCCGGCAAACGAGCAACGGCCGAACCGTCCAGCCGAGATCCTGAAAATAGGCGATTTGCTCGGAAGTGCGAAAGCTGCCGATCGTCGTCTTGATCCAGACATGAGGGCTCTTCAGCGCCGGCGAAATGTCGGCAAGCATGTCGTTATTGGCATCCAGAATGCCGTCCATGTCGGCGCACTGCAGGAAGCACCAGGAAATCAACGTGGTTCCACCGCTTTGCAATCCAGCGCAAAGGAACAAAACTCGGTTCTTGGTCGGCATGGAATCCATTCCTTGTCGAGTTATTCACACTGGTATCAAAAACCGGCCGCTTACGCGGCTCGGCTCGCCGAACTCTCAAACTCCCCGAAAGCCGAAATATGGTAACAATTCGTGCGGGCCAATGCTATACGGGGTTTTCGATGGTCTGGGCAAGGTTTTCCCTTGCGGCATAGGTGGGCAGCCCTCAAGCCAAAACTCCTCTTCCCTTTCGCGGTATGAATTGCTACAACCCCGCCCGTTTCGAGGCGCATTTCGCCCGGACAATTACCAGCCCGACAAAGGAAACGAACCATGTTGAATTACACGTGGCGGAATCTCTTCGGCCCACGTAGGTCTGTCAGAAAAAATCGACCCGTGTCGGCCACGCCGCGGCTGGAGGTCCTGGAGGACCGCTGCCTGCCGTCGGGCGCCGCGCCGACGATCAGCCACATGTCCAACAATAACTGGACGCAAGGGCTGACGAGTTTCAACGGCGCCATGACCATCAGCGGCGGCACGGCCCCGTTCACCCTGGTCAGCGATGGCAATCTGCCCGCTGGCGTCACCCCCGTCATCAGCGGCGACATGATCCGCTTCAGGGCGCACCCAGCGTCGCCAGGGACTACAGCAATTGCGCCGTAACAATCGAGGACGCCGCCGGCGCCAAGGCGTCCAGGACGTTCGTCATCGACGTCGAGCCCGCCCTTGTCGTCGGCAACCTGTCTCTCGCCGAGTGGACCGTGAATGAGCCGGGATTCAGCGGCAGCATGAAAATCAGCGGCGGCACCGGATCGTACTCCCTCGTCGGCGCCAGCGGCCTGCCGACCGGCCTTACCGCTCACCTGGTCAATGGATCAATCCACTTTAGCGGCACACCGACCGTCGCCGGCAGTTTCGCGAGCGCCAGCGTCACCGTCGCCGACGCTGACGGCGCCACTACCACCCAGACGTTCGCCATTACCATCAACGCCGCGCCGACCTTAAGCCAACTGAACGTGCTGCAATGGACCGCCGGTATGCCCGGCTACACCGGCTCCGTCACCATCACCGGCGGCACCGGGCCTTACACCATTTCCAGCTTCGCTTATCTTCCCTTCACCGCCGCCGTTAGCGGTAACACCGTCTACTTCGCCGGCACTGCGCCGCCCCGAACCTATACCGGCGCCACCTTCACCGTTCGCGATCAAACCGGCGCCACCGTCACCCAAACCAACACCATCACCCTCAATCAGCAGATCGGCCTGTCCGGCCTATCCAACAACGCCTGGACCGTCGGCCAGACGGGCTTCACCGGCACGGAAACCATCAACTACGGCTCGGAACCGTTCATCATCACCAGCTACGAAAATCTGCCCAACGGCTTGACGCCCGTCGTGAACGGCGACGTCATCAGCTTCACCGGCGCGCCAACTGTCGCCGGCGGCTTCAGCAACGGCGACATCGCCCTCGTGGATAGCGGCGGCGAGGAATTCACCGTTCCCATGAACATCACGATCAACCCGCCGCTCACGGTCTCGACGACCGCCTTGCCCGCGGCCGGCGATGGCGTCGCTTATGGCACCACGCTCAAAACCAGCGGCGGCACGGGCGGCGATACCTTCACCCTCGCCAGCGGCAGCTTGCCCACCGGCTTGACGCTCCAGAGCAATGGCCACATCGGCGGTACGACCAGCGCCACCGGGACATTCACCTTCACCGTCGGCGTCACCGATGCCACCGGCGCTCCTGCCAGCGCGACTTTCACGATGGCCGCCGGCGCCGCCCTGGCCCTGGGCAACCCATCGCTTACTCAGTGGACCATCGGCCAGGCCGGCTTCAGCGGCGCCATCACCATCAAAGGGGGCGTCGGACCGTTCACCATTACCAGCTACACCGGCCTGCCCACCGGCTTGACGCCGACCGTGAGCCAACGCACCATCACCTTCGCTGGCACGCCGACCGCGGCCGGCGCCTTCACCGGCAGCATCACCGTGCAGGATCCGGCCGGCTACAGCGACATCGGCACGTTCACCATCACCATCAATGCCCCGCCCACACTCGGTTCCTTCACCGCCGTCCCCTGGACTGCGGCCGCCAACGGCTACCCGGCCACCATCGCCATCAGCGGCGGCACCGGGCCCTTCACCATCGCCAGCGCCAAGGGTATCCCCTTCACCCCCGTCGTCAGCGGCAACACCATCCGCTTCCTCGGCGAAGGCGGCGCCGGCACCTATGCCAGCGGCGTCATGACCCTGCGCGACAAGGCCGGCGCCACCGTCACCGCCAATATGCCCACATTCCTCATCAACCCGATCCCGACCGTCACCCACATGTCCACCAATAACTGGACCGCTGGCACACCCGGTTTCCCCGGCGCTATGACGATCAATGGCGGCACCGGACCATTCACCATCGTTGATAACAAAAACATTCCGCTCGGCCTGACTCCGATCATCAGCGGCAACCAGGTCGAATTCACCGGCACTCCGGACGTGGCCGAGACCGTCGAGAGTTGCAGCGTGACCATCCGCGATGCCGCCGGCGCTTTGTACACCAGGACTTTCGTCCTGGCCATCGCCCCGCCGCTCAAGATTACCACCACCCATCTGCCCGCCTGGAAAAGCGGCGTCGCCTATTCGACGACGTTGCAAGACACCGGCGGCACCGGCAGCCGAACCTTTACACTTACCGCCGGCACCCTACCGGCCGGCTTGACGCTGAGCAGCGGCGGCAAACTCAGCGGCAAGGCCACGTCGCTCACGCCCTTCACCTTCACTGTCACCCTGACCGATTCCGTCGGCGACACGAGCAGCGAAACGTTTACGCTCTGAGATTTGTTTTCGATTGGTCGATCGAATCGGCTACGCCGGAATTTGGGAGGAACTATTGGCGGAGAAACTGCCAGCCGAGAAGTAGCTCGTAGATTGCGAGTGGCAGAAGCCAACTGATCCAGGCCGCGACAATGTACGCGCCCTCGGGACTCGGCACGCCAACTAATTCCGCCGCGCCGGAAATGAGACGGAGCGCCACTGCGGAACAAATCAGGACGTAGGAGCGCCACATCCAGCGACGGTGCTGATCGTAACGGCGTCGGCAGGCGTAAACCGCGCCGCCGACGGCCGAGACCGCCGTTGTCACGGACAGCAATAAAAAGCTGAGTCCCGCCGCCCAGCCGCCGAATGCGTGTCGTGACATCACCGCGCCGCTCGGCAGCACGAGCAGCACCAGGATGCCAACGTGAATTCGTCCCAGCCAGCGATGCAATCTCGGCCGGCGTCGGCGGACGTATTCGCTCAACAGAGTCAATCCGGTGACCAGGACGATGGGGCCCGAGAAGATATGCACGTAGAACGCCGCCTGATAGGCGCCGGTAAAGGTTGCCTCGCGGCCTTGGAGAAAAAGCGAATCAAAATTGGGCGGGAAATAATCGGGATAGTTGAGCAAAATCGCGACCAGCACCCGCAGAATCAAAAGGATCGCGAGCCAGCGCAGCATCGTCGTCAGCGTTCCGAATGTCACGGTGATGCCCAATCCGGACCGGCCTGGTCCTGAATCGTAATCGAACCTGCATCCGAGCGAATTCTCTATTCGCTTCAACCTCGCCCCACGAACGGCATCTTCGTCGCCATCACCGTCATGAAGAGTACGTTGGCGTCCAGGGGCAGGCTGGCCATGTAGAGCACCGCGCGGGCCACGTTTTCGACATCCATCGTCGGCTCGACGGCGAGTTGGCCGTCGGCTTGCGGGACGCCGGCTTTCATCTTGGCGGTCATGTCGGTTGCCGCGTTGCCGATGTCGATTTGGCCGCAGGCGATGTCGTATTTTCGGCCATCCAGAGCGGTGGAGCGCGTCAGGCCGGTGATGGCGTGCTTGCTGGCGGTGTAAGGGGCGGAGTTGGGGCGCGGGGCGTGCGCGGAGATGGAGCCATTGTTAATGATGCGGCCGCCGCGTGGGGACTGATCCTTCATCAGGCGAAACGCGGCTTGCGTACAGAGGAACGCGCCGGTGAGATTGACATCGATGACCGCTCGCCATTGCGCGAGCGTCAAATCCTCGAGCGGCATGGGCGGAGCGCCGGCGCCCGCGTTGTTGAACAAGAGATCGAGCCGGCCGAACGCTTGCTTCACCGCGCGGAAGAGGCCCGCAACGGAATCGGCATCGGTCAGATCGGTCGGCACAATCAGGTGCGCGAACCATCCGCGCCCGCTGCCGCCTTGGTATTCTCCAGCGCTTCCAGGCGGCGGCCGGCCAGCGCGACCCGATACCCATTGCGCAAAGAGCGAGCGCGGTTGCCCGGCCAATGCCGGAACCCGCGCCCGTCACGATGGCATTTTTGTTGTCGGTTTCCATCGCCCCGCTCTCCGCACCATAAGCGCGGTTATAGGCGGGGCTGGACTGTTTTTCAAGGCGATCAGGTCTTCACGTCGATGCGGCGCGGCTTGGCGCCCGGTGCTTTGGGCAGATGCACCTCCAGCATTCCGTTGCGATACTGGGCCGTCACGCCTTCCGGATCGACCCCCTCCGGCGCCGTCAGTGTCCTTTCCAGTCGGCTCGCGGTTCGCTCGGTAACCTCCTTTCCTTCCGTTCGCTCGGTCCCTGCCTTTTCTTCCGGCAAGCGATGTTCGGCGCGAATCGTGAGGGCATTGCCGGTGAGGTTGACGTCGATTTCATTCGCCTCGAATCCCGGCATTTCGGCGCGGACGAGATACTCATTCTCCTTCTCGTCCATCTCTACGCCCCAGCGGGCTTCCATCGGGACATCAAACACGGTCGGCCAGGTCGGAAAAGCCCGGTCGAACAAGGTGGAGAATTCCCGCCGGAACCAATCCAACGGCTCCGCCCGGGCAATTTCACCTCTGGTTCTCCTTGGTATGAGGCTGAACATGGTCTCCCTCCTTTCGCTAAATACGCTCTCTTTCACCAATGAAGATGCCGCAAGCCGCGTGCCCAACTGAAATCAATGATTTTCTTGGGATTTCGACATCTTTCGCCCGACTAAGTGCGCCGTACCGTTACACCAATGTGCGGTTTGCGACCGCATGGCGGGTGAAGGTTCGTGGACAAATTCAAGCGGCAAAGTACACTCTAGCTCATCGGCATAGACTCGTTTTCGAGTGCTGCGATGACCACCGTTGCCAATCTCATCTCGGCTTTGCAAACCATCGCGCCACTTTCGCTGGCGGCCGACTGGGACAAT
Source organism: uncultured Planctomycetota bacterium (assembly GCA_963767835.1). Classification (GTDB taxonomy): domain Bacteria; phylum Planctomycetota; class Planctomycetia; order Gemmatales; family Gemmataceae; genus SIAQ01. The sequence continues at coordinate 502,420 of CAVYFY010000019.1, forward strand.
GTCGGCTTGCTGCTGGGCGATGCCGCCGCGCCGGTGCAGCGCGTCATGACTTGCTTGACGGTGACGCCACATTCGGTTGCCGAGGCGGTGGAAACGGGCGTGCAACTGATCGTCAGCCATCATCCGATTTTGTTTCGGGCCGTCAAGAAATTGACGACCGCGACCAGCGAAGGGCGGATGCTGCTCAATCTCGTACAGGCGGGGATCGCCGTTTATAGCCCGCACACGGCATTCGACAATTGCGCCGGCGGCATCAACGAAATGCTGGCCCAAAAGCTGGGACTCACCAACGTCGGCCCTCTGCGTAAGAGCGACGGCGCGGCGAAATGCAAGATCGTCGTCTTCGTGCCGGACAAGGATTTGGCCCGGGTGAGCGACGCACTTTTCGCGGCCGGGGCAGGGCAGATCGGCCAGTATCGCGAATGCAGTTATCGCCTTTCGGGCCTGGGGACATTCTTCGGCTCGGAGGGGACGAATCCGACCATCGGCGCAAAGGGCCGGCGTGAGGAAGTCGCGGAATGGCGGCTCGAAGTAGTGTGCCCCGAGCGCCGGATTGACGAGGCCGTCGCCGCCATGCGCTCGGCCCACTCGTACGAGGAGCCGGCGTATGACATCTACGCATTGCGGCGCGAACGGTGCGGCGTGGGTGAAGGCCGGCTGGGAACGCTGCCGGCGCCGATGCCGCTCGATGCGTTCGCCAGGAGCGTGAAGGAAGCGCTGGCCGCGTCGTGGGTGCAGATCATCGGATCGCCGCAGCGCAGCGTGCAGTGTGTGGCGTTGGCGTGTGGGGCGGCGGGCGAATTCCTCGCCGATGCGCTGGCGTGCCGGGCCGATGTTTTCTTGACCGGCGAGGTGCGTTTCCACGATTGCCTGGCCGCCGAGGCCGCACAGCTCGACCTTGTCTTGCCGGGCCATTACGCCACGGAGCGCGGCGGCGTCGAGGCCCTGGCTGGCCTGCTGCAACAGCAATTCCCGGCCCTGCAAATCTGGGCCAGCCGCCGCGAATGCGAGCCGCTGGCATTCGTGTGACGTTGCTCTGCGTCTAGCGCTCGCATGACGCCTTGGGATCGCACAATTCCGAGCCGGCCGCAATCTGATCGATCTTCGCTTCCACGCTATCAAGGCGCTGGTGCAAACCGGCGATGGCGTGATCGAGCAAGGCGCGAACATTCGGCCAATTGCTGGATCATCAGCACGACCTGGCCGTTGACCTGCGACTGTTGCCGCGACAGGACATCGACGTAAGCGTGCTTGAAGTTATTGAGCAACTTCCGTTTGACGAGCCGCTTCACCGGCGCGAGCCGCCCCTCGGTGACATCGACGTAATTGGCCGGCAATTTGGTCAATTGATGCGCTCCCGGCAGCGCTTCCCGCACGGCATCAAGGAACACTGCCGCGCACCCGCCAGGCGAACGCTCGGTCCCGGCTGTCACGGTCAACGGCAATTCCTGCGCGGCGCCCTGCGCGGTCGGCGCTTCCATCCAGAGCCTGATTCGAAATGCCCCGGCACTGGACGGAATTGTTATGGGCACCGCGACAACCCGCGCGTGTCCCGGCATCAGGATCGCGGATATCGGTGTCATCGTGCGGGGGGCGACGATGGCGCCATCGGCATCGGCGCGAATCTCGCAGCAGATCATGCTGCGCCCGGACCGTCAGCGCTGGCCGCATGCGTTCCGGCGTTGCGAATGTGCACAGGAATCAGCAGCGTGCCCGCTCCAACTGCGGCGCGGCATTCATTCCTGAGCGGCTCGGCGATCAACTCCGGCCGGCACGCTCGCGCCGGCTGCGTCAGCACGGTTTCCACGAATTCCGCAAAACGCCGCTGCCAGCGCGGCCGAGCGAACTCCGCCGCCCGCGCCGGGCCACGCACACGCATCTGCACGCCGACCGGCTGTCGCATTTGGTCAACGGCCGTCAATAGCGTGTCTACATAGTTTTCCCTTGAGGAATAATGAGTATCGACGTAATGCCGACCGTCGGCGCCGCGCCGGCGCCATGCGGAATCATTGTCGCGCAGATCGTCGAGTAGGGCGGCGAATTCCTCGTAAGACCCAGCCGCGCCGCCGCCCCCCGAGCGCTCGAGTTGCCCGACCAGCACGGCGCAATCGCGGTGCACGATGACCGGCGTGCCCTGAACCCACGCTTCCAGCACCACCAGCGACAGCGATTCCTGCGTCGAGAGCTGGACCAGCGCCGACGCCCCGGCCAGCACCGCGCGCTTGGTCGCGTCATCGACCCGGCCCAGATCGTGCAGCCACGGTTCCGCCGGCAATGTGACTTCTCCCTGGCCGACGAAGACCAAATCCCATCGCCCCGGCTTCTCCGCTTGATAACGCCGAGCCCAGTCGAGCAACATCGTCACATTCTTATGCGCCGAATAGCGGCCGCAATAAACGATGTAGGGCCGCCGCAAACCCGGAGTGCCCGGCGACTGAACGGAGGCGCTTACGATAGCGCCGATCACGCGCGCATTCGGATGGTTGACGCCAAGTCGGGCTTGCGCAAAGCCTTGCTCTTCGTCGCTATGGAAAAGTATGCCGCCGGCCTCGCTATAGACTCGCGGCCAAAGCTTCAAGCGCGCTATCGGCTCATCGTGAAAGCACGGCACCAGCAGCGTCTTGTCGGTGAATTCGCGGACCACATCCGCGGTCAGTCCGAACAAGTACGGGCCAACGATGACGGCGTCAAAGTCGTCGCGCCGATCCCGTAGAGCAGCGATGAGCGCCGCGGAATGGATGCTGTGCTCGAGATAGCGGCGTTCCAACTCCGGCGTCACATTCCCATCGGCTTCGAGAATGGCGCGAACGGTTTCGCCGTGGGCGATCGCATCGTGAGCGTCGATGGGGAAGCGGTGCACGGTCAAGCCTGCCAGCGTCAGGGTTCCCGCGGGCAGGTCGTTCTTCCAGCGCGCTTCCGCGCTCGTGCAGGTCGTGAAAACTTCGACGTGATGTCCGGCTTCTTGCAGCGCCTCCGCCATCGTCCGTAGCGATGTCTCGGCGCCGCCAACGATCTCGGGGCCGAAGCGAAAACTGACGACGGCAATGCGGCGCGGCCTTTCGGAAAGAGGGGCCAGGGGCGAGGGGATGGCCTGTGGGCAATGCCCCAGCAAGCGATCGAGCTGCCGGACCAGATCGGCGACATCGTCCGGCGCGAACGTCAGGCCGGCAGCGCCGACGGTTTCCGGCAAGGCCGCGCTGCGCGATGCCAGCACCGGTAAACCCGACGCCATTGCTTCGATGACCGGCACGCAGAATCCTTCGTGCAGCGACGGCATCACCAGCACGTCCGCGCCGCGGTAGGCCCGGGCCAATTCGTCGTCATCGATCTGCCCGAGCCAATGGACGCGCTTCGCCATGCCAAGTTGTTCCGCAAGCGCCGGCAGCGCGCCGCTTCCGCCTCATAGACATCGCCGCAATCGCCGACGAGCACTGCATGGGCGTCCTGCCGATGCGCGAGCGCTTCAATCAGCAACGGCACGCGCTTATTGCCGGCGAGTCGGCCCACAAAAAGCAGAATGGGGCCCGTGATGTCGAGCTTGGTGCGCAGAGGGCGCTCGTCCGGCTCGGGCAGAAAACGCGCGGTGTCGATTGCCGGCGGCAGCCTCGTGACATGCTGGCGCGGAAATCCGGTTGCCTCGAGCAACTCGCGCCGGGTGGTAGCGCTGGTTGCCAATACGTGATCGGCGCACCAGGCATAGCCGCGCTGCCGAATGCTGATTTCAAGCCCTTCACGCTGTTGGTCGGGCCATAGCTCCGGGGGCGTCACGCCGAGATAGTCGAACACGATGCGCGGCCCCGTACCGGCCAGCAGCGGCAGATACTGCATGAGATCGTGATACTGGGCATAGACCGCGAAAATCAGGTCGGCTTGCCGCAATTCCTCCCAGACCGGGGCATCCAGGCTCGGCGCGCGAACTTCGACGGTGCAATCGCGCAGATTCGGGATGCAAGCGCCGAGCATCCTGCACGAAGACGCGAATCCGGGCGCTCCGTTCCTGAAAGAGACGCACCTTCTCAAGGACGTGATCGCCAACGCCATTATGGACCTGCGCGTTATACGCCAACAATGCGACACGCATGAATGTTCCTCCGTGAACGAGAAAGCTGATCGTAACACGCCGATAAGGACCTCGGCAATGCGAGGTTACGGCTCGACGATCTGCCAGGCTGCTTCCTCGTAGGTGTCTTCAAGCAGCCACCAACCGCGAACGCTCGGCGCCGGGCCGCTCAGGCCGATGATGAAGTGAACGACGGACGTGCCGTGAAAGTTGCGCTGCAGATCGGTCTGGCTGGGAATCGGCGCCGTGGTCGGGTGCGAGTGGTAAATCGCGAGGATCTCGTGCCCGGCCTGGCGCATTGCTTTGACGGCGTCGAACATGCTGCGCGGCTGGGAAGCATACTCGACGCCGCTCGCCGCTTCATTGACGAGCGGATGGCGAGCCAGCACCTGGAGAGCGTCGCCTTCGCGCACGCCGGCGAGCAAGCCGCAGCATTCGTTGGGAAATTCCGTCTGCGCGTGCTGCACCATTTCGTTGTAAAGATAGCGAGGAAGGAGAAGATGCTCTGATCTTGACACCATTGCCGTCTCCATAAGACAATGACATTGGTCGATCATGTAACTTTGCCCGGCCTTTGCGTCGGGCAAAATCCTAGAATAGCGATTGTAGCGAATTTGCCGTGGACGCGATTCCGACCGCGTGCCGATACGGAGAGCATCGCCATGGAAAACGAAGTAATGGATCTGCAGCAGTTGGCCGCCTATTTGCATCGCGATGTGCGCGAGGTGACCAAGCTGGCCAGCCGTGGCTATCTGCCGGGGAAGAAGGTCGGCGGCGAGTGGCGTTTTGCCTCCTCAGAAATCAATTATTGGATCGAGACGCAGATGCACGCCTTCACCGAGGTCGAACTGGCCGCGCTGGAGCAGCGGGGGGGTAACACGAGCTTGATGGCCGAGCCGCTGGTGTCATCGCTGCTGGCGGAGAGCACAATCGCCGTGCCGCTCGCCGCCTCGACCAGGGCGTCGGTGCTCAAAGAGCTGGTGGTGTTGGCCGAGCAGTCGTGGCAGATTTACGATCCGGAGGCGCTTTTGCACGCGGTGAAGTTCCGCGAGGAGCTTGGCACGACGGCCCTGGAAGGCGGTGTCGCTATCGCGCATCCCATGCGGCCGCTGTCCGCCAAGGCTCAGGGGGACGCCGTCATCGCGTTTGGCCGTACCGCCAGCGGGATTCCGTTCGGAGCGCCGGATGGGGCCTTGACGGACCTGTTTTTCCTGGTCAGCTGCCGCGACGCCACCACGCATTTGCGCGTGCTGGCCCGGCTTTCGCGCCTGATGATGCGGCCCGGCTTTTTCGATGAGTTGCGCGGCGCCGACACCGCCGGCGACACGCTGCGGCTCATCGAACAATCCGAACGCGATCTGGTGGAATAAGCGCCTGCGCGCTCGCCGATCGCGAGCGGCTAAACATGATTATTTCCGCATATCCGCTGGATCGCTTCTTGCACGCCGATGAATGCCTGCATGTCGCCGCCGATGGCCAAATGTTGTCGAATTCGTCAGCTCGATGTCCGCCGGTTCAAGCCCTTCTGCCGGGTTCCTTCAATCCGATCCATCGCGGCCACTGGGATCTGGCGCGGGTGGCGGAACGGCTGCTCGGCCAAAGCGTGGCGTTCGAGTTGAGCGTCACGAACGTGGACAAACCGCCGTTGTCGCCCGCAGAGATTCGCCGGCGTTTGACGCAATTCGACGGGCAAGCCTCAGTCTGGCTGACGCGGGCGCCGCTGTTCGCGCAAAAGGCGGAGCGTTTTCCGCATGCGGCTTTTGTTATTGGCGCCGACACCGCCGTGCGGATCGTGTCGCCGCGCTATTACGATGGCAGCGAAGAACGGATGCTCGCCGCACTGGATGCGATCCAATCGCACCGTTGCCGGTTTTTGGTTGCATGTCGCGCCGATGAGCGGGGACAATGGATTCGGCTCGCGGAGGTGCCCATCCCGGCGTCATTCGCGGGGCTGTTTGCCGAAATAGCGCCGGAAGAGTTTCGCTGGGATATTTCCTCCACGGCATTGCGCAGTGGAAACTAACCGGATAATTTCGCATGGCGGAATCGAACCCCGAACGCGCGGAAGCGTTGGCAAGGCAATTGAAGCAATCCCTGACGCAGCGTCGGCCGCGCCCGTGGAAGCTGGTGCTCGCCGTGCTGGTGATTTGCAGCCTGTTGCTGGCCGGCTTGGCGTATTGGTTCTATCCGTGCGCGGCTCGGCAACGCTGGAAATCGTGGCGCTGGCCGATGTCTTCACGCCGGACGAGATGCCGATCGCCCGCGCTCAACTTTTCGCGCCGCCGGAAGACGAGGGGACGCGCCGGCTGGGCGGGCACAAAATCGTCTTCACCGAGCAACTCGTCCCGCGGCCGCCCGACGAGGAGCCTCACGAAACCTTGAGCGACGAACAAGGGCAGGCGTCGGTCAAATGGGCGGTGCCCAAAGCGGATGTGATCGAATTCTCCGCACGCTACATCAGCATCGAGCCACGACCGAAAAATGTCATTGACGGCGGCCAGCTCTTCGTTTGGCCCAAGAACGCCCCGCTCCTGATCGTCGATGCGGACGAGACCTTGATCGCCGAGAAACTGGATGAGCAAGCGGCAACGACGTTGACGAAGGCCGCCGCGGAGGGCTGGCGCATCGTCTACCTGACGCCGGCGGCAACGCAGGCGCACGACTGGCGGATCGCGCGTGGCTGGATTCACCGGCAAGCGAAATTGCCGCTCGGCCCCGTGCTCGGCCGCCGCCAATTCCCCAGCGACGAGCCGATCGGCGAGGCGCGACAAGCACAGTTGCAATCGCTGCGAAAATTCGACGGCCCCCAACTCGCCGTGGTGAAGACGCCCGACGCCGCCCAGCTCTGCAAGGAGCTCGGCTTGCACACGATCCTGCTCGGCAATGCCATACCGCCCGAAGGAATCGTGCAAGCGGCGAGTTGGGCGGATGTGCCAGTGCGGTTGAAATGATCGTGTTTACGCCAAATCCGGCTGCACCAGCTTCTCGGCTCGTCTGGCCCGTGTCAGCAGCGCCTCCGCGGCCAAATAGCCGCTGCGGACGGCGCCTTCCATGGTTGCGGGCCAGCCGGTATTGGTCCAATCGCCCGCCAGCAGCAAGTTCTCGAGCGGCGATGCTTGCAGCGGCCGCCAGCGATCGACGCCCGGCACCGCGCTGAACGTGGCGGCGTGCTCCGTCACCACGCGGGAACGCAATAACTTGGCGTCGGCGAGGCGTGGCAGGCGCTCGCGCAGCTCGGCGATAACCCGTCGCTCGACTTCGTCACGCCCCAGGCCTCGCAATTGCCGGGCAGCGCTGACGACGACTTGCAGATACCATTCGCCCTCCGCGCTTTCGCCGCGATTGAAGATCCATTGACCGACGCTGTCCATCAGCACAATGTGAGGCAAATCGGACGCGCTCTTATCGAGCCAGCAATGCACGCTCGTGATCGGCGATGACTCCAGGTGCCGCAGATTGGCGAAAGCGGCGTGCTTTTCGACGATCTCCACGGGCAACAGCGCGAGCAGCCGATCGAATGGGACCGCCGCGATGTACCAGTCGGCTGTCAGCGTTTCGCCGCCCCGGAGTTCGACGCCGGCGACGCGATGGCCGTCTACGTGAAAACACCGAGCGCCCCGCTGGAACTGCAAATCGACCTGATGCTGCCGCAGCCAGCCGATCAATTCGTCGCCGTAGAGCTGGCCGAGCGGCACTGACGGGATTTCGATCTCGAAGCCGCGCGGGTGTTTCATGAAGCCGTCCACGAACACCTTGCGAGCGTACTTCAGGCCAATGCGATCGGGCGTTTCATTGAGGGCGCTGACAAGCACCAGGCCCCAGAATCGCTCGATGCTGCGCGGCGTCTGTTTCTGCTGGACCAGCCAATCCTGAAAGGGTGGATCGTTATCGGCTTTGCAACGCTGCAACTGGATCAGACCCCAGGCGATGCGCAGCTTCTCGCCGATGCCGAGATAATGCGCCCGGCAAAGCTTCGCAATAGATGCAACGGGGCGGGCCAGGCGTCGGCGCGAAATCGGCTCACGCGACGATCGGGCGTCATGAAATAAAGGCACGGCTCGCGCTGCATCAGATGGGCGATGCCGCTCGTCTTGCAGAAATGAGTGAGATTGGTGCAACACCCCATGCTGACGTGCTGGCAGGCGTCGATGAGCTGACCGGTGGCGGCATCGCTGAACGAGCTGGCCCGCCCGCCGAGCCGATTGCGCGCTTCCAGGAGCGTGACGCGAAACCCGCGCGCGCCAGCGCCTGCGCCGCCGCGAGGCCCGCCAAACCGCCGCCGATGATAAGAACGCTCGGTTGCATGACAGTCGGCCAAGGGCCGCGCACGAAGTAAGCGATTCTGATCAAGCGCTTACTTCGTGCGCGGTTCCGTTAATACCATTCAAACCGCACCGGCAACGCCGCCAGCGCGAACAGCAGTTTTTTCCAATTCGGCAAGCGCAAGCGGGTACGGAAGACATCATAATCGCGGCGCTGGATTTCGCTCAACAGCCCGCGGTAGGTGCGGGCCATCATCAGGAACACCGCCTGCCCGGCCGGGGACAGCCGTGGCACAAGTCGCCAGCCGCTTTGATAAAACTCATGCGCCCGCTGCGCCTCGAAGTGCATCAGTTCTCGAAACGACGCATCGCATTCGCCATGCTGCAATTGATCGCGCGTATAGCCGAAACGCGCTAAATCCTCCTCGGGCAGATAGACCCGGCCACGGGCGGCGTCCTCGCCCAGATCGCGCAGGATGTTCGTCAGTTGAAAGGCGATGCCGGCGTCCTCGGCAAAACGCAACGCATCTGCGCCGTGAAAGCCCCAGATGTGGATGCACGAGAGCCCCACGACCGATGCCACATGCCAGCAATAATTGCGCAGCTCCGCGAAGGTGCGATAGGTGGTCGGCTCCAAGTCCATCTCGACGCCGTCGATGACCGCTTCGAGATAGCGGGTCGGAATGCAGTATTTCTCCACCGCGTCATGCAGGGCGGCATGCGAGGCATGCGTGTAACGCTCGGTCAGCGCCGTGCGCAGGCCGTTGCGCCAGTCGGCAAGTTGCTGCCGCTTGAGGGCGGTCGGGGTCGGCTCATCGCTTAGATCGTCCGCGATGCGCATGAAGGTGTAGAGAGCGCACATCGCGCGGCGCTGAGCGCCGGCAGCAAGAGAAATGCCGGGTAGAAGTTACCGGCTTCGCGCCGCGCGACCTCTTCGCAGTATCGATAGGATCGAGCAAGGGCCGGGTTCATGGCGGACATTCCTCCCCTCGCCCGTTGGGGGAGAGGGGTTGGGGGTGAGGGGAACGTCCATTCCAAAATTGCCGAGCCCAATTGCGCATGAAGACGCTGCCCAGCAGGGCGGCCTTTTCCCATTTGTGCAGTGCTGGGCGCGTCCGCCAGACATCATAACCGAGTGCCTCGATCTTGCTAAGAATGCCGAGGCCGCCGCGTGCGAACAGCTCGATATCGGCTTGCACGTCCGGCGGCATCAGCGACACGAGCGGCAAGCCGTCGGCGAACCATTGCCGGGTCCGCGCGACCTCGAAGCGCATTAGTTCGACAAACGCCGGCGTGCAGCGGCGCGCTTCCAGATCGGCGTCGCTGTAGCCAAAACGGCGGCGATCTTCTGCCGGCAGGTAAACCCGGCCAATGTCCAGATCGCGCGCCACGTCTTGCCAAAAATTCGCCAGTTGCAGCCCCGTGCAGATCGCGTCCGAAAGCCCGGCCGTGCGCTCGTTGTAAGATTCGCAAAGATACAACACGAGATGCCCGACCGGATTGGCCGAGTAACGACAATAATCCAGAAGCTGGTCGTAGGTGTCGTAACGCTTGACGACTTGATCCTGCTCAAAGGCGTGCACAAGCTCCAGAAACGGCGTCGGCGGAATCGCGAAGCGCTCGATGGTCCTACCCAGCGCGATCATGACCGGATGCCTCGGCTTGCCGTCATAAGCGCGCAAGAGCTCGTCGCGCCACCAGTGCAGCAGATCGAGCGCGTGCCGCCCGCCGCCGGTCTCGTCGCCAAGATCGTCGGCCCAGCGGCAGTAGGCGTAAATGGTGTGAAAATGCGAAATCAGCCTGCGCGGCAACAGGAGCGTGGCGACCGAGAAATTCTCGTAATGGCTCCGCGCCAGCTTCGCACAATATGCCTGTGCCTGGCCGCGCGAACATGGGCCGTATTGCGCCTGGGGGCCCCAGCGCGTTAACTCCTTGACGAAACCATTGTGCATGGTGAGATTATACGGCTCAAAGCGTTCACGTTCAGCACGAGGACGGCGACATGCGGACGCCGAACCTAAAACAACAAAAATCGCTCTTGACACATCAGTCACATTGTCTTAGGATGCCTCTCAGTCATTTTGTCTTGGAAAGGATCCCGGCATGGCGCGCACGCCTCAGGACATCACCGATGCGGAACTCGACGTGCTCCAGGCGCTCTGGAAACACGGTCCGCTGCCGATTCGCCGCATTGCCGATGCGCGATACGGCGCCGCCAAGACCTCGCAGTACGCGACGGTGCAGAAACTGCTGGAACGGCTCGAGGCCAAGCAATGTGTCCAGCGCGACCGTTCCGCCAATGTCCACGTGTTCTCGGCCCTGATCGCTCGGGATGACCTGGTCGGCCGGCGCTTGCAGGCGGTTGCCCAAGATTTGTGCGACGGCTCATGGACGCCGCTTCTGACCAATCTCGTGCAGACGAAGAAGCTGTCGGAAAAGGACCGCCAAATGCTGCGGCAGCTCATCGATGATCTCGATGCGGGCAAGGCAAAGAAATCGGCACGCGAGAGGAAGTGACATGACCATCCTGGCTTTCGCACTCTCGAATGTTATGGTCGCGGCCTTGCTGGCGGTGCCGGCGTGGCTGGCCGGGCTATGGGGTCGCCGGCCGGCGCTGACGCATGCGCTGTGGCTGCTGGTGCTGGTCAAGCTGGTGACGCCGCCGCTGTTCCAATGTCCAATTGACGTGCCGACGCTGCGGGAACCAGTTGCGGTGCAAGGGGAGTTTGCCGGTGCTGAACCGGAAGCGGGGCCCGTGCCGGAAGGTCCAGCGGAGCCTCAAGAGGCGCCGTCGCCTGAGCCGGTGGCTGGCGGCCAGGAGATCGCTCGGGTCGTTCCGGAAATCGAGCTGCCCGCGGCGCGGGTCGCCGATCCGGTCGCGCTTGACGCAGACCGGCCTGATCCCGATCCACCGCGCGCCTTGTGGTGCGATGCCGATTTCTTGGTGATCGTCTGGTTCGCCGGCTCGCTGGGCTGGCTGACGCTCGCGCTGGTGCGTCTGTGGCGTTTTCACCGCGTGGTGCGCTTCACCCAGCCGGCGCCGGCCATGGTGCAAGAAATCGGCGACAGCCTGGCGTGGGCGCTGCAGGTGCGCTGTCCGGAGATCGGCTTGCTGGCCGGGTGCATGTCCCCGATGCTGTGGGCGCTGGGACGATCACCGCGTTTGCTTGTGCCGGCCGACTTGCTCGCTCGCTTGACGCCCGATCAACTGGCCACGCTGCTGGCTCATGAACTGGCGCACTGGCGGCGCCGCGACGATCGCGTGCGCTGGCTGGAATTCGCGGTGCTGACGATTTACTGGTGGTGCCCGCTGGCATGGTGGGCGCGGCGGCAACTGCATCACGCCGAGGAAGAATGTTGCGACGCCTGGGTGGTGTCGCTCTTGCCCGACTCAGCCAAGGCGTATGCCTTGGCCCTGGTGGAAACCCTGGATTTTCTGTCCGTGCACCGGCCCCCTTGCCATTGGCGGCAAGCGGTCTGGGGCGCGTTCGCCTTCTCAAAAGGAGACTGACGATGATTTTGCAAGGCAAAACCCCGCGCACCCTCACCTTCATCGGTCTGCTCGGCGTGGCCGCCCTCGGATTGCTGATGCTGCCTCTGGTGTTCAGCGGAACGCAGGAGGCGCAGGTCGGCGCGCAAGTGCCAGCGACCCGAGACGATCCGGCCCGTGCGGCTCAACTCGACAGGGCCCGCGCGGAAATCGAACAGATGCAAAGGGAGGTGGAGAAGTTGCGGCTAGAAATGCAAAAACAGCAGGACATTCTGCGGGAACGTGCGGCCCACCTTGAGGCTGCCATGCGGCGCCTGCGCGAGGTCGAAGTCGCGGGCACCGGAAGCAGCAGTGCTAACGGAACCACGGGAGCCGGCGTTCCCGGAGGTCGAGGTCCAGGCGTTCATGCCGACAACAATATCGACCAACGATTGAAACGACTTGAATCCAAAGTAGACACCATCCTGGACGAATTGCGCAAGATGAAGCACGGTCCAGCCATCCCCAGTCCGCGCCCAGGCGGCAGGCCGGAGCCGACGCCCAACAGTCCCGACCCGGCCCCAAGACGGGAAAATCCCGCCGCGAATCCGTTCGGCGGCCCAGCGCCCGGCGGCCGGGAAACCAAGAACGACCCCACGCTGCCGCTCGATACGCCAGTTCGAAAGTAGGTGATTCGGGGAATCTGGGGATTTACAATGCCAGGTCGTGTGCGGACGGGCTTTCCGGCCTGTCCGTGCAGTTTAGAATTGGGGTTCTCCGCCAACGATGTGGACTCGTAGGGTGGGTCGAGCGAAGCGAGGCCCACCAGGAGCGGCAAAAACCTCGGTGGGCCTCACGTTGCTCGACCCACCCTACGATTTCATCCACATGAATGAGGGAGAGCCAGAATTGAGAAAGACTGGAAAGCCTTTCCCCACGCATCGCAAGTCAAGTGATGAGGCAAGCGGCGAGAAATCGGCAAGATCGACAATCCATTTGACGCACGCCCGTTCGCCAACTTCGTCTCGATTCCATTTTTTCTTTTCGCTACACTCACCAGCCGCACGGAGGATGGGGACTTCGGATCCCTGAACCGCCGTCTCACGAAACCGCTGTCGAGACGAGGAGAACGATCCATGATGGCACGATCCCGTTTTGCGTTGCTGAGTTGCATGTTGGTTTCTTCGGCAGGGGCATTGGCCGCGCAGACGGTCATCCCGCCGCCGCAGCCGACGCCGGTCGCGCAGCCGGCGCCGAAGGCCGATCCGCCTCCGGCGCGCGACGTCGTGGCAGCCCGCGTCAATGGCCAGGTTCTCAGCGAGCTGGTGATTTATCGCGGCTTGATGCGCGTGCCGGCGCCGCGGCGCGAGGAGGTCCGCAAGGACGTGCTCAACTACCACATCGACAACATGATCGTTGATCAGTACCTCGTTCAGCTCAAGCTGGCGGTCGAGCCCAAGGAAATCGACGCCCACATCAGCAAGCTCAAGAAAGAGGCTTTGGCCGAGAAGCAGGATTTTCAGGAATTGCTGAAGAAATTCGTCATCACCGAGGACGAGATGCGCACGGAGCTGACCGCCGCCTTGCGCTGGGACAAATTTGTCTTGCAACAGGCGCCGGAGAAGGTCCTGCAAGATTATTTCAAGAATAACCCGGAGATGTTCAACGGCGCTCGCGTGCACGCGCGCCACATTCTCATACCGGTCACCGACGGCAAGCCTGACGCCGTGCGGGCCCGGCTGGCTCAGCTCAAATTCAAGATCGAGCAGGAAACCGCCCAGGCCGTCGCCAAGCTGCCCGCGACGACCGACGCAATCACGCGCGAGAAGGAGCGGGCCAAGGCCCTCGAGGCGGCTTTCGCCAAGGCCGCCGTCGAGAATTCCACCTGCCCCTCCGCCAAGAAAGGCGGCGATCTCGATTTCTTCCGCCGCGCCGGCGAAATGGTCGAGCCGTTTGCCCGCACCGCCTTCGCCCTGCAACCTTACCACATGAGCGACCCGGTCGCCACCGATTTCGGCTACCACCTCATCCTGACCGTCGAACGCGAACCCGGTAAGGACGTCCAGTTCGATAAAGTGAAGCCGTTCGTGCAGGAAGTCTATGGTGAACGCCTGCGCGAAGCCGTGCTGGCAGCGTACAAGACGAGAGCGAAGATCGAGATCATGCCACGCAAGTAGGCAAATCAAAACCCGAAATCCGAATCTCGAAATCCGAAACAAATCCGAAATCCGAATCCGAAAACCCGGTTAACTTCGCTCGGTTTATCGATTCGGATTTTGGTTTTGTTTCGGATTTCGAGATGCGGATTTTGCTTATGGATACAATCCCCGTCGCCGTTTTTCCTTGGCGACCTTTTCCACGCCCAGGCTGAGCGCGGCCATGCGCATTGGGATCTCGTTCTCCCGCGCCCGCTGGCGGACCTGGTGGAACGCCTTGAGCATCAGTTCCTCGAGCTTCTGGTTGACTTGCGCTTCGTCCCAGAAGAATTGCTGCATGTCTTGCACCCATTCGAAGTACGACACCGTCACACCGCCGGCATTGCACAGCACGTCGGGGATGACGAAGATGTCGCTCGACGCCAAGATCTCATCCGCTTCCGGCGTGGTCGGGCCATTGGCGGCCTCGGCGAGGATTCGGCACTTCAGCTTGGCGGCGTTCTTGTCGGTGATTTGCTGTTCGAGGGCCGCAGGAACCAAGATGGTACAGGGGGTGGTGATAAGGTCATCGGGATTGATTTCGCGCCCGCCGCCGAATTCCTTGAGCATCTTGCCGGCGGCGACGTGCTTGGACAAAGCGGTAATGTCGATGCCCTGGGGATTGCCGATAGCGCCATAGCGATCGCTGACTGCGATAATCTTGATGCCGCGGCGGGACAGCTCCTCGCAGGTGACGGCGCCGACGTTGCCGAAGCCCTGGACGACGGCGGTGGCGTTGGCTGGGGAAATGCCGATCTCTTGCAGGGCTTGCATGACGCAATAGACGACGCCGCGGCCGGTGGCTTCCTTTCGGCCGACGCAGCCGCCCAGTTCGACCGGCTTGCCGGTGACGATTTCCGGGCACGCATAACCGACGGCCATGCTATAGGTGTCCATGATCCAGGCCATGGTTTGCTCGTCGGTGCCGAGATCGGCGCGGGCACATCCATGCGTGGGCCGAGAATGGGAAAGATTTCTTCGGTGAAGCGGCGCGTCATGCGTTCCTTCTCGCCCACGGAGAGCTTGTCGGGATCGCAGGCGATGCCGCCTTTCGCGCCGCCGAACGGCAGATTCATGATGGCGCACTTCCAGGTCATCCACATCGCCAACGCCGCCACCTCGCCGATATCGACGCTGGGATGATAGCGCAGCCCGCCCTTGGACGGCCCGCTGGTCAGGCTGTGCTGGACGCGATAGCCGATGAAGGTGTGCGTCGTGCCATTGTCCATGCGGATCGGCACGCCGACGATCATCGCCCGCTTCGGCTTGCTCAGGCGTTCGAGAATGTTTTGATCGAGCTGGACGATTTCGGCAACCGAGTTGAGCTGCAGGACGGCCATCTGAAAGACGGGAGAGTATTCGTAAACAGGGCGAGGCAATTTGTGGTTGGCATCCATGAGGGTTCCTTGGAGAGTGAGGCGATATCCATTCCGACGGCGTGCATTGTTCATGCCGCCGGCCCATGTTCACTTTACCGCGCGCGGCGGAGCATGGCCAGGCAACACTAGCGCCCGATATTGACAGCGCCCAAACTCGCTCGCAGTCCCGTATCGAAGTCCGGAAAGCACAAGGCAACGTGCAATTCCGCTTTCATGCGGCGATTGTTCAAGCGGCGCTGCCCATCCTCATGCGGCGGGGTCGGCTGGTCCGGCGGCGGCGTCACGAAGCGCGGCTCCGGAGCGCCGAGCAGCCGTGCCAGCGTTGCAAAGAAATAACGCCGACGCACGGGATGATCGTCGCACACATTGTAGATGCCGCCATCCCGGCCATGCCGCTCCGCGCTCAAGACGACATGGGCGCCGTCCTCGACGTGGATCAGGTTCAGCCATTTGTCGGCATCGCCAACGATCGGTTCGCCGCGTTCGATCGCTTGCCGGCGAAGCAATCGGTCCGGACCGTAGATGCCCGCGAAACGCAGCACGATCGCGCCCGGCATCTTCGCGCAGCACCGCTTCCGCCTCCAGCACGATGCGCCCCGATTCCTCCGCCGGCTCCGTCGCCGCGCTTTCGTCAATCCAGCCGCCGTCGGTTTGCCCGTACACGCTCGAACTGCTGACGTAAATGAATCGCTTCGGCCTCGGCAATCGATCGAGCACATTCGCCAGGCCATCGACGTAAACAGCCCGCATCGTCGCACCGCTGGACCGGTCGAAACCAATCGCGTACAGCACCGTCTCGACCTGCGGCAGCGCGTTGAGCGTTTCGGGGTGCAGAATATCGCCTACGATCGGCTCGACATCGACCGACAGATGAGCCCCATTGCGAGTGAGGGCAAAGACGCGCCGGCCTTGGGATCGCCACAGCGCGGCGACGCGCTGGCCGAGATAGCCGCAACCGAAAATCAGCGTGGACATGACGGAATCCAAATGCAGTTTAGCCAAGGATGAAACTCGGATGAACACGCATGACAGTTGACGCCAGAAACTCTGGAATTGCATTTGAATTCCTATCCGTGTTTCGTCCGTGTTTCATCCGTGGCTAAATTTCTCTCAAGGTCAAGCAGGAATTGCTTGCGGCGCAGGCCGCCGCCGTAGCCGCCGAGTTCGCCGCTTTTGTTGACGACGCGGTGGCACGGGATCACGATGGCGATGCGGTTGAGCCCGTTGGCCCGGCCCACCGCCCGCACTGCTTTCTTGTCGCCGACCGCAATTGCCAAATCCTTGTAAGATCGCGTTTCGCCGTAGGGAATTTTAAGCAATTGTGTCCACACGCGCCGCTGAAAATCGGTGCCGGGATAGATCAGCGGGACCGAGAATTCCCGCAGCGTTCCCGCGAAGTAAGCGGCGATCTCAGCTTCCAGCGTCTCCAGGTGCCGATTCGAGCCGGGGACCAACGGCACGGCGAAGCGCTTCCGCAGCACATCGAATTGCGCTTCGAGCATGCGGCGATCCGTGAATTCGAAGAGGCAGATGCCGTCAACGGTGGCGCCGGCGATGAGGGGGCCGAGCGGGCTGCGCAGCCAAGAGAGGAGCACGCATTCGCCGTCGCGATAATTGCCGGGCGTGCTCGCCGAAGGTGCGCAAGAAGGCATCGCGAAAGCCGCTGTGCGATTCGTAGCCGCTGGCGAACACGGCGGCATCGATCGGCTCGTTAGCGCGGATTTGCCCCAACGTTGCCGACAGCCGCCGCGCTCGCGTGAACGCCTGGAACGTCATGCCGTATTCTCGGAGGAAATAACGGCGCACGGTGGCTGGGTCGATGCCTGCGCGCTTGCAAATCGGCGTCGCTGATGCGCGGCGACGGTTCGCGCTCCACCTCGGCAAGCAACTCCGCGGCCCACGGCGGTTGATCGTCCGACTCCAGCGGCCGGCAGCGCTTGCACGGGCGATACCCCGCGAACACGGCGGCCTGCGCGCTCGGAAAATACTCGACGTTCTTGGGCAACGGCTTGCGGGCCGGGCACGTCGGCCTGCAGAAAATCCCGGTCGTGCGCACGCCCAGGAAAAACAGACCGTCGTAGGTGGCGTCCTTGGCGAGATACGCACGTTTCATCTCGGCAGCGGGTGGCATGGTGTTCATGCTGAAAGTCTATCCGCGACGGCAGCCGCGAGACCACCGACTTTCGGGCGCGGATGTCGATTTTTTCCTAGCGCAGCCCAAAACGCATCTAATCCCTTGCGGCGTCCGGGTTTGCCAGAATGCTTAGCGCGAGCGGCTGACACCCACCCCCTCGCGCTACTAAGAATCTTCGTGAAACCGGGAACGAAGGCCACGCCCCGCGTCGATCAAGGAGACGGCGAAACCACCGTCGCGGGGTTGAGGGCTGTGATTCCGTAGCGCATGAAATCTCTCGCATTGAATGTCAAAAGATGGGTGACGCCATGAGTCGCCATCGCCGCCACGATGCGGCAGTCGTGGGCATTCTTGCCGATGACCTGATGCAGGCGGATCAGGCGCCGCCATTCCGGAAAAACCGCCGCCGTTTCCGCGAGCAACGGAAACATGGCTTCGATGCGGACAAGTTCATTCTCCGCCTGAACCGCGGATAGCCCCAGGCCATTTTGCGCGGCGGGTCGAGTTGCCACGACCCAGAATTCGTAGAGGATTTGTGGAAGCACACACGGGACATCGCCCTGTTTGCGAAGGGCGTCCGTAGCATCCAGGGCGAGCTGCCCTTGTGGATGCCCCGGCTCGGCCATGCGGCCGAGGATGTTGGTGTCGATGACGATGTTCATTCACCGCGCCCGGCATAGATGGACTCACGGCTCCAGTCCACGGAATGGGTCAACGGCGAATGGCTGGCGGCCCAAGAGCGGCAATGCGCGAGACCAGTCCTCGTAGGAAGAGAGCGACGTGCCGTGCGACGCTTGTTGCCGCAAGGAAATGACAAGCGTTTCGACTGCCTTTACCGCTTCCTCCGGCAAGCCGGTTACGTCCACGATTCGCTTTTCGATGAGAGAGTGTTCCATAGTTTCGATCATACCAGAAGTCTCGGTAGGCGTCATCTACTCCTTCGCCTTCCCTTTCGCCTCCATTCGGCTCAGCGCCGCTCGGGCGGCGATGGTCAACCGGGCGCCCGAAGCGCCGGCGGCGAGTTCGCGCAGATGCTCGATGGCTGCGGGCGTGCCGATTTTCTCCAGCACCTCGATGACGCGCCATTGGCCGGTCCGCTCGTTCGTGCCAAATGGCTCGGCCTGCTTTTGAGCTTTCTGGAGCAAGCCTTCGAGCCGGCGTTTGCATTCGACGGAGTTGTTCTGCTTGAGCGCCGATTCGATGTCGCCCAACGCCAATTCGCCGAAACTTTCCAGGTCGCGCTCGGCCTTGGAGCGAACGCGAAAATCGCCCCTGTCGAGGTCGCGCAAAAGCCGTTCCACAATCTTGGCGTCCGGCCGCGGCGCCGGGCGGAGATGCTTCTTCAAGAATGGCACGCTATCCGGGGCCGCATGGATGAGACTCCAGATGGCGGCGTCGGCTTTGCTCGCATCGGGCTGATACAGCGTTTTCACATTGGCGGCAAGTTCGTCGGTCGCGAGCCGATCTTTGAGCTTGGCCGGCTGCAATGGCCGCGTGAGATCCCAGATGAGAATGGTGGTGTCTTCACTGCTGGAGGCAAGCTGCTTGCCGTCCGGCGAGAATGCGACATCGACGACCGCGCCGGAGTGTCCCTTGAATTCGCCGCGCTTGAGGCCGGAGGCGACTTCCCAGATTTCGACGATGGGCGAATTTGTTGGCGCGACGGCGATCAGGCGGCCATCGGGAGAGAGAGCCATTACGTGGATGCCGTCAGGAATATAGGAAAGATTCGTTTCGCGTGATGCAACTTCGACCCGCCCAAATGTGAACACGCGATCGAGCCTGCCGGTGCCAACATCCCACACACCGATGCAGGCTCTTCGGACGCCGTATTCGTCTGCCTCGTCTTCTTCCTGAATCTCCCCGATAATCGACCGCTCATCTGCGGAGAATTGAAAGGAGCGAATATCCACGTATTCCTTGCCTCTTCTATCGCTGGCGGCACCGATCTTCCGCAGGGAATTGCCCGAATCAGCATCGAAAATCTCGATCTTCGTAAAAGTCATAGGTCGAGCAAAATATTTGCCCTTCGGCGATAAAAGACCACCACGGCCCTCGCCCCACTCGATGCTGGAAATCTGTTTGCTGGATGCAACGTCGATGATGTCGAAACGGCCCTTCGTCGAAGCAACGAGTCGATTGCCCATTGCCGAGAATTGCCTCCAATAATACGGCTCGCCGCTGGTTTCCAAACCACGAATGCGCTGGCCGGTTTTGGCATCGCGTAACTCCAATCCAGCTTTCGTTTCCCGAACGACGAACTGCTTCTCTACGGAAATCTCGCGATCAACGTCCCAGTGCCTATCGCGCCACTGCGAAACAGTGGAATATTCGAGTGGCATCGCAAGCGTCCCTTCTGCCGCACCAGAACGCGTGTTCCAGAGAAGTGCACGCTCACAATCGCAGGAGATCAGGGTATTAGCCTTTGCGAACGAATAGCGAATCAACGGTGTGCGCCGGTGTCCCGCGAAGGGAAGAACCGGCTTGCCCGAATCAGCCGCCGCGCATTCGATGACGTTACTGTGAATCGCAGCGCGAGTATTGCCGCCCCGAGATGAGTTAAGGTAATGCTCCTCGGCGAAAGGCGCATCGACTTCTTTTCCGGTAGCGACGTCCCAAGCTCGGATTTTGTCGTTCCAGACTGATGCGGCCAGACGCCTGGCAGAAATGAACGTCAGGCCATGGGGCCAATCCGGTGCTTCGCAAAGCAATCTCCTCTTGCCGGTCGTGGTTTGCACCAGGTAGATCTCTTTCTCCCTGGTAAACGCAAGAGTTTCGCCGTTGTCGGAAAATCTCACGTTCCTGAAACTGCTTTTTTCACCAGGAATTGTGCTGACGATATTTCCCGTCGTTAGATCGATGAGTTCCGTCCGCTGGTTGGAATACTTCCAACCATCCCCTGGCGATGATAATCCGAAACCGTCGCGTTGGCGCTCGTCACGTTCAGCTTCGCAGATATTGATCGCCGCGAATCGGCCGTCGCCCGATACGACGACATCGCTTAACAACTTGGGAATTCGCTTCCCGGCCTTGGTCGTGGATTCCAATGCCCTGGCCAGGGTTACGGGTTTTCTATTTTTCGCGTCCCAGATACGGATAGCATGCTGCCATGGCGCGCACCCTATATCCCCGCGAAAGACGGTGATGATTTTGTCCGAGGTTGCAACAACGCTTTGGGCGACAGCCTCGCGTCCAAGTTCCTGTCGAATCTTCAATTCTAACTGCCAAAGCGCCTGGCCCTTCGCCACGTCGAACGCACAGAGATATCGGCCGCAACGTGCGATCAGGCAGTCCCCGGATTGGAACGACATGGCCGAGACCGGAGCATCCGGCGTCGCGATCTCGCGGATCACCTTGCCCGTCTTGGCGTCCCACAAGCGGAGAATGCTCTTCGTGACCCAAACGTCGGCGCGGTCTTTATCTTTCGCCGGCGCGGCTTCGCTGAGATTTACTCGTTTGCCTTCGCTCACTCCCGACGCCACGATCTTTCCATCCGGCGAGACGGCCACCGAGCTTAAGCCGCCCAAGTGAACAAAGCGCGTCGTGCCGAGGCGGGCGATGGCGCCGGGAGGCAACGGCTCATCGTCGGTTGGCGTCTGGGCCTGAAGATTGGCCCCGATGGAGAGGAGCAGCAAAGCGAAACAACGGCGTGAAAGCGAGTGAGCGTGCATGGCTGAACTCCTTGCCGATTCCAGCTATCCTCTCATCTGTCTTACCAAAGGCGGGCAGTTTGCGATAGATCTACCACAAAAACAGAAAGGCTTCACGCCAAGACGCAAAGCCGCAAAGAAGAAATTTGGAGGATCTGCCCGGATGATTTTTTGGCTTTTTCGGTTCACAGGTTTCTTGCATTTTCCCTTCGCTGCGCCTTTGCGTCTTTGCGTGAGGCCTTTCATCGCCTAATTCCTCAGGCACGCCCGTGTCAAAATGAGACGGCGCTTGCATTTGCTCGCGGAGAATGTGAAAATACTAATGATGAATCCCGCCTGGAATTCACACCCGCCATCCCTCCTCTTCAAGTTCCGAAAGGATCCCGCCATGCCACGACGCATTTTTCTCGTGCCGATGATTCTCGCTGCGCTATCCGCCGTGGCAGTCGCCGCCGATTGGCCGCAATTTCGCGGGCCGGGCGGCTCGGGCAGCAGCAATGAAAAGGGCTCGCCCACAACACCTTCGCCGACGACAAGAGCCGCACCAACGCCTGCCCGATTGCCCACAACGGCTGCGTGCCGCTGCGGACCGATTTGTATCTCTATTGCCTGGGCAAGAAATGATGGACCGAATGAAATGCAATGCAATCACGAAAACCCGACAGAATGAAAACACGAAAAAATTCAATTAGGAAGGCAGGAACACAGGAACGGAATTTTGGTTCGTGCCTTACGCATTCCCAATTGACTTGGCACGTTCGCATTCCTGCCCTCGTGCCTTCCTAATTGAATTTTTTCGTGTTTTCATTCTTTCGTGTTTTCGTGATTACATTTGGGTTGCGGGCGACCGCCTACTCCACCAAATCGGTCGGCAGCACCGGATTGACGACCAGCAGCACGCGGCAATGGGCGTTTTGTAGGACGTGCTGAATCCACGGCGGCACGATGATTTGCCGGGCGCGATCCAGCTCATCGGGCAACGGCAGCACGATCAGGTCGAAGCCGCCTTCCTTCGCTTGATGTACGATCGCCCCGCCGTCATCCCGATGGATCGGCGAGACCGCGACCTTGCGGCCCACCTGGCGGGCCTGATCCTCAATGGCGTGCTGGGCAGCGACGCTGGGGGCGTCATCGACGGCGGGCATGACCAGCGCCTTGAATTCGACGCCGGGATCGAGCGTGGTGAGGATCGACTGGAAGACATCGAGGCCAGTGCGGGAATCGTGCAGCACCAACAAGACGCGGTCGGCGCCGATGCCGGCCTTGCGCAATTCGGCGATGGAGCGGGCCTTGCTTTCGCCGGCGCGGGGGATGCGGCTGCCGCCTCCCAGGTCGAAGTGCAGATCGCGGTCCTTGCTGAGGATGCGCACGGTCAACGGAGCGGTGTCGCCGCCGTGCAGGTTGATCCACAAGAGCGACACCTGGTCGAGTTGCTCGTCGGCGGTGAATTTATTGGAAGCGCCGATCACCACTTCTTGCACGTTGAGATCGCGGGCCGTCCGCAACAGGGCGTACACCGGATTGTTGGTCGGCACAATGAGCGGATGCACCTGCTTGCCCGAAGCCTCCGCCCGCTCCACCACGGCGGTCATCAGGGCTTGATCGTAATGGTCGAGTTGCCCGGGATCCATATTCGCCTCGCCAGTCGGCAACGATTTGGCGGTCATGACCACGACATCGGTGCTGTCGGGATCGGTGTCGGCCAGTGCCTTTTCGAGCATGAACAGGTTCTGCGTCGAGCGGATCGCCACCAGCTTGCGGAACGGTTTGGTCAGATGCAGGCTCGTCAGGCTGACCTGGTCCTCCGAGGCTTGATTGAATTGCTCGAGATGCTTGTGCGCTTCGCCTGCCTTCTTGATCTCGTGATGCCGTTCCGACAACAGGAAGATGACGAAGAAGACGAGGGCGAACCCCAGGCCGGCGATGGTCGCCACCGGCTTCGTGAACAGGTTCAGCGTTGCCGCCGTCAAGAGCACGAGGAAGATCAGCGTCAAGCCGATCGGCACTTCGTATTTGCCGACGTGGATATTGAACGGGACCTTGTACTCGCGTGGCCGGGGATCCTTGAAGCGCAGCACCACCATCGCCAGCGCCTTGAACGTGAAGCTCCAGACCACGCCAAACGCGTACGCCTCGCCCAGCACGATCATGTCCCCCTGACTGAACAGGATGACGGCGATCTGCATGGATGCAATCAGAATCAGGAGCCGATAAGTGGTGCCGTAGGTCGGGTGCGGTTTCAGGAACCAGTCGGGCAGGACGCCGTCCTCGGCCACGCGGTTGAGCACGCCGTTGGAGCCGATAATGGCGGTGTTGACGGCGCCGGCGAGGATCAGGAAGCCGACGATGACGACGAAGCCTTCGAGGAACAGCTTGAGCAAATCGGGTCCGATGACGTGCCGGGCCAGGCCGCCGATCAGGTTTTCCGAGTAGAACTTCATGCGCACTTCGTCTGGGATCAAGAGGACCGCGAGGAAGCTGATGCCGGCGGTAAGAAGAATGCTGTAGACGAAGACGATGAATGCCGCTCGCTTGAAATTGAGCATCTTCGGCGATTCGATTTCGCGGTACACCTGAGCCAGCGTCTCCTCGCCGCTCATGGCCAGGATCGAATGCCCGAACGCCATCAAGAGGCCGAGAACGCCGACGGTGCGCAGGAAATCGCTGAACGAGAAGCGATTGAAAAAGCCGATCGGATCGTCCGACTCTTTGATGCCGAGCTTCTTCATTGCCCCGTTCAGCGTGATGATCTCGTTGCCATTCTTATCTTTTTCCGGCTCTAGGCGGTCCGAGCGTTTCGGGTCGGCGACCCAGACCTTGTCTTCCTGCGGATTGAACAAACGCCTGCGCAGGGTCGGTGGTCTCATCGGCTGGAATAACTTTGTGCTCGACCTTCTTCTGCAGGTCGGGCTGCCAGGGAACGTCGTTGGCGGCCCCATTGACGATCAGCGTGACGACGCACCAGGTAATCATGATGACGGCCATGATCGTGGTGGCGACCATGATTTTCAGCGCTTTATCGCTCGATTCGTGGATGCCCTTGAGGTTTTGCCGAAAGAAGTACAAGGTAACGCCAATAGCAAGCACGACGGCGCCCCAGCGTTTGACGATTTCTTCGATCTCGTCGCTAAGGCCGATCTGCTTGTAGAGTTCGGGAAAGATGATGCTGACGGTTTGCAGAATCAGGCCCATGATATATTGCCCGGCGGAGACGCCGCTGGTGGGGCCGGTGAGGATGTAATCGAACATGAGAGCGGAGACGGAGAACTTCGCGAGGATGCCGCCCATTGCTTCCTTGACGACGCGATAGACGCCGCCGCGCACGAACAGCGAGCAGCTTTCGATGTAGACGGAGCGCACGGCATAGCTGAACAGCATGACGGCGAGGATGTACCACGGCGCCGCCGGCCCGATGGCGCTTTCGACGATGCCGCCGATGTAATAGGCGGTGCTGGCGAGATCGCAGAGAACCACCGCGGCGGTGCGCCAGAAGGAAATAAAGGTGAACATCACGCTGCTCACGACGATGATCTGAGCAGCTTTTTTGAGCGTGCCGGCGGTGTTGGCCGGTGGGGTGGGATTCATGTCGCCTGCCGCGGGAGGAAGATCGTTTTGCGCCGCAGCAAGAATTCTACGAGGCTGGTGTTGGAAAACCATGCCGTGGTCCTGACCGTATCCTGCCGCATCGATGCGGAAGCGATCGGCCTAAAAGGCGACGAGAAGGCGTCGGCGACCTGTGCTCCTTCCAGGGTATGTCACTCCCATCTGGAAACCGACGGAGCATTGAACGATCGCCATTCACACGAACTTCGCCTCTCGAAAAGACCATGCCGGATCGGAATGTTGCAGATCAAGTGACCGGAGCGTTCGTCCCGGCGATGCGAAGGCGAAGGTAAACACCGTTTTTCTTGCAATCGGTGATAATACGAGGAGCCTTGTTAAGCTAAACGCCTGGGCGCCATACAAGATACTCTGCGAGTCTTGGTAAGGCGGATCACAATATATCAAGTCCCCTTTCTTCGCCATCCGCATTGCTTCGGCATAGCATCAGCTGAAATTTCGCACCTTGTGACCGTTTGAACCATTGGTCCACCCTCTTTGAAAATGACTCGGAAGGTATCGGTGTGTGGATCCCGCACGGGGTAGACATATGCCCATCGGCTTTGGGAAAACGGACTACGCCGCCATAGCACGAGCGGCACAGGAAAAGGAGGTCAGGTCCATTAGGCTTTGCATTGTAGGACGCCTTGACCTTCTCGTACGCTTCCACCTTTTTGCCATTCATCATTTCCGTGCGCCGGTCGGCATACCAACGCTTCAGTGAATTGGGATCGTCTTGGAGAGTCTGCCAAATTTCCATTAACGGTTTGAAAATATCGGATCCAACGGCTCATCGGTGCGAGTGTCGCCAGGACAGCCCCACTGCCCAGGAAAGGCTCGAAATACGTGCCAAAACGCGATGGAAAGTAGGCAACGATCTCGTGAGCAAATCGCTGTTTGCTTCCGATCCATTTCAACAGCTGGGACTTAAATGGGATGGGTTGAGGAACCAGCGTTTCGTCGAAGTCAAGGTAGGTTGGCCGTTCCATTGCTTCACCTTCCGTCTCGGTTTTTCCGCCTTCTCTATTCAAAAGTACAGTAGGACGCTGGTTCCCTCTCGGCAATCCCCTTCCGCTAATATCCGAATTTGGGTTATCGCGTCAATAGAGGTCTAATCCATTCATGAAAAAAAGCGTTTTTAGCCCTGAGCAGGAAAAACTGCAGAAGGTTTTGCGCAACTACGGCTCGCTGCTGGGCTGTGCAAACCGATCTTGCCGAGAAACTGGAGCAACCACAGTTATTCGTCAGCAAATACGAATCGGGCGAACGATGGCTCGACTCCTTAGGTTCGATTGTCGTCATGGGTTCCGCGGTGCGCGAGCGTGGACATCGTCGTTCAGACCTGGATCTACTTCTAATTTATCGAGGAAAACGGCCGAGTATAAAAGCGCTCGCTTGAGGTTGATATCCGATTTGTACCGATAGACCGGCTTGACGAGCAGATTTCAAAGGGGCACGAAATTCTGCTGCTCGGACTGCGGCGGCGTGACAGGATTCTAGCGGCTGGATCCGCTTGCAACTATGACCCGCGGGAGTTGACGACGGTTACTATCAACGGTGCTCCGCTGCGGACGTTGCGCGAAGAGTCGACGGGGCGTTTCCGGGGGCTGTGAATCCGATTGCGGTATGGGAAATCAAAGAATACTACGATTCCACCACCTTCGAAGCGAGTTCAGATGAGTTTATGAGCAGCCTCCTTGATGCCATGGAGCTTGAGGAATTGAGAAATGAGGAGAAAATCGACGTAAAGCACTATCTGATGGTGGACGCTCATTACACCTGGTGGGAGTGTGGTCGGTCCTATTTGTGTCGAATAATCGACATGCTGCACATGGGATACGTTGACGAAGCGATATTTGGAGATGAAATTGTGAACCGAGTACCGGCAATTGTCAAAGATTGGGTAGCTCTAGCGAAGAAGCGGATTGAGCCGCCTACTGGATGACAGCGTCATAGCACCTTCCCGCCTCTTGTGCCAGGAGGATGTCGGCCACGCGCTCCGGCGTCATTTCTTCGTGCGGCACCGCGGCTTGCTCGCATACGATCAGCGGCAAGCCCGTTTTCTTGTCCTTGGTGATCGTTGTTTTCATGCGCCCATTTTCCCGGTTTGCCAGCTTTCTGTCAAGATCCCAGGGGTTCGGAGTACCGTTCGGAGTACCTCACCCCTGGGCTTGTCTGGGTTAACGCACCCGAATCCCGTGCGGCAGCATCACCCACACCGGCTCCGTGCGCATCTGCATCATCGCGTCCACCATCATGCCATGCTCGCGCAACTCCGGCAGCTTCGTCAGCACGGACAGCTCCTTGCTCGACAGCGATGCGAACGGCGAGCCTCCCTCTTCCAGATTTTCCAGAAAACTGCGTGGCTTCGGCAGGATCAGGTAATCGACTTCGGTGGTCTTTTCCAATCCGCCCATAACCTTGGCGTCGGTGATGGCATCGTCCAATGAGCCGATGGCATCGATCAGGCCGCGCTCCAGGGCCTGCGAGCCAGTCCAGATGCGGCCCTCCGCGAGGTTGATAAGTTCCTTACGCGAGAACTTGTGGCCATTGGCGGCGCGGTTTTCCTGAACCTTGTCGAGGAACTGGTCGTAGACCTCTTTCATGAGCGCTTCCATGGCTTTCTTCTCAGAGTCGGTGAAGGGATTGGTGCTGGAGAGGATGCCGGAGTTTTTGCCTCGGCTCAGGGTTTCGGTTTTGAGGCCGACCTTGTCGTAGAGCCCGCCGAGCGCGAGCTTGCCGCCGACGACGCCGATGGAGCCGGTGAGCGTGCCTGGCTGGGCGTAGACTTTCTTGGCGCCCATGGCGATGTAATAACCGCCGCTGGCCGCGACATCGGACATGCTGGCGATGACGGGTTTCTTGCAGCGTTTCAATTCGTTCCAGATGAGGTCGCTGGCGAGGGCCGAGCCGCCGGGGCTATCGATGCGCAGGACGATGGCCTTGACCTTGGCGTCTTTCTCGGCTTCGCGGATGGCTTCGATCATGGTGGTTGAGCCGACGACATCGCCGCCGAAGATGGACGAGCCGCCTTTGCCGGTGACGATCGGACCAACGGCATAGATCAGGGCGATGCGATTGGGGCGGTTGCCCACGGAGGCCTTGGGCGGGCTCAAAAGCTTGAGCAGGTTGAACGGATTCGACAGATCGAGATCCTTGGATTTGTTTTGGCCGTAGTCCTTGACGATCTTGATCTCCTTGGCGCCGAGGGATTTCTTGATCGTCTCTTCGAAATCCTCGAAGTAATTGATCTCGTCGATGAGGCCGACCTTGAGCGCTTGTTGGGCGGTGAACGGGCCCTCGTCGATCAGCTTGATGATGTCGTCGGGGGTCATGTTTTTCCTGCCCTTGCGCGAGCGGGAGATCGAACCGACGTAGCAATTGGTGAAGAAATCGTCGAGCACGAGGTTGTACTGCGACTTGGCCTCCTTGCTCATGCTGTTGCGGATGAACGGCTCGGCGGCGAACTTGAAGACGCCCATTTGCAAGAAATCGGCGCGGATGCCGAGGCGTTCGAGGAGGTCCTTGTAGAACAGGATTTCGGTGCGCGTGCCGACCAGCATGAGCCAGCCCGGCGCCGGCATGCAGACGCGATCTCCCTCGCAGGCCACCAGATAATCCTTGGCGTCACCCGAGTCCATGTACGTGAAAACCTTTTTGCCTGATTTCTTGAATTCGGCAATGACCTTGCGCAATTCTTCCATCTTGGCGAAACCGATCTGCAAGCCGTCCAGGTGCAGCACCAGTCCCTGAATGTTCTTGTCGTTTTGCGCCTTGCGGATGCGCTCGAGCTTCATGCGGAAATTCTCGGACGTGGCGCCGAACAGCGGATCGCTGGAGACGGGGGCTTCATCGAGGGCGCCGGACAGGCGGATGTGCGCGATCTGGGGCACGGCTGATTTCTTGGGCTCATCCTGGCCATAGGTGAGGCCGGCCAGGCTCGCAAAGGCGATAAGCACGGTGCAGCAGCGAAGCATGGGAGTTCTCCTTGAATCCAGAGGAATCCTGAATCTTCGCGGTAAGTGTAGGGGAGGCGGCGCGGATTGCAAGCGCCGCGAAACGATGATGCGCCGCGCTGCATTCTCGCAGGGCATGCGACATCAATGCTCGCTTGGCGGTTTCGCGCACTAACTATATGCGCACTTCGACGTGGGCGAAACCGCAAGCGAGCATCCATGCCGAACGTCGGTCAATTGTCCGGGTCCTTCTTCTCTTTCGGATCTTCCTTCTTCTCTTGTGGGCGGTCGGGTTGAACACGGACAACGCCGGCCTCCGGCGCACCGGCAACCGGGAGCCTCGGGCGGAAACCGGACAGCTCGACGCTGTTGGCGCTGCGGGCCTTGCGGTAGCCGATCACGGTCGCGAAGTTTTCGGCGGAGATGAGCAAGAGCCCTCGTTCCTTGGCCTGATTGCGCAGGAGAAAGTTTGAGCGGTTGATCTGATCGATGCGGTCGCCGAGCCCGCCTTCCTCTTTGGCGGGCGCCTCCTTGTCCATGTCGTCCTCTTTTTTGGCCGGCTTGGCGTCCCGTTTGTCGGGCCGGGGAAAATCGTCGCCGCGGATGAGGTAGCGGGTCCTGGAGTTGATGTTGCCCTTGATTTGGCCGTCGCGCATGTCCACGTAGGCGTCCACGACCATGCCATTGCGCCGGCACAGGGCCATGAAATCGTCCATCTGACGGAATTGCTGGGCCGGGTTGTCCACCTTTTCGCCGGTGATGCTGACGTAGCCGGCGATAGCGACGCGCGTGCCCCAGAAGAGATTGAAGAGCAAATCGCCTTCTTTCATCGGTGCTTCGGTCTGCGCAGGATTCGGCCGCGCGTGTTCAGGTTCATCAGGATCTCGGCCCCGTCGGCATCGTACAGCGAGGTGATCCGGCATAGGGATGAATTCGTATCCAGCACCTTGATGATTTCGATGGTCCCCTTCATCTGCTTCTCGGCTCGGCCCGCGGAATTGGCGCCGAAGACGTTGAAGGTCAGCTCCGGCTTGGCGCCGTGGACCGCGCCGACATTGATGACGACCTGGCGCAAATCGAGATCGACGCGAATCACCTTGCCGACGGGCTGATCCCAGAGCGGCTTGCCGGGCGATATGTCGAGCAACAGGGGGAAAAGGTCGCCGCGGGAGGATGCGGGACCAGCCGGCACACCGCCGGGACCGACCGCGAGGCCCTCATTCGCCTTCTTCTCATTCACCAACTCCTTGATCTGCCGATCCTTTAACTTGACCACCTTTTCGTATTCCTCCATTTTCTTGGAGTTTTCCTCGCCGTCGGCCTGGATTTTCGTGTTGAGCGCGATGACGGCCTCGATGAGCTTCTTGGTTTCGTCGCTCTTTTCCTCGAGCTTGCCCTGCTGGGCGAGGTTATCTTTGGTGATCTTGTCCTTGATGACCGCATAGGCGTCGTCCTGCTTCTTGGTCAGGGCCGCCAGCAATTTCTTGGTTTCCTCGTGCTTGGCGACCTCGGCATTGGTCTTGCCATCCATCTCCCTGACTTTCGCCTGGGCGGCCTTGAGCTCGTCCATGAAGTTCTTGTCGTACGTCTTGGCTTCCTTTTTCAACCCGAGGCTTTCGTGGACTTCGCCCATAAACGCTTTCGCAGCGTCTCGGCTCTTCTCGTCGCTGTACGCCCCCTTTTCCTTGAGAAACTCGTCGCGATCGAGTTCCAGTTGTTGCAATTCATCGCCATCGAGCTTCTGGCCGATCGCCTGGCGCAGGTCGCGCCAGAGCATCGCATAGTAGAGCTTGGCGTTTTTCTCCGCCTTCGCCGTGGCGGTTGATGCTTTATTGGTGTTTCGCAGCGCGTCCTGCCCGGCATAGCCGTAGTAACCCCAGACGCCCAGGCCGATCGAGGTGAGCACGAACAAGACCAGGAAGACAACCAGGATCACGTTCGGGCTGCCGCTTTTGTCTTTTTTCTTCTTTTTCAGACCGGCCATCGGAACACCTCAGGAATGGGAGCGATCGTGCATTGCGCGAAATGGCGGAAATCCTTCCATCCAGTTTAAAGGGTTCCACGGTCCTGTCAAACGATTTGCGTGGCAAAATAGCGGGGCCGCAGCGAAGTGTGCGCATCATAACGAATTTGTCGTTTAGGCGGCGAGCTTGGTCGCCGGCCAAACGAGGCCGGAATCTTGACGAAAAAGTACACATTCTTATAATGAGAATAGAAGCGACTTCGTGGAGGTTCGCACCAATGAAAATCACCGCTCAGGAAGAGTACGGGCTCCGTTGCCTTTTACGTCTCGCCAAGGCAGAGAGCGGATCGGCCACGCTGCCGGAAGTCGCAGCAGCGGAAGGACTTTCGGTGCCCTACGTCGCGAAATTGATGGGTGTCCTACGTCATGCCGACGTCTTAGAAAGCGTGCGAGGTCGCGCCGGCGGCTACAAACTTGCCATGCCCGCCGAGGAAATCGGCCTCGGCTCCGTGCTGCTGACCCTGGGCGAACCCCTTTTCGATGAGACTGAATACTGCCAAAAACATGCCGGGACCGAGGCGCCGGGCGGCGTTTGCTTGAACCATGCGACATGTACGCTCAAATCGCTTTGGCAAACGTTGGAACACTGGATGCGGCACACTCTTGACCAAATCACGCTCGCCGATCTGATCCGCCACGAGGGCCGACTGCCGGAGTTGCTGCGCGAACGCCTCGCAGCCTCTGCGATGGAAGAAGCACCGCAGCTGCTGTCGTTGAACGTGAAATAAAACGCACGCCCCAGGATAAGCGCAGCGTTCCTGGGGGTTTGAACCCCAGGAACGCTGCGCTTATCCTGGGGATTGAAAGGTAAACAAACCATGACCACTGCAACGCAAACCATCGAACAATTCGCCAACAAGGAATACGAGTGGGGTTTCGTCTCCGACATCGACGCCGACACCATTCCGCGCGGCCTGAGCGAAGATGTCGTCCGCCTCATCTCCGCCAAGAAGAACGAGCCCGCCTGGCTGCTCGACTGGCGGCTCAAGGCGTATCGCTACTGGACGACGATGCAAGAGCCGCGCTGGTGGCCCAACGTCACGTTCCCGCCGGTCGATTATCAGAACATGATCTATTACGCGGCCCCGAAGCCGAAGAAGCAGCTCAAGAGCCTCGATGAAGTCGATCCGGAGATGCTCAAGACCTTCGAGAAGCTCGGCATCTCCCTCGACGAACAAAAACGGCTCACGGGCGTCGCGGTCGATGCGGTCTTCGACAGCGTCTCCGTGGCGACCACCTTCCGCGGCAAGCTCGCCGAGATGGGGGTCATCTTCTGCTCGTTCTCCGAGGCGGTGCAGCATCATCCGGATCTGGTCAAGAAATATCTCGGCTCCGTGGTGCCGTACAACGACAATTATTTCGCCACGCTGAATTCCGCGGTCTTCAGCGATGGCTCGTTCGCCTACATCCCCAAGGGCGTGCGCTGCCCGATGGAGCTGTCCACCTACTTCCGCATCAACGCCAAGGATACCGGGCAATTCGAGCGCACGCTGATCGTGGCCGAGGAAGGTGCATACGTCAGCTATCTCGAAGGCTGCACCGCCCCGATCCGCGATGAGAATCAGTTGCACGCCGCGGTCGTCGAGTTGGTCGCGGTCGGCGAGGGCTCGCAGATCAAGTATTCCACCGTGCAAAACTGGTATCCCGGCGATAAAGATGGCAAGGGCGGCATCTACAACTTCGTCACCAAGCGCGGCGCGTGCCGGGGCCGCAACTCGAAAATCTCCTGGACGCAGGTCGAGACCGGCAGCGCGATCACCTGGAAATATCCGAGCTGCATCCTGATCGGCGATGATTCGGTCGGCGAATTCTACTCCGTCGCCCTGACCAACCACAAGCAGCAAGCCGACACCGGCACCAAGATGATTCACGTAGGTAAAAACACCAGCAGCACCATCGTCTCCAAGGGCATCAGCGCCGGCTTTGGCCAAAACACCTATCGCGGCCAGGTCAAGGTCCTCAAAGGCGCGGAGCATTCGCGCAACTACAGCCAGTGCGATTCGCTGCTCCTGGGCGACAAGTGCGGCGCCCACACGTTTCCGTACATCGAGGTGAAGAACACCAGCTCCACCGTCGAGCACGAAGCGTCCACGTCGAAAATCGGTGAGGACCAGATCTTCTACTGCAAGCAACGCGGCATCTCCGCCGAGAACGCCGTCAGCATGATCGTCAATGGCTTCTGCAAGGAGGTCTTCCGTGAGTTGCCGATGGAGTTCGCGGTGGAGGCGCAAAAGCTCTTGGGCGTGAGTCTGGAGGGGAGCGTTGGGTAGCTGGCGAACCGGAGACGTCAATGACGCGTGCAAGACAAATATCTCGCGGAGTAGCAGGCGCTCTCATCGGCGGTCTCGGCGCGTATGTCGTTGTCCTATTATTGGACGCCTTTGGCAAAACCATCTGACGAGTCGCGTGCCTCGTGGTATGTTCTGCTCTTTGCGTGGGGGGGACTCATCATCGGATTGTTTGGCCTCAAAAGTACGGCGGTGCTCGTGAATGAGGCGTCCGATCTCGTTGACGACGACGGGCGAAAGGACCCCGCCGATATATCGCGCACCAAGCGACGAGAGAAAGCGCAATGACTCCGAACTACAGTATGCTCATTCAATGGTTGGACGAAGACCAACTGTTCATCGTCAGTTTGCCCGAGTTCGGGCCGTATTGCCACACGCACGGCAGCACCTACGAGGAAGCCGCGAAGATGGGCCAAGAATGCCTGGAAAGCCTCATCGATGCCTATCAAGCGTGGGGCCATCAGCTTCCCGAGCCGGCCAAGTTCACCTCCGACGAGAGCGAGGACGATGATTTCGAACATCAACAGGCGCAGCCAGCCCCGAAGTAGGAACAGTACCATGCTAAACATCCAAAACCTCCACGCCCGCGTTGCCGACAAGGACATCCTGCGCGGCATCAACCTCAGCGTCAACGCCGGCGAAGTGCATGCCATCATGGGGCCCAACGGCTCCGGCAAGAGCACCCTCGCCGGCGTTCTCACCGGCAAGGAAGCGTATGAAGTCACCGGCGGCGAAGTGCTTTTCGAGGGCAAGAACCTGCTCGACATGGACCCCGAGGAACGGGCCGGCGAAGGCGTCTTTCTCGCCTTCCAGTATCCGGTCGAAATCCCTGGCGTCACCAACAACTACTTCCTGCGCACCGCCGTCAATGCCGTGCGCAAGTATCGCGGCCAGCCCGAGCTCGACGCGGCGGCGTTTCTCAAGGTCGTCAAGCAGAAGATGAGCGTCCTGCACATGCCAGAAGATTTGCTCAAACGCTCGGTCAACGAGGGCTTCTCTGGCGGCGAGAAGAAACGCAATGAAATCTTCCAGATGGCGGTGATGGAGCCGAAATTGTGCATCCTCGATGAGACCGACTCCGGGCTCGACATCGACGCGATGAAGGCGGTCGCCGACGGCGTCAACGCGTTGCGTTCCAAGGATCGCGCGATGATCGTCATCACGCACTACCAACGGCTCCTGAACCACATCGTGCCGGACTTCGTGCACGTGCTGTCGGACGGCCGCATCGTGAAAACCGGCGGCAAGGACCTGGCGCTGGAGCTGGAAGCGCACGGGTATGATCCGATCAAGGCGGGCATGGCGGGGGCGATGAAGTAACATGGCGATGCCGTTTATCAATTTGTTTGCTCAGTTCGATCGCTCCGGGGCTGAATCGAGGTACCGGGAACTGCGTCAGGCGGCGCGTTCGCGCTTTGCGTCATTGCCACTGCCAACGGCACGGGCGGAGGATTGGCGATTCACCAATATTGCGCCGATCTTAGAGACACCATTCGAGTTGCCAGTGGCGTCCGAGTCGACGACGATTAGCGATGGTCAAGGCAAAACGGCCGCCGCCATACTTCCTCCCGATGTCTACAGTGTTCTGCTAAAACTGCCAGCCGCGCCAATCGGACTGCGTCTGGCTTTCGTTAACGGCCGATTTGCCAAATGGCTTTCGGTGCCGATTCCCCTCGGTTCTCAGGTCGGCTCACTCGCTGACGCGAGAATAGACACAGCCCAATTGTCGCAAATCGCCTTGGACAAGGACGGCGTCTTTACGGCCTTGAACACGAGCTTGGTGTGCGACGGCGCCTGTGTCATGATTCCCGACGGCAAAGTCGTCGAGCAACCAATCGAGCTCCATTACATTGCTACATCGTCAAACAAGCCCATCATCACGAATCCACGCACGCTCGTCGTGGTAGGCAAGAATGCTCTGGCCACTATCGTCGAGCGCTATGTTGGCGAAGGCTCGTATTTCACCAACGCCGTCACCGAAATCTCGGTCGGCGAAGGCGCGGTCGTCAATCACGTGAAAATCCAGGACGAAAGCACAACCGCCTACCACATCGCCAACACGCAGATCGTGATGGCCGCCAAGAGCAACTTCACGACGCACTACCTCTCGCTCGGCGGCGCCCTGGTGCGCAACGAGGTTCGTGTCCGCTTTGATGGCGAGCACGCCGAGGCGACCGTCAATGGCCTGTATCTGGCGAACGGCAAGCAGCACATCGATAACTTCACCGTCATCGATCACGCGCAGCCGAATTGCGCGAGCCATGAGCTTTACAAGGGCATCCTCGATGGGCGCTCGCACGGCGTCTTCAATGGCAAGATTTTCGTACGCAAGGACGCTCAGAAGACCGACGCCAAGCAGACGAACAAGGTGCTGCTGCTCTCCGACGACGCAACCATCAACACCAAGCCGCAGCTCGAGATTTTCGCCGACGACGTGAAATGCACGCACGGGGCGACCGTCGGCCAGCTTGACGCCACGCAACTGTTCTACCTGCAATCGCGCGGCATTCCGCTCGACGCCGCCCGGAAGCTGCTGACGTTTGCGTTTGCCAACGATATCGTTAGCCGACTCAAGATGGAATCGCTGCGCGAAGAACTGGAAGCGCGGATTGTCAAATAGGTAAATCTATGTCGATCACCATCGCGAAACCGGAAATCATGACGAAAGCGTCGTTCGATGTCGAACGCATCCGCGCCGATTTTCCGATCCTGCATCAGCAGGTGCACGGCAAGCCGCTCGTCTATCTCGACAATGCCGCGTCGTCGCAGAAGCCGCGGGCGGTGATCGAGGCGCTTCGGCACTATTACGAAAACGATCACGCCAACGTGCATCGCGGCGTTCATGCGCTCAGCGAACGGGCCACGGAGCTTTACGAGGAAGCTCGCGTCAAGGTGCAAAAGTTCATCGGCGTTCCTTGCTTGCGTGAGCTGATCTTCACGCGCGGGACGACCGAGGCGATCAATCTCGTCGCCCAGACCTTTGGCCGAGCCAATGTCCATGCGGGCGATGAGATCATCCTGACCGGCCTGGAGCATCACAGCAATATCGTCCCCTGGCAAGTGCTGTGCTGGGAGAAGCACGCCAATCTGCGTGTGGTCCCGCTCAACGATGCCGGCGAGATTCGGCTGGACGAACTGGAAAAGCTCATCAACCCGGCGACCAAGATCATCGCCATCGCCCACGTCTCCAACGCCCTGGGCACGATCAATCCGGTCAAAAAAGTGATCGAGCTGGCCCACAAGCACGGCGTCTGTCGTGCTCATCGACGGCGCCCAGGCGGTGCCGCATCTGCGCGTCGATGTGCAAGACCTCGACTGCGATTTCTACGTCTTCTCCGGGCACAAGGTGTACGGCCCGACCGGCATCGGCGCGCTGTACGGCAAGCCGGAACATCTGGAATTGATGCCGCCCTACCAGACCGGCGGCGACATGATCAGCTACGTCAGCTTCGAGAAGACCACGTGGAACGAATTGCCGTACAAATTCGAAGCCGGCACGCCGAACATCGCCGGCGCCATCGGGCTGGCGGCGGCCGTCGATTATGTGCAAGAAATCGGCCGGGACGCCATCGCGGAGCACGAGCGCCGTCTGCTCGCCTACGCGACCGAGCGCGTGTCGACGCTTCCCGGCGTGCGCATCATCGGCACCGCCAAGGAAAAGGCCGGTGTCCTGTCGTTCATCGTCGATGATCCGCCGATTTCGGCGCTCGATGTCGGCACGCAACTCGACTTGGCGGGGATCGCGGTCCGCACGGGGCATCATTGCTGCCAGCCGCTCATGGAGCGGTTCGGCATCGCCGGCACGGCCCGCGCATCCTTCGCCATGTACAACACGATGGAAGAAGTGGACGTGCTGGCCGACACGCTGGAGCGAATTGTCAGCACCGCCAAGCCGCGTGTGATCGTGCCGGTGAATGGGGAAGCGATCTATCCGCCGCCCGCCGCCGCGAGCCCTGCCGAGGCTGCCGAGGAGATCGCCGAGGTGTTCGAGGCCGTTGACGATTGGGCGGAGAAATACGAGTATTTGATTGACATCGGCCGCAAGCTGCCGGCGATGCCGGACGTGCTGAAGCAGGAGAGCAATCGGGTGCAGGGTTGTCAAAGCACGGTGTTCATGCACGCCCGCAAGAAGCCGGGCTCGGCGGACGTGATCGAATTTCTGGCCGACAGCGACGCCGACATCGTGCGCGGCGAGTTGGCGCTGCTGCAACGGCTATTCTGCGGCCAACATGCCGGCGCGGTCTTGGCGTTCGATTTCGCGGGCTTCATGCAGCGGATCGGCCTGGACAAGAATCTGACGCAAGGCCGGCGCAATGGTTTGGCGGAGATGCTCAGGCGCGTGCAGCGGTTTGCCCAGGAAATCGCGGCAGGACAAAGTTGCGCTTGATCGAGCGTCACCCTTTGTGGAGAACCGCCATCGACGATCTGAGCCCCCACGAGCTGTGGAATGAGCCTTGGGAAGGCTTGCCCGAGGAGGAAGGCGCCTGGGAATGGGACTTTGTTGACCAAGAAGAAAACGGCCCAACCAAGCATCCGCCAAGCAAGCAACGCGGGTGGAGATGGTGGTATTTCATCTACCACCAGCCGAGTTGCACCAATGTAAAAGTGAGCGCCGGCCGTGACCCAAAGACCGGAAAATGGTTCAACCCGCATCGCTCTTCAGGAACGGTGGATGGATGATGCGCACCAAGAACGCAACGCGGCGTAGCTCTAAAAAAACCGTTGAACAAAACGCGCTCCATAAGCGTGTGCGGAGAATGTACGACTATTTCAATCGCGGCTTGGGCGAGAGGTGCTATTCGCTGCTGGATCCATCGCTCCGTAAACAAGCCACGGTGAAATTAGACACATGCACCGAGGGACTCGTCGCATTTAGGAACGCCTACGGGCGCATCAGTCCCTGGTACGTTCGCATCAGCCTGCACCTGGACGGTTCCAAGAACAAGCACGATCCTCGCTCCTTCGCGTACGTTTACGTCACGTGGCAGGACGACCAGCACGGCTTCCACATGTTGCGCGAGCGCTGGGTGAAGGACGAGGGCAGGTGGTATTCGCGTGTCGCGGGCCTGGTCCCGAACAAGCAAAGTCGCACGGAATGAGGTAACCATGAGCCGCCATCCTTTGCCCGTGGAAAATGAGCATCCCGACGCTGGGCCGCCTCCGGTTGCCGCGCCGCCGCCACCCAAAGAGCCGCTGGCGACGCCGATGACGCTCGAGCAGATCGAGGCGCTCAAAGAGCGAATCATCGAGGCGCTGCACAAGTGCTTTGATCCGGAGATCCCGGTCAACATTTATGAGCTGGGCCTGATCTACGACGTCACGATCGCGCCGGACGGGGCGGTTCATGTCAACATGACGCTGACCTCGCCGGGCTGTCCGGTCGCTGGCACGCTACCTGGCGACGTGCAGCGCCGGATCATGCCGCTGGAAAATGTCACGTCGGTCAACGTTGACGTCGTGTGGGATCCGCCCTGGACGCCGGCCCGCATGTCGGAAGCCGCGAAATTGCAGCTCGGCATCGACGATTGAGCCGAAACAATCTCGAAATCGAAAGCGTTCGACACGGGCGGGCAACAATTTCAGCCGCAACGCGTCGTGAATTGACTATCAAGATAACGACGCGTAGAATTTGGCGTGGACATAAGGCAAGTGGGACGCGACGCCATCGGGGGCAATCATGCGGTCTCCGTTCAATACCCTGGAGGATTTTCCTAATATCACACGAGTTGTCCGTGGATGGCGTATGAAATGACGGCGGCGATGCCTTTTACCCGCTGAAAGGCAAGGAGATTCACGCGAGCATTCTTTTCGGTGATATTACCGGTTTTTCGAGTAGATCATTTGAACTGTCTTCAACAGAAACCCTTGCTTTCGTCAACCATTTCTTTGCCTGGATCACAGCAGAGGCCTTAAGTGTCGGACCGTCGGACCGGGAATCGTAGACAAATATAT
Organism: uncultured Planctomycetota bacterium; assembly: GCA_963767835.1. Classification (GTDB taxonomy): domain Bacteria; phylum Planctomycetota; class Planctomycetia; order Gemmatales; family Gemmataceae; genus SIAQ01. The sequence continues at coordinate 541,388 of CAVYFY010000019.1, forward strand.
CGGCGATGAGATAATGGTCGTCTTCTCGGAGGAATTCGGCTCGAAGGATGCATTCGCTGACGCCCTCCTGGCTGCCATCCACTTCGGCGGCAACGATCCCTTCGATTTCAGCCCCCACATCGGTATTGCTAGCGGGATTGTCACAGTCGGCGTCCTGGGAACGCCTGTCAAACACAACTGTTCTGTGTTTGGAAAACCTGTCGCCATGGCCGCTCGATGTAGTCACATTACACCCATGGAATCTGTTTCATCGTCAATCATTTTTCCGGCCGAAGCATGGGGCAGCCGGTCTTTTGCTGAGCTTGTCCCTTCATCGACCAAAACGCCTCCTCGATGGAAGGTGTTACCGCCGCGCAAAGAGCCTCTGAAAAATATGGGCGAGACCGAAGTGATTGAAGTTGCCAAGTTAAGCAGATCATATCCCCAGGGTTTTTCAGCCGAGAGTTGGGCGAAGGAGGGTGTCGAAGCCCTAAGGCAGGCAGGAAGGTATTGGCCATTCGCACGAGCATAAAGGTCCGTGGTGGCTCCGATTTCTCCAAGGCTTCGGTTTCCTTCCCGCAGCCCGATCATGGCCAACCTCTCCAACCGCCAACACGCCGCTTTCGCCAATCCCGCCAAAGCGCTGTGCCGGGCCGGGAATCTCCGCGTCCTTTAGTGAAGCGGCCTACCGCCCGCGCGGACGGCTCGTTATGATTCAGAAGGTGCATGTTGACCCGAAGCCAATCCACGGCAAGCGAGAGTGAGAGACATGAAACTGAAAGTTGAAATTCATGCCGAAGCCGACGGCGGGTTCTGGGCCAAGGTTCCCGCCTTGCCGGGGTGTGTTACCGAAGGGGACACGCGCGAAGAATTGATGTCCAACCTTCGAGACGCAATCGAAGGCTGGCTGGAAGTGGCGGCCGAGGATAGCGTGACGGAACAGGGCGCGGAATTGACCGAGGTTGAGGTGTGAAGCCCATTTCCGGAAAGAAAATGTGCAAGGTCCTGGAGCGGCGCGGCTGGCGCTTGGCCCGCACGAAGAGCAGCCATCACATCTACAAGAAGCCAGGCGTGGCAGCCATCATCACGGTTCCCGTTCAGGCAACAAAGACCTCCGCCCCGGCACTCAAGCCACCATTATGCAACAAGCCGGTTTGACCGACGACGACCTTTGACCGGATAACCGTGGAATCGCACGATGCCCGACACGTCCGACCGCCAACGCGACGCCTTTGACAATCCCGCCAAAGCGCTGTGCCGGGCCGGCACCCTCCGCGTCTCACGTAGAGCGGCCTACCGCCCGCGCGGACGGCTCGTTACAATAAACCTCCGAATGGGGATCAGCGATGGAGCTGCGATTCTGGACGGATGCCGGGACGGGCTTGCCGCACATTTACGATTACGGCGTTACCAAGGGCGAAGTTCAGCAGGTCTTGAATCGGTCTGGAGGGGACCCCCCCGGGTGTCCACGGTGGTCAAGAAAACGCTCGCTTACTGTGCGGCATTGAGCTTCTGGCAAGTCGTGGTGCGCGGCTTGATCGCCGCCGTCGTCATCGAAGCGATCACCGCGGCCCTGCGCTTCGGCCTGAACCTCGAATCGACGCGCGACACCGCCGGCAGCATCGGCATGCTGACGTTGGGCCTGCGCGTGCATCACGGTTACATCGGCTTGATCCTGTTGCCCCTGGGCTGGTGTTTTCCGCGCGGGCTGCGGCATCTTGTGTGGATCATTGCGATCGGTTTGATTTTTTCCGATCTGGCGCATCATTTCCTGGTGCTTTGGCCGATCAAAGGGTCGCCGGAATTCGATTTCATCTATCCGCAGCACCCGTACTGGAGCGACCCGTGAGCGAACCGGCCCCGCACAACGTGTCGCCGACGGCGCTGCGGCGCAAGCTGGCCTGGCGCATCTTGCCGATCGTCTTTGTTCTCTATGTCATCGCGTATCTCGATCGCGCCAATGTCGGCTTCGCCAAACTGCGCATGCGCGATTCGCTGCCGTGGCTCTCCGACGACGTGTTCGGCTGGGGCGTCGGCATCTTCTTCGCCGGCTATTTGATCCTGGAGATTCCCGGGGCTTTGCTGGTCGAGCACTGGAGCGCGCGCAAGTGGTTTGCCCGCATCCTCATCACCTGGGGCGTTTGCTCGATGGGCATCGCCTTCGTGCAAACGCCGATGCAATTCTATCTGGTGCGTTTTTTCCTTGGCCTGGCGGAGGCGGGTTTTTTCCCCGGCGTCATCGTTTACTTCACGCACTGGTTCCCGCGTGCCGACCGTGCCCGCGCCCTCTCGGGTCTCGTCTTTGGCGTCCCCATCAGCCTGGCGATAGGCTCTCAGTTGTCCGCGTTCATCATGCAGCACAACTGGTTCGACCTGGCGGGCTGGCAGTGGGTCTTTCTTATCGAAGGGGTGCCGGCGGTTTTGTTCGGCGTGCTCGTGCCGTTTCTGTTGACCGATCGGCCCAGCCAGGCGACCTGGCTGACGGCCGACGAGCGTGATTGGCTCATGGCGACTCTGGAGCGCGAACGAGCCGAAGCGCATGCCGCCGGCAGCTTGAGTTTCGGGCAGCGCTTTCGGCAGCCGGCGGTGTGGATTCTCTCGCTCGGCATTCTGGCGACCAACACCGGCGGATACGCGATGGGCTTCTGGCTGCCGACCTTCCTGGACAATATGCTGAAAGCGCCGACCATGGCCGCGAGCATGGTCGGCCTGGGCGCCGCGCCGCTGGGCGATGGGCCGCTCTTGAATGTCAGCACGGCGGCAAGCGGGGCGTCGTTTCCGACGAGTGCTCTGCATTACCTCGGTCTCGTCTACCTTGCCCAGCTGGCTGGCGTCTTTGTCTCCGGGCAATCGTCGGATCGCACCGGCGAGCGCAAATGGCACTGCATTGCCGGGCAAGTCGGCGCGGGGCTGTTCCTGGTGATGAGCCTTATCCCGGGGCAACCGTTCGCCGTGGTGATGTTTTGGCTTTGCGGCATGGGTTTCTTCGCCCTGTTTTGGCCATCGCCGTTCTGGGTGTTGCCGACGACATCGATGTCGGCCTCCGCGGCGGCGGTTTCGATTGGGTTCATCAACATCTGCGCCAACGTCGGCGGGCTGCTGGGCTCGCCCATCGTCGGCACGATGAAATCGCTCGGCCTCGACGATGCCTGGTGCATGGTGTTTCTGGCGTGCTGTTACGCAGGCGGTGGGGTCATCGTTGCTTTGTTGCGTGTCAAGAAATAGTCTCACGCAAAGGCGCAAAGCCGCAAAGGGGAAAGAATCTTCAAGGTAGTCCACCCATACGATGTTTGGCTAAAAAAGGATGGGCAGTGCGATGCGCAGGTTTTCAAGATGGATGCCGCCGGCACAGGCCAACGCTTCGGGAGTCGGCGGGTTTATCGTGACGGCAATCGCCTGGTTTTTCCTGTTAGTATACCTTGCTATCCTCTGGCCATTCCATGTTTACGGCAATTTTGTCATCTGTCACCATTTACGTCGCCTTGCGAGCGAGCGAGAAGGGGAGGGTATCGGAACATTCGCCCGCGCATTCGATCGGCGTTTTGAGCCATTTGATCCGTGGGTGCTACGAGCAACGTGGGACGCACTTCGCTTTTACGTTACCTTTGATGGAAGATGCTTGCCACTTCGCCCGGACGATCTACTCGTCGAGGATCTTTGCATCCATCCGGATGACATTTTTCTTTCCTTGATTTCCGAGGTAGCCGAAAGATCCGGTCATTCAATGGAGAACGCGAAGTCAAATCCATGTTGTGGCCGAATGAATACGGTCGGGGATTTTGTCCGGTTCATCACGTTGCAGCCACGCGCCGGTCAGGGTTAATGCCGTACATCCAACCCATGTTGTCTTCTTTGCGCCTTGGCGCCTTTGCGTGAGGTAATCGGATGAACGAAATGGACCTCTATCGCCAAATTCTGCTCATTCGCCGCACCGAGGAGCAACTCGTCAAGTCGCATCAGCGCGGCTTGATCCACGGGGCGTGCCACACCTGCATCGGGCAGGAGGCGACGGTCGTCGGCGTCTGCGCGCATCTGCGCAACGATGACGCCATCTTCAGCACGCATCGCGGGCATGGGCACGCGCTGGCCAAGGGGGTGCCGCCCGAGCAACTCATGGCGGAACTGTATGGCCGCGAATCCGGCTGTTCGCACGGGCGCGGCGGCAGCATGCACCTGTTCGCGCCGGAAATCGGGCTCATGGGGACCAGCGGCATTGTGGGGCCGAGCATCCTGCAAGCGGCGGGGGCGGGATACAGCTTCCGGCTGCTCAAGACGGAGCGCGTCGCGGTGGCGTTTTTCGGCGACGGGGCGGTCAACAACGGCGCTTTTCACGAAGGGCTGAACCTGGCGGGCATCTGGAAGTTGCCGGTGCTGTTCGTGTGCGAGAACAACCAGTTTGCCACCGAAATCGCCTTCGAGGACGCCGCCGCTAATCCGAGCGTGGCCGGCCGGGCCTCGGCGTACGGCATGACCGGCATCGAGGTGGACGGCAACGATGTCCGCGCCGTCGAACAGCGCGCCGGCGCCGCCATCCGCCGGGCCCGCGCCGGCGACGGTCCCACCCTGCTCGAATGCAAAACCTACCGCACGCGGCCGCACTCCGAAGGCATGGGTGATTTCACCTATCGAACGCGCGAAGATGTCGAGGAGTGGAAGAAACGCTGCCCGATCCAGCGCCTACGGCAATGGCTGATTGAGCAACGCCGCGCCGATGACGCGGAGCTGGACCGCATCGACACGGAAATCACCGCCCGGGTCGTGGCAGCGCATGAGCTGCGCCGAGCAAAGCTCCTGGCCCGATCCAGCCACGGCGGCGACCGATGTTTTTGCCGCCTGCCCCCCTCTCCCCCCGGGAGAGGGGCCGGGGGGCCACCCTCACCCCTGCCCCTCTCCGGGAGGGAGAGGGGAAAATGAGCGCGAAATCAATTTCATGCAAGCGACGCTCGAAGCCCTGGCGCACGAGATGGCCCACAATCCCGCCATCTTCGTACTGGGCGAAGGCATCGGCAAACGCGGGGGCAACTTCCGCACCACCCTTGGGCTCTTCGATCTCTACGGCCCCGAACGCCTACGCGACACACCGATCTCCGAACGCGGCTTCGTCGGCCTCGGTTGCGGCGCCGCCATGACCGGTACGCGCCCCGTCATCGATTTCATGTTCGCCGACTTCGTCCTCGACGGCGTCGGCGAGATCGTCAACCAGATCGCCAAGATGCAATACATGTCGAACGGCCGGCTCAAGATGCCCATTCTCCTGCGCGGCTGCATCGGCATCGGCCACTCGGCGGCGACACACCACTCGGGCAACTACTACTCTTTGTTCGCCCATTTCCCCGGCCTGCGCGTCGTCGTTCCGTCCAACCCGTATGATGCCAAGGGGCTCCTGCACCACGCCCTGCGCTCCCTCGATCCGGTCATCTTCCTGGAGCACCGCGAGCTGCTCGGCATCAAAGGCAACGTGCCCGCGCAAGCCTACGAAATTCCTTTCGGCTCGGCCGCGATCATCCGCGACGGCAGCGATCTCACCGTGGTGGCCCTGGCGCACATGGTTCCGCTGACACTGAAAGCATGCGGTCTGCTGGCGAAGGAAGGGGTCTCGGCGGAGCTGATCGATCCGCGCACCGTCGCCCCGCTCGATGTCGAAACGATCGCGCAATCGGTCGGCAAAACGGGCCGGCTGCTGATCGTGGATGAGGGCTTCGCTCCATTCGGCATCGGCGCGGAGATCGCCGCCCAGCTTGCCGACCGCGGCTTCAATGATCTGGACGCCCCCATCCGCCGGTTCAACGGGGCCCACACGCCGACGCCATACAGCCCAACGCTTGAGGCGGCGGTGGTCCCGAATGTCGAAACGATCGCGCGGGCCATGCGCGATCTGTTGGGCGAGTGAGGTGAATATGCCGATTGCCATCACCATCCCGCGGCTCGGCTGGAGCATGACCGAAGCGGTCTTTCTCGGCTGGCTCAAGCAAGACGGCGAACCCGTGCGCGCCGGCGAGTTGCTCTATCGCCTCGAAAGCGACAAGGCGACCGAAGACATCGAATGCCTGGACGCCGGTGTTCTGTGCATCGTTGCGACCGGCCCCAGGCAGGGCGATACGATTGCCGTCGGCGCGTTGATTGGCCATTTGCTGCAACTGGGCGAAAGCGCGCCAACGCCGGGCGAAACGATCGGCCGGGAGGGCGAGGCTCCTGCCGAGCCGGTAGCGCCTGCGGTTCCTGTCCGTAGCGGCTCGGCGGGAGCCTCGCCCTCCCTAGTGATCGCTTCGCCTCGAGCACGGCGAATTGCCGCCGAGCGCGGCATTGATTGGAGCAAGTTGCAAGGCAGCGGGCGTGACGGCCGCATCCGCGCGAGAGACGTGCTGGCGGCGGTCGGCGATTCGCAGTTGACCGCCATTCGCCGAGCGACCGTCGAGCAATTGCAGAAAGCCAGGCAAGTGATTCCGGTGACGCTGACGACCCGCGCCGACGCAACACGGCTGATGGAGCTGCGCCGAGACACCGACGCGTCGATCGCCGATTGCTTCGTTAAGCTGGCGGCGCTGACCTTGCACCAGCATGCCTTGCTTGCCGCGCAATGGGCGGAGGATCGCTTGCTCATGCCGCGCGAAATTCACGTCGGCTTCGCGGTGGACACCGATGCCGGCTTGCTCGTGCCGGTCGTCCATCGTGCGGCGACGTTGAGTCTGGGCGAAATCGCCGTCCGGTCGCGCGATCTGATCGAACGGGCCCGGCTCGGCAAACTGAAAAGAGCCGATCTCGAAGGCGGCGTCTTCACCATCACCAACCTCGGCATGTTCGGCATCGACGCCTTCACGCCGATCATCCATCATCCGCAGTGCGCGATCCTCGGTCTGGGCTGTATCCGCCGCGTGCCGGTGTTCGTGGAGGAAAAGGTGGAGGCCCGCGAAGAGATCACGCTGAGCTTGACTTTCGATCACCGCATCGTGGACGGCGCTCCGGCAGCGAGGTTTTTGCAAGCGCTGGTGCGCGGCGTCGAAGCGCCGGAATGGGCCGGTTAGCATTCCGGCGGCGCACTGCGAGCGCTAAACGTGAATGAATATGAGGCATGCCATGAAATGCGATCTATCAGAAAAAATCAGTATCGTCACCGGCGCGGCGCGTGGCATCGGGCAGGCGATCGCCAATCGTCTTGCCGCCAACGGCAGCCGCGTTGTATTCACCGACATCGACGGCCCCGGCGCAATCGCCGCGTCGGCACAAGCGCCGGGATGCGTCGGCATGGCGCTGGATGTCACGAAAAGCGGCGACATCGACGCCGTGGTGCAGCGAATCGTCGCCGAATTTGGCCGCATCGATATTCTGGTCAACAACGCCGGCATCAACACGCTGGTGCATCGGGTGCCGATCGATCAGTTTCCGCGCTCGGAATGGGACCGCATCCTGGCCGTGGATCTTACTGGGCTGTTCGAAATGAGCCGGGCCGTCGGCCCCGTGATGCGAACGCGACGATCGGGGCGGATCATCAACATCGCGTCGATCGCCGGGCTGGTGCCGCTCCGGCTGCAATGCGCGTACGTGGCGGCCAAGGCGGGGGTGGTGAATTTGACGCGGGCCATGGCGCTCGAGCTGGGGCCGGCGGGCATCCTGGTCAACGCCATCGCTCCGGGCTCGACGCTGACCGAAGGAACCCGCAAACTGTTCTACGGCGATGACGGCTTGTTCCGCGCGTCCGCCCAGCGCATGCTCGACCATGTGGCGCTGGGGCGGCCTGCCGAGGTGGATGAGATCGCCGTCGCCGCGTTGTTCCTGGCCGACCCGGAAAACAGCTACATGACGGGCCACATCCTCACGGTGGACGGCGGCTGGACGGCGGGCTACGCCCGCGATTTTTGAGCCGCTACTTCCCGTCTTTCACCGTACGGACCGTCAGCGTGTAATCGCCGACGCTGCCTTGCGGAGTCAGGCACGAAGCGATGATGCGATATTCACCGTCCGCCGGCGCCCTGAAAACGATCCGGGCATTGCGATCGCCGCCGCTGTCGTCATCCTGGGCAACGATCTGCTTGGTGGGATTTTCGAGGTACAAATACGGGTCGAGCGAGTCGCCCGCCTTCTTCTTCACCATGTCGACGATATAGGTCGTGCCCTTCTTCAATTGCACGGGGTAAGCCTTGTACGGCGATTTGGCAAAGGATTGTGGATAGGCGGGATCGGTCTTGACGAACTTTTCCTCCTTCTTCAGTAACGGCGTTTCATCCAGCTTCAACGTCTTGAGCGTGACGGTGTAGTCGAGCAATCCCTCCGGAATTGCGGCGCCGAAGACGTTTGGCGAGACGATGATCGTGTACTCGCCATCCTTCGCCGGCATGTAGTTGGCGCGAAAGGTATTCTTTTCCTTGATGAAGTCCGCGGTGTTCTGCAGGAAGCCGCTCTGCAGCACAACATTGGGATTGAAGGATTTCGCCTTGACCTCGATCTGATAAAGCGCGCGATTGTCGAGCTTGAACTTATGCACGCCGGCCTTTACTTGGCCCTCAATGACGATGTCTTTTTCCTGGGCCCGCAACGCTCCAGACCCAACCAAGCAAATCGCCACAGCCATCGTGATTGCCTGCCAACCCTTTTTCATGTTCTTGCTCCGTTTTTGGTGATTGAGAATCCGCGTTTCGTGATTTTAAGAAGCGACAAAGAAGCGGAAAGGGGAGCCAACGATTTTGATCCCGGCGCATGAAGATCATAGGATGATCGAAACCCGGCACCATCCCGAAAGGAAATTCCATGGCTAAGCGTATCATCCTGCGCACCGGCGAAGCGCTCGTCGAGGGCGTGCTCGATTACCTCTGTGCCGAGCCCGAGATCGTCATCGGCGAACTGGACGGTCCGGTCGGCACGGCCCTCGCCACCCTCTTGGGCAATCAGGCGAAGGGGCACACCAAGGTCTTCGCCATCCTGGGCAGCGACGTGCAAGTCAAGCCGGCGACGCTGATGGTAAGTAAAGTTACCGTCAGTGATTCTCGCTACACGAATATCCTGATGGGCACGGTGCAAGCCGCCATTGCTCACGGCGTCCTCGACGCGGTCCGCGCCGGCGACATCCCCAAGAAGAAGGCCGACGAACTCGCCATCATCTACTCCGTCTGGCTCGATCCGGCGATTCTCGAAGTCCCCGAAGGCAAGATCGACCACGCCGGCCTGTTCGCGGTGCACCGGGAAGCAACGGCCAAGGTCATCAAGAAAGCGCTCGCCGGCGAACCCGACATCCACTGGCTGCTCGATAACCAGGACAAGGTGCAGCATTATTTCCATCAGCAGGGGCTCGAAGGCAACATTTGAATTTAGCCACGGATGAAACATGAAACACGGATCGGAAGATTGTGTGCAATGCCCCGTTTTTTTACTCTCCTGTCATCCGTGTTTGATCCGTGTTTCATCCGTGGCTAGATTTTCCGGCCGCACCGCGATCACGCCGCGCAGCACCAGAATCCAGCGGCTCAGGGCCCACAGCAAGATGAACGCCACCGACGCCATCACGAACACCGTCAGGCTCAGGTTCAGGATGCCCGTCAACCGGTTCGGATTCGTGGCGAAGTTGCGCACCATGATTACGCCGGCCGACATCGTCGTCGAGGTCACGAACAGCATCGGCAACAGCGTCACCGGCGCATATCGGCCACGCCCGGTGTTGATGAGCAACGTCGTGATCAGGCACAACGCCAGGACCGCGAGCAGTTGATTGGCGATGCCGAACATTGGCCAAATCGTTTCGATGGACCCGGTGGAAACGAGAACGCCCCAGCCGAGCGTGACGATGCCGGTGGCCAGGATCGAGCCGGGCAGCCAATCGGCTCTGCCGAATCGCGGGATTGCCTGGCCGATCGTTTCCTGCATCAGGAAGCGCGCTATTCGGGTGCCGGTGTCGATGGTGGTGAGGATGAACAAGGCCTCGAACATGATCGCGAAGTGATACCAGTATTTGACGAGAAAGCCGGTGTATTGCGGATCGACGATGGAGGCGCTGGCCGAGGTCAGGATGCGCGACATGCCGACGGCGAGCGTGACGGCCCCGCCGGTGCGGCCGCGCAGCGATTCGCCGCCGACGAGCTGCTCCATTTGGCCCAAATCGGCGTCCTGCACCTTCAGATGGGCGAGGTCCTGCACGCCGATCTGGGCTCTGGCGGCATTGCGGTCGATCTTCAGGTCCGTGTAGAGATCGTCCAACTGCTTCTGATATTTCGGCGCCTTCTCCAGATCGACATTGATGTCGTAATAAAGATCGACCGGCAACGACGCCGCAGCGATGAGCGCGACCACGCCGACCAGCCCTTCGATCAGCATTGAGCCATAGCCGATCATGCGGATGTCCGATTCCTTGTCGATCATCTTCGGCGTGGTGCCGCTGGCGACGAGGGCATGGAACCCGGAGATGGAGCCGCACATGATGCAGATGAAGACGAAGGGGAAGATGGCGCCGGGGAAAGTCGGGCCGCCGCCTTCGCCGGAGAAGACCGGATTGACCGTCGGGCAGGGCAACGCGGGATTGGCGGCGATGGTGCCGATCACCAAGAGGGCGATGGTGCCGATCTTGAGGAAGCTGGAGATGTAATCGCGTGGGCACAGCAGCATCCACACCGGCAGCACCGACGCGATGAACCCGTACGCGCACAGGGCGAAAATTGTCCCCTCCCTGGAAAGCGAAAAGATCGGTTCCAGCGGCGAGCCGGGAATCGACCCGCCGGCCACCGTGGCGACGAGCACGCCGACCGCCCCAATTGCCGAAGCTTCGGTGACGCGGCCCTTGCGGAAGCGATACATCCAGAAGCTGACGAACAGCGCGATCGGAATGGTGCAGGCGATGGTGAAGGTGCCCCAGGAACTGCCAGGGATGACTTGCACCACACCCGCCGGCAGCTCAACGTATTCGCCCCGCAGCACCTCTCCCGGCCACGCGGCAATTGTGTTGGGACCCCAGTCGGGGTTCATGGGCAATCCGATGAGAATTTCCTCAGTCCTCACGACATCATCGTTGCTGCCGGGATAACGAATCCGGCAGCCGGCATCCAGTTTGTAGGTGCAGTGCGTTCCAGTGACTTCCCACAACCGTTGCGGCCTTTTCGTCGCCATGAGAATCTTGGTGCCGGCAGGCAGCTTCACCTGCTCGCCGCCTAGGGCCTTCACGACGACGGAGCCGAGGCCGGCGAGGGCGATAACCACAACAAAGAGGATCGCGAGGGAGACGATGATGGAGGCGGGTTTGCCGAGCTCGGTGAGGGCGATCTGGGCGAGCGATTTGCCGCCGCGTCGCACCGATGCGGCCAGGACGAGCATGTCCTGCACCGCGCCGGCCAGGCAGACGCCGATGACGAGCCAGAGCAAGCCCGGCATGTAGCCGTACTGGATCGCGAGGACCGGGCCAATGAGCGGGCCGGCGCCGCTGATCGCGGCAAAGTGATGGCCGAACAGCACCCATTTGTTGGTCGGATGGTAGTTCTGCCCGTCGTTGACCTCATGCGCCGGCGTTTTGCGCAGATCGTCGAGCATTGCCACCTTCGCCGCCAGGAACGCGCTGTAGTAGCGATAAGCGATGGCGAGCACGCACAGAACGCCCAGCAGCAGCGGCATGCGCGCAGCACCGGTTGGCCGTTGACCTCCGCGGAGCCGTAGCCGAGCACGAACAAACCGACAATCACCAGCATCATCACCGCGGCCAATGCGAGCGTCTTCACGTCGTTGCTCCTATGAGTTCTGCTAGCTAGCCAACATTTGCATTTAGCACCGAAGGTGTGGTAACAAATCAGCCCAGGGCAGAGCGACGCGGCGATTTAGCCGCGTCGCGCCGCCCTGGCGTAGGGTACGCGCACGGATGCATCGCCCTGAAAGGGCATAACACGCGCTGCATCACGCCTTGTTTCGCCCTTGCAGAGCTATCGCTTCCCGCAACCGTCTGAACCCAGGGCGACGCGACGCGGCTAAATCGCCGCGTCGCTCTGCCCTGGGCTGATTTGTCACCGCACCTTCGGTGCTAACGCCCTATTGTACAACTGAGGTGCTGGCGTGGAGATTTCCGAGCAAAATGCAGGGCTGAACATCGTGAAAGTTTTCACTATAACAATGGACTTACAACCACGGGCCAATGAAAAACGGTATCTTCACATGGAGCGTGCAACGTCTATGAAATCTCTCAAACTGTTCGCCTGGGCCATCCCCGCCTTTTTACTCGCCGGAGCGAAAGCGTTCGCCAGCGAGGCCGATCTCGCCATTCCCAATCTCGACATCCACGGCACCTTCACGATCCGCGGCCACGAAATCAGCGCCGGCAACCTGCTATTCTACGGCTCTTTCGTCATCCTCGGCACCCTGGGAATCAGCCTCTATCAGCTCTGGCAGATTCATAAGCAGCCGGCCCATAAATCGATGCTCGACGTGGCCGAGATCATTTTCCAGACCTGCAAGACTTACCTGATCCAGCAAGGGAAATTCCTTCTGATGCTGTTCGCGATCATCGCCGTCCTGATGGGCTTCTATTTCCTCGCCCTCAAGGGGGAAAAAGTAGCCACGCTCGTTTACGTGCTCTTGTTCTCCATCGTCGGCATGGGAGGCTCGTATGCCGTGGCGTGGTATGGCATCCGCGTCAACACCTACGCCAATGCCCGCACCGCCTTCGCTTCGCTCAAGGGCGATCCGTGGGACGTCGTCAACATCCCATTGCGGGCCGGCATGTCGGTCGGTTTGTTCCTGATTTCGCTCGAATTGGTCATGATGGTCATCATTCTGCTGTTTGTGGATCGTCAAATCGTCGGCTATTGCTTCCTCGGCTTCGCCATCGGCGAATCGCTCGGCGCGTCCGCCCTGCGCATCGCCGGCGGCATCTTCACCAAGATCGCCGACATCGGCTCCGACCTCATGAAGATCGTCTTCAAGGTCAAGGAAGACGACCCGCGCAACCCCGGCGTCATTGCCGACTGCACCGGCGATAACGCCGGCGACTCGGTCGGCCCCACCGCGGACGGCTTCGAGACTTACGGCGTCACCGGCGTCGCGCTCATCTCCTTCATCGTCCTTGCCGTCACCGAACGGGCCTACCCGGCCGATTACCAAAATCTCCAGGCCAAGCTCATCGTCTGGATCTTCGCCATGCGCTTCCTGATGGATTTCATGTCCGGCATATCGTACTTCATCAACCAGGCCATTTCCGTCGCCAAGTACGCCGGCAAGAAAGAGTTCGACTTCGAAGAGCCACTGACGCGCCTGATCTGGATTGCGTCGATCCTGTGCATCACGACCTCTTACCTGATGAGCTGGCTGCTGATCGGCGGCATCACGATCGGGGTCAACGCCGCCGGCGAACCACGAATATGGGAACACCTCTGGTGGCAGCTGGCAACCATCATCAGCTGCGGCACGTTGGCGGCCGTGCTCATTCCCGAATTCACCAAGGTCTTCACCAGCTCGCATTCCAAACATGTGCATGAAATCGTCACCGCGGGCCGGGAAGGCGGAGCGTCGCTGACGATTCTCTCCGGCATCGTGGCAGGCAACTTCAGCGCCCTTTGGAATGGTCTGCTTATCGCCGGGCTCATGGGGGCCGCGTTTTTCGTCAGCGGGCTGCCAGACGGCATCAACGAGGTCATGCGCGTGCAACTCGTCAAGGCGAAATCCTCGACACTTGACGAGCTCAAAGACACCGAAAAGCAAGCTGCAATCAAGAAGGAGATCGAGGCGATCCAAACTCATCAATCGCCGACCCAGGAGCTCCGCCGGATTCAGAAGGAGCGATCGGGGAACCAAAAAGCGGCAAGCGACGCAGATGCCAAGAGAGAGCAGGAATTGATCACGCAAGAGGGCAAGGAACTCGATGCAATCAAGACCGGTAAGTCCCCGACCCTCGCAACCCTCGATCCGGAAACAAGAATGATAATTGAGGCCGAGATCCGCGCAACGACCAACCTCGTCGGCGTCGGCTCCATCTTCGCCTTCGGCCTGGTCGCCTTCGGCTTTCTGTGCATGGGCCCCGTCAATATCGCCGTCGATAGCTATGGCCCCGTCACCGACAATGCCCAGTCGATCTTCGAGCTCGCTCAGACCGAAAGCATCCCAGGCATCAAGGAAGAAATCAAAAAGGACTTCGGCTTCGAGCCCGACTTCCACGGCGGCAAACATTATCTCGAAGCCAACGACTCGGCCGGCAATACCTTCAAGGCGACCGCCAAGCCGGTGCTCATCGGCACCGCCGTCGTCGGCGCCACCACCATGATCTTCGCCATCATCCTGTTACTCGGCAAAGCGGACATGCTCGCCCTGAGCCTGACCGACGCGCCGGTGCTCCTGGGCTTCATCTGCGGCGGAGCGGTGATCTACTGGTTCTGCGGCGCTTCGATGCAGGCCGTCACCACTGGCGCTTACCGAGCGGTCGAATTCATCAAGAAAAACATGGACCTCACCAAGAAGGAAGCCGACCTAAACGACTCGAAGACAGTCGTGCGGATTTGCACCGAATACGCTCAGGCCGGCATGTGGAACATCTTCATTGCCCTGATGTCGTTCACGCTCGCATTCGCCCTGTTCAATCCGAATTTCTTCGTTGCCTACCTCATCTCGATCGCGGTGTTCGGCCTGTTTCAGGCGATTTACATGGCCAACGCGGGCGGCTCGTGGGACAATGCGAAGAAGTACGTCGAAGTCGATCTCAAGGAAAAGAACACGCCGCTGCACGAAGCGACGGTGGTCGGCGACACGGTGGGCGATCCGTTCAAGGACACCAGCTCGGTCGCGCTCAACCCAATCATCAAGTTCTCGACGCTGTTCGGCCTTCTGGCGGTGGAGATCGTCATCGAGATCAAGCTGCACGTGCGCGAAGCCTTGGCAGCGGGCCATGCGGCGACCGATTACACGCCGTTCGTCGGCGCGGCGCTGCTGGCAGTCGCGCTGGTCTTCGTCTGGCGGTCGTTCTACGCGATGCGAATTCCGCCACGCGAAGGAGCCGCGGCGCCGAAGGGACATTGATTCTGGAAAAAAAAGTCGGGTAGGTTGCACATTTGCATTTCGCACCGAAGGTGCAGCAACAAATCAGCCCAGGGCAGAGCGACGCGGCGACTGAGCCGCGTCGCGCCGCCCTGGGTAAAAAGGCCCGTAGGCAATCTTAGCCCTGTAAGGGCGAAACATGTCCTGCCCTTACAGGGCGATCAAACCGTGAACCGGCTCCAAACCCAGGGCAGAGCGACGCGGCTCAGTCGCCGCGTCGCTCTGCCCTGGGCTGATTTGTTGCTGCACCTTCGGTGCGAAATACAAACGCTCCCCTTCGATGCTTGATTTCTACAACGCCAGCGGCAAATCGACTCGCACGGGGCGATCCGGCTCCGCGATCACGTCCTGCGCCGCCTGGCGTTGCGATTCCGGTTTCACCGCGACGACCCGATAGCGGCCGGGGGCGAGTTGCCCGAACGAATAAGTGCCGTCGGCGGCGGTGCGGGTGCGGGCGACCTCTTTGCCGCGCTCATCGAGCAGGATGACAAGGAGATTGGGCTGCGGACGCGGGCCTTCGGTGACTTTGCCGTTGATGGAACCCAGGCTGGTTTTGCCCGGTTCCTTTTCGGTGACTTCGAGCGTGACGGTGTCGCTGGCAGCCAGGCCGGCGTGATTGACGACCTGGACGCTGATCGCCAGCGGGCCCTTGTAGTCAGCCGGAATGAGCAGAGCGGCCATCCAGACGGATCGATCGCGCGAAGCTGGGATCGCCTTGAAGTCGCGGCGCTCCGGGAGGGACCTCCCCCTTGTCGGGCCGGCCGAAAAAGAAGACGACCTGGGCGATGCCCGATTCCGGGTCGGCTCCCTCGGCTTGCACTTGCAGCACGCTGCCGCGCTTCACCTGGGCGGGCGTGGAGACAATGCGGACAATTGGCGGGCTGTCGTCGATCACCAGCGGCTGGCGCGACTGCGCGATCACTTTGCCGGCGGCGTCGATCAACTGAGCTTGCAGTTCGCGCGCCCGACAATGGAGCGCGTGTCGAACGTGGCGGTCCAGTCGGCGATCGAGCCGTTGAACACCAAAGCGTCCCTGGCGCCTTCCACCTCGATGCGGCATTTTTTGGCGTCGGCAAATTCGCGCACCAGCTCCGGTTTGAAGCCGCCGTCCTTGCTGGCCCGGCCCAATGCGACCTCAAGTTTCGTCCCGGGCGGAGAATTATCGACCTCGACATCGACCAGGCAATTGACACCCGACATGACGCACTGCGGCGCCGCAATGCGGACCGCGGGGCTTTCATCGTGCCGGGCCTGGATCGGATCGCCGGCGTGCGAAAACGTGGTTTGGTAAACGAACGCGCGCGGCACGCCATCGATGTGCAAGTAGACCGGGCTTTCATGCCGGCCCGCGTGGATCAGGCGGATATTCTCGACAAAGAGAACGCGTGGCGTCTCGGCCTGGGCGGGGACATCGGCGTGCATCGTACCGCCGCCGACGCCCAGGAGTCCTGGAATTCGCTGGGCGGGGAGGACGAGTTGGGCGGCGATGGCGGGACCGGCGACCGGCTTGGCCGCCTGTACTTGCACGGCCCAGCGGTTGTTCCCTCCGCTGCCCGGATCATAGGTCGCCTCGGCCACCTTGACATATTCGCTCGGCGGAAGCATCTCCACGCGCATCGATTTGGCGTGCAGCACCTTTTGCCGATCTTGATCGAGCACGCGCACCGTCAACGGCCCGCGCACCTCCGTGATCGGTACGGCGGCCTCGTCGAAGAGCAGCTTGCGCACCCCATCGCCCTCCACGAGCAGCGGCTTTTGGCTTTTGTGCAAGAGCGTCTCGCCCGCTTTGATTTCGACGTGCACCTTCTGTGCTCGATTGGTGAGATTGCGCACGTAGAAATAGTGCGGCTGCTTCACCTTGCCGGGGCGAATGCGGATGTCGTTCAGCGTGGTCGCGGGTTCATCCGGGTCGGTGCTGACGAGAATTTGCACGAGCTGGGTGTTCGGGACGATCGGCGTCGTCGCCAGGTGATGCCAGGTCTTGCCGTCCGCGCGCGCTTCGATCAGGAAGCCGAGCGGCGGCGGCAGGCCGGTGCGCTCGGCGCCGGGCAACCGCGCTACCTTGAGCGGAATCTTGTGCGTCAGCGTGCGCGGCTCAATCGAATTGGGCAGGGCCGGCATGGTCGCCGATTCCGGTGTGATCTCCAGCCAGGCATCGTCGGGACGATGAATCTGCAATTCAAGTGGCCCGAACGCTCCGGCCGGAACTTGCCGCGTTACCTCCAGCAAGACGTGTGAATAGGGTTGCTTCTGCGTGAGCGGCTCAATGGGGGAAGTCAAGGCGAAGCGCACCTGTGCTTGCGGAACGGCGGGGTCCTTGGCGGAGGCATTGGCATAGAGGCCGCGCGCCGCGATGATGCCGGCGCTTTCGAGATTAAGCGTCTGGAAAGCGCGGGCGAGGTAACGTCGATGCTCGGCGAGCTTGCGCGCTTGGTGCTCCTGGTCGCGCAAGCGCTTTTCGGTGGTCGGCGAGATGTCCGTCCGATCGGCGCCGGTATTTTGCCAGGGGGACATCAGCCACGCCAGCCGTTCGCGTCGCCGCCACGATTTTTCTTGATGGTAGAGCGCCGGCATATCTTTGCTCGTGGTCCGCTTGAAGAATGCGCCTAACTCGCACCAAGGGAGCGGATCGCTGGTATCCTTCTGGCAGCATTCGAGTTTTTGCCTCAGTACCCCGATGTGCTCAGGGTCGACGCCGGCCAACTCCAGGAGCGCGATTTGGCAGCGTGCACGCCACTCGGCCCGCTGGGCTTCGTCGTCGTCGGCCGGCTTGCGATTTTCGGCAAGTGGGGTCAGCCGTTGCATTTCGTTGTCTTGACGATCCTGGGCCATGATGTCGTCATTGAGGCGGCGCGACAACGCCTGGGCCGACTTCCACAGCGCTAGGCGCTGGTCGGCGGACAGGATCGGGCCGGCGACGCTCAGCACCGCCTCGGCCTTTCGCAGCGTCCGCGCATCGGCGTCTGCCGCCCGGCATTGCTGATCGAGACGAGTGAGTGCGTCCTTGCCGAACGGCTCGTGCAGGGTCTTGAGGGCCGCCTGCAATTGCGCGACGGCGGCGTCGGCTTGCGTGACCTGGGAGCGTGGCGTTGGCAAATGGAGCCACCCGTCGTCGTCGCTCGGCTTTTCCTGCAGCGTCGCCGCCAGGCTTGCCGCCGCCCCGGCCGCTTCGATCCAGGCAGCGCGCAATTCGGGCATCGCTTCGAGGGCTTCGATATACCACGGCAGATCGGCCAGCGCTTCGTCGAGCGCCTGTTCGCAGATATGCCAGCGGTCATTAATTTCGATGAGAGCTGCGAATTGTTCGGATGCTGCCGTCAAGCCCTTCTTGGCATCGTCGGCGCTGGCATAGCCGCGCGTCAGCACGCGGACTTCGCCGTCGTGGCGCGCCTGCATGGGTTCGCCGAGCCAATCGAGATAGCCCGGCATATAAGGGAATTGCCGTTGCGCCTTTTCGCCTAATTCCGTGCAGCGCATGAAAGCCTCTATCAGATCGCGCGGCCAGGCCTGGACCTCCACGCGCATCGCCAGGTCCGCCAGTTGCCGCACTCGCAATGCCTCCGCGGTGCGCGGCAATGATTGCGGCGTCGGGTGCAGCAGCTGATCGCAGAGCCGAATCGTGCCTGGATCAAGGCGCGGATCGGCGACGGCCTGGGCGAAGACGACGGCGTCAAGATCGGCATCCACAATCGCGCCGCGCATCTGTTCCACGAAGCGCTTCTTGATCCGCTCGGCATCGGCGGGGCGGGCATCGGCAAGCTGCTGCTGCAAGGCACGCCATGTTTCGCAGAATGCCTTTTTCGCGCTCTCGGCCACGGGATTCGGTGTTGCGTTCAAAGCGGCGGCAAGCTTCAGTCGATCGGATGAAAGACGCGGCAAGGCCAGACGGCCGGCCGGGATCTTGGCAACGTCACAGCGCGCGCCGAATTGCAGCCACGCCTGGCGAACCTGAAAGCGGCGCGCCGCCAGGTGATACTGGCCCGTCTGATAGAGCTTGTCGCGTTCCTTCCAGGCCCGTTGCAGGGCGTCCGGATGCGCGCAGCGTCGGGGCGGGACACGCCTCGAGCGGTGCGTCGGGATCGACAAAGGCGATGGCGAAATCGGTCGCCTCGCCCAGCAGCATCGGTGTTTGCCGCTCGCCGCGATGGTGCCAGGTCCAGCGTTCGACGCGCGCCTGCACGAAAGCGGCCAGTTCTTTGACGGAGATTCGCCCATCGCGGCCGCCGGCATAGCCGTCGGCGCGGCCGCGCAAGCCTTCGTGAAAATAGTAAGCGAGCGCGCTTTGGCCCAATTCGAGCGAGCCGTGCGTCATTTGGCCGGCGGCGCAGGGGCAGAGGACCAGGCGATCCGGGTCGGGAAGCGCCTTGAGCTCGCGGGCAATTGCGGCGCCGAGATCGTGGTGGACCTGGCCGCGCCACGCCGACGCAATCGGCGAAGCCAGATCGAGCACCAGCAGCTTTTGCGGCGAAGGGCACGCTTTGAGCCGCTTCAACACGTCGCGCAGCCGCAAACCGGTGCTGAGATCATCCGGTGCCGCGTCGCTCGGCAGCAAGACGAGACTCCCCGATTCCGATTGCACCGCCGGGGCCCGCACCACCAGCACCACCGGCTGGCTCGCGCCAAGCTGCGCAAGCTCCGCAAGGCTCGCTTGAGCATCTTGCCGCGCCGTGGCCAGCGCGCCAGCTTGTCCGGAGCCAAGCGACTTTCATGCCCGGCCAGCCAGGCCCCAGGTGCGAAATGCATGTGGCCTTGCGAAAAATCGATGGTGCGGTATATCGGCTCGCGCGGCGGATCAACCCACGTAAGCAAAAATGCCAGCAGCCCCTGCACCATCAGGATCAAGCCCACCATCAGTGCCACACGCAGCCGGCGTGGCACCTTGGAGCGCGGCATTCGGTTCGGCATGAGCGGCGATGTTGTGGGCGTATCCATACGCATTGCCTCGGGGGCTTCCATGAGGTTCCTGTTCCGGGCGGGATAATACAAGAATCCGCGCCGACAAACAAGCCAGCGTAGCCGTTGGCATCGGCAACGAAAACGAAGGGTTCAAAAAGGCCAAAGCACAGAAGGAAACGTCAATAAGGAAAACAGGAAAGCAGGAGAAGCCAAATTGTACGATTCCTGCTTTCCTGCCTTCCTTATTGAATTCATTTTGACGCCGGCCGCGCGTTTTTGTGCAAACCTACGCAATTTGCCAATTGCAGAAGGAGTTCACGCCTCATGACCATCCACGAACATTGGCACCCGGTCCTGCCCAGCAACCGCCTCAAGAACAACGGCGTCACCGGCGTGCGATTGGGCGGTACGGACATCGTGTTGTACCGCAATTCAAAAGGGGAACTTGGCGCCCTCGAAGACAACTGCCCGCATCGCCGCATGAAGCTGAGCCTGGGCAAGCTCTATCACGATAAGCTCCAGTGCGGCTACCACGGCTGGACCTTCGACGCCCAGGGCAACGGCGAAAGCCCCGCGACCCCCAAGCTCTATGCCTGCGCCAATCATTTCGAGGTGGCTGAGCAATACGAGGCCATCTGGGTGCGCGAGGCCGGGGCGGCGACGCTATTTCCCAAATTTGAGGTCGAGGGGCACTACAACGTCTGCAATCTCTACCACCGCGTCAAGGCCCCGCTGGAACTGACGCTCGACAACTTCTGCGAGATCGAGCACACCCCGACCACGCACGCTTTCTTCGGCTACCCACTCGAGCGCATGCACGAAGTCGAGGTCGAATTTCGGCCCACCGACACCAGCGTGCGCGTGCTCAACAAGGGGCCGCGCAAGCCGATATCCCGATTCCTGCGCACGCTGGTCGGCATCGGCGATGATTACCTCTTCATGGATGACTGGACCACCCATTTCTCGCCCGTTTACTCGATTTACGATCACTGGTGGCAATGCCCGACCACGGGCAAGCAAAGCAAAGTCCGCTGGCGGCTTTACATCTTCTTCGTGCCCATGGATCCAACCGAGACCGCCCTTTTCACGTTCGCCTTCACGAAGTCGGCTTATCCGGGGCCCGCGGGCGGCGTGCGACTCTTCAAATGGCTCATGCGCCGGCAGCTCAACTACGAGATCAATCTCGATGTAAAGATTCTGCAAGGATTGGCTGATCAAAACCCAAGTATCGAAGGCATGAAGCTGAGCCGCTTTGACCGCGTGCTAGGTCTAAACCGCGAGCGCATCGAGAGAATTTATCGCGGCCAGGCCAGGCTCGGCGGCGCCAATGCACTGCGAGCCTTCGATCCCGCGGCATAGTCGCATCGGATTCGTCATGACAATTTGGGACGCCTGCCGCCTGGCCCATTCTTGCGACGTTTTCCCCAGATGAGTCACGCTGAGAAAGGAGAGCCGCATGCGGTCTCGTTGTCCCGGCGGCGCCGTCCTCATCGTTATTTCGTTGCCCGTCGAGGACCCCCCATCCCCTTCTGATCGCCGTTTCACATTTCCGGCTCATCCTCATTCATGTTGATGATATCGCAGGGTGGGTCGAGCGAAGCGAGGCCCACCGAGGTTTTTGCCGCTCCTGGTGGGCCTCGCTTCGCTCGACCCACCCTACGAGTCCACATCAATGCCGGAGAACCACATTTCCTCAAGCAACAACACGGCCGCAAACGATAAGAGATGAGGGAAACTCTTGATGAGAAATGAGCGCATCAAGGAAACCCTGATTGTTTCCTTCGCGCCGGTAGTCTATGCCTTTTTGCCAGCACAGTATTCCCTCAACCGCGGAGCCATGCATGCACGGGAGCCTTCAGGTGGAAAGAGGGGAGGATCTCGCGACTGTCAAAAGGTCCCCGCAATGGAACATCGGCATTGCTTTGATTGGGGAACATTGGCGAGCGCGTGGCGCGTGGCTACGTTGGCCTGGCGCACCGTGGGTTGCCGCAGTCTGGATGGCGGCCCTGTCACTCGTCACCGGGTTCCCGGCCCTGATGGATGAGCGGCACTCCAGAACGGAGCTGTTGACAAGGGGAGGCCTGGAAGCAACTTGGCTTTTCGAGAACGATGTGCTTCTGGGCATTGTCAAAGTCAGCCTGCTCGCCAATGTTCTGACTCTCCTCGCTTGCCTTTGTAGGGGGCCGCGCCGGCAGCACCTGGCATTGTTGGCGCTGATCGCGCTGCACGGCTTGGCGTATTGCACCGTTCGGTCGCTGGGCATCGGCTTTTGCTATCGCCGCGAGCAGGCGACCAGCAACTATCTGGAGCGCGAGCCCAACTGGAACAACCTTTGCCGCTTGGAAATCGTGGAGCAGGTCGTGCCGACGCTGCATGACTTCTCCTCGAGAGAGATTGTCCATAGTTCCGTGCAAACGTTTCCGGATTTGCATCGCTGGGTTGCCGATTGCTATAACGAGAGGCGTGACAAGCTGGCGGCGGAGTTACCCAATGCGGATGAAACGCGCCGCAAGACCATCTTCCACATGAACTTCGTCGCTGGTCTATGGGCCTTCGGTAACAAGCACGCCACCGACAAGCCGGGCGGCGTCCTGGAAAATGAGTTGAATCATTGGCAGATCCCCGGCACCGTGACGGCGCGAACGTTTATCGATTCGCCCATCGGCTGTTGCGGCGACAGCGCCTACCTGCTCAAGTACCTGCTCGACCAGGAACACATCCCCAATCGCCTCACCGCCCTGCCCTGTCATGTCTTCAATGAAGTGGAATTGGGCGGGAAATGGTGCATCGTGGATGCCACGACCAACCTGGTGGTGGACAAGAGCTGGGAGGAATTATACGAGGAACGCGACGAGCCCAACGCGCCGCGCACCGTGGTGACCGTATTCCCGCATCCGCGCCTGGCCGATTCGACGGCCGCGGATTACCGGCCCGTCGTCGGTCCATTTCAGATCCAGACGTTGTTGCGCGTCGCTTCTCGGCCGGATGCCCTGCGAGCGATCCAACATCCGCCCCAATGCGAGATATTTCATTAATCAGCTGTTCATCCCCCACTTCTTCATTTTCCGCTGCAACGCCTCCGGCTTCATGTTCAAGAGCTTGGCGGCGGCGTCGAGATCGCTGTTCGCATCGGTCATGGCTTGCTTGATCTTGTCCTGCAATTTCCATTCCTGGATGTCGCGGTAAAGCGTGCGCTCGCCGATGCCAAGAATGCGGGCGGCTTCCTCGCGGTTGCCCTCGGTTTGCTCGAGCGTCTTCTCGATGTAGTAGCGTTCGATTTCGCTCAAAGGCTTGCCGATGAGATTATCCGGGCCGGCGGCGCGATTTTGGCCGCGCTTGAGCGGGCTGCCTTCCTCGACGTCGTTGAGGTTGAGAATGCCGTCCTGATCGACGACAACCATGCTGTCAATGGCGTTGCGCAATTCGCGGACGTTTCCCTTCCATTCGTAGGCTTCGATCAGCTTGCGCAACGGCTCGGCAATGCCACTCACCTTTTTGCCGTGCTTCTGGTTGGCTTCCTTGATGAAATGGTGGGCCAGGAGCAGGATGTCGCCGCGGCGTTCGCGCAGGGCGGGGAGCTTGATCGTGACCACCTTGAGCCGATAGTAGAGATCCTCGCGGAAGGTGCCGGCGGCGACGGCGGCTTCAAGATCGCGATGCGTCGCCGAGATGAGCCGGACGTTGACCTTGATCGGCTCGTTGCTGCCGATGCGCGTCACCTCTTGATTTTCCAGGACGCGCAACAGCTTGGCCTGGAGATTGAGCGGCATGTCGCCGATCTCATCGAGAAACAGCGTGCCGCCGTTGGCGTACTCGAAGCGGCCCTTGCGCAGTTTGTCGGCGCCGGTGAAGGCGTGCGGCTCATGGCCGAACAGCTCGTCCTCCAAGAGATTGTCGTTGATGGCGGTGCAGTTCATTGGCACGAAGTTTTTGGTCTTGCGCGGGCTGTTGTTGTGGATGGCCTTGGCGATGAGTTCCTTGCCGGTGCCGGTCTCGCCGTTGATGAGCACGGTGGCGGAGGTGGGGGCGATGCTTTTGACACGATTGATGACATCGAGGAATTTCGGGCTGTTGCCGATCAGCCCCTCGAAGCCGAATTTTTCGTCGATTTGCTGTTTGAGCTGGCGGTTGTCCTGGGTGAGGCGATAGCGGTCGGCGGCTTTGTCCACCATGGTGCGGAGTTCTTCGAGGCCGACCGGCTTTTGCACATAATTGGCGGCGCCGGCGCGCATCGCCTCGACGGCGGTCTGCACGTCGCCGTGGCCGGTGATGACCACGACCTCCGCGTCCGGCAGTTCTTGCTTGGCTTTCCGGAGCAACGTCAGTCCGTCCATCCCCTCCATTTTCAAATCGGTGAGAATAACGCTCGGTTCAACGCGCTCGAGAAGCTTGATCGCATCAGCGCCGCTGTGAGCGGTGACGACATCATAGCCGGAGCGCTCAAGGGCCTCCGCCATGGTCTCGGCGAGGACGACCTCATCATCGACGACGAGCACCTTGAGCTTCTCGGCGGACATGATCCGTGACTCCGGGGGTTTAACCGGCGAGCTTGCTCGCCGCGGGCATGATTCAGTTCACGGCGAGCACGCTCGCCGGCTAAACGAGCAATCATTTTACGTAACGGGCGCAGGCGGGGCAAACGGCCGGCGACTTTGACGATGATAACGCCTTCGCCGGTTTCTCCGATCAAGTAGGTTGCAAGGAATGCCGATGATTACCAGGAAGACCGCAGTTCTCGCACCGAAGCGACGGGATGGCAGCCATGACCGATACCAAAGAATTATTACGAAAGATCGCGGCATTACGGACCCGGCTCAACAGCGGCGCTGAACCAGAAAGCGCCGGGAGCGCGCACAACCCGCTGCATGCCGTCGCCGAAAAGGTTCGGCGCGGCGGCATCGTCAATTCTCTGATGGAAAGCACCCTCCGTGCGGCGGAAAAGGATGAGCCCACACCCGCGCCGGCGCCGCGCCTGACAGGCGCGGAGCACGGTTGCTGCGTCAGGGCGCGACGCACTCCAGGCGCTGCGCGCCATGGCCGATGATCCGGTCTTTCAGGAGGCAGCGTTAACGGATGCGCTCCCGGCCTGGCATCATCAGGCAACGGCGCTCATCGAAGTCGTCTTGCGGACCGCGCAAGCATTTCCGCCCGAGGTCGGCGCGCAACTGCGCCTGTGCGATGGGCTGGAACAGTTGCTGACGGAAATCGACCGGCACACCACACTGCTCAGCGACGGCCTGGCAGCACGCAAGCGCGCCAGCGCGGGCATCGACGAACTGGCGGGATATCTGCGGCAACTGGCGATGGGCCAGGCGACCAGTCTGGCGCCCATGCAAGCCATCGCCGACGGGATCATCGCGGCGGCGCGGGCTGCCAAACCCTTGCGATTCCTGTACGCCGCGCCGACGGATCCGGCGCGGTTCGCGGCGGCACACGGCTTGACCGTAGCCCAGGTGATGGCGTGCGTGCTTCTGGACGACGCCGAATGGGAATCAAGTTTGCAACTGGCCATTATCGCCGCGCTGGTTCACGACGTCGGCATGGTGCGCGTCCCCGCTGCCGTGCTGATGACTGCCGGCCCGCTCAGCAACGACCAGCGCCGGCTAATCGAAAAGCACACCACGGTCTCGGAAACCATGCTGCAAAAGCTCTGGCCCGGCCGTGGCTGGCCAGTCGAGGCCGGCCGCGATCATCATGAACGTAACGACGGCACCGGCTATCCGCAAGGACGCCGCGACATCCAAATCTCCGCGTACGCGAAGCTGCTGGCCGTCTGCGATGTCTACGCCGCCCTGTGCGCGCCGCGCCACACCGCGCCGCCTTCGACACCCGCACCGCCCTCACCGAGACCCTCCTGCTTGCCGAGCGTGATTACCTCGACAAGAAATGGGCCGAACGCCTGCTGCTTTTGTCCTTCTATCCGGTCGGTTCGGTCGTTGAACTCAGCGACGGCATGATTGCCCTGGTGGTCGGCACGCATACGGGCGAACGCGGCATCACGCATCCGGGGCAGCCAATCGTGGAACTGGTCCAAAACGCCGACGGCAAGCCCCTCGCCTGGCCGTTGCTCGTCGATCTACTCGAACAGCGCGAGCGCAGCATCTTGCGCTGCCTGAACGCCGAGGAACGCGTGGCCGTTCTGGGCAAGCATTTTCCGCAACTTGTTTTCTCCGGCTGATCACCATTTGCCAAACGGAATCGCAGCCTGACTCGCTAGCGGTTTCGCACACGGAATCCGCAGTTCAATTGGATCCCGTGCGCGAAACCGCAAGCGAGCGCCGACATGCAGCGGATCAACTTCCATGCCGATCGAATCTGCAAACTACTGGTCCGCGACAAAGAATCCGTGGGCATGCATGCTGTTCGTGTTGCCTTTGCTGGCGGTCTATGAAATCGGTTTGTTCCTGACGCCCGCAGCCGGGCCGGAGGAATTGCGCAATGGGGCCGATGTTTGGCTGCGCTCGGCCCTGAGCAGTCTTGGCGTGTCGGCGACCTACGGGGCGCCGTGCCTGATCGTGGTCATTCTGCTAGCGTGGGTGCTGTTGGCCCGGCAAGGTTGGCCCAGCGATCGCGTCGGCGTCTGGATCGGCATGGCTGCGGAGAGCGCGGCCTATGCGTTTTTGCTCTTGGCGCTGAGCCAGGGACTTTGGCATTTGCTGTTGTGCGCCGACCATGTCCTGGGACAGTCGAGCCAGCGCCTCGCCCTGTTGCAATGGTCCGCCCGGACAGCGCGTTCGGCGCCGGAGCCGATGTGGGGCCAAATCGTCAGCTACCTCGGGGCCGGCATCTACGAGGAAACGCTGTTCCGCCTGATGCTGTTCGGCGGCTTGCTGCGAATCTTCGCCTGGTCGGAAGCGAGGCCATCGCTGCTGGGGATTGGGCTGGCAGCATTCGCATCGGCGCTGTTGTTCGCCGGCGCGCATCATCTCGGCTCCAACGGCGAGCCATTCAACGCCTACGTCCTGGCCTTTCGCACCTTCGCCGGTTTGTACTTCGCCTGGCTGTATCAGGTGCGCGGCTTCGGCATCGCGGTCGGAGCGCATGCGGGCTATGACGTGCTGGTGGGATTGATCCTGCAGCGGGCGTGAGGCGGCTATTGCTTTACACTCTCCAAAATCTTCTGCGCAATGTTTGACAATCACCTCGCGACCGGTTAGGGTAGCCGATGGTATGCTGGCGAAAGTTAAACCTCCACCGGTCATACTTCCTCTGCAGCGCGACACGGCATAAATATTGTTCGGGCTGGAAACATGACGCAATGGGTGTGGAACGATGCATGGGTTCTGACGGCGATCTCATTTGTTCACAAGAGAGGCGGCGCGACGCTCGCCGAGATCATCGGTGCCGCTGACGTGATCAATCACGCCATCCCGACCGCCCGAGAGCTATCGCGTGCCTTTTCCCGCCTGGTCGATTGTGGCATCGTTCAGGTTAAGTGTGACCGATATTTGTTGACTCGCAACCGGCAACGCGCTGTCAAGATGGCTCTCGCGGGCAAGGGCGGCCTGTTCACCAAAGTTGACAAGTGCTTCGAGTGGCTGAAAGGTGCCGCCCTTGAGAAGGTCCAATCAACAGGGATAATTGTTACGGACTCTGAGGTCCGAGCAGCGTATGAAACCTACGTCGCGTCCCTGCCAGCTTGGTATCATCCAAGAAGTCATCTTTCGCCACGCGAAGACTGATTTTTCCCACAGCCCAATTTATACCGGAAACAGGTTGCGATTCGCCATCACCGGGTTCCACGGCCGAATGGCGTAAGACACGAAAATGCCCGCCTGGTTGAATGGGTCCGCTTTGAGAAAAGCCTCCGCTTCTTCCTTGCTGCCGGCTTCGTAGATGATGAGCGCGCCAGAATCGTCGGTGAACGGGCCGGTCGCGGCGAGTTGGCCGTTGTCGATCAGGCTCTTCAGATACTGCCGATGCGTGGGCCGCAGCTCGGCGATCTTGGCCTTGTCCTGCACGTATTCGATAATGGCGGCGAATTTCATGTCAACCTCACGTGCTCGCAACCGACGCCGTAATGCGACGCGCGGTCAGCTTCGCGTACACCCAGAAATAAGCGACCGAAAAAACCACGTCCCCCACGCACGTCCAGAATAGCGAGAGGCGCAAGTCCGTGAACAGCATGAATGGGTGATTCACGAACGGCAATTCACCCTGATAGAATGGCAGCGCCAACCAAAAACAGGTGATGAGTCCATTCAGATCGCGCGAATAGCGATACGGGTCGGGAAGCTGATCGTAGCCCATCTCCAACGGCTGGAAGAGCCAGGAGCAGAAATTGGTTACGATGAAAAATTGCAATCCCCCCAAAAGCGCGGCCAGCACGACATCCCGCAACGAGCTCCGTGTGCAGAGCCACCGCCCGATCAGGACGTAGCCCATGAACGCGCCGTAGACATACACCCGCGACAGATGGCCGAGCGAGTACATGGGGTCAAAGCCCGTGAGCACCCAAAGGCAGAGATCGCTGCCGATCATGATACCGAGCGGCAGGACGTATGCATGCCAGGAGCGCAAGCGAGCGCCGCCGAAGATGCCCAGGGCGCCGATGCCGGAAAAATTCGGCGGATGCGGCACAACGCGCAGCACGGCCGCGAGGAAGCCCGCGAGGAGGGCGACTCCCAGTGCCACGGGGCGCATCGGCGTTTCTTCTTCATGCGATGATCGTTCGGTTTCCATGAGCGGTGGTTCCAGCAGTAGTTTTGATGACTCTATCATAGCCCGGGCGCAGCGAACGCACACCCGGCATAGTCGGCATGATCGTTCCATCCCATTTTCGAAGCCGCGTAATTTAGGCAAATTAGTCCATCGTTTTCCGGCAATATCATTTATAATGACCGGTGCCCTTCACCCCCGCCCCTCTCCCCCGGTGGGGCGAGGGGGGAATATGGCCGCCGCCCCACGTCCTTTGCGATTCTCGCAGGAGCAAGGTGATGCTGCGCTACGTCTTCATCCTGGCCGCCGTTCTGGGCAGTTTCAGCCTCGCCGCGGTCGCGCAAACGCAGCCGGACAAGAAAGCCGACGCCAAGGGCAAGGAAGAAGCCAAGGGCAAGGCGAAAGACACTTCAGGCAAAGTTCCGCTCGACAAGCTCAAGCTTCCCAAGGATTCGATCATCGTCGTCGTCGAGGATTGGCTCGATGCCCAGGGATTGTTCCCGCGGACGGCAATCATGGATTACGACGAATATCTGGCGCTGCGCGAGCGGATCAAGATGCTGGAGCAGCAGCTCAAGGGGAACCGCAAGACGCCGTTCTCGTGCAAACTGCACGGCAAGCTGGAGGACGACCTCCTCATCTGCCGGGCCGAGTTTCTTTTTTCGACCGAACAGCCGAAAACGGTGGTGCCGCTCGGACTTCTTGGCGGGCATTTGCTCGGCGTGGGGGAGTTGGACGGGAAGGCGCCGATTTTGGAAGTGACTGACGACGGCTTCAGTGCCCGGGTGCAAAAGGAGGGGGACCATCAGCTCATTCTGAATTTTCGCGTGCCGGCCACGGTGAAGAAATCAACGACGGGCGGGATCGAGCGCGGCGTCAAGCTCGGCCTGGCGGAGACGGCCGTCACGATTCTGAGCCTGGAATTGCCGGCCAATGTCAAGGAGTTGCGCTGCAACGAGGCGCTGGAAAGGACCAAAACGCCCGGCCGCTGGCTGATCGGTCTGGAGAAGAGCAAGGGGCTGAGCCTGGCGTGGAAGGAGCCGGCGCCGCTGTCGGGGAATGCGGCTCCCAAGGCGGAAGGACAGATCGCAGTGCGCATCGACGACAAGGACGTAAACATTTCCGCCAAGCTGTTCTTGCAGGATCCGCGCTTGCAAACGAAGGACTGGCGCATCGTCGTGCCGCCGAGCGCGAAGGTGGAGGTGGAGGCGCCGGCGAGCGGATTGACGTATGAGTTGCTGCCGCCGGACGGGAAAGGCTTTTACACGTTGAAGACGTCGGAGGCGACGGCGGAGCGTTGGCTGGTGACGGTGTCGTTGAGTGTGCCGCGTCCCAATCCGGGACCGCGCGTGCCGATTGGGCCGTTGCAGGTGCTTGGCGCGCAGCAGACCGGCACGATCACGGTGACGATGCCGGCCAATGTCAGCTTCGGGCAACGTCTCGTGTTCACGCGCACCGACGCGCTCCGCCAGCTCAAGAATTTCGAGACCGAGGCGGTTTTCGAATACATCCTCGACAAGACTCCCAAGGCCACGCCGAATCCGAAGGCGCCGCTCGAAGTGGAATGGCGCTTTGACAAAAATCAGGCGAAAACCGAGGTCGAGCACCTCGTAAAGTTGCGGGCCGTCAATCAGGGCTGGGAGATCGATACGACCACGCGCATCAAGGTCACCGCGTTGTTCTCGGCCGTCAACGCCGTCGATATTAAGCTTCCGCTCCCCTACCCGCGCGGCGTGTCGGTGCTGGGCACGGCAACGCCGGGAATGGCGTTTCCCGCCGGTCTGCCGTGGCCCGGCCTGGCGAAAACGTTCGGCATGCCGGGAACGTACGCCGGCTCGGAAGATTTCACCGTTTTCGAAGAAGGCAATCCCAATCCGCTGAAGCCGGCGCTGCCGGGCCCGACCGGGAAGACTCGCGTGATGTGGGAACGCGGACCGGCCAAGCAGATGACGCTGGTGCTGACGAGTACGTATCGCGTGCCGATGGCAAGCCGCCGCATCCGCATGGAGTTGCCGCGCCCGCTGAACACGCAGGACCGCGGGACCAAGGTGTCGATTCAGGCGGATGACCGTGTGGAGTTATTGTACGGACCGCTCGGCGCCGAGGAGCCGGTGCCCGATCGGGACCGCTTCGAGCAAAGCTACGATCAAACCCCGAGCATCGTCGAACTGGCCTGGCGGCCCTTCCAGCGCGAGTCCGTGGCCCAGGCCACCATCGACATTGATCTGCATGAACATTCGGCCCAGATTGAGCAAGCGCTCCGCTTTCCGCGCCTGCGCTCGGCTGCGGCAAGCGACATCAAGAATCCACTCATCGAGCTTGCAGTCCCGCCCGGCATCGACAAGGTAAGCGCAATTTCCGGGGGACAGATCACCAGCCATGATCGTGTTCGCCACAAGGCCTGGCTGCGCCCCGCCGCCGACAACGGGCACGTCGATGTCGTCTTGCAATACGACCTTGCGGTAATGGACAAACGGCTCACTGTCACGCCGATTTGGCCGGCCGAGGTCTCCCAGAAGGAGGTCAAAGTGCGCGTCTGGGTGCCGGCCGGCGTGCAAACACGCCTCAGTGCGGACACCGTGCGTGGCGGCGTTTGGAAAGAGCGCAGCATCGAAGCCGTGCAGGCGAAGAAGCACTTCCCGTCGCTGGTGCTCGTCGGCCAGGATGCGAACTTGCCGCTCGTGCTGGAGATGGACGAAGCAGCCGCGAGCTCGCTGGCCGTTTTCCTGGCGGACCGGGCCTTGATCCAGGTGCAGACGGCGGAGGATGGCAGCCAGCATGTTCAGGCCCGCTATCTGATCCGCAAGCTGAATGCGGCCTCGGTGGACATTGAGCTGCCGCTGCCCCTGGCGCGCTTCCGTGATCGGCCAACGTTCAAGCTGGGAGCCGATGCGCTGCACCAGTGGAAGGTTGCCGATGCGAGCGAAAAGGTGTTGCGCGTGCAATTGCATCCCGATCAGGTGAAGTTGCCGGCCCTTTTCGAGATCAGCTATACGATTCCGGCGGAAGCGTTGGACCGCAACAGCTTCTGGCGGACAACGCTGTACGCGCCGATCCTTCGCTCGGAAGTGGTGATCGGGCAGATGCGCTGGCAGCTGAGCGTGCCGACGCCACAGATTGCTGCCGCGCTGGGGCGGAACAGCCAAGCCGACGTGCAATGGAGCTTGCAGGGCTGGCTGCCGACGCCGGAGCCAAGCGTGACGGCAGGCGAACTGGAAGGCTGGCTGACGGGCAAGGAACCAACGCAGGCCAACGGAGCGGTGACGTTTGCGTTTTCGAATGTCAGCCTGACGCCGGAAACCGTCTATCATCTGCCGCGGCAAGGGTGGCTGCTGGGGTGTTCGGGATTATTTCTTATTGTCGGATTGGGAACGTATCTGGCCGGCCTGCCGCGCTGGCTGGCCGGAGTGACGGTCGGCGTGGTCGGCATCGGCGCCGCGGTATTTGCCGTGATGTGTCCCGCGGCGGTTGCGCCGGTGCTGTTCGGGATGCAGCCGGGCGCGGTGTTGCTGATCGTTTGCATTGGCGTGCACTTATTGTTGCAGGAGAAGTATCGTCGCCAGCTTGTTTTCCTGCCGGGCTTCACGCGCGTCAAGCCGACCTCGACCATGATGCGAACCGGGTCCGGGCAACGTCCGCGTGAGGCGTCCACGGTGGACGCCCCGCCCGGCATTCTGGAGTCGGCAGGCAAGTCTCCCAGCTCGCAAACGGGGTCGTGATCGATGCGCTGTGCCAATTGGACCGATCCGAGCGCACCGCCCCCTTGCCGCCAAGGCTGGCCCGCCAAGCGTCTTGGCGCGAGCCTGATGCTCCTGCTGGTTGCCGGCGCGTTTCTGTTTGCGCAGCCCGGGGACGATGACGCGCCCCTGTCGATCCAGCGGCTCATGATCCCCCCCGCACGGCTCGCCCGGGAAATGGAAAAAGTCCAGCAGGGCACGCTCGTCCTGGTGCCCCTGCCGGAGTTTGACGCCAATCTGGAGCGGGCACTGCAAGCGCTCAAGGCCCGTCGCATCAAGCCACGGTTGTTGAGCAGCCACTACAGCGCGGAGCTCGTCGATCGTTCGCTGACCAACGGCAGCGGCCAATGGCTGGTCCACCACGCCGGCTCCTCGGCCGCCGTCTTGTCAATCGATCCGTTGAACCTCGCGCTGACGCGCTTGAAGTGGGAGGCGGGCGACGAGGCTCTCCTGGCTGAATTCGGTCCCCGCACGCTCGGCCTGCTCGTGCCTGCTGGGAACAACTCGAGTTGCCTGTTCGACTGGAGCGCCCGCGGCACGCCGACCAATGACGGGCTCGTGTTCAACCTGCTCGTTCCGCCCTGCCCCATCGTTACTTTGGAGTTGAAACTCCCCGCCGATTACTGGCTGTCCTCGTCGAAGCAGAGCGTCGTCGTCACCGGCCCGCATGACGCGGGATCGGCAAGCCTGCGCCTGTGGAAACTGCAAGCCACGGGGCCGACGCAGCTGGAGATCAACGTGCGCAAAATCGCGGAGCCGAAAGGGCCGGGGCCAACGATTTTTGCGAAGGTGCAAAGCGTACAGCAGCTGGCCGCTGACCGGGTGCGGGTCGAGCACGACTTTCAAATCGATGTCCTGCACGGCAGCCTGCGTCAGCTGGTTCTCCATGGCGACGCGGCCCTTGAGCCGATCGAAGTGTCGCTGAAAACCGGCGGCGATGTGAAGAGCTGGCAGTGGAAGGAATTGCCCGCGAAGAAAGACGCCAAGAGCAAGGACCTGCCGCCGCTGGGCGCGTTGACGATCCATTTTCGCCAGCCGGTGCAGGGCAAGATCCAGGGGTTGCGCGTCCGCAGCCTGGCGCCGCGCCCTTCCGGCTTGCTCTGGACCAGTCCGGCCCTGCGCGTGGAGCGATCCATCTCGCGCGGTGAAACGCTGGCCCTGCATGTGCCCGCCGATCTTCCCCTGGGTAAATGGAGCCCTGGATCATTCCAGCTCACGGGGCTCGCCACGGATATCGATGGGACGCAGATTCTCTCGCTCGCAGAAACCGCCTCGACCGCGGCGGCATCGCGCCGGCCCGCCCTGACCCTCCCAGCGAAGGGCCTCGACATCGCTGCCACCGAGCACTACCACTGGCACGTCACGCCGCGCCGGTCCGAATTGAATGCGGAACTTCATTTCGCCGCGGCGCGTGGCCATCTTCTTGAGCTTCCCATCAAGCTGCCGACGGGATTGGGCTACCAGATCGAAGTGCTCGAGCTCAGCCCACCCGAGTTGCTGCGCGGCTGGCATCCCAGCGGCGACTTCGTCGTCGTCGAGCTGAAAAAGCCGCTCACGCCGGGGAAAAAGATCATCGTGAAAATACAGCTCCGCGCTCCATTCCGCGACATCGTCACCTCCAGTCGCGACCTGGTTTTCCCGGCATTGCAGATGATCGACGGCGTCAAACGCGAAGGCACGTTAACGGTCACCCTCGATCCAAGCTTGCAAGGCCAGATGCTTGATGCGTCAGCCCCGCTGGCGTCGGCTTCTGGGCAGGCGAATGGGACGCCGACGTGGCGTTTGAGTTTCCGCGGCCAGGGACTTAAAGCGCTGATGCGCGTGGCGCCGGCGCCGGTCCTGGTGCGCTGCGCGGCAACCATACGGTCACGCTTTCCGACCAGGAGTCGGCCTTGCGCTTTCGCTGGGAAGCGGAGCCGCTGGCCGGGCGCCGGGATTCCTGGACTTCCGCACAGCGCCGGGATTCTCCCCAACCTGGAAGATCACCACCGAGGACGGTGGGTTGCGGGTTCATCGCTGGGAACGGCTCGGCACTCCCCAATTCGGAGCGGCGCAAGCGCTGGCGGGGGCGTTGCTCGAACCGGCATTGCCGCGCGGCACGCGCCTGGCGCTTCCATCTGGCGGAGCCGCTTCGCAAAAAGGGGATTTTAACGCTCGAGGCCGTCGTGCCCGGCGGTGTGATGGAAGAATCACGGCGTCGCTATTCGATCCCTCTCATGGTCCCCGTTCCAAGCGCCGGCCTCGAGCAAGAGATGCGGGTGGATTCGATGCTGGAGCCAATCGACGCCTACGCCAGCAGCGATGCGCTCACAATGTATTCCTCTTCGGGAACAAGAAAAACGTCGCTGCGGCTTGAATATCAGCCAAAAGTCGGCTCAATGCAACCCACTCCGCCCAACCTCGTCGTGTGGACGCAACCGCAGAAACACGCCAACTCCCCGACCGTTCGCTGCGATCAGGCTTGCATCACCACCATGGTCCGCCGCGACGGCAGCGTGCTGAGGCGCATCGCCTTTCGCCTCTGGCACTGGCAGGAACCCACGCTCGATTTGCAGCTCTTGCCCGGCTCGGCAATCGTCGCCGTCAAGCTGAACGATCGCTGGCTCGACCAACAAGACATGAAGGTGGACGGCGACGGCGCACGTTCAATTCTGCCCTTCGACCAGAACGTCAATTACACGCGCTATGAAATCTACGTGCGCTCCACGCCGACGCAGTTAGTGCCGGGCCTGTTGCGGGTGGACGCGCCCGTGTTCACCTGGCCGGTCGAGCCGCTGGATTTGCAACGCCGCCTGTGCCTGGAGAGCGGCTGGATGCCCTTCGATCGCGAAGCGGTGTCGCCTGTCGGCGTGCCCGCCGCGATCGCCGATCCATCCGACGCGATGCACTGGCCAAGAAGGCTATGGAAATTCACCCAGGCCTGGCTTCCTTGGGACTCGCCACCGGATCTACTCGATCAATTATCGACGCAGCGCTCGGTCGTGCTGCGCCGAAAAGCAATTTCGCGACGCCGGCGACGGCAAAGCAGTCAAGCTCGGCGAGGCGCTCGAACAACTCGCCATGACGCAACTCAAGGATTTACCGCTCGTCCTCGATCGCGTGGCGCTGGCTTCCCTCGGTTTGAAGGCGGAAACGATGATCCCGGCGGCGGCGCTCGGGCCACAGGGTCGGCCCTTCTGGGAAAGCATCGGCCTGGTTTACGAGCCGTGCCCGAGCGGGGCCCTCTTGACGACGCCGCGCCGTCTGCAGCGATTGAAAATGGGCGAATTCGATCCGGCCATCCGCGAGGCGATCCTGCATGGCTGTGATGCATCGAATGCGTTTGTCCTGGTCCCCGCCTGGTTGCGGCTGCCGCCTGGCGATGCTGATTTGCTCGGCGGCGTGCCCGCATGGAGCGCGGACGATGACGGGGAAATCCCGGAGTTGACCGAATGGGACGTGCTGCCCAGCAGCGGCGCTGCCGACGCCATTTGCGTTTTCGAACCGACGGTCGCGCGCATCTCAAGCGTTTTGCTGGCGGCACTGGCGGGGTTACTCCTCTGGAAGATTCAGCGCATCACGACGCCGATCGTCTGCTTCCGCGCCGATGTGCCAATGCTGACCG
The DNA here is from genome assembly GCA_963767835.1 of uncultured Planctomycetota bacterium. Classification (GTDB taxonomy): domain Bacteria; phylum Planctomycetota; class Planctomycetia; order Gemmatales; family Gemmataceae; genus SIAQ01. Next base: position 577,244 of record CAVYFY010000019.1, read on the forward strand.
GCGGCGTTCTGGCCATGCTGTGGTGGCCGGCAACCATCCGCGAATTTGTCGCGCTGCCGATCGTCGCCGTTCTCATCGTCAGCCTGCTCGCCTGCCTGATTCGGCTTTTGCGCATCAAGGAAAGCAATAATCGCACGGGCGGATCGACGATCATCAAGGCGGCGGCAAAGGGTGTTGCACTGTCGCTGCTATTGCTGGGTTTCACGTGGGCGCTTGCCGCGCAGCCGCTAACCCCGCGCACTTACTCAGTCTTCATCCTTGATGGCAAGAAGCCTGCCGCGCTGGTCCCGCCCGAATTGCTCACCAGGCTCGACAAGTTGCAACCGGCGCCTGAGGCTCAAGGCGCCGTGATCGTGCAGGCCAGGTATGCCGGGAAGGTCAAGGAGGGGCTGGCGAAGTTTGACGTGGAATATCTGATCCACAGCGGCAAGGACGCGGAACTCATGATTCCGCTCGCCGGCGTTCAGGTGCAGGAAGGAGCGTTCCTGGACGGGGTCCCGGTTTTCCCCGCGCCGCATAAAACCGGGTACTCCCTGCCCATCAAAGGGACTGGAGCGCATCACTTGCGCATGTCCTTCACGGTGCGCGTCGGCAGCGTCAACGAGCATTTCGATCTGAAATTCGCAATTCCCAGGGTCGTGCAAAGTTCGATGCAAATGGAATGGTCCACGCCGGTACAGGGGCTGACGTGCCCGCATTGTTGGGGCGAAGAGAATCGAACGGTGGATGGTCGGCAGGCGGTGCGGGAATGGCAGGCCCAGCTGGGCGGCGAGAATGCCGTGCAATTGCGCTGGACGAACCTGGGCACGCTGCCGACGCCGAAGATGATTGAGGTCAGAGAGGCTCACTTCTGGGACCTGCGGCCCGCTTCCGGCGCGCTTTCCAGCGTGCTGCATTATTCGGTTGGCGCGGGCACGCTGACGCAAATTGCTGTTGGGTTGCCCGAGGCGTTGCACGTGCGCGGGGTCGAGGCGACCGCGCTGACGCCGACATCCGCCGCGCCGCTCTTGATCAGGAATTGGCAGGTTCTCGGCAAAGGGGGGCAGCGCCGGTTGATGATCGAGCTGGCCCAGCCCTGCAGCGGCGTCATTGCCGTCCACCTCGATCTTGTGCCGCTGCTTGCCCTGCGCGAGCGCAAGCTGCGCCTGCCGCTGCCGGCGCCCTTGCAAGGAAAATCGCTTGCCGGCCTGTTCGGTTATCGCCTTGACGCCGACGAGAACCCCAGCGCCCAGGACCTCGCGGTGCAGAGCATCAGCGCCGAAGAATTCGAGCTGCTCTGGAAGAAAGCGGGCGGCGCGCCGGTGGTGCAAGCGTCGCGGGCATTTCGGTTCCAGCGCAAATCGGCACAGGCAGGCCTGGAGATCGACCTGCGCGGCGATTCCCGCCAGGCACAGTTCCACCTGCAATGGGGCCTCGATCTGCACCACGCCGATCTTGTAGGTAGTGTTACCTTTCGGAGTGCCCGCGAGAATCTGATGATTCTGGAGTTCTTTGTCGATCCGGGCCTATCGTTGACCGATGTTGCCGGCGTCGATGTCCAGCGCTGGCATTTGCAGGACTCGCTGCTGCAGGTCTGGTTGCGTCAGCCGCGTAAAGAGACCAAGGTCGATTTGGTCGGCTCGCGATCGCTGCCGTACAAGAACGATCCTGCCGCTAAGCGCTCGTTAACGTTGCCGCGTGTTCATCCCGTCGGCGTGCAGATTGTGCAGGCGGACCTGGAGCTTCGCCCCGCCGCCGGGATTCGAGTCGAGCACGAGCTGGTGCGCCGGCTCAGCGCTCCCTACGCTCCTCAGGTGAGCATGCGTTCAGAGGTCAAGCCGCCCGAGGCGGAGGTTTTGACCAAGATCGAGGGGACGCCGCAAGGCGTAGAGATCGACAGCAGTATCTATGTGGCGACCGACCGCGGTCGTCTGCCGGGCCTGATGATTGAGTTGAAGGATTGGCCGGGGCAGGCGCCAGTGCTCGACGCGCCCGGTGCAACGGTCCGGCGAACTGTCGAACCGAAGAGCGGGAAGTTGAACTGGGCCATTCAGTATCCGCCGGGATTGCCGCAGGTGGTCGTCATGAAGGTGCGTGGGCGGACTGACAAGGACCAGCAGGGCCGCCTGGCCATGCCCGCGCTACATCTGGACGGCGCCAGGATCGGCCACGCCTGGGTCGCCTGGAAAGAGGTGGAATTGCAAAGCGCTCTCAAGAAACTTGCCGGTCAGCGCGGTGTGAAGGAGAAAATCCTCAGGCTAACGAGCGCCGATTGGCTGCGCGAATCGCCTGCCTGGCAATGCGCCGACGCTGTCGGTCCCCTGCACGCCGAACTGCCCAAAGCGCAGCCGCGCACCAGCGTGCGCGTTTTGACCGCGGCCGAGACGGTCCGGCGCGTTGGCGACCATTGGCTTCACGAGGCGGCCTTGTGGGTTCATGCCCCGGAAAGCGCGGAACTGCATTTCCGGTTCCCGGCCGAGGTCACGCGCTTGAGTGCGTTGACCGATCAGCGTCTGCAAACGGCGTGGAGCCCATCGGCCCGCGAATACGTCCTGCCGCTTGACGCAAGTCCGCGGCCGCGCTTCGTGGAGTTGAGCTGGCATGACGCCGGCGCCGCCCAGACGCCCAACCTGGCGCCCATGCAGTTGGATCAGGCCGAGCTGCCGAGCCCGACGCGTGTGGTGTGGATGCCCGCCGGGCGGAGCACAGCGGCGCCGATCACGCCAACGCTTTTTGAGCGGCTGATGCAGGAAGCACAGGGCCATGCGCTGAGTGCCGCCGCCTTGGCCGACGAGCCGGCGCGGTCGCCGGCCACCGTAAAAGAAATCGCCGTTCGGCAACAACAATTTTACGCTTGCGTCCGTCAAGCCGAGTATGCCCTGGCAATCTCTGGGAGCTTACAGCATGACGTCGTCGCCGCCGCCGCCCTCGAGCGCCTGAGCGACTTGAAGCGCAAGAACATCGCGCTGGCCAAGGAGCGCCGGTATGACGGCCAGCGTGTGCGTGCCGAAAGCGCCGGACGGATCGCCTGGTTCGCCGCCGAGGCAGCGCCGTTGGGGACGCCGATGCTGCTCTTGCCCGCTTCCTCGAGCATCGACTGGCAAGATGAATCGTCGCGGCTCGCCGCCGAGCGCGGTACGCGCTCGGAGCTGATCCTGCTCGGCGCCGTCTTCTTGCTGGTCTTCTCCTATTTCCGCCACGGCCTTTCGCTGGCGCGCCGATTTGCCCCGGAAATTGGCATCGGTCTGGCCGTCGCCGGTATGCTCGCGTTCGGCATCGGCGTCATCGGCCTCACGCTCATCGGCGTCCTGCTGCTGGTGCGCGTCACTCGGCTCGCGTCATCGCTTTGGCGGCATTTCAGCACGCAACCGGCTTCCCCATCCACGCCTGCCCCGCCGCAATAGAATAGCTATCAGCCGTCAGCTATCCGCTTTCAGCCGTCAACATGTAAGGCCGATAGCCTTGCTATTTACGCAAAGGAATCTCCATGAAACACAGCGCCATCCTCGTGTTGTTGCTTGTGCCGATCGCGACCGCGTCCGCTCAGGAACGCCGGCCCATGAAAGTGGACGACCTCTTCCGCTTCCAGCGCATCGCCGACCCGCAGATCAGCCCCGACGGCAAATGGATCGTCTACACCCAGACCGCCGTCGATCTCCAGGCCAACAAGAGCACCTCGCATCTTTGGCTCGCGTCCACGGAGAAAGGCGCCGCCCCCAAGCAACTCACCGACGGCGCCAAGAGCGATCGCCATCCGCGCTGGAGCCCCGACGGCAAATCGATCCTCTTCGAGTCCGCCCGCTCCGGGTCCAACCAGCTCTGGATCATCGACCTCGCCGGCGGCGAGCCTCGCCAGCTCACCAAGATCAGCACCGAGGCCGCCACGGGAATCTGGTCGCGCGACGGCAAGCAAATCGCTTTCGTGTCCGCCGTTTGGCCCGAATACTCCGAGAAGCCGTTCGCGGAAAGCGACGCCCTCAACCAGAAACGCATCGACGAAAAGGAAAAGAATCCCGTCAAAGCCAAGACCTTCAAACGCCTCTTCTTTCGCCATTGGGACGATTACGTCGAGGACAAACGCCAGCATCTCTTCGTCATGACCTTTGACAATGGCAAGGCCAGCGAGCCCAGGGACGTCACCCCCGGCGACCGCGACGCCTACCCAACCTCCACAACATTCTCCAGCGGCGACGATTTCACCTTCGACCCCGACGGCAAATATCTCTACTTCACCGCCGTCCCTGAAAAAAATGAGGCGTGGAGCACCGACTACGACATTTGCCGCGTCCCCGTCACGGGGGGCACGACGAAGTGGGATACGATCACAAAAGACAACAAGGCCGCCGACGGTTCGCCGCAATTCTCGCCCGACGGCAAATGGCTCGCCTATCGCGCCCAGAAACGCCCCGGCTACGAGGCCGACCGCTTTGAACTGATGCTGCTGCCAGCCCACAGCTTATTCGAAAAGGGTGAGAAGAAACGCGCCAAGCCGCGCAGCCTCACCGCCGAGTTCGAGGTCTCCGCCGAGGATTTCGTCTGGATGCCCGACTCCGAGCGCATCTATTTCAGCGCCGATGATCGCGGCAAGCACTGGTATTTCGTCACGAACATCAAGGATCCTGCACCCGCCGAGCGCAGCACCTTCATCAAGCACCACACCAACGACGCCCTGTCGGTCTCCAAGGACGGCAAGCGCATGGCTTTCACGCGCAGGGCGATGCACCATTCCAATGAGGTGTTCGTGGCCATCGATCGCGACACCGACTGGGACGTGTTCAACGCCAGCAAGGCCAACGAGAAAGTGCTAGGCGAGCTGGACCTGCCGTTGCCGGAAAGCGTGAGCGTGATCGGGGCCGGCGGTCAGCCGATGCAGATGTGGATCTTGAAGCCGCCCGGCTTCGACGCCAAGAAGAAGTGGCCGCTCGCCTTTTTGGTGCACGGCGGCCCGCAAGGCGCGTGGGAGGACGGCTGGAGCTTCCGCTGGAACCCGCAAGCCTGGGCCGCCCAGGGCTACGTCGTCGCCATGCCCAACCCGCGCGGCTCCACCGGCTTTGGCCAACAATACGTCGATGAAATCTCCGGCGATTGGGGCGGCAAATGCTACACCGATCTCATGGCCGGCCTCAAATATCTCGAAGAGCAACCCTACATCGACAAGGACCGCATGGGCGCCGCCGGCGCGTCCTTCGGCGGCTACATGATGAATTGGTTCGCCGTCAACACCCCCAAATTCAAAACCCTCATCACCCATTGCGGCGTCTGGAATTTCGACAGCATGTACGCCACCACCGAGGAACTCTGGTTCGACGAATGGGAGCACGGCGGCCCCCCCTGGGGCAAGAACCGCGCAAGCTACGAAAAGCATTCCCCCCACAAGCTCGCCGCCAACCTCGGCAAATTCAAGACGCCGATGCTCATCATCCACAACGATCTGGACTTCCGCGTCCCCGTCAGCGAAGGCATCCAGCTCTTCACCACCCTGCAGCGCCAGGGCGTCGAATCGCGTTTCATCAATTTCCCCGACGAGGGGCACTGGGTTCTAAAGCCGAGGAACAGCGAATACTGGCACCGCGAGGTGTTTGCGTGGTTGAAGAAGCATGTGCCGGCGGCGGGAGGTGAAAATGAGGAGTATTTACCGAACCACCGAATCGCTAGGTGGGAGAAAGCAACGAGGGGAGGGTTGAATTTCAACTCGACGCCCTTCGCAAGCCAGGGATCTCGCCGGACCACCGCTGGCAGCGCAATGGGCACATCGCTGGCGTCTATGAATCGGCGGCCATCATTGTGATTGCTCGCAGGAAGTTTGGCGAGGTGCGCGGCCTGCTGGCCAGATGCATCGAGCGCGTTTGCAGCAAACTGCAATCTGATCGCGCCGAAAACCGTGGAAGCCGGTCCCGTCCAAAGGTTCTGACGGCCCAATGTACTGTCCGCTGATCGCAAAATGATTGATGTCGCACCTGGCAACGACGGCGTTCGTCGCCCTTCCACGGCGAAATCGAATGAAATGGCTCGCGCTCGGCAATATCCACTGCGCAAACGTCATTGACCAGAAACGGCCACGATGGAAAAGATGTTCGCGGCTATCCAGAATGACTTCCAGGCAACCGTTGAACGAAGATGGAGCGATTGCAGCGCGATTTGGCGGCACGAAGGACTGGCATGGCGAGCCGCTAGCTACGAAAAGGGGCTGACATATGCGGACTATTTCCTCCGGCAGTGCCATGCTCGACGTGGAGAACAAGTGATGGGCTGCGTTTGTCATGGATGACACGCCCCGGCATGGCTTTGAGCGATCGACGAAATGCATCGTGACGATGGACTCGGCAACTCCTATCGCTTTGTCTTTGAGAGATTTCGGGTCGGCTGCTGCAGCAATTAACCGAACGTCAGGTTGAATCATGGCGAACCCATTTCCCGGAATGGACCCCTACTTGGAGAGCGATCTGTGGATGTCGGTGCACACCGACCTTTGCGCCGAGATCGCCCGGCAGCTCCGCCAAAGGTTCGCCCCAAATATGTTGTGCTGACGACGCGGCGTGTCGTTCATAGCGCCGCCGGACGAGACGGAGCGCAACGGGTCGCATCGCTTTCCGGATGTTGGCGTGCTGCCGTCAACTCCTGCCGTGAGTGCGCCGCGCAGGAGTGGCGACGCTATTGAGGCTTCCAAGAATTTCTTCCGGAGCCTCCCGCATATCAGCGTGGAAGTGCGCGACGTGGCCGAACGCCGTTTGGGGCGTGTATCGAAGTCTTTCAACGAAGAAAAGCATGGCAAGGGACTCCGACAATACGCAGCGAATCAGATCGGTCCAGCCCGGCTCAGTACTGGAAATCTATCCGTGCGAAAAGGCCTTCCGCCGGCGCCGGTGCGTCTGGGCTTTCGCGTTCCGTGCGTAGAGCGAAAAACCAAGGAGGTCGAAGTATGGCCGATTTCATTGCCGCGCCTGCGGAGTCGCCGCTGAGGCCGGACCACCGTGGGGCCGCCGAGCCGTCGTCGAAGATCCGACGATGACGAAATCCGGCGATGAGTTGTCGATCGCATCGGGCTCGGTGCTCCGAATTGCGTGGATGCCACTTCGTCGTCTTGAGGCAAGAAGCCATAACTGCAAGATTCTGGCAACGGTCATCCCTCCGCCATCGCCAGCCGTTCGCGGATCGGCGGGTGATCGTAGAACAACAGCGCGACCAGCGGGTGCGGGTCGGGGTCGCTCTTGTTGAGGCGGGCGAGCTTGATGAAGGCCGAGCGATAGGCCGATTTGTTGTGCGTGCGCTCCAGGGCATAGCGGTCGCATTGCCGTTCGTAGAATCGGCTCAGGGCGTTTTGCAGCGGCCTCAAGGAGAGGCCGAAGATCGCGAGGACGAAGAGCAACAACGGCAGAGCGGTCGGATCGGTGATGCCGCTGTAGCCGAGCCAGGCGGCGCTGGCGGAAAGCACGCGATCGACCAGCCAGAAGCCGGCCAGCGACAGGACGACGGAGAGCGCGATCGATTTGGGCAGATGGCGATGGACGTGATGGCCGACCTCGTGGGCAAAAACCACCTCGATTTCCTCCGGCGTGAATTGCGCCAGCAGCGTATCGCCCAGCAGCACGCGGCGCGAATTGCCCAGGCCGGCGAGGGCGGCGTTCGCCTTCTTCGTCTCGGCGCTAAGATGAAGTTCGTACACGCCTTGGATGGTCAGGCTCGTCCCTTGCGTCAATTTCCTGAGCCGATCGAGCAACTCCGCATTGTCGAGCGGCGTCACCTTATAGAAGATCGGCAGGATCACCACCGGCAGCAATCGGCCGAGGACCAGCGTGACGGCGAGCCAGCCCGCGGTCGCCGCCAGCCACCACCATTGCCCCGTCACCCAGAGAATCCAGTAAAGCCCGAACACGAGCAAGAGGCCAAGCACGCCACCGACCGCGTAGCCCTTGACCCGATGCCACAGCCAGCCGGCGACGGTTTGATTGCTGAGTTGATAGCGATGCTCCAGCACGAACCCGGAATAGAAATCGAGCGGCAACGTCAACAGCTCCAGCGTGACGCCCAGCAGCGCGGCGCTGGCGAGCAATCGCAGCCAAGCCTCCCACGCGGTGGTTTGCTGGGCGAGTTCGGGGCCGACGATGAAGCCGAGCAGCGCCATCCAGCCGAGGCTGAGGATCGCGTTGACGGTGATGATCGTGATCTTCTGCCGCTGGTAGCGTTTGATTTCGGGGGAGGCGGGTTCGAGTTCGGCGTCGCTGGCCATGGCGTTTCCTTTCTGGGATAATGGTATGATAGCCAATTCGTTTAGTGCCCGCATGGCGCCATGCGGCGGTAAACGCAAACACGGAATACCACATGCGCATCAAGCTCGATTACGGTCGCACCGGCCTCGATGTCGAATTGCCGGAGAAGAATCTTGTCGGCCCGCTGCACATTCGCGATGCCGAGCCGCTCGCCGATCCGCAGCGGGCGATTCTCGAATGCCTGCGCCATCCCGTCGGCACTCCGCCGCTTGGCCGAGCTGGCGAAGGGGCGCAAGAGCGCGTGCATCCTCATATGCGATTTCACCCGGCCCGTGCCGAACAAGCTGATCCTGCCGCCCATGCTGCACATTCTCGAAGAGCAGGGCATCCCGCGCGACGAGATCTTGATTCTCATCGCCACCGGCTTGCATCGGCCCAATCAAGGCAACGAGTTGGAAGAAATGGTCGGCCCCGACATCGTCAAGCATTACCGCATCGAGAACCACTTCGGCAAACGCCTGAGAGACCACGAATTCCTCGGCGTCACTCCCAACGGCGTCCCCGCGTACATCGACAAACGCTTCACGCAGGCCGATCTCAAGATCACCACCGGCCTGATCGAGCCGCACCTGATGGCGGGGTATTCGGGAGGCCGCAAGGTGATCTGCCCTGGCATCGCGGCCCTCGAGACCGTGAAAATCTGGCACGGCCCCAAGTTTCTCGAACATCCCAAGGCCGATTGCGGCATTCTCGACGGCAATCCGGTGCATGAAGAGAACACGCGCATCGCCAAGATGGCCGGCTGCGACTTCATCGTCAATGTCGCCATCGACGGCCAACGCCGCATCACCTGGGTCGGGGCCGGCGACATGGAAAAGGCCTGGCTCGAAGGGGTTCGCTTCGTCGAGAACGTTGTCCGCGTCGGCGTCTTGGAGCCGATGGACATCGTCGTCACGAGCAGTGCCGGCTATCCGCTCGACGCCACCTGGTATCAGGCGATCAAGGGGCTCACCGGCTGCTTGCCGATCGTCAAGCAAGGCGGCACCATCGTCCTGGCCGCGAGCTTGACCGAAGGCGTCGGCTCGCCGGAATTTGCGCATCTCATTGCCGACAATCCGGATCTGCCCGCGTTCATTCAGCGCATCCTCGGCAAGGATTATTTCGTCATGGATCAATGGCAGCTCGAGGAATTCGTCAAGGTCGTCAAGCGCTGCAAGGTGAAGGTCGTCACCAAGGGGCTGTCCCCGGAAACGCTGCGGCAATGTCATGTCGAGCCGGCATCAAGCGTCGAGCAAGCGGTCGCCGATTGCCTGAATGAGTATGGCGCCGATGCTAAGATCGCGGTGATTCCGAAGGGGCCGTATGTGTTGCCGTATGTGGGGGCATGATTCCGGGTTTTGCATTGACATATTCGCAATTTGCGAAGACAATGATTCTTGAGCGCCCTTATGCACGTGATCACAAAAAGAATGCTTCGCGAGTTTTGGGAGAATCCCAAATACAGCCGGGCGCAAAGCCCTCTTCTCCAATGGTATCAGGCTGCGGCCGACGCGGAATGGCATTGCTTTGCAGATGTCAAGAAGACCTTTGGCTCGTGCGATCAAGTTGGTAGTAAAACAGTGTTCGACGTTGGCGGCAACAAGTATCGAATAATCGCTGTCATTGACTACGAACGCCAGAAGGTATACATTCGAGCCGTTCTCGATCACAGAGAATACGACGAGGGGAAATGGAAGACTGATACATTCGGCGACGATTGGCAGCGATTCAAGCAAATGATTCAAGACAGACCAAACGGGAAGAAGCCATGAAAACGCGTGCTAAGAAAAAAACGGTAAAGGATCGCTACCTAGAGCTAGTCCAGTGCGTGCCGTTGCGTCCGATTCGCACTGAGAGCGAGTTGGATGAGGCCATCAACATGGTGAATTATTTAATCGATCGTCCGCAGATGAGCGCTGACGAGAAGGACTACCTCGACGTTCTCGGCGCCCTGATCGAGGAATACGAAACAAAGCATATCATCTTCGACCGCCAACCGCCGTCCGCGATGCTGCAATTCTTAATCGAAGCGAAGGGCGTCACGCAAGCGCAGGCGGCTAAGGAATGCCGAATCGCTGCATCGACGATCTCCGAACTTCTCGCGGGCACTCGCAAAATGAATCGCGACCACATCGCCAAATTCGCCGCGTATTTCCACGTCGGGCCAGGCGTCTTTTTCGAGGAGAACTGAGGCGATGTGGAAATGCCGCCGAACCTGGCTTCTGCTCGCCGCGCTGGTCGGCACCGCGCTTGCCGTCTACTTCGAGCCGAGCCATTGCGTGCGCGTCTGGCTATTGGGCGAGGCGTTTTACGACGGGCGGCCGACATCGTATTGGCGGACCCGTTGCGACGAATGGTTGGAGCGATTCGGCGACGAGGAATCGCTCAAGGCGGTCACGTGGCTGTTGCCTTTTGAACTCCCGCAGGAACCGGGGATGCGGCGGTTTGGCGTCGAGGAGGAGTACAATTTCCCTTCAAGCGTCAGCTTGCCGACGGAGACTTTTTGGAAGCGTTGCCGAGACTTCACGCGGACCAAGGAGGAACTTGACCGCGAGCGCGCCTACACGTTTGCCCCGCAGATCTTGTGGGCCACTCCGGACACCGTGCCGGTTCTGGTACCGAATTCTGTACCACATTTCAGCACAGAAACTCGGGGAGAAATTGGGCTCTTGAGGCGTCAGAGGCGGTAAACTGGTTTCCGCAGAGATGGGAGGAAGGCTGAAGTCACCATCTTTGCTCTGTGCAATGACGGGATACCTTGGTGCCAGTTGGAACGCAATCGTCGAATCCTCACAACGGCGGCAGCACGGGGAGGCGCTCGGGATTCGGATACTTTCGGATTGATTTCTTGCAGGAACGCTGGACGGTGAAGTGGGTTTCGAGGCCTGTGGCGCGGATGGCCGCAAACAGGTGCCGGTGCTGATCACGGTCTGGTCCTTCTCCAACTATCCGTTCGTGATGGCCATGCCGACGGAGCCCACCGAGGCGAGAGGCGTTCAACTTCTTCGGCTGTGTGCCTCACGAAGTGTGGTGGGACAATCCGCGCACGGTGTTCGCCGATCGACGTCGATCCGACCGTCGCGCACATCCTGTTTGAGTTGCTCGATGGCATCCATGCCAGCAGTTTAAGAAAACGGCCCGCGCAGCTGCCCCAGTTTTGGAAAAGTTAGCCCGGAAAACCTCCTCCGCCATTTTCAGAGATTGGACAGCTACGGATGAAGGTGTCGTTTGATAAGCTGAGCCCAAGCAGGTTTCCAACAGCTTGCATTCTTACGAGGTATGTGCAGTACCGAACTGCCTCGAAGCGAGCAGAACTCCAAAAGAAAGCGACGCTTTGGGAGTGGGCAGAGCGCATGCTTAAGGAAGAGCTTCAAAAACAGTTCGGTCCCGCCGTGTTTTCCAGGGCTTCGGCCCAACGCTGATCGCCGCGCCGTACTTGCACGCAATGATGATGCGGCCATAGGTGATCCCCAGGAACAGCGATGCCTTCGGTCCCGCTTGCGTTGGGATCGAAGACATCGGCGTGTTCTCGCTTGTTCGTACTTACGTCCGCTGCTTGGGCAGCAAGCCGACCGCTCACAGGCTATTTCGGTCGGTGGGATCAGAGACCGTGGCCCGATCATTTCTTGCGGGTCAGAGGTCCGTTTGGCAGCGTTCCCAGGCTCGCGGGTAGATCGAGCCAGGAGTCGAGATCGGCGGTGAAAGCCTGGTCGATTGCCGACGAGTTCAACGTCGTAATTGCTGAGGGTGTGGCGGTCCCGTGCGTTTCACTGGCTTTTGGAGGCGAGTTGGAGAAGAGGTCCGCGGCAGGCGCAAATTGGCTCCCACGCACTTGCGTTTCCGTTTGATAGAGCGGCGTGCCCCAAAGGTCGGCGAGCGGGACCTGCTTGGCGGCAGTGTCGGTTGGCGCAGGCGCGACTGTCGGCGACGGTGGTTCCCCAGCACCGGTGGGAGGCGGGTCGGCGATGCCCTGCGGATTGGTGTCGTACGGGTTCAGCGTGAAGGTCGCGGCCGCACTCTGGCTGCCGGAGGTGCGGCTGGCGGCGGCGGTGTACTGGTAGACCTTGTCGGTGCCATTGTCCACGATCCAGATGTTGCTGACGTTGGTAGGGTCGATGGTGATGCCGGTCGGATGGGTGTCAGCAAAGTCGATGGACCAACTGCCGAGCCATGAACCGGAGAGCGTGTACTTGAAGACTTTGAGCGAGGAGCCGTCCACGATCCAAATTGACGTGCCGTCGGTTACGATGTCCTGGGGGTTACTGTTGCCGGTGTGGCAGGTAAAACTGCTGGCAGCGCTCTGGCTGCCGGAGAGTCGGCTGGCGGCGCCGGTGTACTTGTAGACTTTGTCGGCGTAGCTATCCACGAGCCAGATGTTGGTGCCATCGGTGGTGATGCCGGTGAGCTGGGCGGAGGAACTCAGGCCGCCGGCCGACCAGGAGCCGAGGAGCATGCCGCTGGTAGTTGTAGACGTAGACG
>CAVYFY010000020.1:0-108699 GCA_963767835.1 uncultured Planctomycetota bacterium
AGGCCACCATAGCCGTCGCCGATCGCCATCCGAACCGCCGCTTCGACCAGTGGCTGGTCGCGAAAGCGTTCGGCTACTTTGGCAGGCCCGGTCAAGCGCCTCCTTGACGGTCAGGTTCGGGTTCCCGCTAAGCTCCCCATCCTCCTGTGGGAGCGATGTTCGCCTGTCCGAGCAGGTCTTCCTGAAGAAAATCGTTGACCGCACGGGCAATGGCCGCCTCGGTGGCCGCACGCCGCTCGGCTGTCTCGGCTCGATCCTGATCCGTTTTCGCTTGCCGCTCAGCGGACGTGGCCCGGTCGCGGTCAGCCTCGGCCTGCTTGCGGTCGGCCTCGGCTTGGTGCTGGGCGTCACGGGCCACCACGGCCTGCCACGCGCTGACCACCGTGGCGGCGACCAAAGCGACCGCGATTACCCCCGCGGTCATCAAAGGCCGCCGGTTTCGCCAGGTGAATTTCCGCAGCCGATAGCCGGCCGACGGCGGGCACGCCGCCACCGCCTCGTCGTTCAGGTAGCGCTGCACGTCCGCCGCGAACGCGCTGGCCGACTCGTAACGGCGGTTGCGGTCCTTGTCCAGCGCCTTCATCACGATCCAGTCCAGCTCGCCCTTTAGCAGCTGATTGAGCCGACGCCCGTCCACGGCCCGCCGCTCCGAAACTGTCGAAGACACCTCGACCCCCAGCGTGCTGACGCGATGACTCGGCACGCGGCGGCTCCTCTTCGCGGATGATTCGCCGCATCTCGTCCAGGCCCACCTTCTTCAGCGTCTCGCTCTCGAACGGCGTCGTGCCGGTCAGCAGCTCGTACAGCAGCACGCCCAGCGAGTAGACATCGCTGCGCAGTGTCCACGTCCAGGCCGTTCATCTCCGCTTGCTCCGGGCTCATGTACAGCGGCGTGCCGATCATCTGGGCGAATTTCGTGAACTGCGTCTTCTCGGTCAGCGATTGGCCGGTGGCCTTGGCAATGCCGAAATCGATGATCTTGGGAACCGCGATCGTGTCGTGCAGCGTGACGAGCACGTTGGAGGGCTTGAGATCGCGGTGGATGATGCCCTTCCTGTGGGCCTCCTGCACGGCCTGACAGACGATGACGAACAATTCCAGCCGTTGCCGCGTCGTGAACCGGTGCTGGTCGCAGAAATCGGTGATGGGTACGCCCCTGACCAGCTCCATGACGAAGTAGGGCCGGCCGGACTCGGTGGCGCCGGCGTCAAAAACCTTGCAGATGTGCGGGTGGTCCATCAAGGCCAGGGCCTGGCGCTCCGCCTCGAAGCGGGCGACGACCTGGCGGGTGTCCATGCCCGGCTTGAGCACCTTGAGGGCGACGCGGCGGCGCACCGGCTTCGACTGCTCGGCCATGAAGACCAGCCCCATGCCGCCTTCGCCGATCTGTTCCAGCAGCTTGTAGGAGCCGAGGACTGTGCCGGCGCATTCAATGCTCGGTTGTTTGTCCGTGGCGTCTTCCTGGCCGGCCCCACCCAGAAAGGCGCCGGCGTCGCGATGCGCCAACAGCAACTCTTCGACACGTGTGCGCAAAGCCGCGTCGGCTCCGCACGCTTGGTCGAGAAAGCGCAGCAACCCGTCGTCCCCCTGGCAGTCGAGCGCTTCGAGAAAGATCGCTTTGGCGTCGGTCTTCGCAGCATTCATGGATTACCCCCGATCATCGTCCATTAGACAATGCCCTGTTTGTGGCGAAACCCGCCAAGAAATGTCGGAAAAAAGATCAATCGCCGTTCGCGCGCAGACGGGCATAAAGCCAGGCGCGGGCATAGGCCCACTGGCGCTCCGCAGTGCGCGGGGCAACGCCAAGGGTGACGGCCGCGTCTTTCAAGGTGAGACCAGCGAAAAAGCGCAAATTCACCAATCGGGCGGCGTCGGGATCTTCCAGGGCAAGTTGGGTGAGCGCGTCATCCAATTCGATCAGTTGTTCGTCACTGGTATCCAGGGCTACCTCGATCTGGTCGAGATCGACCCGGCGATGATCCCCGCCACGTTTGACGCGCTTCTTGTCGCGTGCGCGATTGAGAAGAATGCGCCGCATCGCTTCGGCCGCCGCCGCGAAGAAGTGTCCTTGGCTGTCCCAGGGCTGTGCGTTCTGGGCGCCGACCAGCCGCAGATAGGCCTCATGGACCAATGCCGTCGCCTGTAGCGTTTGTCCGGGTTTCTCGTCTGCCAGTCTTAGCGAGGCCAACTTGCGCAGCTCGTCATAGACCAGAGGCAATAGCTGCTCGGCTGCGTGCGGATCGCCTTGCTCGATGGCGGACAGGATGCGGGTGACGTCATTCATGGGTATCGCCGAAAGGCTAGTGCATCGCCGCATTACTTAATCGCGAGGTCAGGATGGCGCGGTCAAGAGCGCGTCAGTCAGCGCGCTCTAACAAGGCCACGCGACATGTCACGGTTGATTACACTACTGTAGCTGCGGCCGATCCACATCGCAAGCGAAATGTCGGTAGTGGTACAGTTTGAAACCGCAAGCGCCAGGTTTCTCCGCACTGCCGCTCACCGTCAAATATGATCGACTCGTGCATTCCGCACCGATTTGTAAAAAACCGCGATTTGACGAAGGTCTGTCGGCCAGATTCACCTATTACTCAATCCAGCGGCCGTTCCCGAATTCGACCATGGTCCAATTCGTGCGTACCCCTCCATCCTTTTCGCGCGCCGCGCGCGGTCTTCTCGGAAGATGTCGGCCGAACTTGACCGCAATACGTCAGGATCGCTTCGGCTTTTTTCTCATCGACCAGATCAATTGCAAGGTGGGCGTCAACGTAGCAGAGCGTGAACGCCAAGAGGGGCCGTTGCTCCAGGCCGTGGTCGATCCCTTCAGGGTCGGAGTTCACGACGTAGTTCGCAAGGGCAACTTTCGTCACCCGATCTGCCTCTCGTCCTTTCAGCCTCTTGCCCCGAAACTTGAGGCACACCACGGGGGCCAGATGGAACAAATTGGCAGCCGTGATTTCCGTGCCGACAAGCGGGCCAAACGGAGCCGCTTCAGCAGCGTCGGCAATCGCCAGCTTGATTTCCTTGAGCCAATGAGCAGGTGTGCGGGGCAACGGTCGTTTCATCCGAAACTCCGACAGGGAACTGCTGACTATCGTTTCCATTCCGATAGAATACGCGGAACTTGACCGTTAGGCTCGCCGCCAGAAACGAGGAACGAAGGAAGCAATCGAAAGGAGTAAACGATGGCGAAGCAACGAAAAGCCTGGACGTTCAGCGCCGAGAAAAGCCCCAAGGCGTCCTTGCCCGGCACGCTCAAGGACGAGGTGGACACCAAGGCCGGTGAACTGATCGAGAACGGCCTCAAGCCCAAGCATATCCAGCCGTCGCCCGAAGGCAGCCAGTCCAATTACATAACCGACATCACGACCAAATGGATTGGCTCGACGTGCTACTTCATTTCCGTCTACGCCTGCCCTGGCCCCAACGCCATTGCGCCATCGTTCGAGGAAAAGTTCGCCCGCATGGAATTGGTTGGTGACGCCAAATTCAACCTCTCCTTCATGCGGCACACGGGCAAGTGGGTCGAACTTTACGCCGGCATCTCCGTGGACGACTGTCTGAAGGCCATTCAAGACGATCCGTGGTTCATGCCGTAGATTTTCATCATCCATCAACACACTCGGAGGGACGATCATGGAAACGACCAAACCCACCAAGACCATCTCGCAGTTGTTCGAGGAATTCCTGGCCGACCAGAAGGGCCGGATCAGCGCCAAGACCTTCTCGAAATACGAGAGCATTATCAGCCTTTACGGATCGTATCTGGAGAGCTATTGGCCCGGCCATGACGGCGAAAGCAGCAAGATCACCAAGGCGGGCGGCACTTATTGCGGCACGTTCGGGCCAGAAGATGTCACTGGCGGTTACAGCGAATTCCTGGGTTACTTCATGCCGAGAAAGGTCATGTGCGGCAAAGACCTCATGCAAGCGGCTGGCACGGTCACGAAAAAGTTGGCGAAGTGGTTGGCCGACAAGGGCTATGTCGAGGACACGGAGGACGCCCAGGAACAAGCAGGCGAAGCGGCCAGGGATTTGCCCAATGCGCAGACGGTTCTCGATATTCTCAACGCCTACTGCGATGAAACCGCCCCTACCAAGCACGGCGGCGAGATCGAGGATCACTTCTATATTGACCGCATCGAACCCGGCAAACTCTGGCTGAATCCGCTGACTGGCTCCTCCGTCATCGGGCCGATTCCAGTGCCGAATCAGGTGACGGCGCTGTGCGAACCGGGATGGGACATCGGCGGCGTCGTGGTGAAGGTCGGCACAGGCTGGCGGCTGGTCGAGGTCTGGAATGTTTCCCCGTAACGAGGTGAAGGCCAAGGGAGGGCGGTTGTTGATGCGAAGCCAGGGCAAAAGCGAAAGGACTGACGACGATGTTGCAGCCAAGAGAACCGTGGAATATCCGCCCGGCCAAGAAACGAGTCTCCGTAACCGCCTCCCTCAAGACCAAGGTCGAAACGAAAGCCAGGGATTTGATCGAGAATGTATTGAAGCCCAAGCACGTTCTGCCCTCACCCACGGCGCGGTGCTTATTACGCGCAACCTGCGAGATATCAGCACATCACCTTGTCATCGAGCATGTGCCGTAGGATTTCGACGCCATCGTCGCCAACGAGCGTGGCGCGGACGTCGAGGATCTCCAGTTGCTCCGCGATCGGCGACAGCACGAGCTGGCGGATGCCTTCGTCGGTGATGGGGTTGTCGTTGAGATAGAGCTCGCGCAGCGCGGTCAGGTGCGGCGAATGGGCGAGCGCTTCCAGGCCGTCGTCGCCGACGAAGGTGCTGCCGAGGTTCAGGCCGTGGGCGTGGGCCAGCAGAGACGCATCGGCCAGCCGGGCGACGCCGTCGTCCCCCAACGGTTGCGCCGACAGATCGAGAAAAAACGTGTAAGGCAAATCGGCGAGCTCCGGCAAGGCGTCAAGCCGTCGGCCGTCGCTTTGCAGGTGAATGTCCGTCACCGGCGCGCGCTGAAACAGCTCCGCGGCATGCTTGATCAGTTGCCGATCCGTCAGGGCAATCTCTTCGACGAACCCGCGATGAAAGCTGCACCAATCGACGCGATGGGCCAAGGCGTCGGCCCAGTGCGCGTGATATTCGGCAAGCAGCTCCTGAACCCGGCGTTCGCAGAAGATGGCCGGCTCGGAAAGCCGCTCCCGGGCCAGGTCGCATTGCAAGCGGATGAACTCGCCGAGCGGATTGCCGCAGCCTTCAAGCCAGCTGGCATAGCGTAGCCGGGGGGAATCATCATTGGGTCGGGCAAGAATGGTCTGGAAGAAGCGTGGCGGATGGGTCATGAAAAATCCCTTTCACTCGCAACGGTCCCTGTTTCCAGCTGCGAACATAGAGGTTAATTGATTCTTCTGAAATGTCAAGAAAAAAGTCGGAAATGCAAATTGCGAGTGTGAGCAGCTGAAAAGTTGGTGGAATGTTTGTACACAATCGACGAAGATGGGGTGTTCCGAAAAAATGCACTTTGCGCTGGAGGTCGGTCATGGTGTCAACCACTCGTTTTCCTTTGTCGGCCGAACAGGAATCGGAGGCCCAAGCCTTGGCTCAACGGATTCGTGAGCTGACCGAAGATGAGGTCGTGCAGATGGCTCGGCTTTTGGTTAGCAAGCCCGATCGCGAGATCTTCGGTGATACCGAATTCGAACTCCGCGATATTGTTCTCAAGCTCGGCGCCAAGGCGTTGGAAGAACGGCTGCGTCAAAAAAAAACGGCTATCACGGATGCAGTGTAGATTGTCCGCATTGCCAACGAACCGCCGAGTTTCATGGCTATCGCCCAAAAACGCCGTTGAGTTTGTTGGGCGAAGTGACGCTGAAACGCGGGTACTATTATTGCCAACGCTGCGGCACCGGCTTGTTTCCGTGGGACCAAGACGTGGGCCTAACGGACAAACGACTGACGCCTGGCGCGGAACGGGCGGTGAGTTTGGCGGGCTTGTTGACCGACAGTTTCGAGGAGGCGGCGGAAAAAGTGCTGCCCGAATTGTCCGGACTGCATTTGGCGGAGACAACGGTGCAACGCACCACCGAAGCGGCCGGCACGCGTCTGGGCGAACATCTCGGCCAAGGAAAAGTGATCGGCGGCCCGACGCCGTGGAAGTGGTACAAGGATGCGGAAGGCAAGACATGCGCGTACACCAGCGTGGATGCGACCGGCGTGCGGCAACAAGCGTGCGGCGGCGGTCCTGCCGAGGGCCGTATGCCGTACGTGGGCATGATCTACAATGCGGTGCCGGAGCTGCCGAAGGGTTCGCCGCACGCGCCGCCGGCAGGGGCGACGATGCAGGCCCGCTATGTGGCGGGGCTGTATTCGCTCGACGAACTGTCTGAGGTGATGCGTCGCCAAGGAGCGCAGGTCGGCATGGATCGAGCCGACCGCTGGATCGGTCTGACCGACGGCGGTAACGGCTTGGAGCCCTTCGTGCAGCGATCGTTTCCGCGTGTGGAGGTGGTGATCATCGATTTTTGGCACGTGTCGGATCACCTGGGCGATTTAGCAAGAGCGCTGCATCCGCAAGACGAAGAGAAGGCCAAAGAACAAAAAGGCCAATGGTGTCACGTGTTGAAACATGAGGGAGGAGCGGCGGTAATCGCGCGGTTGGAGGCGATGGTGTTGCCGGAGCGTCGGCCCTTGGTACGTGCCAAACACGCGGAGGTGCTGGGCTATCTGCGAAACAATGTGTCGCGCATGGATTACCCGACGTACTTGGCCAAGGGCTGGCTGATCGGCTCGGGCGCCGTGGAATCGGCATGCAAAACGGTGGTCGCACAACGGCTGAAGTTGGCGGGCATGCGCTGGCGTGAGCCCGGCACCGACGCAGTATGCCACCTTCGAGCACTCTACAAAAGCGAACGCTCGCAGTGGGAGCTTTTCTGGCGTCGAAAAATCAACTGCTGAACATTCAACTACCAACAAACAAAACGCTCACACAAATTGCGATACGGCTGAGGCATTCAATGGCCGGCTGGCTGGCGCTCAGAGGCAGTGCAGCGCTTACCGGGGGAACTGGAATGAGCGATATTGGCGGCACGATCCTACGCAGGCCGTCTTTTTTTGATTAGCTTGACGATCTCCGGAACCAACTCGGTGGGGACCATCATCATGGTCTGATTCTCATCGTTCAGCGAGGCTTCGATTTCCGCGACCGCTTCTTCGTCGGTTTGGTTGTCGTAATACTCCGCGAGTTTGCGAACGCGGGCTTCATCCCAGCCTGGCGGGTATTTTTGTTTCTTTGCTTTGGTCTTTTGGTCTTATTCATTTATTTTTCTCCGTTGGCGCCGACGGTACGCTCGCTTTGCTTTTGGTGTAATGTCATAGGCCGTCACGACGAATGCACTTTGCCGCCGGGATCGGGAACGAAAACGACCTGAAGATACCGGCCTGCTTCCGTCTGACCGAGCCGTATCCGCGAATCATCTGTGCCAGCGTGCTCCTCTACGGGCCGATCCAGTCCTCGGTCACGCCGTGATCGTAACTGTGCGGCAATCCGGTCTCGGCATCCATCCAGAATCGCAACTCCATTCAATCCCGCCGCGAGATGTGTATTCTAACAAGCCGTCCGCGCCGCGGTAGGCCGCTTCACGTGGGGATTCAGCTCAACACCGGCGGCTGGATGCAATCTGTCGTGATGAAATCCGCGAGGGCCGTCACGCACGGCGGCAAGCCTGGGCCGGTTCATTCAATTGGGCGAGCGGCGGCGCTGGCGGCCAGGGGAAGGTGTCGAAGAAGGAGTCGGAGGTGGTGCGGACTTGTCCAGGTTCTCGTCATCCTCGACCAAGTCCAAGAAAAGATCACGTTCTTGCCCGCCCAGCGACTTCCGCCAGGAGGGAGGCACGTCCAGCACGCTGCGGGGAACTTGGAGGTTTTCCTTGGGAACCTGACGTTCGCGGCGCAGTTTCTCGCTGAGCTCCTCAAGCTCCCGCATGAAGGCTGCGGCGTCCCAATGGGACCCTTCTCCGGGGGCAATAAAGCCGCCGTCCTCCTCGCTGTAGAGCAGGTATTCTTCCATGGGGGGCTGGGGAATCGAAAACCTTACCGGTTCGTCGTCATCCTTGGCGGAATTCGAGGGTTCGTTCTGCACAGATTGCCTCCAGGAGGTGTGCCTGGGCGGGTTCCATCTCCACGAGCAACGCCAGCACGTGCAGGACATTGAGCAGTTCGGTCGTGTACTCGGCCAGCCAGTGGTCGGGCTGAATGTCGCCGAGCTTGGAGGGCGGCCGGCGGTCGCCGATGATCGGCCGCTCGCGGTTTTTCTTACGGTAGCTGAACCACTGCGTCAACACCCGCTTGCCGGAGACTTCGTAGCGCCACACTGCCGGCCGGCACGTTCTCAACGAAGCCCTGTGCCGACCAGCAAGCGGCGCCTGGGTTCATCGTACTCGATTTCATCGGGCATGGAATCGGGATCGTCCGGGATCGCGCCGTCCTTGGGGATGCGCGGCGCTGGCCCCTTCGGCACTCGCGGCGGCCCCGGCGGGCGATCCGCCTTCGCGTCGGCAAAACGCTCGCCGAACGTGTGCAGCCAGATCACCCGCCGGCCCAGCGTTGACGGCCTTCGCGAACAAGTTCCGGCTCGGGCCGTGATGGGGATGCGCAAGCCGGGTTGGGCCAGGTCGCGCTTGAAAGCGCGCCGTGTACGCCGGATTGGCCGCCACGCCGGCCAGATACGCAAAGAAATCCTCGGCCGTCACCGGCGTTTTGTAGCTCGCTGCCAGAAACTCCAGGAGCTTCGGCGGCAGGTTCGGCGTCGTCGCCTCGGCATCACGCCAGAGGGGAAAGACGCGGCCGCCGCGGCCGTTGTAATGGTGCAAATCGGGGATTGCTGCAGAAAAGGTGATTGCGGGACCAGCCGCCTGCCGCGATGGTAGTTGCGTAGAAACACGAGGCAGCTTCCGCTCGCGGGTACAATGCAGCTTGCGTCGTAGTTCACCTCGGAAGCACGAAGCGATCGCCTCTCGGACAACGCTTCCCACCTCGCCATCGCCTCTTGCAGCGGATCGTGAGAATCCTGCTGGCCAATTCGAGCTGTGCCGGCGTGAAGGGGAAGCTTGCAATGGCGCTCGGATCAAGCCAATTTCGTCATCAAACGGAAAAAATGGTGTGGTCTGCATGAGAGCTTTCCGAACGTGAACGTTACAATTGCCACGAATCTTCGGGCATCCAAATGACGCATCTGCAGCCAAGAACGTTCGCGCCGTGATTGCCGGAAAATGCTGCTGGAGCTTCTCGCCGCGTTTTTTCATTTCGATGAGGACGCGCTGGGCCAAACCAGGTCGGCGAACCTGGTCCCCTTGCCGGGATAGACGCGGTATTCGAATTCGCCGCCGACTTCGAGAACGCCGGCGTGGCCGAAGGCCTGGAAGAGGCGATCGAGGAAAACCTGGGCCTGGCCCTTCTCGTCGCCTTTGATGTGCTTGGCGACGAAGGCGACGAATTCCTTGATCTTGCCGGTGTGGCTCTGCATGGCCAATTTCTACTCCATCCGACCGAAAATGCAACGACTGATCAACGGTTGAGCATCTGAAAATTAGGTGGAAAACCAGCAATTCCCGGAACGGTCAGAAACGCTGGAAATTCGATCGTCACTGTTCGTAATCTAATAGAGCAGTCTATTCGCCCATCTTACCCATTCTGCGAACGGATTCGCCGATGAAACCGCACACGCCGCGTATTCACCTTTCCGCAGACAATCTTGTTCGTCAGGTCCGCTCCGACTTGCGACAGGTTCCCGATCATCGCAAGGAACCGAAGATCCCTTTAGTCGACGTCTTGATGGGAGGCTATGCTCTTTTCGCTCTCAAATCCGCATCCCTCTTGGCCTACGACGAGTACGCTCGCAGCAACGCCTTCAACCTGGCCTCTCTCTTCGGCATCCAAGAAACGCTCAGCGACACGCAGATGCGAGCCAATCTCGATCCCGTCGTTCCCCGGAACCTTCGTCCCGCGTTCACCAGCGTCTTTCGTCAACTGCAACGCGGCAAAGCGCTCGAATCGTTTGTCTTTTGGCAAGGGCACTACCTCATCGCCGCCGATGGCACCACCTATCACGCTTCCGACAAGATCCACTGCTCCTGTTGCCTCGAAAAGAAAAGCCGCAACGGCGTCATCACTTACTACCATCAGTTGCTGGGCTTGGCCTTGGTGCATCCCGACCACAAGGAAGTCATCCCCCTGTGCCCCGAACCGATCGTCAAGCAAGACGGCAGCACCAAGAACGACGGCGAACGCAGCGCCACGCGGCGGGCGTTGAAGGATCTGCGCCGCGAACATCCGCATTTGAAAGTCATCTTCGTCGAGGACGCCCTCAGCGCCAACGCGCCGCACGTGGAGGACCTGAAGGCCGCGAACGTGCGTTTTTTGCTAGGCGTCAAGCCAGGCAGCCATGCCTATCTGTTCGAGCACATGGCACGAGCCCACGAAGAAAACCGAACCCAAGTCCTCACCCTGGTCGACGCGGACGGCACCCTGCATCACTATCGCTGGCTCCCCAAGGTCGCCCTCAACCAATCGCATGCCGACCTCGAAGTCGCGATGCTGGAGTATTGGGAAATTCCTCCCCACGGCTCCAAGACGCCGATCCGTCATTTCAGTTGGGTCACCGACCTGTCCTTCGACGAAACCTCCGTCAGCCATCTCGTCCGCGGCGGCCGCTCGCGCTGGCGCATCGAAAACGAAACCTTCAACACCCTCAAGAACCAAGGCTACCACTTCGAGCATAATTTCGGTCACGGCGAGCAGAACCTGTCGGTGGTGCTCGCCTTCCTGATGATGTTGGCTTTCTTGGTCGACCAAGCCCAACAATTATGCGATCCGCTGTTTCAAGCCGTGCTGAACAAACTGGGCCGCAAATGTCGACTTTGGGAACGCATGCGGCACCTGTTTCACTGCTTTCGTCTGGAATCGATCCGACATCTGTACGAAGTGTTGCTCTCCTTTCAGTTGGTCGAGGTGCCGACCGTTCCCAGCGGATAGCTGAGAGCAGCTCGAACGAATCCGAACGACTTCCAGTAAAGGACAAGGGTGTCCCATGGTCGCCGTGCGCACCCAACAGCGTCGGCCAGCATGAATACGCACCAACGCACGATCGCCACCTCCGCAATCCCCTCGCCGCCCCAAGCCGCAAGCTCTCCGCGCGATAAAACAGGAAAACCGGGCCGACCCAAAAACCCTCGCCGGGAATTGCTGGTGGAAAACGTGGGCCCACGGCAGGGCGAGATTCGCTAGCGCTAGGAAAAATCCAGGGAACGTGCGAAATCCTTGGATTTCCGCAGCCTTCGTGCGTTTTTTCACGAAGATTCGCAGCACATGGGGGTGGGTGTCAGCGTTTGGCGCTAGGAATGTCGCGAAACGCTGATAGGGACAAAAGTTAATGCTATTGCCGACCGCGCTATGAAACGGTGCGCTGGTGCGACGCCTAACCTTGATCAACGCCGTTGTGGTCGCAATCGGTTTATGGCAGTTGGCAGTTCGTGCTTGCATCTCGGCGTAACCGCCCTACAATCGCGGGATTGCTCTCTCGAAATCCTGCCGGGAATGCCATTCGCCGATGGAACCGTACATTCAACAGCTCGATCCGCTTGCCGGTTTGACGATTCTGGGCTACGAGGCGCCGGGGACCGCGATTTGGTCCACGCTTTTCGCGGCGTTGCCGGTCGTGGTGTTGTTTTACTTGCTGGTGCTTCGGCATTGGCTGGCGTCGAAGGCGGGGGCGATGGGGGCGCTGACGGCGATTGTCGTCGCGGTGTTCGTTTATGGGATGCCCTGGGACAAGGCGCTCTGGTCGTTCGGGTATGGCGTCGGGTTCGGGTTGTTGCCGGTCGGCTGGACGATTTTCAATGCGATGCTGCTTTACAACATCACGGTGGAGACGGGGCAATTCGCGATCATTCGGCGGTCGGTCGCCAGCCTGTCAGGGGATGCGCGAATTCAGGCGCTCCTGATCGGCTTCTCGTTCGGGGCGTTTTTGGAGGGGGCGGCGGGGGCCGGCACGCCGGTCGCCATCTGCGGGGCCATCATGATCGGGCTCGGCTTCCATCCGTTCCTGGCGGCGGTTCTGTGCCTGATCGCCAACACGTCGCCGGTCGCATACGGCGGGTTGGGGACGCCGATCTTGGTGCTGAGCGGCGTCACGGAGTTGCCGAGCACGGCGATCAGCACGATGGCGGGGCATCAATTGCCGATCTTGTCGTTGATCGTGCCGACGTACATGGTGCGGTGCATGTGCTCGTGGAAGCAAACGTTCGCGGTTTGGCCGGCGCTCTTGGTGTCGGGCGGATCGTTTGCGGGATTTCAATACGCATTTGCCACGATGCACGATCATGTCGATATCGTCTTGTATCCCATGACCGACATCGGCGGCGGCATCTTTTCGCTGGTGACGACCGCCATCTTCTTGAAGTTCTGGAAGCCGAAGGACGAATGGCACTTCGACAAGTCCGTGGCGGCGCCGGTCGAATCGGGGTCGGATCACGATACCAAGCCGCTCACGCTTGGCAATGTCAGCCTGGCGTGGCTGCCGTTCGTCCTCATGTCAGTCCTGCTGATGCTGACCGGGATCGTGCGCGAAAAAGAGGGCAATCGCGGCAAACTCGTCGAGCCTGGCAAAAGCGAAAGGCACGGCCCGATCTATGTGCCCGGCACCAGCGTTGAGACCAACTATCTCATCAAGGTCCCCACGCTGCACGATCAGGTCCAGCGTGCCAAACAGCTTCGCCCGGTCGGCAAGGAAGATCACCGCGAGGAAGCCAAGTTCAACTTCGCCTGGCTGACGGCGCCGGGGACCGCGGTGTTTTTCGCCGCCATTTTGTCGATGGCGATTCTGAGCATGTCGAGGCAGCAGATCGGCCGCGTGATGGGGCGGACCTTCGTGCAAATGAAGATTCCCATTCCGACCATCGCGTTCATGATCGGGCTCAGTTACGTGACTCGCTACGCCGGCATGGATGCCACGCTCGGGGTCGCCTTTGCCAGCACCGGCGCGCTCTATCCGTTCTTCGCTCCGATCCTCGGCTGGCTCGGCGTGTTCCTGACCGGGACCGATGCCGGGAGCAATGCGCTCTTCGGTAGCTTGCAAAAAATCACCGCCACGCAAATTCACCAGGCCGGGCACATCGATCCGACGCTGCTCACCGAAGTGCAGGCCCAGATCCTCATCTGTACCGCCAACTCTACCGGCGGCGTCATGGGCAAGATGATCGACGCCCAATCGATCTGCGTCGCCACCGCCGCCACGCACCAGCTCGGCAAAGAAGCCGACATCTTCAAGGCGGTCCTCTGGCACAGTATCCTCTTGGCGTCAATCGTCGGCCTGATGACGCTGTTGCAGGCGTACGTGTATCCCTTCACGCGGATGGTGCCGAGCCCGTGAGCTTGGTGAGCGATCATGGAAACCGATTCGTTTTTCTGCCAACTGCTCAAGCAATTGCCGGAAACGCTGTTTGAGTTGCTCGGCCTGCCGCCGGAGCGTGCGTCGGCCTATCGCTTTGATTCGGTGGAGCTGAAGAAGTCGCTGCGCATCGACGGCTTGTTTCTGCCGAAGAAACCTGGACTGCCATTATATTTCGTGGAGGTGCAATTCCAGCGTTCGCCAAAGTTCTACGCCAATCTCTTTGCGAAGGTGTTCTGCTTTCTGGAAGAGAATGATCCGGGCCAGGATTGGGCCACGGTGGCGCTTTTCGAGAGCCGGCGCACGGAGCCGCTACAGCTTGGACCTTACGACGCGTTGCTGAACTCACGGCATGTCGTGCGCATTTACCTGGATGAACTGACGGCGCCGGCCGACCCGCCCTTTGGCTTGGGCTTGTTGCAATTGGTTTCAGTGTCGGAGCCCGAAGTCAAAGGCCTGGTGCGCCGTCTCATACACAAGGCTGAAAAGGGAATTGTCGATAGCGACTTGCGAAGCAAAGTGATAGAATTGGTCGAAGGATTGCTTCTGCGCCGGTTCGCGCAGTTCAACCGCGAGGAGATTCGGGCCATGTTTCAATTGCATGATTTGAAGGAAAGCAAGGTCTGGCAGGAAGCGCATCAGACGGGGCTCCTCGAAGGGCGAGAGAAGGGCCGCGAAGAAGGCAAGGACGAGGGACGCGAAGAAGGCAGGGAAGAGGAGCGCCGAGAATTCGTTCGGAAATGCCTATCCAAAGGCATGAGCATAAAGCAAATCGCCAACCTCATCGAGTTGCCTCTTAAAGAGGTCCGGCGATTGTCCAGGTAGCCTGGCGTCTGTTCGTCGGGGGATATCCATGGGACGGGAGCGCGAAGTAAAACACGTTGAACGGGCGCTGCGTACGATCGAGTTCGTCCCAGTATCCGGCGGCCACACGGAAACCTTGTGGGATAACGATCTGGCTCACGCTCAATTCGTCCGCTGGGTAAGGCGCGTCCAGATCGCATTCATCCGACGCATGCGGCCGCTGTGGTCTTTGTCCGAAAATGCCTGAGCGACAGTGGCCCAGAGGACTTGCCAAGCCATCGCACAACCCCAGAATGATCGGGGGACCATCTCATCAGGAACCCCCCGCGATGTCGCAGCCTGCCGCCCCACCTTCTCCCGATAAGAAGCCCGAATGGGCGCCGCGCATGTGGGAAGGCTGCCATTTCCTCGCCTGGGTTCGGCTGCTCATCCGCAATCGCTTCGCCGTTGAATTTCGCTACTGGTACATCGCCGCCATCATCACCGGCGTCAGCTTCACGCACTCCCTCCTTCGGCTCCTGCAGGAAGCGATTTACGGCAAAGCCCTGCGCAAGGTCGAGCTGAAGGCGCCGCCGATTTTCATCCTCGGCCACTGGCGCACCGGCACCACGCTGCTCCACGAACTGATGATCCGCGACGAGCGCTTTGGCTATCCCACGACTTACGAGTGTATGGATCCCAATCACTTCCTGCTGACCGAGGGGCTGTTCACACGCTGGCTGACCTTCCTCGTGCCGTCGCGCCGGCCGATGGACAATATGCCGGCTGGCTTTGATCGGCCTCAGGAAGATGAATTCGCCCTGTGCATGCTCGGCGTCGGCTCGCCGTACCTGACGATCGCCTTCCCGAACCATCCGCCGCAATGCCAGGAATATCTCGATCTGGAAAACGTTTCGCCGAAGGGGCTGCGGCGCTGGAAGCGTGTGTTCAAGGATTTCCTCAAGCGCGTCACCTATAAATCGGGCAAACGGCTCGTCCTGAAATCGCCGCCCCACACCGCACGCATCAAGCGCCTGAGGCAAATGTTTCCAGGAGCCATCTTCCTGCACATCGTCCGCAATCCGTACGTCGTCTTTCCGTCCACGGTCAATCTCTGGCGCACCCTGTATCAAACGCACGGTTTGCAGACGCCAACGTACGCGGGGCTGGAGGCGCATGTTCTCGAAACCTACACGCGCATGTTCCAGCGCCTCGAGGAGGGCAAGAAGCTGCTCGAACCGCGGCAATTCTACGAGTTGCGCTACGAGGATCTGATCAAGGATCCGCCGGGCGAGATGAAGAAGATTTACGATCATTTCCAGCTCGGCGCCTTCGAGCAGTATTTGCCTCGGCTGCAGGATTTCCTGGCGACCGTCCAAGGGTATGAGACGAACAAATACCATTTGAGCGACGCTCAGCGAGCCGCGATCGCGTATCACTGGGGCGACGTGATCCGGCGCTATGGCTACGGATAACGGCGCGGGCTGGGTAATCTACCGGCGCTCCAAATAATCCGCAAAATCGATTCCATCGGCATTTCCGGTGAACTTTCCCCCGTCCAACATTCGATGAAATCTACATCAGGCCGACGGTCGGCCGCGTGCACGATTCAGGCAAGGCATGCCATACCATTTTCCCACGATGCGATTCATCTGGCTGTTGAGCAACATTCTATTCGTCGCGGGATGCCAAAATCTGCCACGCGAGGAAAACCACTCGCCGCCGCGCCGGATTCGTCCGCCGGTGCTCGAAGGCCCCGCATGCCCGGCCCCGATTGCCGACACGGTCCGGGACGGCAAGCCGGTGCCCATCTGCCTGGATACGGTGCTGCGGCTCGCTCAGGACAAGAATGGCCAGGTCCGCCTGGCACGCATGAAGCTGGCCGACGCCGAGACCGATCAGGATTGGGCCACCAAACACTGGCTGCCCGACCTCTCCGCCGGCATGGCAGTCTTTCATCACGACGGCGGTATCCCGGATTTCTACGGCAACCTCCTGAACACCTCCTACAACACCGCCTTCGCCGGGCTCGAAATCACCGGCAAATACGATCCCAAGGAGCTCCTCTTGCGCCGCCTCGAGGCCGAGCGCCGCGTGTGGACCCAGAAGGGCGAGCTCAGCAAGCTCACCAGCGAAAACCTGCTCGACGCATCCACGAGCTACATCGATCTCCTCTCGGCCCGCACCGGCATCGTCGTTTCCATGGAAACCGAGGGCCGCCTGCGCGAACTGCTCGAACAGGCCAAAGCCTTGGCGAAAGTCGATCCCGGCCTGCGCGTCGAGGTTTCGCGCATTGAGACCGAGCTGATGGCGCAATCGGTGCTCACCGTCAAGCTGCGCGAGGCGAGCAAGGGCGCCGCCGCCAAGCTTGCGTATCTGCTCGGCCTCGATCCGTGCTGCGAGTTCATCGTCGCCGACAAGAAGCTGTTGCCGATCAATTTGATCAACGCCGCCCAGCCGACGCAGGTCCTGGTCGAATATGCCATGACGCGCGGCCCCGGCGTGCGCGAACTCGAGGGGTTGTTGCATTCCGTCGAGGCGGCCCGCGCCACCAACTACGGCTGGTCGCATTGGCTGCCCAGCATCGAGGTGAGCGTGTCGGAAGGAGGCATCGGCTCGGCGCCGACCGGACAAGATTTTGCCTGGGCCAACCGCTTCGATGTCGGGGCCCACCTGAAATGGAGCCTGAGCGAGTTTGTCTACGCCAAGCAGCGCCGCCATCAAGCTGACGCCAACATCGAGCAGGTCCATCTCACCTATCAAGACCTGCGCCTCCAAGCTGACCCTCGGCGTCCAGGAAGCACGCGACGCCATCCTCAGCGGCCACGAACAGATCCAGCTTGCCGAGAAACACATCAACTACGCGGAGGAATCGTACAGGCTCAGTTCGCTGCGCTTGAAGGAAGGCATCAGGAACAAATCAACCAGCGAGGTGCTGCTGGCGCTGCGGTCGCTCGGCGGCGCCCGTCTCGAATACCTGCAAGCGGTGCGCGATCTGAACAAGGCGAATCTGCGGCTGTTCGTTCTCGTCGGAGCGACGGAAGCCGAATGCGCGAAGTGATTACGCTGGCTGCCAGACTGCGATGCGGCCAAGACCGTCACCACGGCAACGCCTCATCCTCGCCTTCATCGGGCGCGCGTCGTACTCCTGCCGGCAATGCAGACAGAAGACCAGCGCCGCAATCTCCGGCGGGCGAAACGGGTCGCCATCCGGATCGAGTGGGTCGTATTCCGCAGACATGAGCACCGCCTTGTCGGTCAGCCTGTGATTTCAAAGACATCGCCAGGCTTGATCGTAGAAAGCATCGTGAACACCGACGGCATCAGCGGCAATAAATCCGCCAGGCGATTGCTTACCGCAACCAGCACGACCACGGCAATCCCGGCCGCATGCAAGTTCTGCTGATGCCGGATGCCTTGATCGACTGCCAGCAACACCTCGAAGCCTTGACCAACCATCAGTTGCAGCAACTCGCCTTCTTTTTGCCCAACCAGCACATTTCATGGACAGTGCGAACATCGTGGCCTGGCAATTCGCGCCGTTACCGGCGCGGCACGCACTCGTCAAGCAGGATTCGCATGGATCACCAGCACCTGCTTGGCACGTTCAAGAGCGGCGACGGCCTGTTCACGGGAAACGCTGGGAAAGTCCTCAAGAAATTCGTGGAGGGAATCGCCCGCTTCCAAATAGTCGAGCAGGGCACGAACCGGCACACGGGTGCCGACGAAGACCGGCGTTCCTCCGAGGATATCGGGGTCGCTGTGGACGACGGGTGGAGTTGTTGCCATCGGTCTCTCCCTTCTATCGCCATTGTACGCCCAGATTGGATAATGACGTACGCCGCTCCGCGTTGCACGCGAAATCTCGGAATTCGATTACCGGCCGTGTCGCCAGGCAACGCAACGTCGGTTGCCGCATTTTTAATAATGTTCCGCGCGGAACATCGTCGCGCCTCCGGAAGGCTTGTCTCCCCGATCCGTGCGCAGGCAAGCCAAAAATGCCGCTGAAGCCTTGAAAATTCGCCGATTCAACCTGCGCAACGCCCGTGAGCAGGTTGCGCAGCAAAAACTGCATGCAACCTCTTGCGGCCCTATTGCCGATATGATAAAACGATTCTGGTTCTAAACGGACCTCCCTCCCACCGAACCCCTCCTACCCTCTGCGGAGACGCGCTTCCATGCTCACCATTTTTTCGCAGCCGCACAAGAGCGGCGGGTTTTGCGACGGGCTCAATCGGCGTGACTTCCTCACCATCGGCGGCTCCATCGCCGGCGGCCTGATGCTGCCCGGCTTGCTCCGCGCGGAAGCCGAGCAAGCCCTCACCCCAGACCCCTCTCCCGGAAGGCGAGGGGCGAGTGGCCATAAATCGATCATTAACATCTATCTGCCGGGCGGGCCTCCGCATCAGGACATGTGGGACCTGAAGCCGGACGCCCCGCGCGAAATCCGTGGCGAATTCAATCCGATCCACACGAACGTCCCCGGCATCGACATCTGCGAACTCTTTCCGCGCATCGCCCGCAATGCCGACAAATTCATCTTCGTCCGCACTATCGCCGACGCGGACGGCCGGCACGATTGCTATCAGTGCATGACCGGCCGCCGCAAGAATCCGCAGACCGAAGGCCATTGGCCGATGTTGGGGTCGTGGGTGTCGCGCTTCCAGGGGAACGCCAATCCGTCGATCCCGGCCAACCTGTCGCTGATGTACGCCACCGGCGAATCGCGCTGGGGCGATCCCTATCACGGCGGCTTCCTCGGCATGGGCCATAACCCGTTCAACATGGTCGGCGGCCGCACCAACATGGGCGCCGCCAACATGACCCTCCAGGGCGTCACCCTCGAACGCCTCGGCGACCGCGTCAACCTCATGCGCTCCTTCGATTCGCTCAACCGCAGCCTCGACCGCAGTAGCACCATGGACGGCATCGATTCCTTCCAGCAGCAAGCCCTCGGCATTCTCACTTCCTCACGCTTGGTGGAGGCCCTCGATCTGTCGAAGGAAGACCGTCGCGTGGTGGGCCGGTACGGCTACGATGATCCCGCGTTCGAGCGCGATGGTGCGCCGCGCATGGTCCGCAACTTCTGCATCGCCCGCCGCCTGGTGGAAGCCGGCGCCCGCGTGGTGACCTTGAACTTCAGCCGCTGGGATTGGCACGGCCCGGACGGCAGGAACTTCGTCGAAAGCCGACGCAACATGCCACTGCTCGATGCCGCCGTTTCCGCGCTGGTCGAGGATTTGCACGCCCGCGGCCTGGAGAATGATGTCTCGGTGGTCGTCTGGGGCGAGTTCGGCCGCACGCCGCGGATCAACAACACGGAAGGCCGCGACCATTGGCCGCAACTGTCGTGCGCTTTGCTCGCGGGCGGCGGCATGAAGACCGGCCAGGTCATCGGCCAAAGCGATCGCAATGCCGGCTTGCCCGCCCGGCGTCCCGTCAAGTTCCAGGAAATCTTCGCCACCCTGTATCACAACATCGGCCTGAACCCGGGTTCGACGCGTATGTTCGACCAGAACGGCCGGCCGCAGTATCTGGTGGATCAGGGCAATGATCCGATGGCGGAAGTGATTTGATTTGCAAGCCCCACCATAAGCGCAGCGTTGGTGCGGGTTGGAGGACAGAAAGCAAGGATCCCGGGCACTTGAGCCTGGGATTTCTTTTGTGCGCCAGGTATGTTGTGTCTCAGGAGGTGCAAGTCCTCTGCGGGCGGTGATGGCCCGAACCGCAAGGCTAGGCAAGGGTGTCCGTCGCGAGGCGGAATCTGAAGAAAGCCGATGCCCCCAACTCGGATTCGACGAACAGAAATCGGATACAAGGCCAGCGTCGTTGGGTAACCCGGCATGAGACGGGGACGCCTGATAGCCATTCCGTAGGCGACGCGGGTAAATCCGGCGAAGACCGAGCGAAGGATGCACAACTTACCCTGGGAGATCTCCCCGTCCGTCCGGTCGATCCGGACTACTGCGGCGGCAACGTCGTGGGATGGACCAGGGAGAAGTCAGCAGAGGCCGTAGTAACCCGCTCGTTCGGCGATGTGCCATCCTGCGCGGGCAACACACGTCGGGGAGGCCAACCGCCTCGCAAGAGCGGATGAAGGGCTGAATCTATTCTTGCAAGCGACCGTCTGGAACGACTCGATGGACGTGAAGCGACAGCAAGGCAGCTACTACCAAACGCTCCTGTTTACGGAGCAGGCGGAGGAGTTGCGCCCCGGCTCAACTGGCGACGGCGGGACCGAAGCTGGTGGGTGCGTGGAGTCACAAGCGTCTGCGGCGTCGGGCCAAGCACGTGCCTTGCCGGACCGACTGATGGAGGAGGTGACCCGGACCCAGAACTTGATCGAAGCAATTGACCGCGTGCGGGCGAACAAAGGATCAGCAGGCGTGGACGGGATGACCGTCAGCGAACTGTTGCCCTGGGTTCGCAAGCATCTGCAAGGATTCACCGATTCGCTGCTCGACGGGAGTTATCAACCGTCGCCGATCCGCGGGGTGCAAATCCCGAAGGCCGGCGGAGGAGTGCGACAGTTGGGCATTCCGACGGTGGTAGACCGCTTGGTGCAGCAGGCGATCCTGCAAGTTTTGGACCCGCTTCTGGACCCGACCTTTTCGGCATCGAGCCATGGCTTTCGCAAGGGACGCGGAGCATTCACCGCTCTGGCCAAGGCGAAAGAGTATGTGGCCGAGGGCCGAACCATCGTGGTGGACATGGACCTGGAGAAATTCTTCGACCGGGTGAACCATGACATCCTGATGGCGCGATTGGCCCGGCGTGTCGGCGACAAGCGTCTGCTCAAGATCATTCGCCGCTTCCTGGAAGCGGGCATGATGCAAGACGGCGTGTGTGTCGCTCGGCACGAGGGGACCCCGCAAGGCGGGCCGCTTTCGCCGCTCTTGGCGAACCTGCTGTTGGACGACCTGGACAAGGAACTGGAACGGCGTGGCCACTGCTTCTGCCGCTATGCCGACGACTGCAACATCTACATGCGGTCGAAGGCGGCGGGGGAACGGGTGCTGGCGTCGGTGACAGCGTTCTTGGAAGGGAAACTTCGGCTCCGCGTCAACCGGGAGAAGAGTGCCGTGGCACACGTCGAGGAACGCAAGTTTCTCGGCTATCGTCTCCTGCGCGGCGGGGAGTTGGGGGTGGCGCCCAAGAGCGAGGAACGCGTCAAGGACCGCATTCGGCAGATCACTCGTCGAAATCGAGGCATCGAAATCGAGGAGATGGCCGGCGAACTCAACAGTTTTCTCACGGGCTGGATCGCGTACTTCCGTTTTGCGAAGTGCAAGACCTTGCTGCGTGAATTGGACAGTTGGATTCGTCGGAAGCTGCGCTGCGTGCGGTTGAAGCAACTGAAACGGACCAGAACGATCGCGGCCTTCTTGCAAAGCCACGGCGTTCCAGTCCGCCACGCGCGGATGACCGCCGGGTCGAACAAGGGGTGGTGGCATCTGTCGGCGTGTCCGGCCGTCAACACCGCCATGAATCAGACTTGGATCGAGTCTTTGGGCTTGGCCAACCTCAGCCAGCTGTATGACCGGTATCAACAAGAACAGAAACCGCCGGATACGCAAAGTACGTCCGGTGGTGTGGGAGGACGGGGGAAGTAATTCCCCCTCCTACCCGATTCCATATACTGAGGAGAATGTTGCGGCGTCGCAGAACCTCAGTCCCACGGATCGTGCCCTATGATCCAGCCTCGATACGAGACCTTGCAATCCCTCTTCTCGAACCGTGTCTTCCGCATACCCCATTATCAACGGTTCTACAGCTGGCGAACCAAGCAGCGCGAGGATCTGTTCAACGATTTGCGGAAACTAAATGACCGTGCGTGAATCAGCTGCACGGGTACGCAGGAGCGCAATAAAAAATGGGAATTCCGCCACAAGTGCCCTCAAGACACGCTCTTGAGAACGAGAGGAATTCCCATGAAGATGATTGTCCTGAAGGTTCGGTTCAGTGTCAAGGAGCGTTTGTGCAGATCGCTCCGCCATTGTCGCAACGCCGGTACTCGGCTGCGCTATTTGATGATTATCAATGTGATCAACGGACGCTCGACCCGCCAGACCGCGAAAGTTCTGCAAGTGCACCACACCACGGTTGGACGAGTGGTAGCGAGATTTCGCCGCTATGGTGAAGCGGGCTTGCAGGATGGCCGAACCGACAATGGCGAGGAAAAGCTCAGCGAAGATTACTTGCAGCGTCTGCATTGCATCGTGAGCAACTCGCCGGAACTTTATGGCTGGCGTCGTCCGACTTGGACGCGCGAATTGTTGATCGAGACGATGGTGCGTTTGACCGGCGTGCGCATTCATACGACCACGATGAGCCGAGCCCTGGCCCAGATCAAAGCCCGGCGTGGTCGCCCCAAGCCGATCGTGGGTTGTCCTTGGTCGAAGTCGGCAAAAACCAGGCGTTTGCGGGAACTGCGGCGTCTGATCGACACGCCGCCGCGCGGCGAACGGGTCTTTTACGAGGATGAGGTGGACATTCATCTGAACCCGAAAATCGGCCTGGACTGGATGGTGTCGGGCCAACAGAAACAGGTGCTCACGCCAGGCAAGAATGAAAAGCGTTACCTGGCCGGGGCCCTTGATGTCCGCACCGGCATCGTGACCTGGGTCGAAGGAATTCGCAAGACGAGCTACCTGTTTCTCGACTTGCTCGACCGCCTGCGTCGAGATTATCCCAAGGAGCGCTGCTTGCACCTGATCTGTGACAACTATCGCATTCATAAAAGCGACATTGTCCACGCGGCCTTGAGCGGCTACTTGGCAGGCAAGATCAAACTGCATTTCTTGCCTCCATATTGCCCTGACCACAACAAGATTGAGCGGGTCTGGGAGGACCTCCACGCCGATGTGACGCGCAACCATCGCCAACCGAACATGACAAAACTGATGGAGGCAGTTCGTTACCACCTCCGCAAGCGCAACCAACGACAATACCGGCGAATCGCTGCATAACACCAGCTGCGAATTCACGCACGGTCATTTAGCTGAGAGGAAAGACGACAACCACCATTTCATGGCCACGATCGTTTGCCTGCGGACGAAAGAAGTAAAGGCGGTGGGTGCGTCCGAGTATGGACTTTATGATATCGTGGACGGCCAGCAGCGCCTTACTACGATCATTCTGATCCTAAAATGCATCGAGCTTGCTCTTGGGCCGAAGGCAGCTGCAAGCGGGGATTTGAAGAAGGTCTTGGTGAAAGGCGACGAAAACCTAATTTTGCTGCAAACCAACAACACTAACGAGCACATTTTTTCGGCGTTCCTCCGCGAGGGCAAAATTCCAGCCAAGTCGGAACTCAAAACCGACGCCGATCGAAATCTCGCCGCCGCAATACGGGATTGCAAATGGTTTGTGGACGATTGGATTGATCAATATGGCGACGCTCTGGGTCTCTTGAGATTGGTCCAAAATCGGCTTGGATTCGTCATATTCGACACGGAGGATAGCCGAATCGTATACAGTGTTTTCGAGGTGCTCAACAGCCGCGGCCTCGTGGTCGACTGGCTCGACAAATGCAAGAGCGTGCTCATGGGACGGGCCTTCGAGCTTGCAAAATCGCCGGCCGCCGCCGACTCGGCGATCGCTTCGCTCCAAAAACTGTGGGGCAACATTTATGTCGAGATCTCGAAGAAAACCGTCGATGGCCAGGTGGTACTGCGCTCGGCGGCGACACTCCAGTTTGGGCCCGTTCGAGGCAAGCCGGCCCCTGCCGAGGATTCATTAGAGCAGTTCCGCGAGGACTGCAACTCGCCTCAAACCCCCAGCAGATTTCGGAGATTCTTTACGATGTCGCGCGCAAATTGGTCTCTCTGGAGGCAAACCGCGCCCTTGAAGCCGTGACGGAGATCCTCCATGCCAGAATTCTGGCGGTTGCGTTGATGTCGGCGAGCTCTCTGAGCGAAACGGAGCGAATGCGCGCATTGGACCAATGGGAGCGGGTGACTTTTCGTATCTTCGGACTTTTCGGTAAGGACTCGCGGCACATAGTGGGCGAATACGTCCGTTTGGCGACGCGCGTGAACAACTGCTCGGACGGCGCGAGTCGTTACAGCGAAATCATGGATGCGCTTCGAGGGCTTGGCGAGGAGTTCCCAATTGACCAGGCATTGGAGCAGGGGTTCTCCGGGAAGAACTGCTATGAGTACTCGCCCGCGCTCTGCCGATACGTACTTTGGCGGTACGAAGAATACCTCGCGGCGCAGGCCGGAAAAGGTGCAACAATCGATGAACAGGTACGCCAGCTGATTTGGAACGAGCGGGCCGATGACTCAGTTGAGCACATTTTTCCGCAAAACCCGGAGCAAGGCGGCGCATGGGATGGAAAGATGCGACGGGGAAAAGGGAAGGTATATCCGGTGATTGATCATGTCGGACGAATTGGAAATCTGATACTGTTGCCGCAAGAGCTTAACGAGGAAGCGAATCGCAAGGGATTTCACGAAAAGAAATCTGCCTACGAAAAACACAATTATTTACGAATGGTCAAGGAAGTCACCGATGAAAAGACTGGACGCTCGCCCAAATAGATGAGCGGGAAGCTCGCATTATCGAATTTGCCCGGCAGGCCTGGGGTGATCTTACCACGGACTAATCCCACACCGTTAAGAAGACCGGCGGGTGAACCCCCAAAGGGGCGCGTGGAATCGCGTGTGGCTGATCGTCGCCAGTATAATGCAAGCAGCGAGGCGGATCAATCGGAGATTTTTGCCATGGCGACCGTTCAGTTCAAAGACGACAAAATCTACAGCAAAGCTATCGGCGTGATGCTGGAGTTGGGCGGACTCTTCCAGACTAGGTATCCGCGTAAACTCCTGATTGGCCCGGGGCAAATCCAGGCACTGCGAAACGTCGGGCTCTTGCCGAAGCTCAACGGAGCCAAGAAAAGTGGCAAGAAGAGATCGTAGCCTGTCGCGATTGGAAGCGAAATTGCGCACTCTTCGCACATTCGTTCCGCAAGACCTCTTCCTTCCGAGCCTGCGCGAGAAACCCGCCCGCGTTCACGGATATGCGTTCCGCTATTTCCTCGTTTTGCCGCTTTTCTCCGGGGAAGGCATGCCGGTGTTCACGAAAGACCACATCACCCGGCTTTTGCTCGAGTTCGATCTGCGCTTTGGCGGCTCCCTGGCGTCCGCATCGCTTTCTGGCGTGCCGTTCATCGGCGAATATCTGCCGGAGGGGACGACGCCGACTCGCGATCACCATACGGTGATTTACGTATATGCAAATCCCGTCGAGGCGAGCGATCGATCCTTCCAGGAGTTGAAGCCCATTTTGCGACAGGCGCCGCTGATTCCTCAAGACGAGATTCTCATTGAGCGTTCGGAAGTTTACCTCGTCTAGGCAGGCATACCCCCGTCAACTGACTTACCGTGCGATCGCGTGCCGCAAAGGATTGCTCCAATTCACTTTGCGATCCGCTACGGCACGTCAACTGGATCGCTCCACGCAAAGAATCCGTGAATTCCGCGCTCGCACTCTGCTTGCCTGGCAGCCGGTCCGCTACATCAACCCTTGCGAAAACATTGAGGGCGCATTCATGGCGGTGGATTCGCGCAGCGGATGGAAACTGTCGGCGTGGTGCGTGATCGCCGCGTTTGGGGCGTATTTTTGCACCTACGCCTTCCGCAAGCCGTTCACCGGCGGCGAATTCGCAGCGAAGGTCGGCGGCTTTCAGGAAATGACGCTGCTGGTTATCGCCCAGGGGCTAGGCTACACCGTCTCGAAATTCATCGGCATCAAGGTCATCGCCGAAATGACGCCGGGGCGGCGCGTCGTCTGGCTGATCGGGCTGATCGGCTTCGCGGAAGGGGCGCTCTTCTTTTTCGCTTTGACGCCGATGCCGTTCAATTGCATCTTTCTTTTCCTCAACGGGCTGCCGCTCGGCATCGTCTTCGGCTTGATCCTCGGCTTTCTCGAAGGGCGTCGGCACACGGAAGCATTGACGGCGGGGCTATGCGCGAGCTTCATCATTGCCGACGGCGTGTGCAAGACGGTCGGCGGTTATCTGTTGGCTGATGGCGTCGCGGAAGCATGGATGCCGTGCGTGGCGGGGCTCTTGTTTGTGCCGCCGCTTTGTTTTTTTGCATGGATGCTGTCGCGCATTCCGGGGCCGTCGCCCGTGGACATCGCGGCTCGTAGCGCGCGCTTGCCGATGAACCGGGCCGAGCGGCGGGAGTTTTTCCTTCGCTATGCGAGCGGGCTTACGCTGCTGGTACTTGTTTATTTGCTGCTGACGGTATTGCGGAGCGTGCGGTCCGATTTCGGTGCGGCCATCTGGAAAGGGCTCGACTTCGGGCATGAGCCGAGTGACTTCACGATCTCGGAACTCGCGGTCGCTCTTGCGGTGGTCGTGATGATCGGCCTGGCGGTTTGCATCCGCGACAATCGGCGGGCTTTTTTCACGGCGCTGGCGTTGGCGATTGCCGGCGCGTTCCTGATCGCAGCGGCATTGCTCGGATGGGCGGCCGGAATGCTGTCGCCGATGGCGTTCATGATTCTGCACGGGCTCGGGCTTTACCTGCCGTATGTCGTCTTTCATACAACATTATTCGAGCGGCTCATCGCCCTGACGCGTGACCGGGGCAATATCGGCTACCTGATGTACCTCGTGGACGCCTTCGGCTATCTCGGCTTCGCGGCGGTCATGCTCGCGAAGAATTTCGGCCCGGCGACCGATAACTTCCTGGACTTTTTCGTGCCGCTCAGCTGGATCATCGCGGGGGCCTGCGTGCTGCTATTGATCCCGTGCTGGTGGTATTTCGCGGTCCACCCGGCGACAGCGGGGACCGACGAGTTGACGCCGGTTCAAGCGGAGACTGCCGCGGTGGAGGCGTGATGGCGCGGGCGGTGCTGTTTCATGGGCCGAACCGTCCGCTGGAGGTGGCGCACTTGCCGGTGCCGGTTCCGCGGGGGGCGGAGGTGCTGGTACGGATGACCTGTTGCACGCTTTGCAGCAGCGATTTGCACACGCATAGCGGTCGGCGGACGGTGGCCACGCCGATTGTGCTCGGGCACGAAATCGTCGGCCGCATCGAAGCGTTTGGGCCGAGCGCGAATCGAAATGATTATCGCGGCGCAGCGTTGGCCGTAGGTGGTCGCGTCAGCTGGTGCGTGGCGGCCAGTTGCGGCGATTGCTTTTATTGCGCGGATGACTTGCCCCAAAAGTGCGCCTCGCTTTTCAAGTATGGGCATCAGGGCATTGGTGATGAAAAGCCCGGAGCGCACTGGTCGGGCGGCCTGGCGGATTACGTCTTGCTCGTGCCGGGCACGGCTATCTTTCGCGTACCGGATGGATTGACGGACAAGCTGGCAGCGAGCGCCAACTGTGCGACGGCGACGGTTGCCGCGGTGCTAGGTTCAGCCAGGACGGTGGCGGGAAAAGCGGTGCTGATCCTGGGCGCCGGGATGCTTGGGCTGACGGCCTGCGCGATGGCGCGCGCGAACGGAGCGGCGCTGGTCGTTATCAGCGATCCGGATGCGGCCCGCCGAACGCGGGCGCTGGCGTTCGGCGCCACGCATGCGTATTCGCCAACCGAGTTGGCGTCGGGCCTTGCCGAAGGAACGCAGCAACGCGGCGCGGACGTGACACTTGAGCTGGCGGGTGTCGCAGCGACGGTGGAAGCCGGGATAACATTGACGCGCATCGGCGGGACGTTGGTGCTGGCCGGGACGGTGCTGCCCACGCCGACGGTGCCGCTCGATCCGGAAGCGGTGGTGCGCCGCATGCTGACGATTCGCGGCGTCCATAACTATACGCCGCCCGACCTCGCGACCGCCCTCAATTTCTTGGCGAGTGCTGGGAATGCGTATCCGTTTGCCGACCTGGTGAACCGAACCTATCGGCTGGATGAAGTCAAGCAAGCGTTTGCTTTCGCGCATGAGAGTCCTGGAAGCCGCGTTGCGGTGACGCCGTGAAGGAGAAGCAAGTGAGTGCAGTGGATGCGATCATGGCGCTGTTCGCGGAAGCCGGCGAGGCGGCCTATTTTGGCGAAGCAGTATCGCAGGCGGAGCACGCGTTGCAATCGGCGCATCTGGCGGCCGGCGCTGGCGCCGACGATGAGTTGGTAGTCGCCGCCCTCCTGCACGATATCGGGCACATGCTGAGCGGCTTGCCGGAGGATGTGGCGCAGCACGGCATCGACGACACGCATGAAGAAGCTGGCGCCGCTGGCTTGAACAGCAATTCGGTCCCGCGGTCAGCGTCCCGGTTCGGCTACACGTTGACGCCAAGCGCTATTTATGTGCGGTCGATCGCACGTATTTGGCGGGCTTGTCGTCGGCGTCACAGTTGAGCCTGCGCTTGCAGGGAGGACCGTTCGCGGTGGAGGAAGCGCGGGAGTTTGAGTTGCAGGCGCATTTTGCTGCCGCGGTCGCGCTGCGGCGCTGGGACGACGGCGCCAAGGTTCCGGGTCTTGAGGTGCCGGCACTGGCAACCTATCGGCATGCGCTGGAAACGGCACTGCAGCGCGGGGGCAAGGCGCGATGAAAGCGGAGTACGATGTCGCCATCGCCGGCGCTGGCATTCTCGGCTTGGCCCACGCCTACCACCTTGCCAAGCACGGCCTGCGTGTGATCGTGTTCGAACGCCATCCCCGCGCTCAAGGCGCGTCGGCCCGCAATTTCGGCATGATCTGGCCCATCGGCCAACCACCCGGGCCGCTTTACGATCTCGCCCGCCGCAGCCGGGAACACTGGCTCGATGTATTGCAAGCGAGCGGCATTTGGCACGAACGCGCCGGTTCGCTGCATCTGGCCCATCACGACGACGAAGCCCAGGTGCTGCGCGAGTTCGTCGTCCAGGCCGGCGCGACCTGCTCCTGCTCCATGCTCAGCCCGACACAGATCGCCGAGCGATTTCCGGCAATAGTTCCAACCGATTTGCGCTGCGGCATGTGGAGCCCGGTTGAAGCCACCGTCGATCCGCGCCAGGTCATCGCCCGTTTGCCCGATTGGCTTAACCGCACGCTCGGCGTCGAATTCGTTTTTAACTCGCCGGTGCTCGCCTACGATCGGCCGACGCTCGCTTGCGCGGGCAAGGTGTGGAAGGCGGATCGCTTGCTCGTGTGCACCGGTGCCGACTTCCGCGCGTTGGCGCCGCACGCCTTTGCCGCGGCCGGATTGATCGCGTGCAAGCTGCAGATGATGCGTTCGCAGCCGTATGCCGATTTCCGCGTTGGCACCATGCTCGCCGCAGGCCTGACGTTGCGGCATTATCGCGCTTTCGCTGCCTGCCCCACCCTGCCTCGCCTGATCGAGCGCCTCGACCGCGAGCTGCCGGAGTACGGCCGGCACGGCATTCATGTTCTTCTCTCGCAGCATGAAAGCGGCGCATTGACCATCGGCGATTCGCACGAGTACGGCGACGCGATCGAGCCATTCGACAAGCCGGAAATCGACGAAATGGTCCTGCGTTACTTGCGGAAAATGGTCCACATCCCCGATCTGCGCATCACCCAACGCTGGCACGGCATCTACGTGAAACACCCTACAGAACCTTACATTATCGCCGATCCGCGCCCCGGCATGCGCGTCGTCAACGGCGTCGGCGGCAATGGCATGACCTTGTCCTTCGGCATCGCCGAACGCGTGGTCGCCGATTGGCTGGGAGAAAACCGATGATCGAGCTGGTCGTCTTCGATATGGCGGGCACCACTCTGCACGACGGCAACGCCGTCAGCGATTGCTTTCGCGCCGCGCTTGCCAATCTCGGCGTCACGGCGGAGCAGTCCGCCGTCAATGACGTGATGGGATTGCCCAAGCCGGAAGCGATTCGCCGCTTGCTGTCGGCATCGGGAAAGTCATTCGGACCGGCCGACATCGACACGGTGCATGCCGACTTTGTGGCCCGCATGAAGCGCCATTACGCCGAGAGCCCGGAGGTGCGCGAGATCGCGGGGGCCGGCGCCGTCTTCGCGGAATTGCGCCGCGCCGGCGTCAAGGTTGCGCTCAACACCGGCTTTAGCCGCGACATCGTGGACGTGATCCTCGCCCGGCTCGGCTGGAGGGACGCGATTGACGGCAGCATCGCCAGCGACGAATCGCCGCGCGGCCGACCGCATCGTGACATGATCCATCTTTTGATGACCAGGCTGCGTATCACCGATCCGCGCTGCGTCGCCAAGGTCGGCGACACGCCGGTCGATCTGCAAGAAGGCGCGAGCGCCGGCTGCGGCCTGATCATCGGCGTGACCACCGGCGCCTTCACGCGGCGCAACTGGAGTTACACCCGCACACGCACGTCCTGGATTCGCTGCCGGCGGTGGCGGAGGTTGTGCGTTCGCACACAAGTGGAGACAGGCTTTCCAGCCTGTCTTAGCGAGGTTCATAAGATGGACAGGCTAGAAAGCCTGTTCCCACGTTGTTTGTGCAAAGGCCGGCTCTACGTCACGATCTGCTTGATCCTGACGGCGGTGTAGGGCTGACGATGGCCGGTGAAGCGGCGTGAATTCTTGCGGCGGCGGAATTTTTGGATGTAAACCTTCGTCGAGGGGAAAGCAACCACCTCGCCGACCACCCGGGCGCCCTGGATCGTGGGCTGACCGATCTTGGCGTCGGCGTTGTTCTCCACGAGCAGAACGCGCGGAAACTCGATGCTGGCGCCAAGATCCACCTGGCGAAAATCGACGCTCACGACATCGCCTTCCTGAACGCGATACTGGCGGGAACCGTCTTCGAAAACTGCGTACATGATCGCTTCCTTCTCTTTGACTCGACGCTATTGACGAACATTCATCCTAGGAACCGGCATTGATCCTGTCTAGCCGGTGCGTGAATGTTCACCATGATTTTCGGCATCGTCAGCTTTTCCCGCATCCGTGAGCTATATTTGCACAGCGAAAACTGAAACATCGGGGGCGCTTGCGCATCGCCATGTCTGCCAATCTCGCGAACTTTGTGGACGGCATTCTCCAGAGCCAGATTCTGGATGCCGAGCAGTGCGACGAGGTGCGGCGGCTGCAAGGCGAAGTGGAAAGCCCTCGCGAGCTGGCCCAGCAACTGCTGCGGCGCGATTGGCTCACCGCCTATCAGATCAATCAGATCTTCCAGGGCAAAGGGACGGGCCTGACGCTGGGCCCTTACATCTTGCTGGAACGCCTTGGCGAAGGTGGCATGGGGCAGGTATACAAAGCCCGCCAGAAACTGCTCAACCGCGTCGTGGCCTTG
Organism: uncultured Planctomycetota bacterium; assembly: GCA_963767835.1. Taxonomy (GTDB): domain Bacteria; phylum Planctomycetota; class Planctomycetia; order Gemmatales; family Gemmataceae; genus SIAQ01. Next base: position 31,367 of record CAVYFY010000020.1, read on the forward strand.
AAGGTCATCCGCAAGGAGTGCCTGGGCAATCCCAAGGTGATCCAGCGCTTCCAGCGTGAAATCTGCGCCGCCGGCCAGCTCAGCCATCCGCACATCGTCCGCGCCTTCGACGCCGATCAGGTCGCGGGCACCTACTACATCTCCCTCGAATATATCGACGGCGTCGATTTGGCCCGGATGGTCAAGGACAATGGCCCCTTACCGGTCCAGCAGGCTTGCGAGTACATCCGCCAGGCAGCGCTCGGCTTGCAGCATGCCTTCGAGCGCGGCCTGATCCATCGCGACCTTAAGCCCGCCAATCTCCTGGTGACGCGCGGGATCGCCAGCGACCGCCGCCGCTCCAGCGGCATGATTCCGCGGCCTTTGGAAATGATCGCCAAGAATAGCAGCGGCATGCTCAGACGTTCGGAGGCGGCGCTGCATTATCCCTGGGGCGTGGTGAAGCTTCTCGACCTGGGCCTGGCCCGCTGGACCAGCGCCTCGCCTCAGCAAGCTTTCACGCATTTGACGCTGGTCGGCTCGGTGATGGGGACGCCGGAATTCATCGCCCCCGAGCAGGCGCGCGACCCGCACAACAGCGATATCCGCGCCGACCTTTACAGCCTGGGCTGCACGCTGTATTTCCTGCTGACGGGCCAGCCCCCGTTTGCCAATGGGTCAATGACTGAGAAGTTGCTGCAACATCAGTTCAACGAGCCCGACTCGGTGGAGGCCGTGCGGCGCGAGCGCTTGCAAGAATGGGCCAAGCCGCACGAATCGGTCGAGGTTTTCAAGAAGAACGCGCGCGTGCCGACGGCGGTTGCTGCGGTGTTGCACCGCCTTTTGGCCAAGGCCCCAGCCGACCGATTTCAGACACCGAGCGAACTGGCGGGCGAGCTGCAATCGATCTTGCGGAATATGGCCGACGGAACGCTCGCGAGCGAGGAGGAGCCGGCAAAGGCGCCGGAGCCGACCCGCCAACCATCCGCCAAACCGCGCGTGCAACCGATCGTTCATCTCACGCCGCCCAGCCTGGGCGAATCCGTGGCGAGCAAGTTCGCGATGCTGTCGGCGGCGCTGGGGGGATTGGCCGTCCTCCTTTGCGTCACCGTGTTCGCCGTACTGCTGAGCGCCGGCGCCTTTTCGCGAGCCAATCACAACGTCGATCCGGAACCGAAAACGCAACCCAAACCGGATGACGGCAACGCGAAAAAATAGGCCGTCCACGGTTCATACAACGAAAGAATGACTTCCGACTGGACGGTTCTTCTCGTCGTGCTGGGGTCGCTTTTCGTCGCCACGGTGATTCGCTCCGCCTTCGGTTTCGGCGAGGCGCTGATTGCGGTGCCGCTGCTTTCGCTGGTCATTCACGTCGAAGTGGCAACGCCGCTGGCCGTTCTCGCCTCCATCACCGTCGCGCTGGTGGTCGTCATCCAGGATTGGCGAAAGATTCATCTCGTGAGCGCCGGCTGGCTTTTTCTCTTCACGCTGCTTGGCATTCCGCTTGGCCTCTTGCTGCACATGGCGCCAGAAGCGATCGTCAAGGGAATTCTGGCGGCCATCATCATCGCCTTTGCCGCGTATTGCCTGATTCATCGCACGCCGGTCGAATTGAAAAATGATCGGTTGGCCTGGCTGTTCGGCATCATGGCCGGCGTTCTGGGCGGCGCTTACGGCATGAACGGGCCGCCGCTGGTTGTCTATGGAGCGTTGCGGCGCTGGTCGGCGGAGCATTTCCGGGCGACGCTTCAAGGCTATTTTCTGCCCGCCAGCCTCGCCGGTATGATTGGCTACTGGCTGGCCGGCGAATGGACCTGGCAAGTGACCGAATATTACCTCTATTCCTTTCCCGCCATCATCGCCGCGATTTTCGTGGGCCGATTCATTCATGGCCGGTTGTCCGGCAATCGATTTCTCACCTACATCCATGCCGGTCTGCTCCTGTTGGGCCTGGTGTTGCTGGCTCAAGCGATTTGGCAGCACTAACTCCCCTCTGCCCTGTTCTCGGGGGAGAGGGGCGAGGGAGCGACACCGCACCTCCGGATGCGTCTCCCCCTCACCCCCAACCCCTCTCCCCCGAGTACAGGGCAGAGGGGAGCAAATGGCGAATGACGAATCGCAGAATTCACGCAGTTTTCTTTTTACTCCGCGTGATGAACTGATAGCATGGCCACGTCGCCGCCAATCTTCATGCGATGAAAGGATGCCCCCATGCGCCGCCTCAGTGCGTTCTTGCTCTTTTTTTCCATCGGCCTTACCGCGCGTGCTCAGAAAAATGAACTCGCCAAAAAGCCGATCACGCTCCCCGGCGTCGAAGCGGACGGGTCGGTGCGGATGCCGAATTCGTGGTCGATCAAGCCGGTCGGCAAGCAAATCGAACTGGGCGATTTCCCAATCAGCATCGCCCTGCATCCGACCGGCAAGTGGGCGGCGGTCCTGCACGCCGGTTACGGCGCCCACGAGATCATCATTGTCGATCTCGCCAAGAAAAAGGAACACGTCAAGAGTCGAGTTGTCATCGAACAAACCTTCGGCGGCCTTGCATTCAGCGACAAAGGCAACACGCTATCCGTCGGCGGCGGCGAATTCGATCTCGTCCACCAGTTCCAATTTGACAATGGCTTTCTCTTCAAGCAAAAGAAGGTCAAGGTAGCCGACGCCAAATTCATCCCCGGTTCTCTTGCAGCCGCTGGCGATATGCTCTATGTCCCCGGCGTGTTTGGCCATGCCGTCGCTATCGTCGGGCCAGGCAAGAAAGACCGCGTCACGGTGCCGATGGGCAAGGACAGCTATCCTTTCGCCTGCCTGGTCGATGCCAAGAACGAGAGGCTCTTCGTCAGCTTGTGGGCCAAGGCGAGCATTGCCGTCGTCGATTTGAAGAAGAACGAGATCGCGCAAACCATTGCCACCGAAAAGCACCCCACGGAGATGGCCTTCGGCCCCGGCCAGAAAACGCTCTTCGTCGCCTGCTCCAACTCCACGCGCGTCAGCGTCATCGACTTGAAAGAAGGTAAGCCGCTCGAAACCATCAACTGCGCCCTCTACGCCTCCGCCCCCAACGGCAACACGCCCAACAGCCTGTGCCTGACGCCCGACGGCAAAATCCTCTTCGTCGCCAATGCCGACAATAACAACCTCGCCGTCTTCAATGTCGAAAAGCCCGGCGACGCCAAGCCGCTCGGCTTCATCCCCGTCGGCATGTATCCGACCTCCGTGCGCTATGACGCCGACACCAAGCGCATCCTCGTCGCCAATGGCCGCGGCGCATCGGTCAAGGCGAACCCGAAAGGCCCGAATCCGCTTGATCCGAAGAACGCGACGGTGCGCGAATACATCGCCGGCCTCTACCGCGGCACCCTGAGCATCATCGACATGCCGGACGAGATGGAGATGGTGGCGTACAGCAAGCAGGCGTACAAGTGCAGCCCGTTGCGCGAGGATTTGTCCAGCAAGCAGCGACGTTCGGACCGCAGTCCGATTCCATCCTCTTCCCCGATTTTCGTTGGCAGTCTGGGCAAAGGGAGGAAGGAGCTTTTCGATCACTTCGCCAAGGGACGTGGGTTTTTCATCCTATCAGATACTCAAAAACTGACAGGCGTGATCGTGGCGCCGCGGTTCGCCGAATTTGCGAACCTTCACGGCATCAAAGGAGACGATAAAGTCGACCGGGAGAGGTTCGCCCAGTACCAGATGTGGAATCACGCCAAGGACTGCCCCATCAAATACTGCTTCTACGTCATCCGCGAAAATCGCACCTACGATCAAGTCTTCGGCGACATCAAAGCGGGCAACGGCGATCCGAATCTGTGCATCTTCCCTGAAAAAGCTACCCCCAACGCCCACAAACTCGCCAAACAATTCGTCCTGCTCGACAATTTCTACTGCGACGGCGAAGTCTCGGCCGAGGGGCACGAATGGTCGATGGGTGCGTATTGCACCGATTTCGTCAAGCGCGTTTGGCCCCTCAGCTATCGCGGCAGTGCGACCAAGAACCTCAAAATCTATCCCGCCGAGGGATATTTCGACGAAATCGCCCGCCCCGCCGGCGGCTACATCTGGGACCGCTGCGCCGAAGCCAAGGTCAGCTACCGCAGCTATGGCGAATGGGTCGAGAACGGCAAAACGCTCAAAGACCCGATGACCGCCCGCGTCAAGGCCCTCGAAGGCCACATCGACCCGCAATATCGTGGCTATGACCTCGAAACCTCCGATGTCGCAAGGGCCGAGCGCTTCATCGCCGAGATAAAGCGATTCGAGAAGGACGGCGACATGCCAAAGTTCAATATCGTCCGCATCGGCAACGATCACACCTTCGGTACCAAGGCGGGCAAGCCCACCCCCACCGCGATGGTCGCCCAGAACGATCTCGCGCTTGGCATGATTGTCGAAGCGATCTCGAAATCCAAATTTTGGAAGGAAACCGCGATTTTCATCGTCGAGGATGACGCCCAGAACGGCTCCGATCATGTCGATGCCCATCGCTCCGTGTGCCTGGTCGTCAGTCCGTACACCCAGTCCGGCAAGGTCGATTCGACGATGTATTCGACGGCGTCGGTGCTGCGGACGATGGAGTTGATCCTGGGCTTACGGCCGATGAGCCAGTTCGACGCCGCCGCCCGGCCGATGTACAACGCGTTCCAGAAGGAACCGAAGCTGGATCGGTACACGAACGTGGTTCCGGATGTGGACATGAAGGCGGTGAATTTGAAGACGGCGTACGGGGCGAAACAAGCGGAGACTTGGGATTTCTCGAAGGAGGATTTGATCGACGATTTGATTTTCAACGAGGTGATCTGGCGTTCGGTGCGCGGCGCCGATTCGCCGATGCCGCCGCCGGTGCGAGCCGCGTTCGTGTTTCCGCATTTGCCGAAGGAATAGGATTTCGTCAATAACGCGGCGGCTGCGGGGTTATGATTATCTGAGAGAGAACGGCTCATGCACGGCATCCCGGACGATCCTGCTGCGCGAAAGAAAATCCGCGCCGGGCTTTCCGACGCGGAAAAAGCTGATTTTGACGAGATTCTGAAAAGAATCGACCAGGGACAGGCGCCGAATCGAAATCAGGCGAAACAGATTCGCAAATGGAAAGGCCAGGGTAAAATCAAGGTGCCCAGCAAGAGCTTCAAAAGTCCGTCGGACAAGAAAACCCATCAGGATTCTTGAGGGTCGGTTCATGGTCAAGCAAGAAAGGTCCCTTGCCAGGCAGGCCAAGCAATTTTGGGACAAGCGCGATTTCGCAAAGCTCGATGAATTGCGGCAAGCGCCGGGCGCGGCCAAGAATCCAGAGGTTTTATACTTTGCCGGCCTCGCGCTCAGTGCGCTCAACAATCGCCGCGCCGCGATTGAGTGCTGGCGCAAGGCGAGTGAACTCGATCCGCAAGGCGAACAATCCGTGCGTGCCTTGGCTTACGAATTGGCCGAGCAAGCTCCAAGCGACGCCGCGGGGCTTTTCGCGCAATTAGCGGCAGCACAGCGCGCCACGGCGGACGACCTGACGTGCCTGGGCGAAATTCGCATCAAGCAAGATCGTCTGCGTGAGGCACACGATTGCTTGAAACGGGCCCTCGACTTGGACCCTGACAACAGCCTCGCCATGGTCGCCCTTGCTGCTCTTTATACGCAGGTCGGCGATCGCGCCTTGGCCTTGGAATTCTTGCAAAAGGCGGCCGCGACCGGCAATGTCGATCTTGCCGATCTATCTTCCGACCCTGAGTTCGAATTTCTGTGGCGGGAACCAACGTTCGAGAAAATGATTTCGGGCGGCGGCGGATCACCTAATGCAGGCGCAAAACGCAAGCCGGGCGCTCCTATACAATAGTTGGCGATGACGCGCTATCTGATCGGCATTGATCTTGGAACGACGAACAGCGCCCTGGCCTACATCGACCTGGCGTCGGGCAAGGCGGGAATGGTCGGGGCGCCGGCGATCCATCCGTTTGCATTGCCGCAACTGGTCGCGCCGGCCGAGGTGGCGCCGCGCACGCTCTTGCCGTCATTTCTTTATCTGCCCGGCTCTCACGATTTGCCGCCCGGCGCTGTTGCCTTGCCCTGGAATTCGCAAGCGAGCTACGCGGTCGGCGAATTTGCGCGCAACCACGGCGCCAAGGTGCCGGGCCGGCTCGTCACGTCGGCGAAGTCGTGGTTGTGCCATGCCGGCGTCGATCGCTCCGCTCCGCTTTTGCCCTGGAGTGCCCCGCCGGATGTCCAGCGCATCTCGCCGGTCGAGGCTTCGACGCGCGTATCTGCGCCACATGGTCGAGGCGTGGAACCACGTGATGGCGGCCAAGCACGCGGATTATCGCCTGGAGAAGCAGTCGGTTGTGCTGACCGTGCCGGCGTCCTTTGACGACATGGCCCGCACGCTGACCGTGGAAGCGGTGCGCAAGGCGGGGATCGAAAATCTCACGCTGCTGGAAGAGCCGCAAGCCGCGTTTTATTGCTGGCTGGCGACGCATTCGCCGGAGGAGGCCGCCCAACTCAAGCCGGGCGATCACTGTCTCGTCGTCGATGTCGGCGGCGGCACGACCGACTTCAGTTTGATCCGGGCGGCGGAATTGGAGGGATCGTTGACCTTCCTGCGCCAGGCGGTCGGCGATCATCTTTTGCTGGGCGGTGACAACATGGATCTCGCCCTCGCCAAGTTCATCGAGACCAAGCTCCCCGGTGCCGGCAAGCTCGACGCCGCCCAGTACGGCATGTTGACGCAGGCGTGTCGGCAGGGCAAGGAGGCGCTGCTCGGCCCACAACCCGCGGAGAAATTCGGCGTCACGGTCATGGGGCGCGGTCGAGCGGTGATCGGCGGCTCGCTTCACGCCACGCTGACGGCCGACGATGTGCGGCGCATCATCGTCGATGGCTTTTTCCCGAGCGTGCCTGCCGACGCCGAGCCGACGCGCGGGGCCCGGACCGGCTTGCACGAGATGGGCTTGCCGTACGTCAACGATGCCGCGATCACCCGCCATCTGGCTAACTTTCTCAAGCGGCACTTGGGTGGGGCCAGGCTTTCCAGCCTGGCGGAAGCGCCCGCCGCTGATTCGGCCAGGCTGGAAAGCCTGGCCCCACGAGCGATCCTCTTCAACGGCGGCGTTTTCACGCCGGCATCGCTGCGCGAGCGCGTGGTCGAGGTGCTGCATCAATGGTTCGATGGGACGCAAAAGGACTGGAAGCCGCTGGTGCTGACGAATCCATCTCTCGATCTTGCGGTCGCCTGGGGGGCGGCGCATTTCGCGTGGCTCAAGCACACCGGCGGTCGCCGGATCGGGGGCGGCATCGCGCGCTCCTATTACATCGGCGTGCAAGCGAACCGGGAGGGCGAGGCTCCTGCCGAGCCTGCGCCCGCGATCGACGAATCCCCCCAGCACGGCTCGGCGGGAGCCTCGCCCTCCCAACTCGCGCCAGCGCCCGATAAAAAGATTACGGTTCTCTGCGTCGCCCCGCAGCGCCTCGAAGAAGGCCAGGAGATTTCACTTTCGCAGCCGGAGCTGGAATTGTCGCTCGGCCAGCCGGTCATGTTTCCGCTTTATTCTTCCACCGTGCGGGCCGGCGACAAGGCGGGCGATCTGCTCGAAGTGGCGCCGACGCAACTTTTACAGATGTCGCCGCTCCACACCGTCCTGCGCGGGGGCAAACGCAGCGGTACCAAGAGCGTTCCGGTGACGCTCGCCACGCGCTGCACCGAGATCGGCACCCTCGAACTCTTCTGCGTCGCCAAGGACGGCCACAACCGCTGGCGGCTCGAATTCAACGTCCGCGACATCCTCCGCGATGCCGACGACAAGGCCGATGCCGGCCCGGAGAACGTCGTCACCGATGTCTGGCCCGAGGAGCTGGTGCAAGCGGCGGGCAGCCGAATTCGTAGCGTTTATCAATCGGCGGCCAACGATCCCAAGCAGCTCGCCAAGGAGTTAGAAGGGGCCCTGGATGCTGGGCGTGACAAATGGCCGACCGGGTTGTGCCGGCGTCTTTGGGAATTCCTGGTCGAAGTCGTCGATCAGCGCCGGTTGTCGCCCGGTCATCTGTCGCGCTGGCACAACCTTGCCGGCTTCTGCTTGCGGCCCGGCTTCGGCGACCCGCTGGACCGCTTCCGCGTCGAGCAGTTGTGGAAGCTGTTGCACGTCGCACCGAAAGGCGGCAAGCCCGGCTTGGCCCAACCCGAAGGCGGCGCCGACTTCTGGATCATGTGGCGCCGCGTCGCGGGGGGATTGCCGACCGCCCTGCAAAACACACTCTACAACCGATTGCGGCCGATCCTGTTGCCCGGCAAGAGCAAAGCGTCCAAGCCAGCGGCGAACGAGTACGGCGAAATGTGGCGGGCGGCGGCGAGCCTGGAACGGCTCGATCTGAAAGCGAAGGAGCAACTCGGTGAGGCGGCTCTCAAGCAATGCCGGCGCAGCCCGACCTTGCCGCACGCGTTTTTCGCCCTGACGCGCCTGGGGGCCCGCGTGCTGCTCTACGGTCCGCTCAATAACGTCTTGCACCCGCAGGTCGTGCAGAAATGGATCGAAGCGATCCTGCCGTTCGAGCCGGGCCATCAGAGCGAACGGACCGCATGGTTGTTCTGCTTGACGCAATTGGCGCGGCGCAGCGGCCAGCGGGCCATCGACATCGACGAAAGCGAACGGCTGCGCGTGCTCAATGCGTTGAAGGCCCAAAGAGCGTCGGACCACTGGATTCGCATGGTCGAGGAGACGGTGGAGCTCGACGCCGACGAGCAAAGCCAGATGTTCGGCGAGGCGCTGCCGATCGGGCTGCGGCTTCTGCCCAGCGATGAATGAAGCCGCGATCTAGAACCGCTATTCCATCCATAGCTTGACACAAAATCGCACCCAAGCCCCGGCCCCAATGAAGCCCAAAACGCTTAGAGGAGCGACAACCCAAGGAAATCCCTGGCCCGCTCGGCCCCAGCCCTTCCAGCCGAGGAAGAACGCCCTGACGTGTATGATCATTGCGAGGCAGCAACATAATGCGGACAGGCCCATGACGATCGTCATTGCCGTCCTTATGTTTGGGATACGATTTAAGGCCATGAATAGGGCCACGCCGCTTGAACTGTTCAGGATCAAGCCGACTGCCAACGCGACGCGCGATCGTTTGGTGAACTCGTTTACCACGACTCGCCTTTCAGGGACGGAAGCCAGCGGGGGTTCGGCCAAGGGGATTTTCTGTGCGTTATTGTTCGCGGGAGGAACGGGGAAAAACATTAGCTCCGCCTTTCGTTGCTCGATTTTCTTATGCTCAGCCCAGCTCAGCTCGCGGAAAAATCACCACGTGGAATCGCGTCTAGCAGCCCCATCGCGATCAAGTCGTCGCACGGCTCGTCGAAGCTGCAGCTGCCGAAGCTGGTCGCAAAGTTCGCACGGGCCTCGGCGATTTGCGGCGGTGGTGCATTCCCATTTCCTCCAGATCATGTGGTCCGGCTCAAAGCGAAGATCGCGCAATTCGCGATCGGCCAGCAGCTCGACAAGGTCGGCCTCGGAAACGGGATGGTTCCATGCCAGGACGCCGGCAGCGAAGACATTCAGGAAGCCGTGATGCCAGACCTTCAAGGCCGGGTCCCAGTGGCGGCGCGGATGGTGCAGGCCGGCGGTCGCTTTCCAGGGAATCCGCTCGTCGCGGCAGGCCATGATGAATGACGCAATCGTCTCGTCGTTCGGGAAAGCCCCCGCCGACAGGCCGCCACAGCGAAGTTTGACGCCGAATGGGAGCTGCCCAAGGCCGACCCGATTCGCGTAAGGAAGTTCGAAAAACACGTGGAGGTCGTGATCCGCAATTCGGAGCACATCGGCAACGCCCCGCGACCGCGCCTCGACCGGCCATGATGCCGGCGGCGCAACCTCATAGGCATGGATTCCAGCTCGCTTGTGCTGGGCAATCAGGAGCGACTGGTCTTCCTCCTGATCGTCGTCGGGCAAAACGAGTGGCGCCGCGGTTTGCCAGGCCTGGCGGTAATCCGCGATCGCCCGCATGTCGGCTTCGGTCTGCGACGGGAAAGCTTCCAAATTCGCACCGGCCTGACCCAGGGACGATACACTGATTGGCACTCGACGCGCCTTCGTCAGAAGGAAGAGTTCGTGCAGTCGTGCGGCCGGGCAAACAAAACTCCGCAACATCCGCCCGTGCGGCGACGTCTCGGTCAGGCAAACATAGCGCTCGACCGCGTCCTTCAGCGGCAATTTCGCCGGCGGGAACAGACCCGCATAGTCGATGATCTGATCGAGAAAGGCGCGCACGGACGCGTACATGGAAACCTCGCAATAGGGCTACTGTGATGATGCAGGAAGCGGTGCGTGGAAGCAAGGCGTATTCGGCCAAGGAGCCGCGCACAAACCATGCCGTTTTGCCGCCGCTCACCCTCCCCCTGGCAGGCATCCGTTGCCGCCGCGTTCGTTGCATGGATTGCATGGATTGCATGGATTGCATGGATTGCATTCGGGGCCTGGGTGGTACAACGATGCAACGAATCAAGAATCCCGCGATTGCCCCTTGGCGAATCTCGCGTCGCTCCATACTTTGATTTAGAACAAAAGTGTCGTGGAAAAAATATGTCCCAGGCAGCAAAGTCGTTAAGGGCGGAGGCGGCGAGGCACGGTATGGCGATCACGAAAGACCGCAAGACGGAGTTGATTGACACCTATCGGCGCAAAGCCAGCGATACCGGCTCGCCCGAAGTGCAAATCGCATTGCTCACCGAGCGCATCACGCAATTGACCGAGCATCTGCGCACGCACAAGAAAGATCACGCCAGCCGGCGCGGCCTGCTGATGATGGTGAGCAAGCGCAACAGCCTTCTGAGCTACTTGCGCAACATCGATCGCAATCGCTACCTCGTCGTCATCAACAAGCTTGGCCTACGCAAGTAACGAGCAAGTAAAAAGGAAAAAGTAAAAAACTAGAAAAAAATGGAATTGCACTGCATTACTTTCTATTTTTTTACTTGCGATATTTTTACTTGTCTGCATGCTGCCGTCAGCAGATGAGGTATTCCCCGTGCAGGCCTGTCGTGTCGAATTGTCCCTCGGCGATCAAACCCTGTTTCTTGAGACCGGCAAAATTGCCAAGCAAGCCCACGGTGCCGTCGTCGTCGGCCTCGGCGATACCTGGACCCTTACCGCCGCGTGCGAAGGGTCGCCCATCCCCGGTCGCGATTTCTTTCCCCTCGTCGTCGATTACCGCGAAAAAACCTATGCCGCCGGCAAGTTTCCCGGCGGCTTCATCAAGCGCGAAGGCCGGCCCACCACCAAGGAAATCCTGACCTCCCGCTTGATCGATCGTCCCATCCGCCCCCTTTTCCCATCGGGCTACATCAACGAAGTGCAGGTGATGGCCGCCGCCATGTCGTTCGACAATGAGAACGATCCCGACGTGCTGTGCATGATCGGCTCCAGCGCCGCGCTGCACGTTTCGCACATCCCGTTCTCTGAAGGTGACCGGCTCGGTGCGCGTGGGCCGCATCGGCAGCAACTTCGTGGTCATGCCGACCGTCACGCAGATGGAGGAAAGCGATCTCGACCTGATCGTCGCCGGCACGCGCGACGCCATCACCATGATCGAGGGCTTCTCGCGCGAAATGTCCGAAGCGGACATGGCCAACGCGATTCAGTTCGGCCACGAGCACATTCGCCGCATCATCGCCCTGATCGAGGAATTTCGCGGCAAGGCGGGTTTGTCGGCCAAGGAATATCCCCCCGCCCCGCCGCCCAATCCGGTCAAGGAAATCATCAAGCTCAAGTACGGCGCCGAGTTCCGCGAGTTGAAGCAGACCAAGGGCAAGAAGAATCGGGCCGACGCCATCCGCGCTTTGCGCGAACGCATCTTCGACGAACTGGTCCCCGAAGAAGGCGAAGGCGACTACACGCCGCAGCAGGTCGCCCAGGCGTTCGAATGGCTCGAAGAATCGATCGTCCGCTCTCTCATCCTCGAAGGCAAGCGCATCGATGGCCGCGGCGTGAAGGACATCCGCCCGATCAGCTGCGAAGTCGGCGTCCTGCCCCGCGTGCATGGCTCGGCCTTGTTCACGCGCGGCGAAACGCAGGCGCTGGTGACCACCGTCCTGGGCACTTCCGAGGACGAGCAGCGCGTGGACGGGCTGCACGAGGAATACTCCAAGAAGTTCATGCTCGATTACAACTTCCCGCCGTTCTCGGTCGGCGAGTGCAAGCCGATCCGCGGTCCCGGCCGGCGCGAGATCGGCCACGGCGCCCTCGCCGAACGCAGCCTGAAGCCCGTGATCCCCGGCGGCGATAAATTTCCCTACACGATTCGCCTGGTCTCCGACATCCTCGAATCGAACGGCTCCTCCAGCATGGCGTCGGTCTGCGGCGGCACGCTTGGCCCTCATGGACGCCGGCGTGCCCATCTCCGATCCGGTCGCCGGCATCTCGATTGGCCTGGTCAAGGAGACCGACCGGTTCACCCTGCTTACCGACATCATGGGTGACGAAGATCACTTCGGCGACATGGATTTCAAAGTCGCCGGCACCATCCGCGGCATCACCGGCATCCAGCTCGACCTCAAAATCGACGGCATCAACGCCGAGATCATCCGTGCCACCCTCGATCAGGCCCGCGAGGCACGCCGCGAGATCCTCAAGGCCATCGTCATGACCCTGCGCTTCCCGCGCGGCGAAACCAGCCGATATGCTCCGCGCATGCTTCGCGTGAAGATCAATCCCGAAAAGATCGGGTTGCTCATCGGCCCCGGCGGCAAAACGATTCGCGGCATCCAGGAACAAACCGGCGCCAAGCTCGACATTCAGGAGGACGGCACCGTCGAGATCGCCCACGCCAGCGCCGAAGGGGCCGAGCAGGCCAAGCTCATCGTCGAATCGCTGTGCGAGGACGTGAAGATCGGCAAGATTTACGAAGGTCGAGTGACTTCGGTGAAGGATTTCGGGGCGTTCATCGAAATTCTGCCGGGCCGTGACGGGTTGTGCCACATCAGCGAGCTGGACGACAAATTCGTGGACCGAGTTGACTCGGTCTGCAAGGTCGGCGACGTGATGAAGGTGAAGGTGATCGCCATCGACGATCAGGACCGTGTCAAGCTGTCGCGCAAGGCGGTGCTTCGCGAGCAGCGCGGCGGGGCACCGGCACCGGCCTCTGCTCCCGCTGGTCAGCCGCCGCGTCCGCCGCGACCGCAGACTGACGATCCGCGGCGCGATGGATAACGTCGAAAAAAAATGAGGAATGAAGAACGAGGGATGACGAATTAGGAATTGAACTTCTCAATTTTCTATTCCTCGTTTTTCATTCCTCATTGCATTTCTGCTTTGGATAATGCAATGTCCGCAGCGGCCCCCAACACCGACGATTACGCCGCCCTGACCGAATTGGCGGGCGGCTTCATCCATGAAATCAAGAACCACCTCAATACGCTCAACCTCAATCTGCAATTGCTCGGCGAGGATTTTCAAAATCCCGAGACGCAGCGCGAGCGCCGGGCCTTGACGCGCGTACAGCGATTGCAAGGCGAATGCCAGCGGCTCGTTGATCTATCCAACGCCTTCCTGCAATTCGCTCGCATCAAGGAAGTGCCGTTGGAGCCGGGTGATCTGCGCAAGCTGGTCGAGGAGATGGTCGATTTTTTCACGCCAACCGCGCGGGCGGCCAATATCGACATCAAGACATTTCTCGCCGCCGATTTGCCGATGTTGATGTTGAACAAGGAGCTTTTCCGGCAGGCTCTCTTGAACCTGATGCTCAATGCGGTTCAAGCGATGCCGCAGGGCGGTGAATTGACGATGCAGGCGTCGATCGATGCATGCCCGTCGCCCGTTGGGGGAGAGGGGTCGGGGGTGAGGGAGGTCTGCTTGAGCCTCATCGACACTGGCGCCGGCATCGCGTCGGAGTTGCTGCCGAAAATCTTCCGCCCGTTTTTCTCGACCAAATCGAAAACCGGCGGCTCGGGCCTGGGCTTGCCGACGACGAAGAAGATCATCGAAGCCCACGGTGGGTCCATCGACGTGCAAAGCGAGCCAGGCAAGGGCACCAAGTTCACCATAAGGCTGCCGATGTCCAAGAGGATGGCATAGAATTTGCTTCATTGCGTGAGGCGAGTGGTATTCATGCGCGATAATCGTGAAAACCAAAAGCTCCCTCTCATTTGCGAGAGATTCGCATTGCCCGCCGTCCGATTTACAGTAGAATATAGATGTCGAAATAATTCTCCGCCTGCGAAGGATTTTCATGACTGAAGCACCCCGCACCGGCATATTGGGCTCCATCTTTCATTGGTTCGTTCCCCCCAACGATTACAAAACGCCTCAAGCCGACTTGACCAGTATGCGCATCGACTGGGTCCGGGCGGTGCCGTTCATCCTGGTTCACTTCGCCTGTCTGGCGGTATTCTTCGTCGGCTGGAGTTGGCTGGCGATTGTGATCGCGGTCGGGCTTTATGCCGTGCGCGTCTTCACGCTGACGGGGTTCTATCATCGCTACTTCTCGCACCGCACATTCAAGACATTCCGCATCGTGCAGTTCATCTTCGCGATGATCGGCTGCTCGGCGGTCCAGCGCGGGCCGCTCTGGTGGGCGGCGCATCATCGCCATCACCACGTGCATTCCGATGACCCGGAGGACTTGCATTCTCCCAAACAGCACGGCATCCTGTTCAGCCACACCGGCTGGTTCTTGACGCCGCGCGCCTTGCTCACGAATTACAAGCTAATCCCGGACTTCGCCAAGTATCCTGAGCTGCGTTTCCTGGACCGCTGGGATTTGCTGGTTCCGGTGCTGCTGGGCGTTCTCTTGTTCGGCTTCGGCGCCCTGGTTGGGTGGCTTGTTCCCGAATCCGGAGTCACCGGATTGCAACTCCTTGTGTGGGGCCTGTTCATTTCCACCGTCGCGGTTTATCACGTGACCTACCTCGTCAATTCCGCCACGCACCTGATTGGCACGCGCCGTTACGAGACCAAGGACGATAGCCGCAACAGTCTGATTGTCGCCCTGCTCACCTTCGGCGAAGGCTGGCACAACAATCATCACCACTATCCGAACTCGACACGCCAGGGCTTTTTCTGGTGGGAGATCGACATCACTTACTATGGCCTGCAATTCCTGAACATGCTCGGCCTGGTGTGGGACCTGAAGGCGGTCCCGCAGCGAATCCTCGAGCCCAAGAAGAAGCTGGAACCGGTGGCAGCGCAGCCGGCGACAGTGATGCCTTCGTAAGAGTTTTTTGCTGCAAAATTGAAGCTCGCTGGGCGGTTTTGCGCACGGCATCCCACTGATGCGATGCGCGAAACCACCCAGCGAGCTTCAATTTTGCTGTTGATCAATCTCTTCCCCAATTTCGCACGCCGAATCGGTCTTGACGCGGAAGCGACTTGCCGTTATCGCACGCACCTTGCCCGGCAGGTAAGGTGATTACCGCCGATATCGGGAATGGGAGAAGCTCCATGAGCGGAAGGAAATTTCTCTGGTTGGTGCTGGCGGCCGGCTTCCTGTCAAGCAATGGCTGCTGCTCATTCTGCGATCGATTGTGCGAGCGTCGGCAGCCGGTGTGCTGTCAGCAGCCGGCCCCATGTGCGTGCGCGCCGCGCCGACGGCGTGTGCTCCGGTCTGTCCGTCGTATTCGTCCCCGCCGCCGGTGACGCCCATTCCGAATGCACCGGCGGCGACCGGATGGCGGCAGTGATCGGCGCGATTCGGTCAATTCTTCCAAGCTGGCGTGGCGTCGAACCGGCGATTTGGTTACGATAAATGGGTGAATTCCCTCGTTCGGCGAGGGGATGCGACCACTGGTAACCAATGCGACGGAGAGATGCGATGGCCAGGAAACAGTTAGGACTTCTCTTGATCGGCCTGGTCTGCTTGAGTTCGGCCGCGCGTATCCGCGCGGGCCGGCGACAAGGGCCTCAAAAAAGAGCTCGACGCCTTGAATCAAATCAGCGGCAGCGACGTGAGGGACGCCGCTGTTCAACAGCTGATCGGCGACAAGGAGAAGGCTAAGGAAATCCTCAAATTTGCACTGCCCGCCGCCCAAAAGAGGGAGCTGTCGTACGACGCGGCCTTTGTTCTCGGCGACGCGGCAGCCAAGACGAAGGACATGAAGGCTGCGGAGATTTACATGCGCGTCTGCGCGGACAAGGCGGCTAAGCTGCAAAGCCTGAGCAAGCTCGCGGACTCCTACGGCACGTTGATCGACTACTACAACCAATACAAGCAATACGGCGACACGGTCCGCCTGTGTAAGGAATTGGCCGACCTCAACACCGACGACGCCAAAAATCGCACCGTCATCCAAACCGCGAGCAACGAAGATGGCGAGACCGAATTCGAGAAGCCGCAAAAAGGCTTCCTGCTTGCCGACCGCTTGCGCGTTTACGTCTACCAAACCCACGTCAAGGCGCTCGCCAAGCAGGGCAAGTACGATCAGGCGATTCAAAAACTCGACAAGGAAGAAGTGCTGATCGAGCCATACACGCTAGGCCTGAAGGGCTGGGTGCTGCGCGAAGCCGGCAAGCTGGACGATGCCGCCGACGTTTACGAAAAGGCGATCAACGAACTGGGCAAGGACAAGAAATTCGAAATCGGCGAACTGCAATTCCGCTACGAGGTCAGCAACGTTTATATCGATCTCAAGAAGATCGACGAGGCTGCCGAGCACCTCGAATACCTCATCAAGAAGCGCCCCGAAAGTCCGGTGTTCTACAACGACCTGGGCTACGTCTGGGCCGACAACAACATGAAGCTCAAGGAAGCGGAAAAGATGATCCGCAAGGCGCTCGAATTGGATCGCGACCGACGTAAGAAAAGAGACGGCGATAAATTCGATCCGAACAAAGATCATGATTCCGGCGCGTATCTCGACAGCCTCGGCTGGGTGCTATTCAAGCAGAAGAAGACCGAGCAAGCGAAGAAATGGTTGTCGCTTGCCGTCGAGGACAAGGCATCTCGGCACATCGAGATATACGATCACCTGGGCGACGTATTAATGGCCCTGGGCGAGCGCGAGGCGGCTGTCCGCGCCTGGGAAGAAGGCCTGAAGTTCGTCAACGAAGGCCGCCGCGACGCCGAGCGCAAAGCATCGGTCGAGAAAAAGCTGGAGAAAGCAAAGGGGACGAAATAATCCGAAATCCGAATCTCGAAATCCGAATCAAATCCGAAAAAATCTAGCCACGGATTGAACCTGGCGAAGCCTACGGCCGCAACCACGATGAAGAGGAAAACGGCGACTCGTTGGAATAATGTGATGTTATCTACGCATTCCATTTTTCCAGGAGCCGCCGATGCAATCCTTCTTACGCCGTTTTGCGCCCGTCGTCATGGGAGCTTTGAGTTGTCTGGACAAGGTGCGATTTCGCGGCGCGGTTCGTTGGTTGGCCAAGCCGGCGGGCATGATGCACTTTCTTTGGAAGGTGCAGGTCTTGCTCAAGGATTTTCCGGTTTTCGCCAAGGACACGACGGCAACCTTGCGAACCGCCATGGAACAAGCGGCGATCGAGCAAGGTCGGCCTGTCGAATATTTGGCGAGCAAGATCGACAAGGAGAAACGCGCGCAGGAAATCGCCCAGCGTGATGGCGTCAAGGAGGGCCTCGTCGCCGTGTTCACTTGCGTCGAGCCCTGCATGACGTATCGGGTTTATGGGGTGCGGGAGACGAAAAAGCTGGCCTTGAAATTGGAACTGAGCAAGTGTCTGCATTATTACCATTATTATTTGGACCCGAAAATCGGCTGGATGCACACGCGGCAGCAGACGTGGTTCCCGTTCACGAACATGACCTGTCTGAATGGCCACGAATGGTTGGCCCGACAGATGGATGCCGCCGGCTTGGGCTACGAACGGCGTGACAACTGTTTCGCTTGGCTGGAGGATGTGGACCAAGCGCAGGCGTTGGCCCACCAGCAATTGCGTACGGATTGGTCGGCGTTGTTGGAGAAATTGGCGCGGCGCAGCAATCCGTTGCATGGGAAGCTGTTCAGTTTGCCGTTGGATTATTACTGGTCGGCGGAGACGACGGAATGGGCGAGCGACTTCATGTTTCGCTCGCAAAAGGAATTGGCGCAATGGATGCCGACGGTGATCAAGCATGGCATGCTGGTGCTGGGCAGTGCGGACGTGATGCGTTATTTGGGCCATCCGATTCCGGGGCATGGCGGCGTGAATGGGCATTTTCAAGGCGAGGTCATCACGGATTTCAAACGCCGGCCGGAGGGAGCGCGTGTCAAGCATCAGGTCAAGAAAAACTGGATCAAGCTATATGACAAGCAAGGGACCGTGTTGCGGATCGAGACGGTGATCAACGATGTCGAGGGCATGAAATCGTATCGCGCTAAGGAGAACGATCCCGCCGGGCCAAAGGACTGGCGCAAGATGCGTAAGGGAGTTGCCGACCTGCATCGACGTGTGGAGATCAGCCAAAGCGCCAACGAACGCTATGCGGACTCCTTGGCGCGTGTGGAAGAATCGACAACGCTGAAGGACTTGGCCGAACCCGTGTGCCGGCGTGTGACCTGGCAGGGGCGGTCCGTACGGGCGCTGAATCCGCTGTCGAAAGAAGACGCCGCGTTGCTGGAGGCGGTAAACGCGGGCACATTCATGCTTCATGGCTTCCGCAATCGCGACATACGGGAGTTGTTGTACGGAGAACCGAAGACCGAGCAGCAAGGACGACGTGAATCGTCGTCGGTTACCCGTCAGATGCGGATGCTGCGGGCGCACGGCGTGATCGAGAAGATACGGAAAGAAAACCGCTACAAGGTGACGGACTCAGGCCGCCAAATAATTGCCGCCTAGCTGACCGCCCGCGCTGCCAACACCCAAAAACTGCTGGAGGCAGCGTAAAAAAAAATCTTCGAAAGACGCAAAGAAATGAACCGTTTGTAGTACGGATCCAAGAGAGAGTGGATGAAGCGATGGTAAACTCGCGATTTCCCATCCGTGTTCCGTCTGCGTTTCATCCGTGGCTAGATTTTTTTTGGATTTGATTCGGATTTCGAGATTCGGATTTCGGATTTTCGTGTATGAACCAACCGATTCGCGTTGTGCTTGCCAAGGTCGGACTTGACGGCCATGATCGCGGCATCAAGGTGGTGGCGCGAGCCCTGCGTGACGCCGGCATGCATGTCATCTATGCCGGCCTTTGGCAGACACCCGAAGCGGTGGTGCGCGTTGTTGCCGATGAGGATGCCGATTGGCTTGGCATCAGTCTGCTCTCCGGCGCTCACATGACGCTGATGCCGCGGCTCCTGGAATTAATGCGGGAAGCCAAGCTCGAGCGTGTTGGCGTCATGGTTGGCGGCATCATCCCGGAGGCCGACGTGCCCAAGCTGCATGCGATGGGCGTCGCCAAGATCTTCGGCCCCGGTACCTCGCTGGACGACATCGTCGCCTTTCTGAAAGAGCCCCGGGAGCCGAAGCCATGATCGCGGCGCTCCTGGAGCAGCTTCGTCAAGGCGACCGCAACGCTCTGGCCCGTTTGGTCAGTTTCGCGGCTCGTGGCGAGCATCTCGATGACATTGACACTGCAATGGTTGGTACGCGGGAGGGCGAGCCTCCTGCCGAGCCGAAAGCGCCGGCGATTGATCCGGCAACCGGCTCGGCGGGAGCCTCGCCCTCCCCTAGCGTTTCGCCCTCCCCTAGCGTTTCGCGCTCCCCTAGCGTTTCGTCCTCCCAGGGATCGCCCACTCGAAGCCGCGTTGTCGCCTTCACCGGCAGTGGCGGTGTCGGCAAAAGCTCGCTCATCGGCAAACTCCTCCCCATCGCTCTCGCACGGGGCAAGAAAATCGCCGTCCTAGCCTGCGATCCGCAAAGCCCTCTCTCCGGCGGCGCCCTTCTGGGCGACCGATTCCGCATGGGCAATCCGCTCGACGATGGCGTCTTCATCCGCAGCCTTGCCGCTGTGTCCGGCCACGGCGCCATTGCCGATCACGTGGACCTGATGATCCGCCTGTGCGAAACGTTTGGCTTCGACGTGATCTTCATCGAAACGGTTGGCTCCGGGCAAGGGGATGTCGCCGTGCGTGATCTGGCGAATGTCGTAGTCCTATTGTTGCAGCCGGAGAGCGGCGACGATTTGCAGTGGGAGAAGGCGGGGATTCTCGAATGTGCGGACATCGTCGTGGTTCACAAGGCCGATCTGCCGAGCGCCGAGCAAACCGCGGCCCAGGTGCGGATGGCCCTCGATCTTTCGCCGGGGTGCCGCGTGCCGGTCTTGCGCGTCAGCACGAAGGCGAACCAGGGGCACGCTGAGCTATGGCAGGCGATTGAAGCGCTGCCGATGCGGCGAGGCAAAACGTAGCGATACTCCGAGTTCTGCACATCGCTCATGCGGCGCTTCCTGCCCGCGCGCGGCCGAAAACCCCTTCCCAGCGGCCGCGATTGTGTCATACTGAAGGCATGAGGCATTTCGCACGTTGGTTCGCGATTTTCGTCTTGCTCCCTTTCCCGGCTATCGCGTTTGGGCAACCTCCCGAGCCCCCGCCGCCGGAAAAGTACAGCGTCAAGCTGCGCTATCACATTCCGGCGCCGCGCGATCAGCACGTTGCGCAATATGACGCCATGATCCGCCATTTGCAGCGGCTCAAGTTCGAATTTGTGCCTCCGCTTGACGAGTTGCCCGAGGAGAACCGTGAGGATCCGGGCAAGAACTACATCACGGGCGTCATCAGCTCCGCCAACGCACGGGACATTCTGCTTGCGATGCCGGTGCAATCGGTGCAGTTGATTCCGTTCGCACCGGTCGAATTCAAGTTGCCGAAGAACGGAGACGATCCGGTGCTGGTTCGGCTGGAGCTGGGCGGCCAGCTGAACCCGGATCGCCAGCGCGAATTGGCCAACCAGACGCGCGTCCTCTTGCGCGAACTCGGATTCAAGGAACCTGTCGGTTACGATCATCGCGGCTATACCGGCCGGCCCTACACGCGCATCGTCGGCGCCATCCCCGCCGGCAAATTCGACCTGCTCAACCGCGATTTGCGCTACCACCCCGCCGGCTGGTTCGGTCCAATCATTCCGCGCGACGAACTGCCCGCACCGCTGCGCGACATCAATCCGATTCAGGTGATCGAGGTGCTGCCCGACACTCAGGCGATCAAGGAGTTGCCGGAGGTGGGGCCGCGTTCACCCGTATTTTTGGAAAAGATCAGCCCCGACCTGTGGGAGCTGGTCAAGGGCAAGGATGTGCCGTCCACGTCGATCCGTGTGCAAGTCAGCTTCGCCGGCCATGCGGATCGAGATGACCGCGTCTGGAAAATGTTGCTGCGTGAAGTCGCGCCCGGGTTTTTTCTGGAGGGACAGCTCGGCCAATTCGTGACGGGCATCATCCCGCTCAATCAGGTGAAGCGGCTTGCCGAGACGCCAATGGTGTCGGTGATCCGCTTGCCGCGTGCGCCGGCCGTCAATGTCGATCCGGCGTTCAAGGTCAAGGGGGACAACGCCCGGGCCTTGACCCAATCGGGCTTGATCGAATTGCACCGGCGCGGCCAGCGCGGCAAGGGCGTGCGCATCGGCATCATCGATCGCGACTTCCGCGCCTGGGCCGACCTCGTCAAGAAAAAGCAACTGCCCGCCAACACCCGGCTCGTCGACCTGACGACGGCGAGCGATCCGGAGATTTATCCCGTCCCGTATGCCGGCGACGCCGATCTGCCGGGGCACGGGACGCTGTGTGCGCAAGCGGCGGCCTTGGCCGCTCCCGACGCCGAGATCGTGTTGATCCGCATTGACGTGGCCGCTCCGTTTCATCTCGATGACGTGCTGCGCTATGTTCAAGGAGGCAGCTATTCCAACACTATCGAGCGGCGGCACGGCGAATTGATCGCCCGCGCCGCCCTCTTGCAGGTCCGCCGCGCCGAGCTGCTCGAAGAACGCCGCATCATTCTCAACGATTTCACCGACGACACCGACAAGCGCGAATACCTCGAATTCCTCGGTCCGCTCTACGCCTGGCTTTACAGCGACCGCGAATGGCATCGGCAGCGCATGGACTATCACGATAAGCTCGAAGCCGAACACCATCTGCGCGAGATGCGCTTTCGCTCCCATTTGAAAGCGGTGAGTTCGCTGAAGGGGATTCCCATTCTGGTCAACGCCCTGGCGTTCGACAGTGGCTACCCGCTTGGCGCCGTCAGCCCGCTCTCCCGCGCCCTGGACGATCCGAATGGCCCGCTCTGGTTCCAGGCCGTCGGCAATACGCGAGGTCAAAACTGGCTCGGGCCATACCGCCATATCACCGGCGATCCTGCCCTCAAATTCACCTCGGATCTCGACAAGCTCCCCAAGGGCCGCTGGTCCAACGAAGTCAACTTTCTTGCATGGCGCATTCATCAGGGCGAGACGAAACCGGACATTCCCGAGAAGACGAAGCTGCGCATCACGATGCAATGGCGTGAGCCGCACGACCCAGAATATTACCTACGGCCGGGAGAGACCGATTTTTATGCCGTGCCGCTCGCGAACATGCGCATTCAGCTGTTGCGGCAGCGCGATCCCGAGGCGAAAAAGTTGCCTGCCGACCTGTTCGACCTGGTTGCCCGCACCAACGGCTGGCCGCAACGGCTTGAGCATCGCCCGAGCGGATCGGTCTACGAACACGTGCTGGAAGTCCCGCTGGCCGAGGCGGGGCGTTATGCGATCCGCATCGAAAAGCAGGTGAGCACGCAATGGGTATTCGCCCCGCATCCGGTGCGGCGTTCGCCGAGCTTTCAATTGCTCGAAGGATTGGCGCCGACGGGCCTGCGCCGCTTGGCGCATCGACGCTGCCCGCCTTGGAACGCGAGTGGGAATTGCGGCCGCGCATCTTCGTGGAAGTGCTGGACGACGCCAATCGCTTGCAGGGCCGGGCCGTGTTCGCGGATTTCTCGACCGAAACGGGCAACATCGGCATCCCCGCCGACGCCCGCAATGTGATCTCCGTCGGCGCCGCCAATTTCAAGCACCAGCCGCAACCCTGGAGCGCGTTTTGGCGGCCCGCCGCAAATGGAGCTGGCCCGCCGTCCTTGGCTTTACGCCTACGACGAGCTGGAGCTGGCCGGCGGCGGCGCGTACGGCACCCCGATCGCCAACGCTTTCGCAGCCGGGACCGCCGCCGCCATGCTGACCGGCAACCTGCCGCCCGAGCAGCTCCGGCAAATGCTGCGGGGCCAGGAAGGGCGGGTGCTGCGCGTGCCGCCCACGAAATGATGCGTGAGGAGCTCGAATAGCGGCAGGGCAAAAGGAGCAATCGATGACCGCGAGCCCCGACGCGCTGATGCTCGGCATCCAAAAGCAGCAAGCGGGCCATCTCCGCGAGGCCGAGGCGCTGTATCGGCAGGCACTCGATGCTGAGCCCGGCAATCCGAACGCTCGCTTTCGCCTGGCCGTGATCTGTCAATTGCAGAATCGGATCCAAGAGGCGGTCGAGCATTATCGGCAACTGCTGCAACACCAACCCGGCTCGGCGCAGCGCAAAACAACCTCGGCCTGGCCTTGGCTTCGCTGGGCCGACATGCGGAGGCGCTGGCGTGCTGCGCTGAGGCGGTGCGGCTGTTGCCCGATTGCGCCGAATTTCACAATAACCTCGGCACGGTGCACAATTCGCTCGGCGCACGCAATCAGGCCGAGGCCGCTTTTCGCCGGGCCCTCGAATTGAAGCCGAAGTATCCGGCCGCGTGGAACAATCTCGGCAAGGCGCATCTGGTGTTAAATCGGTTCGATGATGCGGTCCGCTGCTTTCAGGAGGCGCTGGGCCTGCAGCCCAACGACGCGACCGTACTCACCAACCTGGGGAGCGCGCTGCTTCATCAGGGCAAGCCGCTCGAAGCCGCCAACTGCTATCGGCAAGCGCTGCGGATTCGGCCCGATCACGCCCAGGCCCGCCGCAACATGCCCCGCGTTCAGGAATTGCTTGACAAATGGCAGGAGACCGCCGACCGCGAGGAAGAGCGCGTGCGAAGTCGCCCCGACGACGCCGACGGATGGGCGGCCTTGGGTGATCTTTATTACTACGGCCTGGGCAAGCATCCGGACGCGGCACGCTGCTATCGACGGGTAATCGCATTGTGCCCGGAAAATGCCCGCGCCCGACTCCTGGCCGATACGTTGAGCGGCCAATCGAAGTTGACGCGCGTGCCGGCCGATCACGTCGGCGCCCTTTACAATTCCTTTGCCGGCCAGTTCGAGCAGCACGCCAAAGAGCGCGGCGATTGCAGCCCGCAAATGCTCCAATCCGCCCTCGGCACACCGCCTCCAACGGCGTGCCTCGACGTGCTCGATCTCGGTTGCGGCACCGGCTTGTGCGGTGTGCAATTTCGCGGCTGGGCCAAATCGCTCGTCGGCGTCGATCTCGCCGCCAACATGCTGGCCGAGGCCCGCAAGCGCGGGATTTACGACGAACTGATCGAAGGCGATTTGCTCGCCGCCTTGCAAAGCCGTCGGGAACGATTCGACCTCGTCGTCGCGTCCGACGTGCTGCTTTTTCTGGGCGATCTTGGTCCACTGTTTACTGCGGTCCACAAGGCACTGCGGCCCGGCGGGCGATTCGCGTTCACGATCGATTTGCTCGAAGGCGACGGCGACTTTAAGTTGATGCCGTGGATCCATTTCGCTCATTCGCTGACGTACGTCCAGCATCTGGCGGCCGCCAGCCCGCTGCAGACGATCTGCATGCAGAAGGTGTTCTTTCCCAGGGACGGCGGACATGAGGCGCCCGGATTCGTGATCGTGATGTCCCGCCCATGAAAGGAAGACAATGAACCCATCCAAACGATTTCGCGCAGCGCTGCTCATCGCTTTAATTTGCCTCGCGCCGGCATTCGTCGTCTACCCGCAAGCGACCGGACAGGCCGCCAGCGAATGGAAGCTCGTCTGGGCCGATGAATTCGACGGCAAGGAAATCGACCGAAAAAAATGGGACTTCGATCTGGGTAACGGCTTCTTCAATTACGAGGCCAACACCTGGATCGGCGGCTGGGGCAACGGCGAACTCCAATATTACACCCGCGAACCCGACAATGCCTTCATCAAGGACGGCATGCTCCACATCAGCGCCGTCAAGGAATCCCACGACGGGTTCGGTTACACCTCCGCGAAACTCAAGACACGCAAACGCGACGGCTCGAGCCTCTTCGCCAAGAAGTACGGCAAGTTCGAAATCCGCCGCCCAGCTGCCGACCGGCAAGGGAATCTGGCCCGCGCTTTGGATGTTGCCTCAAGACGAGAAATACGGCGGCTGGGCGGCGTCCGGCGAGATCGACATCCTGGAGGCCAAGGGGCATGAACCAAATAAGCTGCTCGGCACGCTGCACTTCGGCGCCGGCTGGCCTGCGAATGCCGAGGCGAGCAAGACCTACGTGTTGCCGGAAAAGGGAACGATCGCCGACTTTCACATATATACGCTGGAATGGGAGCCGAGCCAGATTCGCTGGGCGGTGGATGGGCACGTCTACTCGACGCAATCGTTCTGGTGGAGCAGCAGCAAGAGAGATGGCGGCAAAGGCGCGAAACCGAAGAGAGAGCAGGATCTCAACGCCTGGCCGGCCCCGTTCGATCAGCCGTTCTATCTCGTCATGAACGTCGCGGTGGGCGGCAAATTCCCCGGCAACCCGGACAAGACCACCGTGTTCCCCACCGAAATGATCGTCGATTACGTGCGCGTCTACGACAAACCCGGCGGCTACGGCGAACCGAAGCCGCGCGGCGAAGGGAAATTGCCGTTCACAAAGTAAAATCCAGTAGTTCAAAAAATTGAGCCACGGATGAAACACAGCGCGGCTCATCCCTTTCGGTTGCGGCTGAGCCGCGCTGTGTTCCATCCGTGGCTCAATTCGATTCAATACTATTTCCGCTTGTCAAGCAAAAAATCGAACTGACCTATTTTTTTTTGCTCAGATCGTGTTGAATAATAGATTAGGTACGGTGCGATTGCTTGGACTCCCAGACCCCGTCCAGACTGATTACGGATAATCAAAGTCACCCTCTCCAATCGCGCCTCACGAAACTCACTCGAAGGAGGCAACATGGGCAGGAAACCCTACGTTGTGGCTCTGTGTCTCGTTGTCGCCGCTTCCACGAGAAGCCTGGCTCAGGAACAATCATCCCAGCGACCTAATCTTGCCGAGGTCCGTTTTGGCGACGGCAGCATTGTCCGCATGACGCTCTTGCAGGAGAACATCGAAGTTCAGACCAAGTACGGCAAGCTCACGATTCCGGTTCAGGACGTGCGCCGCATTGAATTCGGCTTGCACGTGCCACCCGATGTCAACAAGCAGATCGCCCAGTCGATCAAGCGGCTCGCCAGCGATGTCTACAAGGAGCGCGATCTCGCGAGCAAGGACCTGGTGCAAGTCGGGCATCTGGCCTATCCGTCACTGCAAAGGGCGTCGCGCTCCAGCGATCAGGAAGTCGCCTACCGCGCCGTCAGCGTGCTCAAGCAAATCTCCGAGCGGGTGTCGCCGGACTTGCTCAAGCTGCGCGACGAGGATGTCGTCACCACCACGGAATTCACGGTGATTGGCAAGATTACCTCGCAGAACATCAAGGCCAATTCGCCACACTTCGGTGATGTGTCCTTGAAGCTGAGCGAGCTGCGGATGATGCATGTGCGGCAGCACGGCGGCAAGGCCGATTTGATCGTGGACGCCGCCAAGCACGGCAGCGCCCTGGATCAATGGTGCGATACGGGCATCACGGTGGACGCCGGCCAGCGCATGTTGGTGATCGGCGACGGCAGCGTCGATCTTTGGCCGCAAGGCCCCGGGCAATACATGGCGGCGCCGAAGGGGTTCAACACGGCGGGCAAGGGGGGCCAGTTCATGGCCGGCGCCCTCATCGCCAAGATCGGCGAGAACGGCAAGGCCTTCTACGTCGGCGACCGCTACGAAGGCACCTCGTCCGAGGAAGGCCGACTATACCTCCTGATTGTGCCGAGCCCGTGGAACAATGCTTCCGCCGGGCAATTCCGCGTGCGCATCCAGACCGATCTGGTGGCGCTTGGAACGAAGTGATGTTTCAAGTTTAGCGTTCGCAGTAAACAGTCAGCCGCGGTATCCGAATGTGAGATACCGCGGCTGACTGTTTACTGCGGGCGCGAAACGGGAACCTTATTTCGCCTTCTCCGTGAATCCCGCGAGGCGGTTGCTGCGGATCGGTTGGCGCAGCTTGGACAGGCTGCGCGATTCGATCTGGCGGATGCGTTCACGGGTGATGCCATAGCATTGCGCGACTTCATCAAGGGTGCGCGGGTTGCCGTCCTTCAGGCCGAAGCGCAGTTCGATCACCTCGCGCTCGCGCGGGGTGAGCGATTTGAGGACCTCGGCGATGCGCTCTTTAAGGAGCGTGGCATCGACGTTTTCGCCGGGGCTGGATGCGCTGCGATCGTCGAGGAATTCGCTGAGGGCGCGCTCGGCGTCGTCGCCCATCGGTTCGTGCAGGCTCAAGGGTTGCCGGGCCACGGTGCGAAGCGATTTGGCGTCGGCGGGGCTGGTCCCAAGCACCTTGGCGATTTCTTCGATGGTGGGTTCACGGCCCGTCTGAACGATGAGTTCGCCGCGCACCCGTTCGAGGGCGGACAAGAGGCCGATCTGGTGGCATGGCACGCGGACGGTTCGGGCATGGTCCGCCAGCGCCCGCTGGATGCCCTGGCGAATCCACCAGGTGGCGTAGGTGCCGAACTTGAAACCCATGCGGTGCTCGAATTTGTCCACCGCCCGCATCAGGCCGCGATTGCCTTCCTGGATCAGGTCGGCAAACGAGAGCCCGCGACCTCGATATTTCTTGGCAATCGACACAACTAGACGCAAGTTCCCCTCGGCCAAGTCGCTACGGAACTGCTGATAAGTGCTCTGGCGGCGGCGGATGACGCGGACCAGTTTCTGGACCTCCTCCGGCGTGGCCAGCACTTCGCCCATCTTGTCGCGCAACTCCTTGACCGCGCGCGTTTGCTGTTCGCGCACCAACGCCGATCGGCCGCTCTGGTTGGCCTTCTTTTCCAGGTCGCGCACATGATGCAGCAAGCGTGCGAATTCCTCCGTCATCGCGTCGAGCAACTCGGTGCGCGGCGACAACTCCTCCATCAGGCGAATCGCCTTGCGAAGGTTGCGGCAGCGTGTGCGCTGCATTCGGCTGCGGCCGGAAGCGGTCCGCGTGCGCTGGTAGGCGGCGAAATCCTTGCGCGCTCCCTTGAGCAATTTGCCCAGGGTGCGGAGATTGTGCGGCAAGCGGGCCAAAATGCTGTCGCGCTCCAGCTTGAGACTGTGCACGACATCGATCTGCGGATCGATCGGCATGGAGCCGGCGTGGATGCGCTCAAAGATGCCGATCAAGCGCTGGTGCGACCACCAGCAGAAAAGCACGGCACGACGATAGCGATGCCTCGATTTCTCGAGCTTCTTAGCCAGGCACAGTTCCGAGTCGCGATTGAGAAGGGGGATGGCCCCCATTTGCTTGAGGTAAAGGCCAAGCGCGTCATCGGCGCCGCCAAGGTGGCCGGCACCCTCCTCCTCGGCGCCATGATCGTGAACGTGATCGGCGTCGAAAAGATCGTCATGTGAGGTGACTAGGTGCTTTTTCATGGATGCCTCTTCGAAATGGACGGCTGGATCACCGCGACGGTTCGTCAATTCGTCTGCGTGCAATCGTTTCATGTCTCGGTCCCCGTGGCGGAAGAAGCCGCGATTCAACTGCTGTTCCGGGCAGGTCGAATCGAGCTTGGCCTAGGCGGGCGAAGGACAGGCAATACACTCATGCAAGTCGGTTGTCTTGCTGGGTTTGGGTGAGCCAATCTATTATAGGCATGGAGGGCAACCCGCCTGCACCAGGATTCGCCAAAAAGATCGCATTTCAAGTATAGGACCGTTTTCACCGCCTCCAAGTTCGCTGTGAACCGCGAAATCGGAAAAATCCTAATCTATTGCACGCTAAGCATTTCCAGCAAAGACGTTGCGGCGGCGCAATTCTCGGCGCCGACGAGCAAAATTCATCGTCCGCCCCAGAATTTCGTCGCCGCGCCATCTCCTCTTGTGTTGGGACACCTCTGCGGATACCCTGAGGATGGGGCGATTGCTAGCATTTGCGAACGAAACGGAGGCGACAAGGATGTTGCACGTGTCGCGCAGCGGAGTGGCGCCGGTGGATGGCCCGAGCTTTTCATTGACGGTTCCAAGCGAGTTGCGCATGCTGTCGATTGCGCAATTTCGTGGACGCGGTCTGTGAAGCCTATCGTCTGGACCGAACGACCACGCACGCCCTGGTCATCGTCACCGGCGAAGCGATCACGAACATCGTCCGCCACGCGCATCAGAATCGGCCCGACGCGCTCATTGAACTCCACCTGCAAATTCAACCGGATGCCGTCGTCATCACATTTTGCGACCAGGGGAAGCCATTCGACCTCAGCGCGGTTCCCGAGTTGCCGCCCGGAGAGTTGCGCATCGGCGGGCGCGGCATCTACCTGATGCGCACCTTGATGGATGAGCTGACGTGTGCCCCACGCCAGACTGGCTGCAACGGCAATGTACTCCGCATGGTCAAACGCTGCTCCGCTCCCATGCGCGATTGCGGATAAAGGAGCGCCGCTGGTTTTGCATCGCATCCGCGCGAATCTGCGCCGGTGCTTTTCTCGTCGATTTCACCTTTTTTGGCACGACAGTTTCCTTGCACGCCACGGAGGCACCAATCCGCGGCTTGGTCCCGTGATCGTGTTAATCCCGGTTGACTTTGCGACGATATTCTTCCTATGAAATCGGCAAGGTGTTACCGCAAACACCCCTTTGGCAACAAGTCTTGAGAATCACTGCGCTGCACGGACACATCAAGCGGCACGACGGTTGATTCCTTGGGACTCTAAACCCTATGATGTACCTGGGACGCTCGCTAAGCAAGAAGTGAAAAGCAAAAGAGCAAAAAGTGAAACAGGGAATGTGACACGGCCCCTGCGGACCGCTCTTGCTTTGATTGATTACTCGGCGAGGACGCTGGACCAGGGGAGAGAATGTAATGCACGAACATGGCCCCGATGAGCTTTCCGGCCCCGTGCGGGGGTCCGCTGCGTGGTGGCAAGGCCTCCCCGCTCCCGCCGATGCGCTGCCGGTAGAAGCGGCGCCCGCACAAAAGAAACGCAAGCCCGCCCGACCGATACGCACGGAGCTGGTGGAACGCGTCCGCAGAGAGATTGCAGCCGGCAGCTACGAGACGCAAGAAAAATGGGATGCAGCCCTCGATTGCATGCTGGGGCGATTGGACGCGGACGCCTAGCGCGGCGCCGCGTCGAGCACGTCGCGCACCTTCTGGGCCAGCGCGGATCGAGAATGGCTTTTGCAGTAACGCAAAGTCCGCCTCGCTCACGCCGTGCTGGGCGGCGTCATCAGCGGTGTAGCCGGACAGGAACAGGACCTTGAGTTGCGGCTTCAGGGCGCGCAAATGATCGGCGAGGGCGCGGCCGCCCAGATAGGGCATCACCACGTCCGAGACAAGCAAGTCAATGGGGCCCTCATGGCGTTCGTATTGGCGGGCGGCCTCCTCGCCGTTGGCCGCCTCCAGAACGCGATACCCGCATGTTTCCATGACCTGACGTGCGAGTGTGCGCACGCGCTCATCGTCCTCGGCGAGGAGGATGGTTTCATTGCCGCGCGGGATGGCGTGCAATCCGCTGTGAGCCTTGCCGGCGGAGAGTTCTTCCTGGACCTGGGGCAGAAAGATTTTGAAAGTCGTGCCGCGCCCGACCTCGCTTGCCAGCTCGATATGGCCGCCGGCAAGTTTGACGATGCTGCGGACGGTGGCGAGCCCGAGGCCGGTGCCCTTTCCTGGTCCCTTCGTGGTGAACAGGGGCTCGAAGACGCGGGCCTGGACCCCGGGGCTCATGCCGATGCCGGTATCGCTAATGGCCAGCAGCACGTAGACGCCGGCGCGGCTGTGATGGGCGCGGGCATAGGTTTCATCGAGCGTGACATTGTCGGTCGTGATGGTGAGCCGGCCTCCTTTGGGCATCGCGTCACGGGCGTTCACGGCCAGATTCAGGATCACTTGCTGCAGCTGCCCCGGATCGATCTTGACCGGCTGCAATGCCGGCGCCAGGATGCTCGTCAACAAGATATCGTCGCCGATCAGGCGGCGCAGCATCTTTTCCGTTTCTCCCACAGCGACATTGAGGTCGAGCACCTGGGGCTCCACCACTTGCTTGCGGCTGAACGCCAGCAACTGCCGCGTCAGGGTCTCGGCCCGCTGGCCGGCCTTGCGAATTTCGCCGATCAATTCCTGGGCCGATTCATCAAGCGAATAACGGCGCAGCACGATCTCGCTATAGCCAAGGATGACGGTGAGGAGATTGTTGAAATCGTGCGCGACACCGCCGGTGAGCTGGCCAAAAAGTTCCATTTTCTGAGCAATGAAGAGCTGCTCCTGCAGGCGGCGCATGGCGCCGATGTCATGGGCAACGAGGATGGCGCCGACCGGCCGACCGGCGTGCCCGTGATGCGGCGATGCCGTCAAGCAGATGTCAACCGCTGCGCCGTCCTTGCGGAGCCGCTGCGTGCTGGACAAGACCGCGTTTTCATCGTCCGCCACTTTGGCCAGAAGATCGCGGTCCTCGCCAGCGCGCTCACGGGGCGTCAGCATCTTGAGCCCCTTGCCGATTGTTTCGCGCCGCGTGTAGCCGAAGAGCATTTCCGCGCCGAGGTTCCAATCGGTGATCGTGCCGTCCAGGTTGGCGACGATGACGGCGTGCGGGCGGTCGGGATCGACGGCAACGCTTGGGCGGACGGGCCGCGCCACCGGCGCCACGTAAACGCGGTGCCTCTTGATGAATAGGGCAAAGGGATGCGTCAAGAGCGCCAGGGCTTGCAGAAGCTCCGGGCTCAGCGGCTTCTTGTCGAAAACGGCAATGACCCCCACCACTTCCTCGCCGTCGAGCAGAGGATAGCCGGCGAAGGCCTGAAGATTCTCGCAGCGCACCCAGTCCTTGTCGTGGATGAGCGGATCAGCGATGAGGTCGTCCGAGAAGTGGGGCTGGCGCGTCTGGGCGATCAGGCCGACCTTGAACTGCCCGACCGGTATGCGCGAGTGGGC
This sequence comes from uncultured Planctomycetota bacterium, assembly GCA_963767835.1. GTDB lineage: Bacteria > Planctomycetota > Planctomycetia > Gemmatales > Gemmataceae > SIAQ01. Next base: position 63,325 of record CAVYFY010000020.1, read on the forward strand.
CCCATCAAGGTGCGTGTACAGGCCGGCGCTGGCTCTTAGCACCAGAGTGGCGCCCTGGCAGATCCAGATGCGCAACAGCGCAATGTCGAAACGGCGCACCAAGGCGACGGCGCATTCCTGAAGCGCGTCGTGAAGGTCGCCGCCGCGCAACAAGATTCCACCTACTTCGGCGTGGACGGCGGGCAACGGTTGATGCGCCGGAACGAGCGGAGTCACGCGCGAGTCGGCGCTGGGCCGGATGCCTTCCAGGATCGATGCCGCGACCTGGCTGAATTGCAGCAGCCTGTGCTCGTCGTCGGCATCGAATTCACCGGCATGCTTATCGGAGATTTCGATGGCGCCGAAATTGCGCCCCTGCCGATCCAGAAGCGGGACTGCCAGCCAGCCGCGCAACGGCGGCCGATGTTGCGTGCCGCGCGCAGCATCCGCCAGGCGGGATGGACGGCAAGTTCGTCCTGCGTCATCCGCATCGGCTTGGGAACGGGACACCACAGGACATCGGCGGCGGCGCCGGTCGCGGCTGCGGAGCCGCGCCAGCCGGCGTATTTGTCCGAGAGGGACAGAGCCGTGACCATGTTCGACCAATGCTCGTCCGCTGCCACGCGGATGACCGCATGGTGTGCGCCTACCAGCGCGCGCGCCTGCTCCGCCAGGTCTTCCAGCGTCCGCGCCAAATCGGCTGCGGCGTTCTGCCGGCGCACGGCATCAGCCAGATTGGCCGGGCCGCCTATACCGGGTTCAGGTGTTTGAATCATAATGCCCCCCTACAAGCGTGCACCCAGGGCGCGGCGGCAACCGCCGTCATCATAACGCTGATGCTGCCTCCGCGCCGTTCTTCTTCGCACCGATCGGCTCACCTACACGCGCATCGGCCAGGATTCGAAAAGCACGCAACCGTCTCAGCGCTCGAACGCTCGCCGCTTGGGGCAGGGCGCATCGCGGCGATAACGCTGGAGCACAAGCTGTGGACGACGTGACCGATCAGATGATCTTGATCCGCGCCGCGCCGACTTCCCAGCGACGCGCTTCGTCGAGGATGCGACGATCCAGCCGCGACGTTCCCACGCCGTTCTGGATTACGCGCCGCACAATTGGGATGAGATCGTGCTCCATCTGCTTGCGAGCGTCGGCGTCGCCGCGCCCGGCCTTCTGAACGAGGGTCGAAAAAACATTGGTGGATTTGCTCATTGTAGTTCCTTTGCGCTGGTATCGGTAAAACATGGGGGTAAATTCGTTCAGTCACAAGGGGTTAGCCGATCGGAGTCAAGGCGATGTTGGATTGCCCGCTCGGGTCGGATGTCTGAGCCGAGGCGGTGCCATATTGGTTGCTGCCCAGTGTCACGACGATATAAAAACTGCCATCGGCAGCGACCGTGGCGGTCTGGCCTGCGAAGGCTGTCATTCCGCCAAAGGTGACCACCAAGCCTTGCGGGTTAGCGGCGACGACGGTACCCTCGAGGATCCAGGTATTGCCGCTCCCCTGAATCGCAGTGAAATTCTCGATTGCCGGCGGGAAGTTGGTCGCCGCTACCTCGGCCGTATTGGAGACCGCGCCCAGAGGTCGGTCGTGCTGACGTCCACCGTACCGAGGTTGGATGTTGGCAGCTTGAAGCTGAAATTCCCGTTCGCGTCGGTCGTCGCCGTGCCGGTCATGGCGCCGGTTATGGAGACGATTTCCCCGGCAGCGTCCACGTCCGTCACCGTGCCCGACAGCAAATACGAGTTTGGACTGACGGCCGTCACGGCAAGCGTGATCGTCGGCGCGGTCGGGACAATCGGCGCCGAAACCGGAACGCATGCGTCATTTTGCGTATCGACGGCAACCGCAGTGACCGTTCCCGCCGCCGTCGCAGTCGTCGTGAAGGTATAGTTGCCGTTGGCATCGGCAGTGACGCTGCCGGTGACCGCGCCGCTGAAGTTGACCGTTGTACCAGCCGCATTGGCGCCGCTCACGCTGCCGGTGAGCACGACCTTATGTCCCGGCAGGACTTGCGTGCTGAATGCGGGAATCGCCAACGCACTCGGGCAATCGCGTGCTTCCAATTGCTCCACCGATAGGCGTTGGCGCTCGCTGGCCCTTGGTTTCGTTCTCGGCAACCGACGAAATAATCCGAACATCGAAGACTCCTGAAAAAAGGTGACCTGCTCAGGCGCTCCTGTTTGACAGAATGGCACGCGCCATCCCGTCACTGCTGGCTTGCTGTGGGGGTTGCGCGCGACGTGGGCGCCGACCGCTTTGGACGAGGATTCCCCTCTTCACGCGGAAAACGACGCGCATTTCCCTCTATTTCTTCAATCGAAATCGGCGCGCCGAAATGGACACGACTTTTCGATTTTTTTAAAAATAATCTAAAGTGCATAGGCAATGAGGCGATTTCATTGACGCAAACCCTTGTTGTCATTAGTGATGCGTCAGCATCAGAAATCCAGCGGGCGCGGGCGAAAAATCGGCTCTCTTCCTTGAAATCGATGGTTGGCGGGTAGCGAAATGATATTGTCAGGCGGGAAGGGCAGGCATGTCAATCAAAATCTGAGCCATCAGCCATCATCGCTTTCGGCGGCGGCGGTTCTTTTTCACCTGCGGCGCCATCGTCGGCTGCCCCTTGAGCTTGGCGATGCGGTCGCGCAGCTCGGCAGCGCGCTCGAATTCCAGGTTCCCCGCCGCCGCCAGCATCTCGGCGTGTAGTTCCTCCATGAATTCTTCTGTCACGTAATCGTCGCCCGCTTTCCCGGCGACTTCCATCGTCAGCTTGTGCGCTTCGATCTCCCCCTCGATGCCACGAGTGATCGCCGATATCACCGTCATCGGCGTGATGCCGTGCTCCTGGTTGTAGGCAAGCTGCATGGCCCGGCGGCGGTTCGTCTCGTCCATCGCCTTCTGCATCGAATCGGTCACCTTGTCCGCGTACAGGATCACCTCCGCGTTCACATTCCGTGCCGCCCTGCCAATTGTCTGAATCAACGACCGCTCGCTGCGCAGAAACCCCTCCTTGTCCGCGTCCAGAATCGCCACCAGCGACACCTCAGGCAAATCGAGGCCTTCGCGTAGCAGATTGACGCCGACCAGCACATCGAACGCTCCCTCGCGCAACTCGCGCAGAATCTGCATGCGTTCGATGGCGTCCAGTTCCGAATGCAGCCATTTGCACTTGAGCCCCGAGTCGCGGAAATAACCCGTCAAATCCTCAGCCAATCGCTTCGTCAGCACCGTCACCAGCGTGCGTTCCTTCCGCTCGGTCCGTTTCTTGATCTCTTCCAAAAGATCGGGCACCTGCCCACGCGCCGGCTTGACGTGCAGCACCGGATCGACCAACCCGGTTGGCCGAATCACCTGCTCGACGAATTCGCCGCCCGACACCTCCAATTCATAATCCGCCGGCGTCGCCGACATGAACAGCACCTGATGAATGTGCTTCTCCCACTCGTCGAACCGGAGCGGTCGATTGTCGAGCGCGCTCGGCAAGCGGAACCCGTGCTCGACCAGCGTCGTCTTGCGGCTATAATCGCCCGCAAACATCGCCCGCACCTGCGGCACCGTGGCGTGCGATTCATCGACCACCAAGAGGAACTCCTTCGGAAAAAAATCGATCAGCGTGTACGGCGGCTCCCCCGGCGCCTTGCCGGTGAACCAGCGCGAATAATTCTCGATGCCCGGACAATGCCCGACTTCGAGCAGCATCTCCATGTCGAAGCGCGTGCGGGCCTGCAAGCGCTGAGCTTCGAGCAGCTTGCCCTGCTCGCGAAACTGCATGAGCCGTTGGTTCAATTCCTCCTCGATGCCGACGACGGCGGTACGGATGCGCTCCTCCGGCGTGACGAAATGCTTGGCTGGAAAGATGTACAATTCATCGCACACCTTTGCCGTCGCGCCGGTGGTCGGATTGATGATCGCCAGCGCGTCGATCTCGTCGCCGAACAGCTCGATGCGCAGGGCGAATTCCTCATAGGCGGGCCAAAGCTCGATGACATCGCCGCGCACGCGAAATCGGCCCCGCTCGAAGGCGGTGTCGTTGCGCTGGTATTGCACATCGACGAGCCGATAGAGCAGCTTGTCGCGCTCGATCGTGTCGCCTTTCTTGAGATAGATCATCATCCGCTTGTAGTCGGCCGGCGCGCCGAAGCCGTAGATGCACGATACGCTGGCGACGACGATCACATCCTCACGGCTCACGAGGGCGCTGGTCGCAGCCAATCGCAGGCGGTCGATGTTCTCGTTGATGGCGGAATCTTTTTCGATGTAGATGTCGCGCTGCGGAATGTACGCTTCGGGCTGATAGTAGTCGTAATAGCTGATGAAGTAGTGGACGGCATTGTGCGGGAAAGAAGCTCTTGAACTCCTTGTAGAGCTGGGCGGCGAGCGTCTTGTTGTGCGACAGGATGAGCGCGGGTTTGCCGAGCTTGGCGATGACATGGGCGGCGGTGAACGTCTTGCCGGACCCGGTGACGCCGAGCAGCGTCTGGCGATTTTGGCCGGCGAGGAAGCCGGACGTGATTTTTTCGATGGCGGCGGGTTGATCGCCGGCGGGTTGGAAGGGGCTGACAAGATCGAAATGGACGGGCATGCGCAGTTCCTTGGATGGCCGATCGTTGGCTGCGCTTACATTATACGGTCACGCCGCCGGCGCACTCATGTGTCTGGAAGGTTACTGCCGTGCTTGTAGGGTCCCTTGTCCCATTTGTCCTGGCTTTCCGCACGTTCTATTCCGACCCGCGCCCAGTCTTGGACTTCAGGCGATCGGTGATTTCGCAGTTCGCGCAATACGGGCAGCCCGTCTGGGTCGCCATTAAACAATTTCGGCCATTCCGCCTTGGCAAAGAATTGTTCGGTCCACCGGGGCCAGCGAGGACGGCGCGAATAGTATTCATCCCAGCACGTTGCGTTACCTCCTCCGCCAGTAACCTCCCACTGCTGAACCTCGGCCGCCCAAAAAGACGTCGGCCGCCCATCATAAAACGCTTCGCCTCGCAACCAGCCGCGCACGCAATGGGTTGGCTCGAAGTAGACGGCGAGCGCGACGGCCGTCACGGCGACGAGCAGAATCCAGGTTCGGCGGCGCTTCCACATCGGTTCAATCCTCGCCGGGCTCCAATAGGAATGCTCTGAAGCCGGCCTGGCGAAAATGAATGTCCGCGCTCAACGCTTCCGCGACGCCGCGCTGCTTCATCAAAGCAAAGGAGATGCAGTCGGTCAGGCCCCATTCCTTGTCGGTCCGTGCACGATACAGATCCAGGCCCTCTTGAAGCAGCGCATCGGTGATAGGTGAAATCTCATATCCGGACTCGCCGATGAGTTTCGCGAGCAGTTGCAGGCCCTTCGCACGTCGTGCCAGGCGAGCGAAACCGTCGGCGATCTCGATCAAAATGCCCCAATGGAAGAGCAAGGTCGCGTCTTGCCGCAAAAGCTCGTCGTCCAGCCCCCTGGCCCGCCCATGGCAAGAATCATCCTTGTTTTCCAGAGCGATGACAAAGCTCGTGTCGAGGAAAACGACGCGCTGGGCCACGATCAATACCTCCGGCCTGTGAAGCCTTCCACGTCCATCAGAGTTGATCTTGTCACGCCAGTGCTCCCCGTTGGCATCCGCCCATTCGGCCAAGCTGGTGCGCAGGATTTTTCGGCGCGGTCGGCGCCGATGCCACCGAAATGACCAGTTCGACGTTGCCGATCGGCACTTCGGGTGGCAACATGACCGTGACTTGACGGTCATCTTTGACTTCAACAGTGACTTGCATGGTAATCATTTTTCAGCCTTCCGCGGAGCTTCGCTTTCAAGATGGAAAGCAGGTGGCCGACATGAACGTACCTCTCAAGTTCAACTTTCTCTTCCGGCGCCAGAGTTCCCGCGCCGGCCTTGGCGGATAGATCGTTGATGCGGTCAATATCCCTTTGAGGGAAACGGACCTCAAGCAGGTAGCGCGCCTGATCTGGCGTGACCCGTCGCGCGTCCGGAACAAACACGCGTTCCTAAATCGCCAGTTCCGGATCAGCTTTAGCTTTTGTCGTGGCCATACGCTTATTGTGCCAACGGTGGAAACTCTGTCAATGGTTCATCGGCAACACCGGCGGGCTGAAAGGGGCTGACGAGATCGAAATGGAGGCAGTGCCGCGCTCCTTGGGAGCTGAGTCGATGGCCATGCTTTATTATAGGAGAAGTCCCTATTGATCCGGGAAGCCCCAGTACCGAGATGGGCCTCGCTCGCAGTTGTCCATTCGCCCGATGCCCATTCTCGCCGAATATCGAACATGAGCCGATGGATAGTCGCACAACTCTTGCAGGACCTGCAATGCGTCGGCGTCCCCGTCGAGCAGCCGCGGCCACTCAGCCTTCGGCAGAAAGCGCTCCAACCAACGAGGCCAGGGCGGCCGACGCGACCAGGTTTCGGTCATCGCGTTAGACTCTCCTGAGGCCGAATAATCCCATTGCTCAATCTCAGCGGCCCAATACGACGTCGGCCGCCCATCGTAAAACGCCTCGCCTCGCAGCCAGCCGCGCACGCAATGGCTCGGCTCGAAATAGACGGCGAGCGCGACGCCGATCAGGGCGATGAGCAGAAACCAGGTTCGGCGGCGCCTTAGCATTGACTCAATCCTCGTTCGATTCCGACCGCTACGCCTCAACCTTCGCGCGTAGCCAGGCTTTCGCGTAATTCCAGGTCCGGTACGCCGTGGCGCGGGCCAAGCCCATCGCGTCGGCAGCTTCATCGACCGACAGGCCCGCGTAGAAACGCAGCTTCACAAGCTTGGCGGCTTCGGCGTCTTCCGCTGCCAACAACGTCAGCGCTTCATCGATGGCCAGCAGATCGTCCGTTGGTTTCATCGGCGCCACGATGTTGTCGTGCCAAGCGACGCGCTCAAGCTGGCCGCCGCGTTTCTCGCTTTTCTTCTTGCGGGCGTTGTCGATCAGAATGCGGCGCATCGCCTCGGCCGCCGCGGCATAGAAGTGGGTCCGATCCGAATAGCGAGGTTCCTTTCCTTGCTCACCCAGGGGGCTCGCAACCAGCCGTACATACGCTTCGTGGACCAGCGCGGTCGCATCGAGCGTTTGGCCGGGCTTTTCCTGGGCTAGCTTCTTCGCCGCCAATTGCCGTAATTCATCGTAGACCAACGGCAAGAGTTGAGCGGCGGCCTGCGGGTTGCCGGCTTCGATGGCGTTCAGGAGTTGGGTGAACTCGGACATGGTTTCCTCAAGGCAACGGCGGGCCGCCGAGTTTCTCCAAACGGTCGCGGCGCTGCTGCCAGGCGGCGGCGTCGAGCTTGGCGACTTCGCCGCCGGCGTCCAGTTCCCGCCCGGTGATGACCTCCACCCACAGCTGCAGCCGGGCCGGGTCGCCGGGCAGCGGTTGCGGCACGTCGAATAGTAGCGTCCTGCGGGGAGCCCAAGGCTGGTCGGAAGAAAATCCATTTCGGAGCAGGAGCGTGCGGCTGTCGGGGCTGAAAATAGGCCGATTGCCGGATAGAGGCTTGCCAGTCGGCTGAGCGGTGGTGGCGTCGTACAACTGACATCCGCCGTAAGTTTCGCTGACAATCGTCTTGCCGTCAGGGCTGACCTGGGAGTAACCATCGAGCGCGCCAGGGAGATACTGCGATCGAGGATGGCCGGTTGCGGTGTCCCACAACCGGGCGCCGACAAGCGCGAACTTGCTATCCGGGCTGAAGCTATAGCAAAGGGCTTCAAGGCGCGGGACCGGAGCGATCGTCAATTTGAGAAGATTGGGGTTAACCGGCGCGACGGGTCCGATCGTTCGACCGAGCGGTTTGCCCGTGGCCGCGTCCCACAGGCGCGCGCCGTCAATCGTGCCGGTTAGAAGTTTGTTGCCATCGGGGCTGAAGACGACGGAATCCACTTTAAAGGCGTGGGGTAGCGTACCGCCAATCCGCTGGCCGGTAGCCGCATCCCAGAATCGCACGAGTCTGTCCAAGCCGCCGGTGGCTATGCTGCGCCATCGGGGCTGTAGGCAGCCACGCTAATGGAACCGTCAGTCATCAGCGGCTTGCCCATCAACTTTCCGGTGGCCGTGTCCCATTGTTGGGCAGTATCCCCGCCGACGAGGAGTAGGCGCCGACTGTCAGGGGAGAAAGTCAGCCGGTTGGCCCACGCCACATCGTCATGGATGTCGACCGGGTCGGCGAGGATGCCGATCAGCTTGTGAGAAGCCGAGTCCCACAACCGCATCCGATAGGTCATGTAGCCGTCGATTGTTACGAGCACCTTGCCGTTGGGACTGTAGGCTACGTGACGCAGCCGGTGCATCGCTCCACTTTTATCCGTTCCCATCAGGATCGCCTCGCCGACCGATTTGGCCGTAACCGGATCCCAGAACCTCAGCTCCAGCCGGTCCTTGATGTGAATCCCGTCGGCAAAGTTCGTACTATCGGGGCTGAACGCAGCGGGCAAGGAAGGGTCAAAAACGCCAACGACAGAGCGGCCGGTCAAGGGCTGGGCGACTTGCCAGCGGCGAACGTTCTGGGAGTCGGTCGTCACCAGGGTTGCTTCGTCGTCCTCGAAGGTCGCGCGTTCAACGCGGTCAAGCGGGCTGCCAATCGTCGCGCCGGTGGCCGTGTCCCACAAGCTTGCTTTATCAGGTGAGGTACGAAGGAGAACGGATTTTCCATTCGGATTGAAAACGAAAGTGAAACCCTTCTGCTCGGGGTCCTCGACTGGGACCCGCGTCCCTATTCTCTGGATTGCCTTGTCGCGATTTTCAACTCCGGGCGAAGGGGAAAACCGGAACAGGTTGAATCCGACGGTGTCACGTAGCAAGAGCGTTCTACCGTCAGGGCCGAAAGCGACGAGGTCCATTGGGTCCAATACAGCCATTTGGGAGGAAAGTGGATTTCCTGTCGCGGTATCGAACACCTGGAAGTAGTAATCCGCTGACCCATTCTTATGTTGCAAGATGCCCGTGGTCGCGAACTGCTTGCCATCGGAACTGAATGCCGCGCTCGTGACCATGTAGGTTAGCTTGATTGGCGAGGTGCGGGTCTTGCCGGTTGCCGGTTCCCAGATTCGAACCTCGTAGGTTCGTTTGACCTGGGTGCCGCCGGCGATCAGCAGCGATACCGTTGAGCCGTCCGGACTAAACGCGGCCTCAATGGCAACACTCAACGGCAACGGGAGAGGCTTGCCGACCGCTTTGCCCGTGGGCACTTCCCAAACGCGAACGGCGGATCCGTCCGGATTTGGCGAATCCACTCTGAGTAATCGCTTGCCGTCACGAGAGAACTGGATCGAGGAAAATGCCCTGTCGGCGCGTATCACTGCACCAATGGACTCCTGGGTCGCGACGTTCCAGAATCGCATGATTTCATCCCCTGCAGCAAGGAGGACTTTGGCGTCCGGGCTGAAGAGCACCATTTCTTCCGGGGCGTTAACTTTGCCCTGGAGCTTCCCTGTTCGAGCGTCCCAAAGGAAGACCTCCGGGTCGTCGTCGCGCCTGGCCGCTAGCATTTTTGCGTTCGCACTGAGGTCAGCCACATTGTTACACGCGATCGGCAGGTGCTGTTTTAGGCGGTGAAGATTGTTGCTCCACCCAGAAAGCAGCCGCCGGAATGAGAACCGCAATTCACTCTCGTCCTCCGGAACGAAATCTAGACCTCGCGCCAGCCAGAGAAGCCCCTCGGCGACGGAGTCTCGCTCGCAATGGTTCATAGCCCGCTCCAGGGCGAGACGCGCCTCCACGAGCTGAGCCTTACGTACGGACTCCTCGGCGCGAGCGGCTTCACTGAGACGGGCCTGCTCATTGGCCTTCGCCTCCTTTTGGGCAGCAACTCGAGCGATGCCTTCTGCTTTCGCCCTGTCCTCGGCCGCTTTGAAAGCGACGCCACGCTGTTCGGCTTCGTCCTTCCGCGCCTGCACCGCATCGACCCAACCCCACGTCGTGCCGATGATGCCGAGCAACACCGTCAGCAGCACGACGCTCGCCGCCGTCACCGTGCCCCGATTGCGCTTCACGAACTTGCCGCAGCCGATAGCCCGCGCTCGGCGGCCCGGCCAACACCGGCTCATCGGTCAGGTAACGCTGGATGTCCTGCACCACCGCGTTGGCCGTCTCGTAACGCCGGCCGCGGTCCTTCTCCAGGCACTTCATCACGATCCAGTCGAGATCGCCCTGCACCTGGCTCGTCAGCTTGCTCGGCTCCAGCTTGCGGCTCGCGGCGATGGCGGGAAGCTCCTGCGAACTCGACAGCTTCGTGCTGGGCCGCGGCGGCTCGACCTCGCGGATGATCCGCAGCATCTCGGTGAACGCCTTGCTGCGCAGGTCCTTCGCGGAGAACGGCGGCGAACCCGTCAACAGCTCGTACAGCAGGACGCCCAGGGCATAGATGTCGGCCCGCGTGTCGATGTCGAGGTTGTTCAACTCGGCCTGTTCGGGGGCCATGTATTCCAGCGTGCCGACCATGCTGCCGACTTCGGTGAACATCGTCCGATCGGTCAGCTTTTGGCTGGTGGCCTTGGCGACGCCGAAATCGATCACCTTGGGCACCGGCTTGCCGTCGTAGAGCGCGATCATCACGTTGGACGGCTTCAGATCGCGATGGATGACGCCCTTTTGATGCGCGTGCTGCACGGCCTGGCAAACGGGGATGAACAGTTCGAGCCGTTGACGCGGCGTCAGATGTTCCTGATCGCAAAACTTGGTGATGGGAATGCCCTTGATGAGCTCCATGACGAAGTAAGGACGGCCGGTGTCGGTCGTCCCCGCGTCAAGAACCCTGGCAATATTCGGATGATCCATGACGGCGAGCGCTTGGCGTTCGGACTCAAAGCGGGCGACGATTTGCGCGGAGTCCATGCCTTGCTTGATGATCTTGAGCGCGACCATGCGGCGGACCGGCTCTTGCTGTTCGGCCAAGAAGACGACGCCCATGCCGCCTTCGCCGAGTTGCTGAAGCAACTTGTAGGGGCCGATGCGTGTGCCTGGGGACTCGGCAGCAACGCGCACTTCCGGGCGGCCTGGAACGGCATCAACGGTGAGATCCAGGGCAGCGGCCGGCTTTTCCAGGAAGCTGTCGGCGGCGGCATGTGCCTGCAGCATCGCTTCGACTTCGCGGCGCAAGGATTCGTCGGAGCCGCATGCCTCGGTGAGGAAAACCTCCCGCTCGCGCGGCGACGATAGATCGAGAGCTTTCAGGAAAATGTCTTTCGGGCGGTTCGATGGCTCGGCCATGAAAATGCTCCATGAGCGTGGGATACTCTATAAAGCGTATTCTGGCCGCGTTTTGTCTCAAGTCCGGCATGATTTTGGTGGGAATTCCAATAATCCTCGTCAATTGAAAGGCGCAGCACCTGTCGAAAAACGCCCCGTCCCACTCAGAGAAGGCGTCTTGTTATGGTGAGCCTCCGCCCATTTCTTTGGCGACCATCGCTTCATGTTTCTGTTTTTTCCATATCTTCTTGACAATCGGTGTGGCCCGGATATCGAGACCACACCTAGAACCACACCCGACAGTGAAAAAATGGCTGTCCGTTGACCCGGACAGCCTCGTGTCACGGTGAACCAACCGCCTAAGGGAATTGCACCATGACGGAGCCCAGCGAGCCGCCATCGCGTCTGTTTCAGCGTTTTTGGCGAACTGCCGCAGCTGACAGCGCCACCCCCTGCCATGGGTTTAGTGAAAAAGGGCAGCTTCTACATTCAAGCCTGGTCCGAATCCAATCGCCACACAAGGCGGCTTGCCGCCTTGCTTCTGCAAATGATCGAGGATGAACAGGACCGTCGGCGAACTCATGTTGCCGTGAGCGGCGAATACTTCACGGGCTGGCCGCAGCAAATCGGCCGACAGTCCGAGAGCTTCGCCGGCGGCTTCCAGGATCCTCGGGCCGCCGGGATGTATCGCCCAGGAAGCGACGTCTGCGATGGCCAGGCCATGCTCCGCGAGCCAGGGTTCCACGAAGGCGCGGAGATTCTTGCAGATGATGTCGGGCACCTTCTTGGCCAGTGTCATGACGAAACCGTGATCGCCGACGTTCCAGGTCATGGCGTTCTCGGTGTGCGGAACCAGGTACGAAGCCGAAGCGGTGAGCCGCCACGGGCGCATGGCCGATACACCCGGCACGCAAACCGCCGCTGCCGAGCCATCTGCAAAAATGGCGTTGGCGATGAACTTCTGCGGGTCCCACTGATAGTGGTAATGGAGGGTGCACAATTCCGTCGCGCACAGCAACACCTTTGCGCTGGGATCGGCATCCACGAAGGCCCGTGCTACTCGCAGGCCATTGAGCGCACCGTGGCAGCCCATGAAGCCGACGTGCGTTCGCTGGATTCGGGGGGACAAGTCCATGTGTTTCACCAGCTCGATGTCCCATCCGGGCGCTCCGAACCCGGAGCATGACACGCTGACTAGGTGCGTGATCTGCTCGGTTGGCACGCCCGCGCAATCGAGCGCCTCGGCTGCGGCTTCCACAGCCAGGCGTGGAGCTTTCTCGCGGTAAATCTTCATGCGCTCGTGCGTTGTGGGGCCGGCGTCGTCAGCGCTAAACTTGGGTAAGAAGACCGATTGCGAGTCCCGCGTGCCGTGGATCAGATCGTCAACAAGGGCTCTACCCAGGCACAGGTGGCGCTGGTCGATGCCAGTGTGCTGGTACATATTTGGCAGCCAGGTGACTTGCTCCTCGGTGCCGGAACAAACGGCCTGCGCCACGAATAACGCCTCGTCCTGATTGCAGACGGCGACCGGCAGCGCGGTGCCAATTCCAAGAATGGTGAGACTCATGCGATGCCTCTCTTCAGGAGCACTCAGGGCGCGTGATTGACGTAGCGAACGATTGGAGCTGCGAGGACCGGTAAATGCGTTAGCACGCCGACGATCAGGTGAGCTAGCTGCGGTTGCCTCAGGATCTTGGCCGCCGCTCGGCAAACCCTTTGGCGTTTGAGAATCGTCTGCCGGTAGTGCATCGACCATTGTCGAACTAGCGAAGGATGCCAGTTCTGACAAGCACGCAAGGCAAACGGAACCACAGCGACGGCGGACTTCATGGCCCAGGCCATTCCTTCGCCCGAGAACGGCTCAACGTAGCTTGCGGCATCGCCGAGCAGAAATACCTGCTCTGTGGCGGGGCGCGATGCGTGCTGCGTGAGCAACGGAGTTCCATGCCACCCAAGAGACGCCAGCCGATCGACCGAAGAAAAGCCCGCTTCACGCAGGATGGCCGCGGCGGCGTGCCCGAGTCCGCGGACCTGCTTCACAAAGACGGCATCGAGGGCGGCAGCGATATTGAGCCGGCCATCTTCGATGCGGACCAGCCCAACATACCCCCCTTGGCCGCACGCCATGTAGACGGTTCCAGCAGCAAAAGCTGCCGAATTTTCCTCGGCGACAACTCCCGCTCCCAACCGCGAACCCGCACTCACGATCGCCCGAACGTCAGCCTGCCCCGCGAGCAGTCTCCCGCCCAATCCATCAGCGCCAACAACAACGCGGCTGCGTGCTAGGGATTCTTGCCCCTTGGATTTGAATAGCAGGGTGCGCGTCGGGCCGCGAACGGACGCCAGATTGGCATGCGTTTCCGGAAGAAAACGAACTCCCGCATCGATCGCGACCTGTACAAGGGCGGCGTCGAAAACCTCACGAGAAAGGGCCTTCCCCGAAAGGGATACCCGCGCACGTGAACCCGAAACCGCCAACTCCAGGCTGGAAAGCGGCACGGCGCCGCAGCGCTCAACCAGTCCGCCAAGGCCGACGGCAGAGAGCGTAGCGAGAGCCTGTTGATTGAGACAGCCACCGCACACTTTAGCACGGGGAAAATGGGCCTTGTCCACGAGGAGTACCTCGGCTCCGTGCCGAGCCAACTCACGCGCTGTCAGAGAGCCGGCCGGTCCTGCGCCAACCACGATCACGTCCCAGGACTGTGCACCGGCTTCCACCAGATTCACAGTCGCAGCAATCATCATGGTTGTCTCAATCGGAAAAGGATCGGAAGCGAATGGCCGTTGATGACGATGGCATCGCAAGGCGCGTTTACCGCACGCGCCTCCACTCCAACAGGAAGCGGAAAGGCCAGCGCCAACTGACCGTGGCGCCCCGCAACCCGGCCTGTTCCGCTAGTTGCCTCACCTCAACGATGGTAAACGCGGCACGGACAGATAAAGGTCCATCCACATGGACGACGGGAGAGCGTGACAAAACGCGCGTTCCAGTCCAGGCGAGCAGATAACCCAAACGCGAGCGGACCAGATCGTTGATCAGCACCATAGTCCCGGCCGCCTGCCCGAGGCGTTGCAACAGCTCGATCGCTTGCGGCGTCTCCAGATGGTGCAGAAAAAGCGAACTGGTGAGGATGTCGTACCCTGTGGGAAGCGCTTGCTGGAGAGCGTCCAGTTGGAAGAACTCCACGTCGGTCCCTTCGCGAAGGGCGCACGCACGCGCACAATCGATGGCGGTGCTGCTGATGTCCGCACCCGCGAACTCGATCGCCAAACCGGCGCGGCGTGCACGTCGGCAGAGCCGCACTGGCACGTCACCGCCGCCGGTGCCGACATCGAGAACGCGCAGCTTTGCTTTTGGGTCTTGACGTGCCAACCGTTCGATCGACCGCCACAGGATGTGGTCACTGAAGCTGATCCGGTTGATACGTGCCAGGCCACGCAGCGCTGTTTGGTGCCTTCGGGTGTCCAACCCGGGTTGATCCATGATCTCCGGCTGCTTGTCCCGCTGAGCCAGTTTCGCCAGGAACGCCATGCTATTACGGTTATGAAGCGGGGCTACCTGAAACAAGCTTTCCGACAGGCGCGGCGGCATCAGCGCCGGGCAACCTGTCTTCATCGGACGGATGCACGTAACTTATGAGTGGGGTACACGCGAATGCGCGGAGCCAGAGCCATGTCGTTCGCGGAAGCAGTCTCGGCCCTGCCCCCAGAGCAGGCTCTGTTCCTCATTGTCGCATGGTCGAATTCTGGCTCGAAGGAGCCGCGTCTGACGCACACCGGCCCATAGCATTCCCACCAGGGCATCCAACTTCGGACCTGACGACAAGCTCGTCCTGACCAACCTGCAACAAGGTCTTCTGGCATGGATGCGGCCACACCAAAGGCAATCTGCCGACTTCAACGCGCGGTCGCACTCGCCGAGAAGTGAGCAATTCTATTTGCCTACGGTAAGAGGGGACTATTCAAATGTGGCGTGACGTTGTACCGTTGTAGATTTCCGTGGATTAGCTGGATTAGCTGAATTTGGCTTGCTTTGCGCTTGTTGGAAGGCTAGCATATATTTTTTCCGACATCTTTAGCCCCAACATCCCGGGAGTTGCAACATGAAGTCGCTTGGAACAAGTGGCTGGATTCGAAGCTTGGTGCAAACGTGGTTGTCCCGACCGCGGCGGATGCTACGGAAGCCAAGAGGTGTCCATCGGCTCCATATGGACACACTTGAAGACCGCGTCGTGCCGACGACCTGGACGGTGACCAACACGAACGCATCGGGGCAGGGCAGCCTCGCCGCTGCGGTGCAGAACGCGAACACCGACACGTCACCGGCGATCATCAATTTCAGTTCGTCTGTTTTTTCGACCCCGCAGACCATCACGCTGGGGGCCAGCCTCACGCTTAGCAATGCCACCGAACCCGTCACCATTGAGGGGCCGACCGGGGTTGCGGTCACCATCAGCGGCAATAATCAGTATCAGGATTTTCTCATCAATTCTGCTGGCGTGGTGGCAACGATTCAGTACCTGACGATATCCAACGGATACGGCGGCAGCAACAACGGCGGCGGTTTCAGCATCGGCGGCGGCCCGGTGATCATCGACCACTGCACCATCAGTAATAACTCGGCTTACAGTGGCGGCGGCATGTCCGTCAGCGGCGGCTCGCTGCTTCTGGAAAACAGCACTGTCAGCGGCAATACAACTCCCACCACGGGTTACGGTTCTGGAGCGGGACTTCTCATCATCGGCAGCAGCAGCGTCACCGTGCTTTCTTGCCTGTTCACCCAAGACAACAGCAACGGCATCAACGGTGGCACCGGCGGGGGCATCTTCGCGTACCAGAACACCGTCCCTGCGGTAGTCGTCAATTCCACCTTCACCGCAAATGTTGCGGCCAGCTATCAGGGGTATGGTGGAAACGGCGGCGCCGTAGCTTGCAACAACGGCGAGATCAATCTTATCGGCTGCACCTTGTCGGGGAACACGGCCCAAGGTAACGGCTCCGGCGGCGGCATCTGGAACGAATACCCTTCCTCGAAGGTGAATTTGCTCAACGACATCGTCTGGAACAACACTGGCGGCAGTCCGCGCGACATTTCAACAGGCTACAATGGTGCTCAAATGAGCGTGAGCTACTGTCTCATTGGCGAGGCCAATGGCGGCGGTGTCAACTCCTTTAGCGGCGGCAGTATCACCACCGTCGGCCCAGGTAACCTGTTCAATGTCGCCACCACACCGGCGATTCTCGGCAGCCTCGCCAATAACGGCGGGCCGACGCAATCCATGATGCCCACGCAAAACAGTCCGGAGGTCAATGCCGGCGGCAACGTCACCACCGCGAATGCCGCCGTCTCCAATGCGACGGCTGCTACTGTCAGCGTCGCTAATGGTTATGTTTTTGCCGGCGCCTCCATGACGCCTCAGGTGTCCTTTGTGAATCAACCCGCCAACACGACTGCGGGCGCGCCGATGAGTCCCGTGACAGTGCAGATTACCCGACCCATTGATTTCGAGGAGTACATCAAAATCGACAACGAAATCATGGAGGTTGTCGGCTTGACCATCAACGCCTCCAACGGCACGGCCACGCTCAATGTCGAGCGCGGCATGAACGGCACGACCGCCGCCGCGCATGCCGCCAACGCACCGGTCTACCTCGTCTCTGATCAGCGCGGGGACGTCATTGCGAGCCCAGCGTTGCCTACATCGCTGGATATGGGGGCGGTTCAATCATCGGCCGGCATTCCCACCGCCGGTCCCGGCCTGGCTTTGACCATGGGAATTTCCTCGGCGAATCTCAACGGTACGATCACGGCGCTGACGAACGCATACGGGCAGGCGACGTTCAACAATCTGTCGGTGCCGCTTCCGGGAACCTATCAACTCATCGCCGCCGGCGGCGCCTCCTCGAACTCGTTCACGGTCAGCTCAGGCACGTATCCGATCGTGACCGGAATCAGCCCCAGCCTCGGATCGGCCGGTGACACGGTCACGATTGCCGGCACGAATTTCACAAGCGCTACCGCCGTCAACTTCGGAGCCGTGCCTGCGAGCAGCTTTTCGATCAATTCCGACACATCGATCACGGCCACCGTTCCAGCGGGCACCGGCATCGTGGATGTCACCGTGACCAATGCAGTCGGGACCTCCGCAGTGTCCGGCTCTGATCAATTCTCTTATGCGCCGGGCGTGACAGGTGTCAGCCCCAACTCGGGAAACGTCGCCGGCGGCACGATCGTGACCATTACGGGCGTCAATTTCGTAGGGGTCACGGGCGTGAAGTTCGGGCCCAACAATGCCGTGTCGTTCACGGTCAACTCGCCGACATCGATCACGGCCACGTCGCCGGGCGGGATCAATGTTGTCGATGTCACGGTCACCAACGCCGGCGGTACGTCGGCTGTTTCAGCAGCGGATCAATTCACGTACAGCAGCGGCACGGCCAACTGGATTGTGACCAACACGCAAAGCACTGGTCCGGGTAGTCTTTCCGCTGCCGTCCAAGACGCCAATGCCACGATGCTAACGCCCTCGCTGGTCACCTTCGACCCGACGGTGTTCGCCACGCCCCAGACGATCACGCTCGCAAGCAGCCTGACGCTTTCCAACACGAGCCAGCCGGTAACGATCCAAGGGCCGAACAATCTCGCGGTCACGATCAGCGGCGACCGCCAGGGAAATTTCGTGATTCAGGATTTCGTCATCGGCACCCCTGGGGTCGTGGCCACAATTCAGAATCTGACCATCGCAAACGGCAATGGCGGAATTAACGACGGTGGCGGCTTGGCCATTTCGGCGGGCAACGTCACCATCGACCATTGCACCATCAGCAATAACTCCGCCTATGCCGGCGGCGGCGTCAAGGTCAGCGGCGGCAATGCCCTCATTGAAAACAGCGTCATCACCGGGAACCTAACTCCCACTACCGGCTACGGCGCGGGGGCAGGACTCCTCATCAGGGGCGGCGGCGTCACCGTGCTTTCTTGCTTGTTCACGCAAAACTACAGCAATGGCATCAACGGCGGCACCGGCGGCGCCATCTACGAATATGCCGGTGGCGTGCTGACGGTGATCGATTCGACCTTTACCGGAAACATCGCTGCGAGCAACGGCCAGTACGGAGGCACCGGCGGCGCCATTGCTTCCGACAGCAATGGCTCCAATCATGGGACCGTCAACCTAACCGCCTGCACAATTACTGGCAACTCCGCACAGAACGGTTATGGAGGCGGCATCGATACCGATTATTATTTCACGATGACGCTGACAGATGATATTGTCTGGAACAACACGGCATCCACCAATCCCGACATCAGTGACAGCAATAGTGCTTATGGCACGCCGACCGTCAATTACACGCTTGTAGGAAACGCGACCGGCTCGAATATCACGGGCGGCGTTGGCAACATCCTCAATGTTGCCGCGAATCCGCCGATCTTGAATTCGCTCGCCAACAACGGTGGGCCGACGCAAACCATGGCGCCGGTTGCCGGGAGTCAGGAGATCGGCGCCGGCGGCGCCGTGACGACGATTAGTGCCACCGTCGCCAACACCACGATTGCGACCATTACCGTCGCCAACCCTTACCTCTTCGCCGCTTCCGCGCTTCCGACGCTCCCCTCGGGTTGCTATTTCACGATTCAGATCGACGGCGAGCAAATGGCCGTCATCGGCGCGTAACAGTTCCTCGCTCACCGTGGTTCGCGGCGTCAATGGCACCACAGCCGCCACGCATTCTTCAGGAGCCTCTGTTTACCTCGTTTCCGATCAGCGTGGTTTTGTGGTTCCGTCGAGCAATCCTCCGTTCGTGGACATCGGCGCCTATCAAAGCACGGGCTCGGCGTTGCTACCCACCGTGGTGTCGATCAACCCCAGCAGCGGCGGCACCACCGGCGGCATGTCCGTCATCATCATCGGCACCAATTTTACAGGCACTACCGCCGTGAAATTCGGCGCCAGCAACGCCACGACCTTCACCGTAGACTCGGACTCACAGATCACGGCCACCGACCCAGCCGGCGCCGGCGTGGTTGATGTCACCGTGGTGACGTCCCAAGGCACGTCGGCCACGTCGAGTGTGGACCAGTTCACGTACAACGCCGCCACGACCACTTCGCTCTCGTCCAACCCGGTCGGGCCGATCACGCAAGGGACTTCGGTCACCTTCACGGCGACCGTTAGCGGCAGTCCCAGCGTCGGCGCTGTGTCCTTCTACTACGATTACGGTGCGGCTGACCAATTCCAGATCGGCAGCGCGGTCAGCGTGACCAGCGGATCGGCAACCTCCGGCCCGACCACGACGCTTCCAGCCGGTTCCGATACGATCACGGCCATTTACAGCGGCGGCGCCGGCTTCCAGGGCAGCATCGGCACGCTCACCATTCGGGTAACGGCTCTGCCGCCGAGCATCACCTCGGTCGTAATCAACCAAGACCTCCCGGCACTGTATTTCGCGGCGGGCCAGCCAACGCCAGGCGTGCAGCGGTCGATGGTGGAAGACATCGTCTACACGTTCAGCGAGCCGGTCAACATCAGTCCCACTGATCCGAATGTGTTCACCATCGCAGTTGCGTCGGGTTGGACCGGGACGGTGCCGACGCTCAGTTGGGTGCCGCTGGCCGGGTCGGTCAATTCCGAGTGGGCCGTCACCTTCAGCGGCAACGGCGTCACCGGAAGCTCCATCGCCAATGGAGCGTACACCATTACGGTCACTGATCCAGGCTCCATCACCGCACAATCTGATAGCCAGGCATTGAGCCTCACCTCCAGCGGCATCGGCGGCGCCACGCAATCTTGCTACCGATTGTACGGTGACATCAACGGAGACGAGGTGGTCAACGCCGCGGACAATATCCGGTTCAAGCAAGCCCTGGCAACCTATAACGTGGCGTTCGACATCAACCAGGATGGATTCGTCAACGCTTACGACAGTTTCTATTTCAAACAAGACCTGAGCCTAAGCTTTACCGATTTCACCCCGACTATTTGATCTCAGCGACTGCCGAGCGACGGGCTCGCGAAATCACGGCGGCGAGGACGGCAGAACCTCTTGGTTCTCCGGCATGTCTTCCGTGTTGTTCTAAAGGCGCCGCGCCGCCTCGCAGGCCAAATGGAGCAGACCGGTCGTTAATTAAGTCCTCGCAAAAAAACGGTCCGGCTTCGTGTAGTCGGCATGCGCCCGCCCTTCGCGAATGTGCTCCAGGTGCACCGCGAACTCCGAGGCGGCGAGCGGCCGATGCTTCATCAGGTCCTCGCGCGGCTTGACAGCGTTGTGCCACGGTCTTAGCTTGGCCAAGTCCAAACCTCAGATTAGTCTCACTGTGAAGAACCATCTCATGCAATTCTCAAGAAGACGTCGTCACCGCTCCACCTTACTTCGGCCGAGCGAATTCGCCGTCGCCTAGCTTCTCGAAAACCTGCACGTCGGTCACCTCGCCCGCCAGGAAATCCTTGCCATCACGTTGGATTTCGAATTTCTTGGCGACCTTGCGGCCCGCCAGGTCCTGGTATTCCGTGATGAAGCGCTCTTCCGTCACCTCCTGGCCCGACATCAGATCGCGCTTGCGCATTTCGATCTTGACGATCAACCCGGTACTCTTGTCGAAGAAGATCTGAATGTCCTTCTTCCCTTCGCGTGAGACAACCATGCCGTTCGCGGCCTTGCCCTTCACCTTGACTTCGCCGGAAGGCGAGAATTTCACTTTCTTGTCCTTCGTGAAGACGCCTTGCATGATGCTCGTGATATAGGCCGCGTCCTTGAGTTCACCGAGAATGTCCTCGGTGACCTTCACGTCCTTGTCGGCCGCCCTGATCCAGCCGTTTTTGCCGTCGAAGACTGTGACGACGTTGACCTTGTTGCCGTTGACATCGAGTTCCAGCGCTTCCTTGAATTTGCCCCCCTGCACGGACACCTCACTGGTGTAATCGAGCATCAGCCCCATGACGTGGAGCGTCCCCTTGCTCTTGGTGCGAACCGCTTCCTTCTTTGGGTCCATCCCCTTGGGAAAATGGGCCTTGATCGCCATCTCGATGATTGCCGCCGCCTCCTTGTCGTCGCCCGCTGTGCCCGGCAGCACGCACAAGGCAAGCAGGTTGACGGCAACCAGACACAGAGCTGTTCGACGCATAACGCACCTTCTTGGATTTTGGACATGAATGGATCGGAATCGCCCTGGGTTAAGATATAAACCTTGGCAAGGTTTTGAACGCTGGCCACTCTTACGGCTCGAGTGCTTGGAGGAGATTGGGCATATCCTCGTTTAGGCGCGGTGGCGGCTGCAAGGTCACCTCTCGCGCTTGGCCAAAACGTTCGTGATCGCCAACTCACCGATTAAAT
Source organism: uncultured Planctomycetota bacterium (assembly GCA_963767835.1). GTDB lineage: Bacteria > Planctomycetota > Planctomycetia > Gemmatales > Gemmataceae > SIAQ01. The sequence goes on from CAVYFY010000020.1 coordinate 84,802, forward strand.
CATAAAATAGCACACAACAGAATAACATTTCCCTTGCCGCGAAAGGAGTTTTCCATGGCAAAAAACGAAGCCCGCCGTCAAAAACAGCTCGCCAAGAAAAAGGCCAAACGCGCCGAAAAGCAATCGCAACTTTTCCGGCTAACCTCGGATGATCCGAACATCCGGCTGGCGTCGGCAGAGAAATGGCCGATTGTCGCGTCGCTGGTTCCCGAGGACCTGTGGCACGGCGGGATGGGCCAACTCATCTTGGCACGCCGTCATCCGAACGGCCGACTGGCATGCGCGGTGTTTCTCGTTGACACCTATTGCCTGGGAGTCAAGGACGCCTTTTGGAAAATCATGACTGAATCGGAATACGACGAAGTGTTGCGCAAGGTGCAAACCACCGGCGGGGCGCTCGACGCCGTCACGCCGGAGCACTTCGCCAAGCTCGTTTACGGCGCGGTCGATTATGCCCAGGCGCTCGGCTTGCCGCCGCACTCCGATTATCGTCACGCCCGCATGCTTTTAGCGGGCATCGATGCGTCGCAGTGCCCGGACACATTCGAGTTCGGCCACGAGGGCAAGCCCTATTACATTCAAGGCCCCCATGACTCACCGGAGAAGACTCGTAGGATCATGCATCGCATCAAGATGGCGAATGGCCATTTTCTCGTCAGCGCGAGCGGTACGGAAGCAAGGCAACTCGTGGGCTCGAGGGAGGGCCAAATCATCGCCGTGGAAGAGCCAATGGATTAGGCGCGAGGATACAATACGCTTCACCAGGATGCGACTGTTCGCCATCATGCTTGAGGTAAACAATCATGTCGCGCAGCACGTTGGGATTCTGTGTGGTGACCGGCCTACTCTTCGCGACTTCCGTTGGCATTTCTCAGGAGAGAGCCTCTCCCAAGATGCCGAAGGCTCAGCGTAATGATGCTGAGGGCTTTGCGCTGCCCGAAGACGCCGTTGCGCGGCTGGGAACATTGCGGGGAGTGGATGGCCGGGGTCAGCGCCGGGCGCGGTAACATCGGCGCTGGGACCGGCGACAGCGACCGTCCGCTGACGGGGGCAGCACGGAGTGTCGCCGGCTGGAGCGGGAACGGCGGCGGTCTGGCGCGGTGGCAGCGCGGGCGCGCTGTGGGCCTCCCTGCGGCGACAGCGACGGTCTGGGGCGGAACCGGTGCCGGTCTGGCACGCTGGCAGCTCGGGGCCGGATTCAGCGCCGGTATCGAGGCCGGCGGCAGCAGTAGCTGCTGGGCCGGGCGGTGCGCGGCAGCGGCGTTAGGCGTCGCCGGACCCCGGTTCCGTCCGTCCCTCCCTCTTTCAATAGTCGGCATCAGTGTCGCGTTCGCCAACGACCTTTTGCATCAATTTCATCAGTTCGGCTACAACTTTCTTGTCGATTTCCATTTCGACTTTGCGCTCGTCGCGGATCAACAAGCCGAATTCAGATTCGGCGGAAGCGCTACTAAGCGCCCTCTTGAGTTCTCCCAGCGATTCGATGCGAAGTTTGCCCTGCCTGGCCATCGTTTCTCTCCAAAAAGGGACCAAAGTCAGCTTCGTTGGTCCAATTCGTTATACGATCCGTCGCGGCGAACGGGAAAATAATGTCAGGCTTTACGTGGGGGTTTGGGTGGCGCGGCGTACATTAGGAACAGCAAGCGATGGTGCTTGCGAATCTCTTTTACAAGGACTTGCCATGGCAAAGGGCAACAACGCGCAGGGCAAAGACAGGAAAAAGGCGAAAGCCAAAGCTCCCGTGAAGAGTTCAAAGAAGGCCAGCCCGAAGAAATGACTCGCGAGCGGAGCCCGGAGTCGATATCAGCAATTCGTCTGGTACAACTCATGGGCCGGCTCGCGGATTTCAAAGTGGCGGATCGGGCGGCGGCGGCGCGCCGGATCGGGCGGCGGCGCGCCCGAATTCGGCGGCGGATCCAGCCGGCGGTGCCTGTTCCTGGTGGGCGGGCCACAGCGGACTTTCCGGAACTGGAGGTTTGGCCGAGTTCGTGGGCTGGCCGTTAGCCGATTGGAGTGGCATCTGCAAAATCTTACTTGGCCGTGGGAACTTCATTGACCGTATAGTACGCTTTCCGATGCACCAACGTATCCTTGTCCCGCGCACGCAATTTGCCGAGATCGAAATCGTAAACGTGACCGCGGATCAATTTATCCAGGACCAGGGTCGCGAACATCCCGTCCTTGGAAATTTTGGCGGTCTTGACGATGGGCGTCGTTTGCTCGATTTCAGGGCCGCCATAGGCCCCGTGGTAGGGATGCGTGAACGTCGTAATCTGATAACAATTCGGATCCTTGCCGGTGGTGACATCGACTGGCTTGGTGAAGGCGATCTTGAAGCCATCGGGTTCGATGTTGATGCGCTTGATTTCGAATGGCATCTTGCCGTTCCATTCGATACGTTCCAGGGCAAACGGCTTGATGCCGCGGACGGGCCAGCCGCGATTCGTGCCGCCGGACAGCAAATTGCCCCCCGGCGTGAACGTCAAATTCAGAATGCCGGTCGAAAGGCCCTCACGGAAGGGATAGCATGCGCCTTGCCAAACGCCGTTCACTTTCTCGGTGGTGGCGCGCATGACGATCGATAGCGTGTAATCGCCGACGAAAATCTGATCCTCGAACGGGCCGAACTTGCCCTTCGTGCGATCCACGACGAATCCCGTGATTGAGCGCCCCATGCGAATGTAGGGAAAAATCACTGCATAGGGGACCAACTGCTTGACGCGTTCCTTCTCGATGATGATCCGCGAGCCGGACTTGGGCATGTTCGGCACCGGGCCCAACTCCGGTGCGTATTTGTACCAGTTGAAGCTGGCGGGGTGTCCCTGGAAGCTGCCGGGGGGGACGGCCCGCAAGCTGCACGAGCAATTCCACGGCCCCTGGCTTTCGACATAGAACAACGCGCCATGTTCGTTAAACCCGATTCCGCCAGGGCTGCGCAGGCCGCTGGCGAGGGCCAAAGTCTTCCCCTCCGGCGTGACCTTCATGATAAAGCCGCGGTACAGCGCGTGCGACTCATAAGAGTACGACAATCCCAGGGCCACGAATAAATTGCCCTTCTCGTCGAACTTGGAGCCGAAGGCGTATTCGTGATAATTGGCGTAACCCCAGGCGTCCGAAAGGGTCTCGAAACGATCGGCCTTACCGTTCTTTTTCGTGTCGCTAACGCGGGTGAGTTCACAACTCTGCGTGACGTAAAAGGCGCCGTCCTTATAAGCGAGTCCGAAAATCTCATCGAGCCCGGTGGCGTAGAGATGATACGACGGGTCCGGCCTCTTCTTATCGACGCCGTTCACGAGGTAGATTTCGCCATGGCGCGTGCCGACCGCGACACGACCATCGGGCAGCACGCAAAAAGCGCCGGCCTCGATTACCAGATCCTTGGGAATAGGGATGTTGACGATCGGATAGTACTCCCGCTCGCGCTCCTCCGTGCCCCAGCGGCTGCCGACCTCTTCGGCTTTCGCAGTTGACAGGCTGAGCATCCATGCCGCAAGCAGCCAAAGGAATTTGCGGAAATGGCTATTTGAGTAATTCATACGTGAAGGACAGCTTGGATTTACCTTGGGGTATGTCAAGTTTGAGCAAAAGCTCCGAGACGCCCTTTTCGGCGGTTGGACGGACCAACGTCTGCGTGGGCGGGGTACTCAGCCGGAGTTCGGAATTCTTGAACCGCTGCTTCGACTCCGCTTCGATTTTGCCGGTGAGCGCGCGAAACCAAATCGTTTGAGCTTTCGGCGCGTGGAACATCAGGTCGCGTACCAGTCGGCCCTTTTCGCTGCCGGATTGGGCGATCGATCGGTCTTCGATTTCGATGTCGCCGCTGCGATACATGAAAGTTGGAACCGACGCATCATCCATGAAATATCCCTTGAATTGGTAGCCGCGATTCTTGGGATACAGCGGATCGGGATTGACCGGCTGCGTCTTCGTCATTACCGGGCGCAGCGGCCAGGGCGTTTGCTCGTCCGGCAGAGCGTAGAACGAAACGTCCTGCGCTAGCAGCGCCACGTGTTTGCTGGCCGGGTGGAAGGCGCCCGAGCCTTGGCCGCCTCGATCGACTCGCACGAAGTCGCCGCGCCAGATCGCCGATAAAGTGCCCGTTTCGGCGTTGAAGGCGTAGCTCAATTTGTCCGGAAAACCGACTGCAATCCCGCGATAGCCGGCCACGCTGCTGCGGCCGCGATAGGTGCGCGTGGCACCGGTCACAAACAGCTTCGTTTCGATCGTCTCGACGCCGGATGGATTCGGCGCCGAGGTGCCCAGGGACAGGAAATACCAAATGGCTTCGATTTGTCGGTGGGTGTCGCCGTTCAGAACCGATTTGTCCGCCGCTTGGCCGTCGGGCCACGACGTCGGCATCACGGTTCGCGGGCGAAAGGTGTTCGGATTGCACAGGTAATGATAAAACCAACTGGGCTGGAGTCGCTGATTGCTCGTCAGCAACTCGATGCCGTTGTTCTGCGACGTCTTTCCATTGAAATTATGGCAGATGACGCAGTTCAAACTTTTATTCCCAAGCAACTTGCGGCCCGCCTCACGCATTTCCTGCGCTCGCTCGCGCTCCTTCTTATTCGGGCTCTCGCTATTGGGCATTAAAAACTTGACGTCCTCAACCTTATCCAGACGCGAGAACAGTTCCGGCAGGTGGCGCAGGTTTGGCTCCCCGTATTGAGGCATGCGGGTGAACATGTACGGCCTCACGCTATCCGCGTCGAAGAGCACTTTTTTCAACGCAACCGGCAGCAATTTGGCCCCGACCAGCGTCAAGGGCGGCGGAATACGGGCATCGTCCCCGAGATTTTTCGCGCTCGTCTGAAAGAGGAGATTGCGATCCTCCGAAACGCCGCCGAAATTGTCGCGGACGTGGCATGCGATGCAGTTAAACGCCGTCAAAGTCGTGGCCAGCCGCGTCTTGTCGGAGATTGGTTCAGGCTGCTTCGCAAGCGCCATCCGAATCGCCTTTATCTGGTCAGCGCTGAGATTGAAATGCGGCGCCTTACCCGGCATCTTGGCCAGGCATCCGCGCTCCAAATTTGCATCCTGCAGGTCACCGACGTTTGCGACGGCGGGAATGTCGCCAAGTTTGTGACACGCCGCACAGTTGAGCTGTTGAAAATACCTCTTGCCGAGCGTTACCAGTTCGTCGCGCGGCACAAGAGGTCTGGACTTCGTATCGGCTTTACCGTGCAAATAGTTGGCAATCGCCTTGGCCTCGGCCGGCGTCAACTTCATGTCGGGCATCCGGCCCGCTGGCCGCACGCTCAGGGGCTGAAAAAGAAACTCTCCCAACGACGAAAGGCTGTACTTCGCGGAAATATGTCCCAGTTCCACCGCTCCTTCGCGAGTGACTTCCATGCCGCTTTCATCACGCGGCGAATGGCAGGCAATGCAACCGACCGTGTGGAAAAGAGCCTTGCCCACGGTGGCCTCTTTTTCTCCAATCGCTTCGCGATGGAATTTTCGCGGCGATTGAGCGACGAGGAAATGGGTGATGGCGTCGGCGATCTTATTGCGCTGATCCTCAGTTTCGGCCGTCAACAGGTCGGGCATGGCCGTGCCGGAGTGGGACGCCGACGGCATGGAGATAAACCGCCGCAAATAATCCGGTGCTACACGGGAGCCAACATCGGATAGATCGGGGGCAATTCTTTCGAGCGGCGCAGGAGCACCCTTGCGGCTATGACAGGCGATGCAGCGCAACTCTCCCAGCAGCAACTCACCGATCTGTGGCTCGGAAAGGGGATGCTTGTTGGCAAGTCCAGGAACAACGGGCGCGGCAGAGCCGGTCCAAGGAAAGAGCACTACCGTCAGCGCTGTCAGGAACGCGAGAACCGATACTTTCACGAGCATCCCCGCATGCATTTGAGTCGATGAATCGCAGGCCCGCCCAGCGTCATTTGCAGATGCGGACCTCGGCAATCGAAGCCAGCCAATATGATACCCAAGGCGGTGATTTCGTCCACGCTGGATTAAGGTAGAATACGTAAAACCATGCCAGCTCCGACAAGGTCAGGAAATGTGGAATCCGCGACAGTAACGGCGGCGGTCACCGGGCCGGAAGCGGCAACCGTAACGGCGCCGGGTCCAGCCGGCGGTGCCTGTTGCCGGCCCAGTTGCTTAACCGAGAGGGCGGCGCGCGGCCGGAATCAGCCGTCACGACGTTCGTTGAGCCTTGACCAATTGATCCACAGTTCGGAGCAGCAAAGCCTCGCCACCGAATCTCATGCCGAGCTTGCGGATTTTGGCCGTGTCGATCTGATTCTTCGGCCCACGATTGACGTCGGAGACGACGCTTGCACTGCCGGTCAGCTCCTTCGCGATTCGGGCAACATGTTCCTCCGCAACGTACATGTCGTAGCAATTGAACGATTGGCCCATGATGAGTTTGGAATCGACCTGAAGAAGCAACTCAACGGCACGGGCAACGTCCGCGGCGTGAACCTCTTTGCCTCCGCGCGGGGTCTCGACGCGCTCACCGCGCATCACCCGGCCGACGAGATCATACCAGCGGCTGGCTTGCGGCGGATGAGCCAGGCCGTAGATTCCCGTAGGTCGCAAGGCACAGATTGGCCAACCATCGCCCATGCCGAAGCTGTGAACGAACGCCTCCAGCGCCGCCTTGTGGGCGCCGTAATGGCTCTTCGGCCACAGCGGGTGCGTTTCATCAAGCGGCCGATCGCCGAGAATCACGTCATGGACGGCGCAGGAAGAAATGAAGACGAAGCGAGGAACGCCGGCCTCGAACGCGGCCTGGAATAGCTGCAACGAGCCCGTGAGATTGATGCCAAAGAACGGGTCGGAATCGCCGTGGCTCCCGGAGCCGCGATTGCGCGGGCCTTGCCACTCAACGGCGCCATGTATGACCGCGTCGGTCCCGGCGACAAACTTTTGCGTCGCGGCTTCGTCGCCCAACTGTCCCGGCACCCATTCGACGGCGGCATCATCGAAGCCGCTCCGATCGCTACCTGGCCGAAACCAGCAACGAAGGTGATGCCCGATGCCTGAGAGATGGTGGACGATATAGCGTCCGAGAAAGCCCGTCGCTCCGGTCAACGCGATGTTCATGATTGCACCTATTCCATCGGCCCGACTCGTTCGCAGGAAAAATCTGCACTACGGAAGCTATTGTACTTGGCCACCGCCTTAGGCTCACGGGATCCGCCGACCGCGCGGCAGCGGCGAGCCGGGGCAGTGCGCCGGCGGTGCGAGGAAGCCGCAGCGCGGGTTCGTGCGGCGCGCGGCTTGGGCCGGCGCGGCATGGGCAGCAGTAGCTGGACCGGGCGGTCGCGGCCGGAATCGGCGACGCTGCGCGGCGGGAAGCGGGTTTTGCTGCATGATCACGTTTCATAGTTTTATACGCGTGTGCGATTTAGAAGAATGTCGTTCCCATTTTCTCCGCTTGCTCACGCCTGGTACGCTTGGATTTGGTATACTTTTGGGTATCCGTCTCTCCCTCCCGCCGTCGCCGCAAGTTGAATTTCCCTCCCGCTGGAGACCGCAATCGTGCGATCATCAATCTGGAATGCCTCGCTCGGCCATTTCGTCCTGCTCGTCTCTCTTGTCCTTGGGGTGGCCGCCCCGTCGGCGCAGGCCGACGTGTATCAAGAGAAGATTGAACCGTTTGCGAAGAAATATTGTCACGCTTGCCACAACAAAAAACAGGCCAGGGGCGAGCTGGATCTGACGCGATTCGCTCGGGACGGCGATGTCACGAGTGATTTCCGCCGCTGGAACAAGTTCATCGAGTTCGTTCGCAAAGGAGTGATGCCCCCGAGTGACCGCAAGGTCCAGCCGACGCTGGAGGAGCGCGATGCGGTCGTCGGCGCCGTCGAGGCGATCCTGCTCGTAGAGGCGAAGAAGCACGCGGGCGATCCCGGCGTCGTCTTGCCGCGCCGGCTTTCCAACACGGAATATGACCTGTCGATTCGCGATCTCACCGGCGTGGCGATCCCTGCGACCAAAGAATTTCCGGTCGATCCCGCCGGCGGCGAAGGATTCAATAACACCGGCGAAGTGCTCGCGATGACGCCGAATTTGCTCAACAAGTATCTCGGAGCTGCCCAACTTGTTTCCGATCACCTCGTGCTGAAACCAAGCGGCACCACGTTCGCGCCGTTTCCGGTGACCTCCTACGCCGAACGCACGAAGCTGACCGAGCAGGCGATCATCGATTTCTATCGCCAGCATGATGTGCGCATCATCGATTATCTGGAATCCGCCTGGCGTTATCGGCATCGCGCTGAAGTCGAGCGCGGCGTCAGCCTGGAAGACTGGGCGGCCCGGCGCAAGCTGAGCGGCAAGTATCTCGCCCTCGTCTCGAAAACGCTCGACGAAGCGAAGACCGGCGCCGGCTACTTGAAACAGCTCGGCGCCATATGGGACGCTGTTCCAGCGCCCGCGAAAGCCGGCGGCGTTCCGCAGGAACTGAGGGAGTGTGATCGATTCATCACCTTCACGCGGGCCCGACTGAACCAAAAAGAACCCCCACTGATCGTCGCCAACGCCGGCAATTGGCCGATATTGCATCTCGCGAACCGCACCAAGGCGGCGGCCGGGCGCGACCGATTCGATCCGAGCACCTTCAAGGTGAAGCAAACACTCAAGCTCGGCCGGTTGCAACAGAAAAAGCCGTACGCGACTGTGTTGTATCTCCGCGTCGATCCGGCATTCGACTCGCCAGCCGGCGTGGTCGTGTTCCATCGCCCTGTGTTCAGCAAGTCGGATAACCTCCCAAAAAACAAGAAAGACATCGAGACCCAGGCGGTCGAGTCGTTGCGTGCCGTCCTGGAGCGCGAAGCCCCCGATGTCGCCAAACGCCTCGCCTTCGGCAAACATCCGCGGGGCGGCGAACTCGATCCCGATTCGTTCGCGGTGCAGGCGCCCATCGTCGTCGAGATTCCGCTCAGCGCCGCCGCCGTCACGGCGCTGCAAGGCAAACAGTTGCTCGTCGAATGCGAACTCGACGGCAAAGCGACTCCGGAATCCGCAGTCGAAGTCCAGCACGCCGTCGGCACCCGTCCCGCTGCGAAATTCGGCGCCAACGTCGAATTGCTACTGCAACCCGAGAGCAAGCTGGCCAGAGATCTCACGTCATCGGGCGAACGATTCTGTGCCGCGTTTCCCAATCGCTTCTATTATGTGGACGCCAATCGCGGTTTGGCCGCCGGCTTCCACCTCGTCGAAGGGGTTTTCCGCGACGATCAGCCGCTCGTCAACAAGGTTCTGACCGAGGCGGAATGCAAAGAGCTGGACCGCCTGTGGAAGGAACTCGACTTCGTGACCAACCACACGGAGACATTGCTGCGCGGCTTCGTCTGGTTCGAACGGTCCGAGCGGCACGTTTTGTACGACAAGCGTTTCGATTTCCTGCGCTCGGAAGACCCGGACCTCGTCGAAGAGAAAAAACTATCCAAGTTCGAGCGGCTCTATCTCGAACGGCTCGGCGTCAAACTCGTGGATGACGAGATCAAGCCGCAAAAGGCGAATCCGCAGTTCGACATGGTTCACGGCTTTTTCGAGCAAGTTCGCGCCGGCCTCGCGGAATACAAACAGACGCTGGCGACGGCCGAGGAGCCGGCGCTTGCCGACTTGGAGCGTCTGGCTCAACGCGCCTACTCCCGGCCGTTGCGTCCCGAGGAGGCCAAAGCCCTTCGTGGGCTCTATCAACGGCTGCGGAAGCAGGGGCTTGGCGTCGAGGCATCGCTGCGCGGCACATTCACCGCGGTGCTGATGTCCCCGCACTTTTTTTACCACATCCCCGTCACACTCGCCGGCAAAAGCATCCATCCGCTGACGGACGAAGCGATGGCACGGCGGATGAGCTATTTCCTCTGGGCATCGTTGCCGGACGAGGAATTGCTCAAGGAGGCGCGGGCCGGCAAGCTGCAGGACGACGCGGTCTTGCGGGCGCAGGTGCGGCGCATGATGAAAGATACGAAAATCGAAGCGTTCTCCCGCGAGTTCTTCGGCCAATGGCTCCGCTATCGCGACTACCTGGCGAAGGATACGATTCCCGCCAACATCTTCCCAGGCTACGATGCCGCCTTGCGCGAAGCGATGTTCGAGGAACCGACGCGGCTCATCACGCATCTGATTCAACAGAACGAGCCGGTCGATGAGCTGCTGCACAGCGATGCGACCTTCGTCAACGAAACGCTGGCCCGATTCTATGGCGGTGGACTCGAAAAGCAATTCCTCCTCCAGCGCAAGGAGAAAACGGAATGGCACCGCGTCGCGGGCTTGCGGAGCATCGGCCGCGGCGGGCTGTTCGGCATGCCGGTGATCCTGGCGAAAAACTCGGCGGGACAACGAACGAGCCCAGTGAAGCGTGGGTTCTGGGTCGTGCATCATGTGCTCGGCCAAAACTTCCCGCCGCCGCCGGCCGACGTGCCAGAGTTGCCGAAATCGGAGAAGGAAAGCGCCAAGACGATCCGCGAGATGCTCATTCAGCACACGACCAACCCGCGCTGCGCGATGTGCCACGTGCATTTCGACGGCCTCGGCCTGACGATGGAGGGCTTCGACGCGGTTGGACGGGCACGGACCAAGGACCTCGCCGGCCGCCCGGTTCAAATCGTCGGGCCAATGCCGGGCGCGAAGGACGCCGAGGGGATTTCTGGGTTGATCGATTATGTTGAGAAGCATCGCCGGGACGATTTCGAGCGGAATCTGTGCCGCAAGTTCCTGGGTTACGCCCTCGGCCGATCGGTGGTGTTGTCGGATGAGCCGCTGTTGCAGGAAATGCAGAAGAATCTGCGTGCGGAACGCCGATTTTCGGTGTTGTTCGAAACGGTCGTGTTGAGTCCGCAATTCCGCCGGCAACGCGGGCGGGATTTTGTGGCGGCTCCGTAGCGCAGCCCATTCGATCGGGGGCTTGAGCCTTGCGAGATCCTCAGGACTTGACGCCTTACCCGAAAGATCCGCGGAGCCAACCAATCGACGCGAGCATCCCGGATGGCGGGTACGCATACGTTCGCGACGCCAACGGCATCGTACTGCCGTTTTCAGCTGACAACTTTCGCGTTGCAACCACTTGATATAGGGAGATTTACGCGCAGCTGTAAAAGGCCGTGGAAACGGTGGAAAATAGAGCCATTTCTCCCCGATTCAGTATTACGCGCGTTTGACGTGACCGGCTTGCCGTAACAGGCTTTAGCTACGGTTCCAGAAACAAAAATAGTGCGGGTCGATGTAGTTCATGGGAACACCTTGTGAGTTCGGTCGTCGCTGCTGTCGGACCGGCTGTGGGGTCACTGAATTCTACCCGATCCGTGGGCCGAACGCCACGTTTCAGCGCCGCAAAGGCCGCTCGGCGAAGCCCACTGGCTCCCTTGCGTCTTCCGTCAGAATCTTCCAGGACTCGCCCATCTCGCGAAACGCCCGGAAGTCGCGCGGTTGATAGGCGATGTTCAAGTGCGACGTTTCGAGCCCATAGCCGGCGGCGCGGGACCGGACCGCTGATTCGAGGATGCCGGTCGCCAGCAGGGTGCGCTCGATCGGATACGGGGCCTCGCGGCGGGTGAAGAAATGCTGGATCGCGTTGGAGAGGGCCATGAACAGGCAGCGATTGTTCCATGGACCGACGTGATGGCTGGTGGCGCGTGGTCGGCGTTCGCCGGCGATTTTTACGGCGAAGTTCCAGCGTGTGCCGCTGCTGTTGCCGAGCCTTAGGACGGTAGCTTTCGTGCCATCGCGGTAGGTGACCAGGATGCCCCAGGGCTCGACGTTGTTGATCGGCCGGGTCAAATCGGGGACTCGCTTGTCGCCGAGTTCGACGCCCATCGCCGCCCGCGCCAAATCGAGCGACCAGCGGCCCGCGCGGGCGGCTTCGAAGAGCGGCTCGCGCGGCAGGAATTCGACCTCCCGGACGCCGGTCTCGCCGCCTTTGCGCGCTTCGATGAACGCTTGCAGGACCTCGATGGCGTGGAAGTCGTAGCTCTCGAACGGGCCGCCATGAATGCTGACGGCTTCCTCGATCACGCTGCCGGCGGGCATGTCGAACTCCGGGCGCCGCTGCGCCAGGGGGACCGAACTGCCGGCCATGAACGGGATGCGATTCGCACGGCACGCATCGTACATCTCGCGGGCCCAGTCCCAGCGATATGAAAGGTGCTTGTCATTGAAGATCGGCACGAAGCGATTGCTGCGACGCATGACGGCGACGATCTCATCGAAGAAGCGCTTGCGCGGATATTCGCGCACCCGGAAGCGATTGGTCGGATAGTCGCCGTGCTCGCCGATGGAGAGGACCGCATCGACGGCGAGTTCCTTGCGGCCCAGCGTCAGCGCTTCGGCGATGGTGCGGTAGACGGGCACGTTGAAGCGGCGAACGATGTCGCCGGTCAGATCGGGGAGCGCCTTCGAGGTGGGCCGCTGATCAGCGTAGAGCGACACGACGTCCACGGCGGGCTGCGTGATCCTGCCGTTGAAGAGGAACGGCGTCAGGAAATTTTCGAGAAGGACGTGGGCATGCGAGCGATGAAAGCAGGATGTGTAGATGACGCCGATGCGCGGCCGACGGCGCGGCGCGCCGGCAAACGCCAGCGCGGGCACGGCGGCCAATGCGGACAGGGCGGCGCGGCGTGTAATCTTCATCGGGAGTCTCCCCGGCCGCAAGCGGCCCTTCACTTGATCCCCAGCTTCTGCGCCAGTTTCGGGTCGATCTTCTTGATCGCGGCCGCCAGCGCTTGCCGATCGGCAACGACGTCTTCCTCGCGGTACAAATTCACCAGCGTGGGCAGCAGGCCCTCAGCGTCCTTGCCCATTTCGCCGAGCAGGATGATCGATTGCGTGTATTGCTTCTGGGTGCTGAGCCCCTCGCTCATCACCTTCAGCGTTCGTTTCGCGTCGCCGGTCAGCTGCCAAAGGGCGAACGCGGACCAGAGCTGGATTTCGGCATCCTTGTCGTCGAGCAGCTTGATGAGCTTGGTTTCGATCGGCTTGGAGGCAGATCCGATTTCGCCGAGCGTGATGATGGCCCGCAAGCGCAGATCCTTGTCGACGAGCAACTCGGCGACGGAGCCGGCTGCTTGCTTGGCGCCGCCTTTCATCGCGGCCAGCGCCCGGCAGGCGGCGTCCTTGACGTTGGCTGCCTCGTCCCCCAAGGCGTTGACGAGAATGTCCGTGTGCTTGGCTTGCCCGGTGATGAACCAGGTTGCCAGGGCCGCCTCGATGCGCACCGAGACATTTGGATCGGCCAGGATTTTCTCGACCTGCGGCAATGTCGATTTGGCGTCGTGGCCGATCCGTCCCAGAGCGCGAACGGCAAGTTGCCGCGTCGCCGGATCGTCATATTGCAGCGCCTTCGCGAGGGCAGCGGCGGCGGGGGCGGCGGACGGGCCCATGCTTCCGAGCGCATACGCGGCAACCCGGCGACGCTCCGGCGCCTTCTCCCCGAGCGCCGTCATCAGCCTCGGCACGACACTTTCCCCAAAATTCCCCAGGGCGGCGCCGACAAACGGCTCCAGCAAAAAAAACGACGAGTCTGTCGTCAGCGCCAGCAAATCACCTGCCGATCCCTTGGCGACCGGGCCGAGATCGCCCAGGGCGGCGACGGCGGCGACCTTCACCTCAAACTCCTTGTCCTGGAGCGCTTCTTTAAGCGCCGGCAGCGCCGGTTTCGCTTTCGTGCCCAACAGCGCGATCACCGGCGGGGCAGCCGCGCGAACGCCGACATCCTTGTCCTTGATCGCTTCCAATAGCACGGGCAGGAGAACTGTCGGCGGCGTTTGCTCGATCTTCCACAGCGCCTCGGCCACCTTGACGCGCACCAGGGCGTTCTTGTCCTTGAGCGCCTCGCGCAACTCCGGGGCCGCGAACTTGGCGAGGGGACCGAGTTCCGCCAGCGTCTGGGCCGCCCGGTAGCGCACCATCGCATCGGGATGCCGCAGTGCCTTGAGCCCATCGAGCGGCTGTGTTTTTTTCTTTTTCGGATCATCCTGCTCCTGGGCGTGCAGAATCGCGGCGAAAATCATTGCGAACACCAGGGCAAGCAAGCGAAGCTGGATCATGGGAATGCTCACTGACGCGAGGCATGGGTGAGAACATGTTTATGGATTACAATATGACGAATGGCCTTGCCGAGCACAAACCTTTTTTGCGAGCGTTCGCGTGGACCTGCCGCCGCTGGAAATTCTGTACGAGGACAATCACTGCCTGGCAATCGCCAAGCCCGCCGGGCTCACCTGCGCTCACTTCCAGGGGCACGAGCCGACGCTGGATCGCCAGGTCAAGCGCTATCTCAAGGACAAATATCGAAAGCCCGGCAATGTCTTTCTCGGCATCGTCCATCGGCTCGACAAGCCGGTTTCCGGGGTCTTGCTGTTCGCCCGCACCAGCAAGGCGGCGGCGCGCTTGAGCGAGCAATTCCGCGAGGGGACCATCGAGAAAGTCTACTGGGCCATCGTTGATGGGCATGTGCAGAAGGATGCCGGAACGCTCGAGGATTGGCTGCGCAAAAACCCCGACACCCGGCGCGTCGATGTCCTGGAGCCGCACACGCCCGGCGCCCGCCAATCGCTGTTGCACTTTCAGCGGCGCGGCGTGCAGGGCGACCTGACCTGGCTCGAAGTCCGCCCGCAGACCGGACGCACGCATCAATTGCGCGTCCAGCTCGCCCATCACGGCCATCCAATCTACGGCGATGGCCGCTACGGCTCAGTGCGCACCTTCGGCAATGCCATCGCCCTGCACGCCCGGAGCTTGACATTCCTGCATCCGGTGCGCTACGAGCCGATCACGCTGAGCGCCGAATTGCCGCACGAATGGCGTGTGCGCTTCGAAGGCGTCCTGATGGAAGGAAAGCCGTAGGGTGGGTCGAGCGTAATCGCGAGGCCCACCACGTACCCTGCAACGACCGGGTGGGCCTCGCGATTACGCTCGACCCACCCTACAAGTTGACTTAATGGAGGCAAAGCGATGAGCAATGCCATCCTTACCGAACTGCGCGACATCATCCAGGAGGACATCGGCAAGCGCGGCCTGCGCACCGATCCGGAGCGCAATCTGATCAATGCCTACTCCGATGATTTTTGCGGGGCGTGCCACAGCCTGGCGGATCATGCGGCGCCGGGCCTTGCCGTCATCACCGGATTTTTTATCCCGACGGCAACGCCTCCCGCCGGCGAAACAGACGGACCGCTCGGTGCGCTCTTTCTTGCGAGGGCACTGGCTCCGCTCGGCGTTCCGGTCGTGCTGGTGACCGACGACTTTTGCGTGCGCTGCCTGGAAGCGGGCCTGAAAGAGTGCGGCTTGCGCCAGCAGGTGCCCGTCGTCACCCTGCCAACGCCGGTTCAGGCGAAAGCGATGAGCGATGCCGATTACTGGCGATATTTCGATGAGCGCAAGGGAATTCCAGCGGTTACGCATCTGCTGGCCATCGAGCGCGTCGGGCCGAGCCACGTCATCGATGCCGTGCCGCCGGAACATCGTGACCGCTGCCACACCATGCGCGGCAGAGACATCAGCGATGTGATGAGTCCCGCTCACAAATTGTTTGAACCCCCCTCTCCCCTCGGGAGAGCGGTTCTGACGATCGGCATCGGCGACGGGGGCAATGAAATCGGCATGGGCAAAATTCCCTGGGACATCATCGACCGCAACATCCCCAACGGCGGCCTCGTCGCTTGCCGCGTTCCGACCGATCACCTCATCGTCGCCGGCGTCAGCAACTGGGGCGCTTATGCCCTGGCCGCCGGCGTCGCCTTGCTGCGCGGCAACGCGCTCGATGCCTGCCTCTTCGATTCCGCTCGCGAGCGGGAAATCCTCGAAGTGATGGTTGAAAAAGGCAATATCGTTGATGGCGTCCTCGGCAAACCGAGTGCGACCGTGGACGGCCTGACCTGGGAGCAATACGCGGGCGTGCTCACGTGCATCGGGCAGCTTGTGGGGCCGAAGTGATCGCAATTACCACTGGTGGATCACTCGCTCTTCTTGGGCGAATACCCCCTCCACACCCACTCGATGGCGTGCGGCAGGAATTGCGCCTGGGCATTGCCAACGCTGTGGCCGGCGTTGCGGCAGAAAAGATATTGGTACGCATACCCCTTGGCGTTCAGCACCTTGGCCATGCGATTGTTGGCCTCGACCCAGTCGTGCATGCCGTCGCGCATGACGTTGGGGTTCAGCAAATCCCGGTCGCCCACGGAGATGAAAATCCGCAGCGGCTTTTTGGGACTATTCGGAATGAGCGTTTCATGAAAGTCCCAGGCGCCGCCGGGCGTGTCGGGGTTGAAGGGCCACTGCTGGTTGACGAAGGTGCCTGAAGTGGTCAGCACGCGATGGTAGAGATTTGGGCGATACCAGGCCATGATGAGCGCGGCCGACCCGCCTGAGCTATTGCCCATGGCCGCCCGCCCGTCGGGGTCTTTGGTCAGCTTGACTTCACAGTTCTTCTCCACCCGCGGCAGGACCTCGGTTTCGATGTAATCCGCAAACATCCCGGACATCGTGTCATATTCCTTGCCGCGCTCATGCCCCTGGGCATCGCCGCCGCCATTGGCGACCATGATGGCGATGATCGGCGGCACACGCTTCTGCGCGATCAAATTGTCGAGTATCTGCGGCAGCTGCATATTCGGTTTGCCCGTGGGACCGTCGTGGACGATCATGAACGGCGCTTCGCTGCCCGCCTTGTACTGGGCCGGGATGTACACGGAAATCTGACGCTTGTAGTCGATGTTGTGCGTCTCGACGAGCAAGGTCTTGGGGTTCTTCGGATCGACCTTTCCGAAGACTTTTCGGGCAATCCCTGGGTTAAAGAGTTTGGTCTCCTTCGAATCGATGGTGAATTGTTTCACCTTCCCGTGTGGAACGCCTTCGACCGCCTTGCGTTCAGGAGCGGGCTTATATTCAGGGCCAATCACAAAATTGCCATCCACTTCCAGTGGCGGATTCTCGCCGGCTTTCAGCACCTTAAACGGCGGGGCGCCGGCGTCATCAAACTTACGCACCGGTTGGGCAAAAGCGGTTTCGGTGAACAAGAACATGACGACCAGCAATGTCATGGCCTGCTTGCCAGAACGAGTCGAACGGGTAGAATTGGACATGGTGATGCTCCTCGAAAGCATTATCCCGGTGCTGACAACTTGGTCCGGCTGACACGGACAGCTGCAACCGTCACCTAGCCGGCCACGGATGAAAGTCGTCCAGCCAACGCGGAAACGAACGCCGTTGTCAGTATCATGGAGACGGTAAGGCAAACGTCAAGTAAATGTAAGGAAAATCAACGCCTGGTGAGATAGCTCAGCTGGTAGAGCATAGCCCGAAAATTCAAATCTCCGCTCTTAGCGGAGTCCCAAGAAAACCGAGAAATCCGCGGACCAGCGCCGCTCCCCTAGCCGCCGCCCCCGGTGCTGACAACGGCTGTGCGCCGTCGCGAGACCGTATTGCTTGAATGGGCGTGACCAGGGATGCTGATCGAAGATGGTCTCACGCAACCCCCGCAGAAATTGACCCCGCGCGCTTTGCGTGAGTGGAAAACTCGTGTCCGAAAAAAAAAAGCTAGATCTCCAGTTGTTCGGTCGAGTCGCCAAAGCGATCGAGGCGCAGGCCCATGCGGTCGGCAAGCGTCATCAAGAGGCCGGAGAACTTGCGATTTCGGCTCTGCGTGAAATCGAGGGTACGGCCCGTGCGGAAGGCGCCGCCGAGTCCGCCGCCCACGAGCAGCGGGACCTTCTCGGCGTTGTGGAAGGTCCATTGTTCGTTGGCCAGCATGATGCAGCAGTTGTCGAGAACCGTGCCGTCCCCTTCCCGCGTGGCCTCCAATCGGCCGATCAGATACGCGAATTGCTCCACCCAGAAGCGGCTGATCGCCGCGAATTCTCGACCGTGGCAATTGTGCGACAGGCCGTGATGATTATCGCGCAAGCCGAGGAATGGATAGACCTGGCCGGAAAGATTGTTCGTCAGCAGCATCGTCGCAATCCGCGTGCGGTCGGTCTGGAAGGCCAGCGCGATGATGTCGCACATCAACCGGGAGTGCACGTTCAGCTGGGTCGGCAGGCCGTTCGCCGGGCGCTGCGCCGGATGGCCGGACTCGGCCCGCCACCATCGTTCGCCAGCCGGGCCAGGCGGCCTTCCACTTCGCGAATGCTGTTGGCGTATTCATCGATCCGCGCCCGATCGGAGGCGGAGACATTGCGGGACACATCGCGGAGCTGCTCGTTCACATGATCCAGCACGCTCGCCTGCGTCCGGCTGCCTCGGCTTTCGAACAGGGAGTCGAAGGCGAGTGCCGGATAGAGTTCCGCGGGGACGGGGGTCACCGGCGAACTCCAGGAGACGTGCGAGGCATACATCATCGAGTAGCCCGATTCGTGGAACCCGCTGACCGGCTGTTCGCACGCCACCACCAGGCTCGGCAGAGCGGTTGCATCGCCAATGCGCCGAGCGAGAACCTGATCGAGACTGGCAGCGGCGCGAATCTCACGGCCGCCGTTGGGATGAATGCCGCTGAGGATGCCGGCCGCTCCTTTGGCGTGTCCATCGCAGACATTGCCGGGATGCCGCAAGCCGTGGACAAAGTTCACCTTCTCCTTGAGGCGGTTCAGCGAGGCGAACGCCGGGCCCAGTTCCATGGCCGCGCCGTTGCCGCGGGACCACCATTCCGCCGGATGAATGCCGTCGCCGAAGAACATGAACGCGAACCGCTTCGGCGGCGCGGTGCGCGCCGTTTCGCCGGCGAGGGAACCGAGCGACTCGAGCCAGGGCAAGGCGACCGTGGCGCCGAGGCCCTTCAAAACGACACGACGGGATAGGTGCGGCGTACTCATAACCCCCCCCAAGGTGAGCAAGGCATGCGATTGCAATTATATCATAGCAGATGGCATTCGTACAGCAGTTTCGCTATCTCAGCCGACACAGCCAGGGTATTGGCCCAGGCACGCAGGGAACTCGAAGACGCCGAGGACGAGGAACGGAAGGCTAAACGAAAATATCGGAAGCTCAAAACCGAGAAAGGAGTCTAACCTTACGCTACTGTATGTCCATCGCCCATTTGGTTTTCTGCACAGTGCAAGTGTCCTACGATATGGAAGAACAGCTGATCCTGCGAAGCGGATTCCGTCGCCACTGAAAAAGCGGTTCCCTCAGCGCCAGGACGCCTCAAGCCTTCGTCACCTACGACGACGCCACCCTCGACAGTTTGATGGTCTAGATCGGCAAGCGCCAAGCCGAGGAAGGCGACGACGAAGTAGCCCGACATTGTGGAAGCAGGCGATTGATGAACGGTTGAAGGCGAAGGAATGACCGCAGGTGCCTGCAACAATGAACAACCACCGGCATCGAAGACGTGACGAACCTCAACGTGCCAGCCGAGGTCGGGCGCAGACTGATTCAGGGCTACGACAACTTGAGGAAAGAGTAGCGCCTATCGTGGCCTTTGCGACAACTTATTGAGGACAATATGCCCCCTTCAAATCGCATCAACCATTTCGCATTCATAAACACCGGGCTTTCTGGGGGTGATTGGCTCGGCCCGTGCTATTGGAAAGTCCACCAGGAGCTTTTCGGTGTGCTTCGAGACTATGGTTTTCCGAACGAGGCCATCTATCGCTTGTCTGAGGCTGGCGAGTGGCACCAGCCAGGAGTTGGCTTCTCAAATTCGGCCAACTTTCAAGCGGTATTTGCCCACTTGGGGCAGGTGGCGAAACAAGACGACCACGGTTTCATAGCGATCATCGGGCATGGCTCCCAGCCCAACCAACCTCCAAACCCAACGGGATAATTTGCTCATCTCTTGCTCGATGGGTTTCTTTCAGCTACGGTGTTGGCGCAGCTTTTCGGACAGATAAAAGCGAAGAATGTAACTGTCGCATTGCATCCAACAAGGTCAAGGCGACACCGAACCGGCGTAGAATGAAGCGTGTCAGCCTTGGCAATCGGAGAATCCGCCATGAACAACTCGATCTTCGTCATCAAGCCGTACAAGTGGGAAGGCATGTGGGTCTTCGACGACGCCAACGTTGGCCTCGTCAAAGAACCGTTCGTCGGTGGTGCTGATACGATGATTGACTTGGCGACGGCGCACATTCCGAATGTCGACCGGGGCTTCGTGGCGGTGTTCTCGGCCAACTATTTTCCGAATGCGCAGATCGTCCTCGAATGGGCCAGGGAAGATGGCGGCGGCAACGTGTATGGCTGGAAGGAAGGAGAGATGGAAGGCGGGCTTTGTCCGGCGCTGCTCCGATATTTCTCCGAGCTACAGGCGAAGTTGTACATCCAGGTGAAGGCGGCGGCGTGACATGGGAAGGATGACTCAGAGAACCGGCAAGCAGACACGCCCAAAGACGGCAATCAAGGGCAAACGCTACCGCTGCGCCAAGTGCCGAAAAAGAAGCCCGACGCCGGTCAAGACCCCAGCCCCGTGGTACTGCCCGAACTGCATGAGCCGAAGTCGGCCCGATGATCTCGGAGTGATCCATGAATAACCGTCGCAGAGGCGTCTTGATCGGTCTGGCCGTGGGCGATGCGTTGGGGGCCGCTGTGGAATTCAAATCGGCAGGTTCGTCCCCGTCACCGGCTATCGCAGCGGTGGGCCACACGGCTTGAATGCCGGGGAGTGGACCGACGACACGAGCATGGCGCTGGCCCTGGCTGACAGGATCGCCTCTGTTGGCTGGGACTTAAACGACCAGGCCAACCGCTACATTGAATGGTGGCAAACCGGCAAGTATTCCGTGAATGGCCGCTGTTTCGACATCGGCACCACGACCAGCAGCGCCCTCATCAACTTCCTTGAAAGCAGAAATGCCCTCACTTCCGGCGAAAGGTCCGAGCAGTCCAGCGGCAACGGCTCGGTCATGCGCTTGGCCCCGGTGCCGATTGGTCATGCCGATTTGTACCCGAACAACATCAAAGAGATTTCACGTTTCGCCGAAGAATCCAGTTTGCCCACTCACGCCAGCGAGGTGAGCGAAGTCTCCAATGGCCGACAAGAAATGCAACTCTCGTGCTTTGCGGAATTTCGCCGAGGGATTATTCGACGGCCTTGCAGGAGAAGGCCGAATCCTCGAAGCGGAGCGTGATGAATTGGGGCACGGACACCTTCGGGTCTGCATTCTTCAGTGAGACTGATGCATTCAGGGCGGCCTATCCTGATAATCCGATTGATCTGTTGTTTCAGATAGGTGACGGGACGGTGACTTTGTCTGCGGGTCCAAGTGGAAAGATTATCCTTTAGGCGGCCAAGACCTTCCCGAAGCCTTCACGCTGAACGTGACCGCTCAACTGCTACCCAACAACACGTTGGACCCCTCGTCGATCTCTGCCTATAGCTTTGCTGGTGGGAAATATGATTACATCGGCGGGCCGATGACGCTGGCCCAAGGTGTCCCCGAACCCTCCACCCTCACCCTGCTCGGCATCGGTACCGCAGGCATGGCCGGCCACGGTTGGCGTCGCCGCAAACAATCGGCTTGAACGCCTCCTTTTCCAAAGCCTCTCCCTCGAAAGCGGACATTCGGAGAATCGCCGCTTGCCGAGACGGGATATGCACCAGTCCCACTCTTCCGGCTCAGGGCGCGGCGTGGGAGCGGTCCAGCAAGCGCTTCCGCTGGTCCGCTCCGCCATCCGTGGCCCCGCGTCGTTGACGGCCACGCAGCAACACGTGAGCGCATCGGCGCCGAACAGTTGATGGGCGATTTGGTTCAGCTTTTGCCGACGCGCTCGCGAATCACCGCATCCAACTCGCGAATCGCCACCCGTTCCTGCTTCAAAGAATCCCGGTCGCGGATCGTCACCGTTTGATCTTGCAGCGTTTGTCCGTCAACCGTCAAGCAATACGGCGTACCCGCTTCGTCCATGCGGCGATAGCGTCGGCCCACCGCGCCGGAGTCGTCGTAGAAGACGTTGAACGATTGCTTCAATTCGCGATAGACCTTCTGGGCGATTTCGGGCATGCCGTCCTTGTTGACAAGCGGAAAGACGGCGGCCTTGATCGGAGCGATGCGCGGATGCAGCTTGAGGACGGTCCGCACTTCCGACTTGCCGCCGGCATCCGGGGCCACGTCTTCGCAGAACGCCTCGCACAGAAACGCCAGCGTTGCGCGGTCGGCGCCGGCCGACGGCTCGATGACGTGCGGGATGTAGCGCTCCTTGGTGGCGTCTTCGAAGTAGGATAAATCCTTGCCGCTGCCGCGGTATTTTGGCTTGCCGTCGGGGCCGAGCTCGACGACCAGGTTGTCGCCTTGACGAACCAGCTTGCCTTCCTGATGGCTGCGCAAATCGAAATCGCCGCGATGGGCGATGCCTTCCAGCTCGCCGAAATCGCCGGCCGCCAGGAACGGGAACGCATATTCGATGTCAGCGGTGCCGCAGGAGTAATGGCTCAACTCTTCCTTGTGATGGTCGCGCAGGCGCAATCTTTCTTTTGCCAGGCCGAGGCTCAGATACCATTGATAACGGCGATCGCGCCAGAACTTGTACCACTCCGGCGACGTTGCCGGCTTGCAGAAGAACTCGATTTCCATCTGCTCGAACTCGCGCGAGCGGAACGTGAAGTTGCGCGGCGTGATCTCATTGCGAAAGCTCTTGCCGATCTGGGCGATGCCGAACGGAATCTTGACCCGGCTCGAATCGACGACGTTCTTGTAGTTGGCGAAGATGCCCTGCGCGGTTTCGGGGCGAAGAAACGCCGCGTCCTCGTCGGTGCCCATCGCGCCGACAATCGTCTTGAACATCAGATTGAATTCGCGCGGCGGCGTCAGCGTGCCGAGCGCTTTCGCATCGGGGCCGAGCACTTGCGAAAAATCCTTGACGGCGGTCAGGCAAAGAATGTCCCCGTCCCACTTCAGCTCTTCGACGTTCTTGGCACGCAGGTTGAAGAACTTGAGCGCTTTCTGCTCCGCTTCCTTGACGCCCTCTTCACCGGGGTCAGCAACGGCGATGAACACGCGCTGGCCCTTCGATTCGACCCAGCGGCCCCAGACCTGATCGTGCCGATATCGCTTCTTCGACTCCCGGCAATCGACCATGAAATCGTGGAAGAGATCGTAATGGCCCGAGCATTTCCAGATTTGCGGGTGCATAATGATCGTGCAATCGAGGCCGACCATTTCATAAGGGGAGGGAGCGCCCGGCAATACGCCGATGTCGTCGTGAGCGGTGACCATGTCGCGCCACCACGCTTCCTTGATGTTGCGCTTGAGCTCGACGCCGAGGGGGCCATAGTCCCAGAAGCCGTTGAGGCCGCCGTAGATTTCGCTGGATTGAAAGATGAAGCCGCGCCGTTTGCACAGCGAGACGAGCTTGTCCATTTTCGACATGTCCATGGCATGATCTCCGTATATCGCTTGCAGTTAGCGCTCGGGAATACTTGCGGGGTGCTACGCCGCAAGCGGCAACGCAAATCTTATCTTGCCAGGCGCTATTCGACGATATGCCGCTTCAACGTGCGTCAACGATATGATGGTTTTCGGGCACGGTGGGTTCAGAGAAGGGAATCGGCAAGGGAGGGCCAGTCTTCGCTTTCGCCTCGTCCGGCTTGCCATTGGAAAACAGCGGATCTGCCGGCAATCCCTGCCGCCCGAACATGCCCGTGCAGCCGCTGAGGCCGAGGATGAGCAGTAGGCAACCAAGCTGGCCGATGCACTTTGCCATCATTATCTGTCATCGAATGGCAGGGCGGGCAAAGTGAATCGGAAGCGGCGAACCGGATAACCGCGGCGTGAGGATGGGCAAACCTTGCCGATTGAGGAAGCTGCCTAGCGCCCGCCCTTTTTGGCAAGATATTCACTCCCCATTTCTCTCACATCGGAGTCGGAATTGCTGAGAGCACGATGAGCCAATCGTTTCGCAAGCGCAAGATCGATTCTCTCAAACAACTGCAAGTAGAAGTCATAATCAATGTGGTCAGCCCCATCGAGAAACGGACTTACGGCTTCTTCGATATGCTCGACGAGG
>CAVYFY010000021.1:0-14096 GCA_963767835.1 uncultured Planctomycetota bacterium
CTCCCGTCGAGCAGCGAATCGGTGAATCCTTGCAGATGCTTGCGAACCCAGGGCAACAGTTCGCTGACGGTCATCCCGTCCACGCCTGCTGATCCTTTGTTCGCTCGCACGCGGTCAATTGCTTCGATCAAGTTCTGGGTCCGGGTCACCTCCTCCATCAGTCGGTCCGGCAAGGCGCGTGCTTGACCCGACGCCGCAGACGCTTGTGACTCCACGCACCCACCAGTTTCGGTCCCGCCGTCGCCAGTTGAGCCGGGCGCAGCTCCTCCGCCTGCTCCGTAAACAGGAGCGTTTGGTAGTAGCTGCCTTGCTGTCGCTTCACGTCCATCGAGTCGTTCCAGACGGTCGCTTGCAAGAATAGATTCAGCCCTTCATCCGCTCTTGCGAGGCGGTTGGCCTCCCCGACGTGTGTTGCCCGCGCAGGATGGCACATCGCCGAACGAGCGGGTTACTACGGCCTCTGCTGACTTCTCCCTGGTCCATCCCACGACGTTGCCGCCGCAGTAGTCCGGATCGACCGGACGGACGGGGAGATCTCCCAGGGTAAGTTGTGCATCCTTCGCTCGGTCTTCGCCGGATTTACCCGCGTCGCCTACGGAATGGCTATCAGGCGTCCCCGTCTCATGCCGGGTTACCCAACGACGCTGGCCTTGTATCCGATTTCTGTTCGTCGAATCCGAGTTGGGGGCATCGGCTTTCTTCAGATTCCGCCTCGCGACAGACACCCTTGCCTAGCCTTGCGGTTCGGGCCATCACCGCCCGCAGAGGACTTGCACCTCCTGAGACACAACATACCTGGCGCACATGCAAAAAACCGTGGAAAAACCACGGTTTCAGCGTTTTCTCGCTCGCTGGCCTCGTCCGTGGGGTTTTTCATTTCTTAGGCACAGGCCAGCGCTGCTCATCGAACAAACGCGGCTGGACACGCACCACCACGCTGCGCATTCTCGATGTCGCCTCTGGTCGGCCAAACGATCTGCGCGTCGGCGGCGACCTTGATCTGGCAGCGGGTCAGATCGGCTTGCGGATCGCGCGACCGCGTTGTTACAATGTAGGACTTGGATGGATGATCCGCGGGAAACGCCGGCTCGCGCCCTTCCTGAAAGATCAACCCGGAAAAAAAGTGCGACCAGGCGTGATCGTCAACGATCACCGCGTTGTCATCGGGATGCGTGCGAATCTGCTCGGCCAGCCAACGCCCCGCGGCATGATTCTCCGCCCGATTGCCATGCAGCCGCTGCGTCGCCTTCGGCAAGCAAAACCCGATCAGCCCGAGAAACAGCACGCCGAACGCAACCGCCGCCAAGCCGCCGCCCTGGGCGGCGCCCGTACGCCACGCAACCAATCGCCGTGCCAATTCGCGCAGTCCGAAAACGGCGAAGTAAGTGCCGCCAAGCACGAGAATCATCACGTGCCGATCGGAAATGTAATGGGCGATCATTCCCAGGCGAATCAAGACGAGCCCATGCAGCGCAGCGAAAAGCATCAGCGCCCAAAAGCCGGCATCGCGCCGCAGCAAGCCGAATGCCCAGACGAATCCCAGGATCGCGAAGATGCCGGCGACATAGTGAAAGCCTTGATTGATCTCCATCCCCAGGGCCCAGCCGCTGCGCAGCAGGAGCGTGGCCCCGCGCGCGGATTGCGGAACTGACGCGGCGAAAAGTAGCGAGCCCGCCCGTGGATCGCGGCCCTGCGACACCGTCGCCGTTCCGATCACGACCTGCCCCGCGGGTTTGTTCGTGAAATGTCCGACGGTGACGAAGTAGCCAGCGCCGACCAAAAGGGCGCACCCCGCCGCCGCGCTGCCGCACTTGAAGAACTGCCGCCACGGACAACGCCAGGCCGCGCGAAATTGCAGGGCGATTAGCACGCCGAAAAACGCCGGCAGAATCATCGCCCCTTCCGGCCGCGTCAGGTACGCCAACCCCGCGAACATGCCGCACAGCCCGCCGCGCCAGATGCTGCGATCGCGCACGGCGTGCACCATTTGCAATAGCCCGCTCACCAGAAACACCAGATACGCGGGTTCGGAAATGCCGTCCGACAGATGCTGGGCGCTGATCGGCAAATATTGATACAAGAGCGCCGCGCCGAAGCTGACCGGGCGATCGAAAAATTGCCGGCCCAGAAAATACATCGGCACGATCAACAACATCGCCGCGATCAGATTGACGAGCTGGCGCTCAGCTCCATGTTTTCCGGCGTCGCCTCGCCATCGATGGCCCGCACCGGCTGCGACATCAGTAGCACCAGCACCGGATAGCCGGGATGCTGATGATTCTCCCGAAGCACCTTTTGCCACGGCTTCCGCTCGAACTCAAGGGCATAGCGAATGTAGCCGATGCTATCGCGAGCGGTGACTTCGGTGTTGTGCAGCAGCCAGAGCCGCAACGGCAGCACAAGCACGAAGAGGCCGGCGATGAGCAGCCAGTCGGTTCTGGTCATGAAAAACGCCCCGTGTGTGGGTTGCGGTGCGGTCCGTATGGTAGCGCTTTTGATAAAATCGGTCAAGGCGGATCAAAATGCCCGGCATTCGTTTAGCGTTCGCAGGGCGCCTTGCGAACGCTAAACGGCAAGCGTCTGTTACACCATGCTCGAAATCACCCACGCCCTGCAAATCCCCGACGACGAATTCACCTGGACATTCGCGCGCAGCGGCGGCCCCGGCGGGCAGAATGTCAACAAGGTCGCATCCAAGGCGCTCTTGCGCTGGAACATCGCGGCTTCAACCGCGTTGCCGGAGGCGGTGAAGATTCGTCTCGCGTTGCAGCAAAAACGCTTTTTCACGCTGGACGGGGAGCTTATCATAACCTCGCAGTTGACGCGCGATCAGGACCGCAATCGCCAGGATTGCCTCGACAAGCTGCGGGCCATGATCCTGCAAGCTCTCGCGGTGCCGAAAGCTCGCAAGAAGACGCGCCCCTCGCGCGGCAGCAATCGCCGACGCCTCGCGGATAAGAAACAGCGCTCGGAGAAAAAACAACAACGCCAACGGCCGCCCCATGGTTGGCTCCCCGTTTACGCGCCTGCGCGTAGCGGCGCAACGCGCGGGCGCTGAACGAGGACCGAGGAGCATTCGCATGAACCCCGAATACGCCATCAAAGATCCGTCGCAGGTGTTTTCACCTAGCCTCCTGTTTTACAAGACGCTCATCGCCCGCAATATCCAGGCCCTCGTCAAGCGAGTCGGCAACCCCGCCCGATTGCGGCCGCACGTCAAGACGCACAAGACACGGCAGATCGTTCAGATGGAGCGCGCGGCCGGCATCACCAAGCAGAAGTGCGCGACGATTGCCGAGACGGAGATGCTGGCCCAGTGCGAGACGCCGGACATCATGATCGCGTATCCGCTCATCGGGCCGAACGGCGCTCGCTTTGCCCAGCTCATCAAGAAATATCCGGGCAGCAAATTCTCGGCGATCGCGGATCACCCGGCCGGCATCCAGCAGCTCTCCGCGACATTGGTGAAAGCGGGCGTGCAGGCGGAGGTGCTGCTCGATCTCGATGTCGGCCAGCATCGCACCGGGGTCGCCGCCGGGCCGGAAGCGCACCGGCTGTACACTCTGCTCGGGCAATCTCCGGGCATCAAGCCGGGCGGCTTGCACGTTTACGACGGACACAACCACCAGCATCCAGCCGCGGAGCGTCAAGCGGCGGTGGAGCGGATGCTGGCCCCGGTGCTGGAGCTGCGGCATTCGCTGGTGCGCGCGGGCCTGCCGGTGCCGCGTATGGTATGCGGGGGGACGCCGACGTTTCCGATGTTCGCGGCCATGGAGATTGCGGGGGCGGAATGCTCGCCGGGGACGTGCGTGCTCAACGATTCCAACTACGGCCAATGGTTTTCGGACCTGAGCGAATTCACGCCGGCGGCCCTGTTGCTGACGCGCGTGATCAGCCGGCCGACGCCGACGCGCGTCACGTTCGATCTGGGTTACAAGGCCGTGTCGCCCGATCCGCCCGCCGGCAAGCGCTGCGTGATTCTCGATGTCAAGGGGGATCACGTCCTGCACAACGAGGAGCATCTGGTGGTCGAATCACCGGACGCCGAGCGCTTTCAGCCGGGCGACGTGGCCTACGCGATGCCGGCCCATGTCTGCCCGACCTGTGCGTTGCACCAATTTGCGTACGTGGTCGAAAACAACCAGGTCGTGGACCGCTGGGAGATCGCGTCGAGGGACCGGATGCTGACGGTGTGATCGGTTGATATAATGCACCCAAGCCCACAGGTGAGGTACTCCGAACCTGTGGGGTAGCGCTTGGACCCCACGGGTTCGGAGTACCTCACCCGTGGGCTTGGAATGAACCAAACCGATGGATGATACCCCCGATCCCCTGAAACCCAAATACAAACGCGTGCTGCTCAAGCTCTCCGGCGAAGGCTTCGGCTCGCCCGGCAAGAGCGGCATCAGCATCGACGATACCCTCAAAATCGCCACTCAGGCGAAGAAAGTCCACGAGCGCGGCGTTCAGCTCGCCCTTGTCATCGGCGCCGGCAATCTGCTGCGCGGCGAGCAATTCTCGGCCGGCGGGGCCGTCATCAAAAAAACCACGGCTCACTACATGGGTATGCTCGCCACCGTCCTTAACGGCCTGGCCTTGCAAAGCGCCCTCGAAAGCATCGGCTGCGAAACCCGCCTCATGACTGCCATGCGCATGGAAACCATTGCCGAGCCGTTCATCCAGCGCCGGGCCGTGCGCCATTTGGAGAAGGGCCGCATCGTCATCCTCGCCGGCGGCACCGGCAACCCGTTCGTCACCACCGACACCGCGGCGGCCTTGCGAGCCTGCGAACTCGAAGCGAATATCCTGCTCAAGGCCACCAAAGTGGACGGCGTCTACAGCGAGGACCCCGAGATCAATCCGCACGCCCAGAAATATCACAAGCTCACCCACGCCCAGGTGCTGCGCGACAACCTGCGGGTGATGGACGCCGCGGCCATCGACATGTGCCGCTCCGCCAAGCTGCCGATTCTCGTGTTCAATTTCAACAAAGAGGGCAACATCGAGCGCGCCATCGCGGGGCAGGCGATTGGCACGTTGGTGGAAACGAATTAACCGCTTGCGGCTTAGCGCTCGCGCGACGCCATGCGAGCGCTAAGCCGCAAGCGGCAAGACGGAGAATACCATGACATCCGACGAAATCCTATTCGACGCCGAAGAGCGCATGGAAAAGCGCTGAGCGTATTCACCGATCAATTGCGCGGCCTGCGCACCGGGCGCGCGACGCCGGCGCTGGTCGATAATCTGCGCGTCGAGTATTACGGCTCGCCGACGCCGCTCAAGACGCTTGCACAAATCAACTGCCCCGAGCCGCAATCGATCGTCATCAGGCCGTTCGACGCCAGCTGCCTGAAGGACATCGAGAAAGCGATCCGGTCCAGCGATCTGGGCATGTCGCCGAACAACGACGGCAAGATGATCCGCCTGACCGTGCCGTCGATGTCGGGCGATCAGCGCAAGAAGATGGTGGCGGTCATCAAGAAATCGAGCGAGGACGCCAAGGTCGCGTGCCGAAATATCCGCCGCGATGCCAACAAGCACTTCGAGCAAGCGGAAAAAGGCAAGGAGATGACCGAGGACGAACGCGACCAGGGCAAGGAGCAAGTGCAAGATTTGCTCAAGAAGTTCGAGGCCAAGATCGACGAAACAGCTGACAAGAAATCGAAGGAAATCATGGAACAATAATGGCGGATCGATAGAAGCTCTTTGTGGGATTTGCATGTCCAGATTCGACGAAAACGTTGATCCGACCTCCGGAATTCGCTCAGTTATCTCTATCGGCTTCTCGGCAGCCATCGCCAGCGGCCTTTGCCATGCGACGTTGACGGGGTACGTGTTCGAACAACAATGGTCGGATATCTCAGTTTGGCTCATTACAATCGGACTTGCGATATTCATTGGAGTATCCGGCGCGATTTTTGGAACATGCGTAGGCCTGTGTGCGCGAATGATTTTGCACGGGACGCGGATATCGGAAAGCTGGTGGCCCCCGATTATCCTGTCAGGCCTGACTTCGGCATCCATTGGTTTGGTTGCGCTAATATTTTTGAGCAGTGCGTTATCCGTGCCCGTGGGGTGACCTGATTTTTCATTTGCACGATCCATTTACTTTCGACAAGAAATCGAAGGACATCATGGAACAATAACCACCAATGAATCTCGTGCCCGTCTTCATTCTCGCGGGTTTTCACGCAGCCATTGTGGTGATCCTGGCTGTCGATCTTGGCGTTTTCCACCGTCGAGCAACCACGGTGACCGTGAAGGAAGCCGCCGCCTGGAGTGCAATTTGGATCTTGCTTGCCGTGCTTTTTGCCTTTGTCGGCATCCGCAATTTCTGGGGCCTGTGGGATCCGGAGCATCCGGATGCCGGGCCAGCGAAATCGCTCGAATTCATCACCGGCTATCTGGTCGAACTCTCGTTGTCGGTTGATAACCTTTTCGTGTTCCTCGTCATCTTCCGTTATTTCGCGGTCCCAGAAGGGCTACGGCATCGCGTGCTGGTGTACGGCATCGTCGGGGCTGTGCTCTTGCGTGCCGGATTCATCGTTGTCGGGGCCGCCCTGCTGCATTGGTTCAACTGGATTCTTTACGTCTTCGCTGTGATTCTCTTGTGGACGGCCTATCGCCTGGGCCGCTCTTCCCAAGAAGAAATCGATCCCGGCAAGAACCCGCTGCTGCGGCTGGCGCGGCGAATCGTGCCGGTCGTGGACAATTATGATTCTCCCACGTTCCTGGTGCGCCGCGAGGGCCGCTGGTACGCCACGCCGCTCTTGCTCGTTCTCTTGGTCGTCGAGACGACGGACATTATGTTCGCGTTCGACTCGATCCCGGCAATCTTCGGCATCACCCAGGACCCGTTCATTGTCTACACCTCGAATATTCTCGCAGTGATGGGTCTGCGTTCGCTCTACTTCTTGCTCGCCAACGTGCTCGGCATGTTCAGGTACTTGAACATCGGGCTCAGCGCGGTGCTTGGCTTCGTCGGCGTCAAGATGCTGGTCGAGAAACCGCTGGCGCCGACCTTCGATTCGTGGGGCATCGAACCACCGCAGCGGATTCTCATTTCTCTGGGCGTGATTGCGGCAATTCTGGCCGCCGCCGTGATCGCGTCGCTGCTGGCCGGTCCGAAAGTACCATCGAAGGAAACACTGAGCAATCTTCCGCCGACGGGCGATGAAGTTTAATCTCATTAGCGGAGGCTTTTATGACGGATCAGGAGCAACTCGAAGCGGTCAAGAAGAAAATCGGCATCGGCGCCATCCAGCGGCACGTCTTTTTGTGCTTGGGTCCCAAGTGCTGTGAAACCGAAGTCGGCGAGCAATCGTGGGAGCTGCTCAAGCAAAAGCTGAAGGACGCGGGCCTGCAATCTGGCGACCATGTTTGCCAGCGGACGCGCGTCGGCTGTCTACGCATCTGCTGCCACGGGCCGACGATGGTTGTTTATCCGGACGGGACGTGGTATCACGACATGACGCCGGACAAGATCGAGCGGTTCGTGCAGGAGCATTTGATCGAAGGCAGGCCGATCGAGGAATGGATTTTCGCGCGCAATCCGTTGCCGTAAGCCTCAAGGTAAGCGCAGCGTTCCTGGGGATCCTAGCCCCAGGAACGCTGCGCTTATCCTGGAGCGTGCGTCAACCATCCTTCTTCAACTCATAGAATTTGATCTTCCGATCCAGCGTCGAGCGCTCGATTTTCAGAATGGTGGCGGCCTGGCTCTTGTTCCAGTCGGTGTGCTGTAGCGTGTCCACGATATGGCGTTTTTCCAGCTCAGCCAGCGATATCGCCTCAAACGCGGCGGCCCGGGCGGCGGCGCTGGCGGCCGGCAGCTCGAGCGACGACAACAGAATATCGGTGACATCCAGCGTCGGGCCGCGGGCCAAGGCGACCGCGCGTTCGACGACGTTTTTCAGCTCGCGGACGTTGCCAGGCCAGTCGTATTCGGTCATCTTGCGCAAAGCGGCCGGCGTGAAGCCGCGAATCTTGCGGCCCGTCTCACGCCCAAAGCGCTTGAGGAAATGCTCGGCCAGCATCGGCACGTCGGTGCGGCGCTCGCGCAGCGGCGGGACCTGGATATCGACGACTTGCAGGCGATAGAATAAATCCCTACGGAATTTCCCTTCCTTGATGTTCTGCTCCAACGGCTGGTTGGTGGCGGCGACAACGCGGACATCGACACGGATCGGCGTCGAACCCCCCACGCGCTCGAAAGGATGGCCTTCCAGCACGCGCAGCAATTTCGCCTGCGTGTTGTAGGCCATTTCACCGATCTCGTCGAGGAAGATGGTGCCGTGATCGGACGCCTCGAATTTGCCGATCTTCTTCTCGGTGGCGCCGGTGAAGGCGCCGCGTTCATGGCCGAACAACTCGCTCTCCAGAAGCGTCTCGGTGATGGCGGCGCAGTTGAGGCAGATGAACGGCCCCTCGCGGCGCTGGCTGGAGAAATGGATGGCGCGGGCAACCAGCTCCTTGCCGGCCCCGCTTTCGCCGCGAATCAGCACCGTCGCCGTCGTCGGCGCGTACGCGCCGATTTGCTCGTGGATCGTCTTGATCGCGGGGCTATCGCCGATCAGCTCGCTTTCGACGTGGAGTTGCTCGCGCAACGACTGGTTTTGCAGCGTGAGCGAATCCTGCCGCAGCATCTGCCCCATGACAAGGGCGAGATGCTTGGCGACCGCAATGGTGAATTCGAGGTCTTCGCTGGAAAACGATTTGTGCGGATCGGTGAGATACAGGTGAATGAGGGCAAGGACCTTGTCCTGATGGATGACCGGGGCGCAGATCAGGCTGGTGGCGCCAAGCTGGGTCAGGCTGTCGCGCTGGCTGAGATAGCGATTGCGGGCGACATCCTCCGCCAAAATCGCTTCCCGGCCGCTCATCACCTCGTGGGTGACGAATTCGGAGACGGGGGAGTAGACGCGGCGGGCCGGGCCTTCGGGGCGAACCGAGGTGATTTCCATCTCACGGCCTTCCTTGATCGTCAGGACGGCGCCGACCTCTGCTTTGACGGCGACCAGCAAGCCGTCGAGTACAATGTCGGCCAGCTCGTGAAAGGTCGTCGCGGTCCCCATCTCCAGTGCCAGGCGATACAGCTGCATCAGGTCGCGGCTTAATGCGCCGTGGCCGGGAAGGGCGGTCATTTCCACATCCATGTCTTCCGGGTTGGGCGTCAGGAAGCGCGATGCCGATAGCCGTTTCTTGATCGACATTGTGTCCTTGAGCGCCGCCAGGGGAACCGGGGGCAACTCGTCGATCTGCTCGACGAAGATGAAGCGGGCCTTGCCGATCTGGAATTCATCGCCGGGCGAGAGCTCCCATTCGCTGTCGAGGGCGTCGCCATTGATGCGGGTGCCGTTGAGGCTTTTCAGATCGCGCAGCCGCCAGCGGTCCTCGCCGAAATAGACCTCGGCGTGATCGCGGCTGCACAGCTCGTCCTTGAGGACGATGCGATTGGTGTTGGCGCGGCCGATGGTGTAGTGCTGCCCGGGCTGCAAGGGCAGCACATCGCCGTAGCCGTCATCGCGCCGAGTGACCAGGTAGGGACCGGTGCCGCTTGGGGTCATGCGAGTTCTTCGGAAACCGAGATTGCCGGGATTGGATCGCGCAATCGTAATTTAGCAGGTGTTGTGCGGGAAGGAAAGATGGAGTGGCACGGGCGCTTCGATGCCATCGCTAATAGAGGGCGGCAGCTTGCAGGTAGTCGAGAAGGACTTTCAACTCCGTATCGCGCAAGGGACGATTGAATTCGCAACCGACAAACCAGGCATGAGCCGCAGACCGTAATTCCCGGCGGAACACGCTGCGGAAGATGCGCGACACCAGCGGGGCGGTGGTCCGCAACCAGGGCGCATCGGCGGGAACCGGGTGCGGCCGGCAGTGACGCACGCGCGCCAGCCTGCCAACCATCGCCGGGCCCGCCTCGCTTGTTACCTCGAAAACAAATTCCGTGCCCGGCTCCAGGGGGTCTTCAATCACGAACCCAATACCCCCAGCGGAAATGTCAAGTATCAAGGCGCGCCGTCCGCGAAATTCCGGCCGCACCGCCAGGCGCAGCACGCCGCCGTCCACGCAAACGAGGCGTGGATGCTGACGCAAATCCATCTGGCGGGATTCGGGAATGGGAGTCGGATAGTCGGCTTGAACGGCGGCTGACATTAGAATTTCCGTGGTTCCGTTGGCGTCCGCTGCGGTGGCGCGGGAGCCAAAACGAACGATTCTGTCCCAAGCGTAGAACACAACGGGACGCCTGTCAAACGGCGGGCCGACGAAGGGGAATCATTTGACATCGGATTGATCGGAGGTAGGGTTGCGCAACAGGTGCGCACCAAAACGCTGGTGAATCATGCCATCGCAAACTACCGCCGATGCAAGTGACGCTGCCCCACCGCTGCCGAATTGCCGCATCCATGAGCGGATTGGCTGCATCTTGCCGACGACCTGCCAGCCCGCCACGGTGAGCGATTCGGATGAGATGGGCTGGAATGCGACGATCTGCGACGTTTCGCAGGGGGGCGCTCGCCTGCTGGTGCCACGCCGCTTCGAGAAAGGGACCGGCCTGGCCGTGGAATTGGCGGGCGATCTCGAACGCGAGTCGGCCATCGTTTTTGTCAAGGTCGTGCATCTTCGCCGTGAGGACGACGGCGCATGGACCCTCGGCTGTAGATTCGTCAGCGAGCTCAGCGAGGACGAAGTGCAACGCCTGCTGACGGCGACACATCATGTTCTTTCTTCCGCGAAGAAAAAGCAGCACGACGACGCGACGCCGAATGAGGACGCGGAATAAGAATAAGTACACTTCCCGGGCTGTACGTTTGCCGGTTCTCATGTGTCGGGCAAATTCAGTTTGCCGTCATAAGGCTGCAGGAAGGCCGCGAGGACGTTCTCCGTGATCTCATAAGGGAAAAGTCGAATCGTCGCATCGCACATACACATCAATGCGCCGTTTGAGAACGGGCCGCCCCAGTCGAGTCTCGCATCGTTCACCATATCGACGTGATTGCCAATGAGCGTGCGCGTAGTCGCCGGATTGCCGCCTTTGAAAATATCAGTTGATTGCGGAAAGGCGATGCCCACTGAATAGAAAGCCGGATCGACGCTCCCTTGCCCAACCAAGATCGTATTCGACGTGCCATCGGCGATAACGAATACTGTGTGCTTGGCGTCGGGAGCATCCGGTCTGCCATCGAAATTATTGAGCCAGGGATTGATAAAATAATCGGTCCACGCTCCGGTAGTGCTGACGAGCGGACGGCCTCGGCCAGGGCACATGTAGGTCGGGACGCCGGTTGCCGTGTTCGGCCGGAAGAACAGGTCCGCTTGATCGACGAACGGCAGAATCTGGAATGCCCAGCTGCCCGATTTGCTATCTCCCGCCTGAGCCGGCACCGTGCCGTTGAAGGGCAATCTTCGGTTCGCGCCTTGAAAGGCATGGAACCCAAGGCCGATGTCCTTGAGGTTGTTGGTCGATTGGGCAAGCATCGCCTTCGCGCGCATCCTCCTGCACCACCGGAATGACCACGCCGGCCGCAGTCATCACGATCACGGCCGCGATGATCCACGTTGCGGGGCGTCTCATCCAAGCAAAAAAAATCTCGCCGGATCAATTGCGGCGGTAGCGGCAAGGGCGGCTCGCCTTCGCGGAATGTCCCGTCATTTGACACCGGCAGAATCGCCAATTTCGGCGCTTGCTCGGAGATCGCGGCGGGGAATGAGCCGGCGCGATCATGGTGGCGTTGCAGGCGGGGCATCGCACCGCTTGGCCGGAGGATGCGTCGTCGCCTTGCACTCGTTTGCCGCACGTTGGACAGCTGAATTCGAACACGGCTTGGTCCTTTTCCGTGGGGCCAGGCTTTCCAGAGTGGCCGAACCGTCGGCCAGGCTGGAAAGCCTGGCCCCACGAGCGAGTTACTTTGGCGTACGGTAGATCGGCGTTGACGCAAACAAATGACGCGGCCGCAATTCGACCACGGTCCATGTCGCCAGCGCCTGGCCGTTAGCAAGGTCGGAGCCTTTGAGATTGCCATCCTCGCTGCGGGGCACGTGCAGGGCGCTCGACATGTGCCACAGCACCACGCTGCCGTTGAGTGGCTGGCCTTTGTTTTTCTCGAAGTGCTCACCGAGATGGATGTATTGCTTCACCGGCGCATCGGCCCGCGTGATCCAGAAATCGTGCTTGCTGAACGATTCGTCGGCGGCGGATGCCGGGCGATGCCGCTGACGATCGGCACCAGATCATACGAGATGGCGCGGGCGGATGGGCCGTTCGGATCGTTGAGAATCACGTTCGGATTGGTCACGCGAATCTTGGTGAACTCGGTCGGCACCCAGTCGCGGAAACCTTCGGTCTTGATTGGCTCAACGCCGAATTCGGGCGATTCGAGCTTTTCATTGGCCGCGTGCGGCGTGTTGCCCGGCCATTTGGCGACGGCGGCGGTGTTGACGATTTTCTGATTTTCGAGGCCCAGGGCGAGGCCGATGCGCCAGCAGCAATTGTGCATGTGCGGGACGGTGTGATCGCTGGGAAGGTTGTAGCCGGTCGGAGCGTGGCGGAAGGCGATCGTGCCGTCGTCCATGAAACCATATTCGATGAGATAGGTGTAATTACCGGCATTGAAATTGGCCCAGAGGGTGAGTTCCTCGGCGCGGCGCGTGACATCGCCGTGCTTGTAGGCGACGCCGCGATCGCGGATTTCGGCCATGACAAAGCGATCCTTGCCGAGCGTGTTGCTCGCGGCCCGCCCTCCTTGGGATCGAGCTGCACGTATTCGCCGGCGTCGCGCAGATCGAAGAAGCGGGTGTTGCGGAAATAGTATGGCACGTAAAGCTCTGACGGATGGGCGTCGCTGAGCACCTACACCCACGGCGCCTTTCGGCCCGGCTTGAAAAACGCCCGCTTGATCTTGAACAGCACCGGCGCATCCTCGGCGCGGTTCTTGGCGATTGTGATGCCGGCGTTGTTGGCGTCGGTCAGCGCCTGGATGTCCCACTCGATCTTCCATTTGGTCTCCCAGTTTTCGTCATCTGTCGGGAAGCCGACCTCGAAGGATTTCTCATCCTTGGCCAGGAATTTCACCGGCAGCTTTCCGGCCTTCTTGCGGGGCGAATCATCGGGCGTGATTCCCTCGGCCGGTTGCTGGGCATGCTGGCCCGGCGTCAAAACCAGGAACAGCAACAGAATGGCAAAGAGGAAAAGTCGCTTCATGGCGCCCTCGCGGAATCCATGGAACTGATCGATCGCGTTGAGGATACCATATGGCGCGGCGCCCGAAACGTGAAAATGAATCCTGGCTCCCTTGCACAGCTTCTGCCGAAATCTTATGGACAACAAGCCGCCGATGTTCGACAATGGCTCGAACAAAAGTCGCTGCGCCGGTTTCTACAGGAGCGCCAGCATGTCGGACCTCAATCCGCAGCCTGCCCCCGTCAATCCCACCCCCGCGCGCCACCTCAGCAGGCCGGGGGGGCGCCGCCGGTCCGCTCCGCCCGCGTCCGCAAGTGGATCAAGGTCGGCATTTTGGTCTTCGGCTTGGTCCTGGGCATCTACCTCCTCACGGCCTACGCCATTCTGCCATTTGCTTGGGGCAGGTATTGGGCACGCCGCCATCCTGCCCTTGACAGCATGCCCCAGTTTGCATGCCGTACTGGGCCCGGCCAGCCCTGGTGATCCGCTGAACGTGGCCCTGATCGGCACCGAAAAGGAGATCGTCTGCGTCATGGCCAGAGCCGGCTGGTTCCCCGCTGACGAACGGACAACCCGGAGCTGCATGAAAATCGCCTACGCCACGCTGTTCAAGAAGGAATACAAAACCGCCCCCGTCAGCGATCTGTTTTGCTATGATCGCAAGCAGGACCTCGCTTTCCAGTGTCCGATGCCGAACCCTCGCCAACTCCATCACGTCCGCTTCTGGGAGTCCGCAGAGAAGGACGAGGAAGAACGACCACTCTGGATTGGTGTGGCCACGTTCGATGACGGCCTCGGCATAACGCACGCGACCTTGCAAGTCACGCACCATATCGATCCCGACATCGACAAAGAACGCGACAAACTCCTGGAAGATTCGGAGGCGACGGGACATTTGGGGGAACGCTGGCTCGAG
>CAVYFY010000022.1:0-27216 GCA_963767835.1 uncultured Planctomycetota bacterium
CGATTCCCGAAATCAAGACTGAGAATTGGATGTGAACGCGGATGCTCCGACAGCGTCGGCCTGGATGAATACGTCGCTTTCGAATACGCCAAGGTCCGCCGCTTCTACGCCCAGGCGGGCATCGCGGATCGCACTGAAATTGAGTTTTTCAGCGGCGGGCATGAATTCAGGGGTAGGGACCATTGCGTTTTTGCACAAACATCTGAATTGGCAGGCGCCGAAGTGAGGTTCCCATGTTGCCGATCCCCGACTTCCAAGCGGTTGGTTGGTATTATGGCGCTCTGATTTCGGTGCCTGTTGTGTTCTCGGGTCGCTTTTCACTGTGACGGCGGCCTTTGCGGGCGCCGATGGGTGCGTCGGGCTGGCGCGCGGGCGTTACTGGATGGCAGCTGCGATTGGCACAGCGATTGGCCTTCTTGCCGCATTGGGCATTTCCACGGGAGGGATATTCCTTGCGGGCTTGCTCGTCGGCGACTTGTTTCTTCTCGTTGCATTTTCCTGGGGTTGTAAGGCGCTGCTCGCGTCGATCCTCATTGCTGCCGCCTTCCTTGGAGTGATCGCGGCCTTCCAGAGTGCCAAAATCATTGGCTCAAGATGGGGTCCGGGCCCCAAGTCCAATTGAAGTTGGTGTGCAAAACATGGTAAGCGAACCAACCAGCGTGCGCGTCGAAGCTCATCCCCTGCTCGACCCGCGTGCCTTCACCACGGAGTTTCCGCGGCCGCTGGGCGAGATGCCGACGCCGCCCGACATCCTGGCGCTGCTCTCGCTGCAAGCGGCGGCTCCGTTCAAGAGCGATGATGGGGTGCGCGAGGCGGTGCGGGCGCTGTTGCGGCATGGCGGGTTCAAGCCGTCGGGGCGAAGCAAGCCGGCTTCGGAATATCTGGTCCGCTCGGTCGGCGACGGCGCCTTGACGACGATCAATGCAGCGGTGGACGTGTGCAGTATCGTGTCGCTGCATAGCGGATTGCCGATCAGCGTCATCGATCTCGCCAAGGCCACGCCGCCGTTTCGCGTTGCTATTGCTGCGGCGGGATCGGCGTATGTCTTCAACGCTTCGGGGCAATCGATCGACTTGGCCGGCCTTTTGTGCCTGTGCGACGCGGAGGGGCCGTGCGCCAATGCCGTCAAGGACGCTCAGCGCACCAAGACCGATGCTCAGACGACGCGAACGCTCACCATTATCTGGGGAACGAATGCTCTGCCCGGCCGCGCCGCGCAAGCGAAGGCGTGGAATCGGCAATTGCTCGAGCAACTCGGCGCTGCCGCGCAAGACGTCGTTCTCGAATCCGTGCCATCATGATCCTCAGTGCCATCCGCATCAAAGAGCAAGCCCATGCCCTCGGCTTCGAGCTGGCCGGCATCGCTCCCGCCGCCGACGCCGACGGTTTCGCGCATTTGCAGAATTGGCTCGCACAAGGTTTCGCGGGGCAGATGGATTACATGACGCGCCACGCGGAAGCGCGCGGGCATCCCGCATCCATCTTGCCGAGCGTGCGCAGCGTGGTGATGGTGGGAATCAATTACAAGCAGACAGCAGGTGGCGACATTCCCCCCGGCCCCTCTCCCGGAGGGAGAGGGGGGAATGGGGGCGCATTTCTTGCTACGCCGGTGGACTCGATTATCACGACGTTCTTCGCGCCAAATTGAAATCGTTGCTGGCGTGGATTCAGGAGCAAGTTCCCGGCACACGTGGTCGGGCGGTGATCGACACGGCGCCGCTGCTGGAGCGCGATTTCGCGCCGGGCCGGGCTCGGCTGGTTCGGCAAGAACACCATGCTGATCGACAAGAAGCTCGGCAGCTATTTTTTTCTCGGGGCGTTGCTGCTCGATCTCGAACTGCCCACCGACCAGCCGTTCGCCACTGCGCATTGCGGCACTTGTACGCGCTGCCTCGATGCCTGCCCGACCGATGCGTTCGTTGGCCCGTATCAGCTCGATGCCCGGCGCTGCATTAGCTACTTGACCATCGAGCTGCGCGGGACCATTGCCGACGAGTTGAAGATGATGATGGGGGATTGGATTTTCGGCTGCGATGTGTGCCAGGAGGTGTGCCCGTGGAACCACAAGGCGCCGATTGGACAGGAGCCGGCGTTTCAGGCGGATGATGCGGATTTGCGTGTCGATTTGCTCGAATTGATGAGCATCAGCGAAGACGAATTTCGGGCGCGCCATCGGCACACGCCGATGTGGCGAGCGCGGCGGGCAGGGTTGCTGCGCAACGCGGCGATTGCCCTGGGAAATGTCGGCGATGGGCGGGCGGTGCCTGTCCTGCAGCGGGCGATGGAGGATGTTGAGCTGACAGTGCGTGAGGCGGCGGAGTGGGCGCTGGCGCGGATTGCCGAGAGGGCCTCATGATGAGGCCGAACCGAGCTTGCTGCTGACGGTCTTGAAGGTTTGATTCGCGTGAGTGCCCATCGACGTTACTCCCGAAATGCAGATGGTGGCAATCAGGCTCAACGTGATGGCGTATTCAACGGAGGTCGGGCCGTCTTCCGCAGCATAAAAATTCAACGCCCATCGTTTCAAGCGAGTTAACATATTCTCTCCATTTCAAAGTCGGGCGTTCCGGCAAGCATCAACCTGTCCATCAAGCAGGTGGGCGAATGAGCGACGTGGACGGCGTGTCAAGACGAGGCGGAGCCGAGCTTGGTGCCGACGGTCTTGAAAGTGGAGTTGGCGTTGTTTCCTAGCGTCGCGATTGCCGTCAAGCAAACGATAATGATAAGGGCGAGCATCACCGCATATTCCACGGCGGTGGGGCCATCTTCGTTCCGGTACAAGTCCAACGCCCAACGGGTCCATTTTGACAGCATGTTTTCCTCGCAATTCCAAATGCTTCCGGTCCTGGGCGACCGACGCCGGTACACGGCCGGAAGGAATATTAATTGTCACGTGTTAAAACTTTAGGCCACGCAATATCGGCGGTCAAACATGAAAATAAAAGAAAAGTAATCTTCGTGGAATTCCTTAGTGAGAGAGCGGCAAACGGATAGTGAACGTGGTTCCGCGGCCAAGCTCGCTGGCGGCGCGGATGGTCCCCTGCATCGCCTGCACCAGATGCTTGACGATCGACAGGCCAAGCCCCGTTCCGCCCATCTCGCGCGAACGTGCTTTATCGACGCGGTAGAAGCGTTCGAAGATTCGCGGTAAATCGCTCTCGGGAATGCCGATGCCGGTGTCCTCGACCTCGATGCAGCAAGCTTCCTCCTCCTGCCACCAGCGCAAGTGGATCGTGCCTCCTTCGGGCGTATACTTGACGGCGTTGTCAATGAGGTTGTCGAGGATTTCGGCGAGGGCTTCTTCGTCGGCGAGGACCGTTGCCGAGGATGGCTGAGCCGGCGCTTCCAGGAGCAGAGATTGCTTTTTGGTTTGGGCGCGGGCCTGATGCCGATTCACGCAAGTTTGCGCCAATTCGGCGATCGTGACCGGCTGAAGTGTCCACTGCTGGTCGCCCGATTCGATGCGGGCCAGGCTCAAGAGATCGAGGATCAGCAAGTGCAGCCGTTGCGTCTGGTCCTGGATCTGCTGCAAGAATCGGCCGCGGTTTTCCTGATCGTCGATGCCGCCTTCCATGAGCGTTTCGACGCAGGCGGTGACGACGGAGAGCGGCGTCTTCAGTTCATGCGAGACGTTGGCGACGAAATCCTGGCGGAGGCGTTCGAGGCGGCGCAGCTCGGTGGTGTCGTGGAAGACGAGAACGGCGCCGCGCGTCGGCTCGCCGGGAAGCTGCGCGACGTGCAGCATCAGCGATTTGCCGATCGGTTCAGCGAATTCCAGATGGCGACCTTCATCGTTGGGTTTGTGCATGGCCGCCTGCACCATGTCCTGCACGGCGCGCTGGCGCACGATCTCCCACAGCTTGCGGCCCGCCGACGATTTGGTCGGGAATTCGAGCATCTGCCCCGCGCGCTCGTTGGCGAAGAGGATGTTCTGGTCGGCATCAATCGCGATGACGCCTTCAACCATGCCGCTCAAGACCGCCCGCAACTGCTGGCGATCCTCATCCAGCTGGGCGAACTGTACGGCGAGCCGGTGCGTCATGTGATTGAACGCCGAGGCGAGATGACCCAATTCGTCGCGCCGGTCGATGTAGACCTTGTGCCCGTAGGCGCCGGCGGCGATCTGCTCCGCGCTGGTGGTCAACTGCTGCAACGGCTGGACCAGCCGGCGCGTCAGGATCCACGCCATCATGAGCGCCAGGATCGCCATGGCCGCCGCCGCGATCCACACCAGGCGCTGCAAGCCGGCCGCCTGCGCTTGCAATTCGTTCACGGGCATGGCCACGCGGACAAATTCCACGCCGGGCACATCCGTGGTCTTCAGGGCGACGTACATCATGTTCTTTCCCAAGGACTTGCTGTGACGCGCGGCCACGCCGAACGGCGCCGTCCGTGCTGCTTCTACTTCCGGACGCTTGCCGTGATCGTCCAGATCGGCCGGATCGCTTTCCGATTCCACCACGACGTGCCCGTCCGGTGCGATGAGTGTGATGCGCGTGTCGATCTTCTCCCGCAACGCCTGAATCCGGCTCTGCAGCTCGTCGGGCTTGCGGTCGCGCGCAATCTCCGCAAGCAAAACCGCCTTGGATTTCAGCCGCTCCTCGACGTGGTCCAGCGCCTGCTGTTCCACCCAATCGCCGACGACCGCCCCCAGACCGCCCAACGCCAGCACGATCAGCAAGCCAAACGCCAGGAACATCTGCCAAAACATCGACGAGCGCGGCATGAACGGCTCCTCCAGGGGCTTCTCTTACTTTACGCTTCTGAGCGCGAACGGGCAGAAGAAGCGATTCGGCTTCATTTGCCTCAGGCAAATCGGTAAGATTCCAGTATACTTTGGAACTAGCGGAGAACCTGCCATGTGCCCAACCGATCTACTGGAAGAAATTGGCGAGCTGTCGGTAATCGAACAGGTCGCCTTGGCCGAAGCCATCCTGCATGGGTTGGGAAACCGGCTTGGCAAGCAGCCAGCGGCGGATCGCGCGGCGTTGCGTTTGCAGATGGTCGCCGCCGTTCCGGAAGCATTGGCGTATTACCAGAATGATCCCGATGTGGCTCTCTGGCGTGACGTTGAAGGAGATCCCTATCATGAGCATGAGTCGGGGTCAGATTTGGCTTGTGGACCTGCGCCGACGCTGGGAGCGGAGATGACCAAGGCCCGACCCGCAGTGATTGTTAGCTCCGACACGGTCGGCACTTTGCCTCTCAAGGTTATTGTGCCGGTAACAGCGTGGCAGCCGGTGTTTGCCAAATTCCCGTGGATCAATGGCCTTTCCAAGCCATCAGCCGCCGACACGTTTCAGGTCCGCTCACTGTCGCAGGTTCGGTTCATCCGTCAAATCGGTGACTTACCCACGGATACGCTGGATCGCATCGAGAAGGCGTTGACCTTGGTGTTGGAAATCACTCCGTGAGCGAAAGGTGGCAGGCACAGATTTCCAGTCTTACTTCGAAGGGAGCCCCAATGCGCCGCGTCATGTTGATCGTGATCATGCTGGTGAGCTTTTTGATGCTGACTGGAGAAAATGCTTCCGCATGTTTGTTCCGCCAGCGGCGCTGTTGTCCCCAACGATCCGTGCCATTACATTTTGAATCGGCGCCGCGGCCGCTGACTGCCGAATCGGCGCGGCAAGCACTCATTGAGATGCTTGGGCGCGATGGTGCGCCGAACTTTGACACCCGAACCCGCGAATTAGCAGCCCTTAAGAAAGGCCAGAATTTGCTGATCATGGAGAAAAACGCGGAAGGTATTCAATCGGGGCTTTGGAACTGCGACCTGGACGAGAAGAGATTCTGGTTTATCTGCCAGATCGGTTCATGCCTGTATAAATGCAATGGCGATTTCCAATACACAAATGGCCAGTGGCATGCTCGAGTAGGAGGGGAGTCGTGGGGCTACCTTGGCCCGAAGGGAAAATAGATCGCCATGCCGTATCCCGCTTTCGATCGTTCGCGTCTGTTAATCAAGCCGCTCGGCCAGCGGCAGCATGATCTCGATTTGTCGGCGCTCTTGCCGCTCGATGCGCCGCTGCCTGCTTTCGCGCACAGGGCTTTGCCGATCTTGGGCGAGCGCATCGCCGAGGCGAAACGGCAAGGCGCGGCGCGGATCGCGCTGATGGGGGCGCATGTCCTGCGCGCGGCGTGTCGCGCTATCTGATCGACATGATGGAGCGCGGCGATCTCACGCACCTGGCATTAAACGGGGCGGGGCCGATCCACGACTGGGAACTCGCCCTCATCGGCGCCACGACCGAGAGCGTCGCTCGCTACATCC
Organism: uncultured Planctomycetota bacterium; assembly: GCA_963767835.1. Lineage (GTDB taxonomy): Bacteria > Planctomycetota > Planctomycetia > Gemmatales > Gemmataceae > SIAQ01. The sequence continues at coordinate 6,275 of CAVYFY010000022.1, forward strand.
AGACCGGCGAATTCGGGCTTTGGCAGGAGACCGGCCGCATCAACGACGCGATTGTGCAAGGCGCTAAAGCGGGGCTGGGGCTCGGCGAGGCGATTGGCCGGGCCATTCTCGACGGGGCATTTCCACACAAAGACATCAGCGTTCTGGCTGCCGCGGTTCGGCTCGGCGTTCCCGTCACCGTCCATGTCGGCGTCGGCTATGACATCATTCACGAACACCCCAATTGCGACGGCGCGGCGTTAGGGCAAACCAGCTACCAGGATTTTCTTATCTTCACCCAGAGCGTCACGCACCTTGAAAACGGCGTCCTCTTGAGCCTTGGCTCCGCGGTCATGGGCCCGGAGGTTTACCTCAAAGCCCTGTCAATGGCCCGCAATGTCGCCCATCAGGACGGCAAGCAGATTCGCAACTTCACGACCGGCGTCTTCGACCTGATCGCCATCGACGACGATCACCGTCAGCAAGCACCCAAAAGCGATCCGCGCTATTATTATCGCCCGTGGAAGACGATCCTGGTCCGCACCGTCGCAGACGGCGGCTCGAGTTTTTACGTACAGGGCGATCACCGCTTGACGCTGCCGAAACTGCACGCCGCGATCCGCGGTGCGGAAAGCAAACAGCAGACAGCAGGCAGCGGGTAGCAGACAGCCAGAACGCCCTTCGCTACCTGCTGTCTGCTGCCTGCTGCCTGCTCTCCAAAATGATCGCCACTGCCGCGGTCAAATTGTCGGCGATGTGCAGCGGCGTCTGGAGCGTGATCTGTCTTTCATCGAAGGCTTGCCCCGTGCGAACCAGGATGCAAGCCCGGCAGCCGGCGCCTTCGCCCGCCAGCACATCGCGCGGGCTGTCGCCGATCATCCAGGATGCTGCCAGATCGAGCTGCAATTCCGCGGCGGTGCGCAGCAGCATCCCCGGCGCCGGCTTGCGGTCCGGGTGATCCAACACGTGCGGCGAGTGATAGATGCCGTCGAGAACCGCCCCGTCGGCCCCCAGTTGCCGATTCATCTCTTCATGGACCGACCGCAAGTCCGCCTCGGTCATCAAGCCGCGGTCCAGTGCCGACTGATTGGTGACAACGACGCAAGCGAAACCGGTGCGCCGCAAGCGTCCGATGGCGGCGCCGACGCCCGGCAAGAGTTGCATCTGCTCGGGGCGCGTCAGGTAGGCGCGATCGACGTTGAGCGTGCCGTCGCGATCCAAGAAGATGGCGGGACGAAGCGGCGTCATCGGTTTCTCCAGGTTGCGTCGGCACATCATCCTATCGAGAATGGCATTCCCGTTAAATCCCACATCACCTTCACACGGGGGGTGTGCCTCTCGATTTTGGCAATGGGTCGTGCTGCTTCTGCTGGCTCGAACAAAGGCCTCACGCAAAGGCGCAAAGAATGGCTATTTGTGAACCTACTCTTTCAGGCATCCGAATTCCCGATCATACCTTGTCATTCTTCTTTGCGCCTCTGCGCCTTTGCGTGAGACTCTTGCATCCGCCCTTCTGCCAAATTCGAGAAACCCACCCCGCGTGGGAGCGGGCATTTTGAACCCGGCTTGACAAATCTCTTTTTATCGGCCATATCCCACCGCCAACTTCAGAGATTTTCGCCCGATTTTTTGAATGAGCGCCGCCGGCGCGTGCACGCAAGGAGGCTTCCCATGCGCACTGGATTACCCTGGCTTCTCGGAGCATTCCTCTTCGCCGCCACGCCTATCTTCGCGCAATCGCCGCTGACCTTGCCCGACTTGAAGAACACCACGATGCCGTCTCCGATCGGTCCGGTCGCACAGGAAGAAAGGGGTGCCGGCGCCGGCAAGCAAGCTCCGCCGCTCGATCCGCCGCCCGACTCGGGAGCCTTTACGCCGCCCCCGGCGCCGGAGGCCTATTCGATCTGGCGCGGGCCGAATATTTGCTCTTCTGGGTGAAGAACACGCCGATGCCTGTCTCGGTGGTGACGGGGAGCGACCCGACGAATCCGACGCAACAACTGCTCAATTCCGACCGCAGCTTCGGGGCGTTTTCCGGCATGCGCTTTGCGCTGGGAACCTGGTTTGATGGCAGCAACAGCCTCGGCATGGAAGCCAACTTCTTCGCGTTGCAGCGCCGCACATCGACATTTAGCGCGGGCTCGGATCCGAATGGCAATCCGACGCTGCAAATTCCGTTTGTCAATCAAAGCCCCGGCGCGGTCGGCGACAGCCTGATGCCGATCACGTATCCAGGAGTTTTCGCCGGCGGCGTGACGGTTGCCTCGACGCTGCAACTGTGGGGCGCGGAAGCGAATGGCGTGGCCGTGCTGATTCCGCGCGCCGGTGGTCTCGAAGTCACCGCGCTTGCTGGATTCCGCTACATCGATTTGCTGGAAAACCTGAACGTCAACACCGTTTCAAGCGACATCCTTACGACGCCCAACACGGTGCTGACGCAGAATGATCATTTCGGCACGCGCAATCAATTCTACGGCGGGCAGATCGGCGCCAAGCTCAATCTGGAGGCGGGCGGCTTTTCATTCGACATGACCGCCAAGCTCGCCGCCGGCGTCACCCATCAAACCGTGGACATCCAGGGCTCGTCAACGCAGACCGGCCCCGGCGGCGTCAACGGCACGTTCCCCGGCGGTTTCTTCACGCAGCCAAGCAACATCGGCCATTACACCGCCAACCAGTTCGGCGTCGTGCCGGCCGTCGAATTGAAGCTTCGCTACTTCATCCTGCCGAGCATGAACGTGTTCGCCGGCTACGAATTCATGTACATGAACAGCGTCGTCCGCCCCGGCAGCCAGGTCGATCACAACATCAACCTGACCCAAAGCGCCGTCCTCGGCGGCGGCGGTCTCAGCGGTTCCGCGTTCCCCGCGCAGCAATTCAACCGCACCGATTTCTGGGCCCAGGGCGCGACCTTCGGATTCGAGTTCCGGTATTGATTGTGGTTGCGGATTTCTTGGCTAAAATGCCCTTGCTCGCTGGCAACAGTCCCATTACCGCCCAACTGGATTTGCAAGATGCCCGCATTCTGGCGGATAACCTCACCCAGGTACAGCGACTACCGGCATACATTCATCAACGGCTCGGTCGAGCATCCGTTTACGCTGCCCGGAATTCGATGTGAAACCTGTGGCAACACTTGGATGAAGGCTGCCCGCGTGGCACCGATCGAATGTCCAATATCACTCCGTGGCAACTTCCCCAAAGATCCCATTTCGCTGTCACGCTACCGCGAACTATGGCAACAATTTGCTCACTTTCAAAGTGGGTAATCCCATTGTGACTCACGACAACCCTATTGCCGACATTCTGGCAGCCCCACTCGGCCCCACTGGACAGTGGAAGGACTCGCGGAGGAAGTGCTCGCGCCATCGTGGCTCATCACTCGGAAAAAGGGCAAGAATTCGTCCTCGACGCAGCGCCGCCGCGGATCGCCAATCGCAGCGATTCTCAGGCCCCCTGGCGTGCCTTGTTGCCAAGTACCATGGCAGTCCCGTCCTTCGACCTCAGGCTGCAATTTCTTATTCGAACGGCCGGGCCTCAATGGTCCGGTGTGGATTGCTGGGCATTTCGAGAACCGGCCAGCAGGGGTTCGCGTCACGATGCGTCGGTTCAGTTCTCTGAGCGACCTGCTCGCTCCGACTGGTGCCGCCATTGCAGTTTCTCCGGGTCCACAGTCGTTGGAGCAAGCCCAGCGGTTGACCCGTAGGAGCCGGCGAAAGGCCACGTTACCCGCTCCGATTCGTGCAGGTGCGGTACTCCGGGAAGTTGTGCGTGTCGTCAAGAAAGCGATCGCTCGGCTACGGACGCCAATGCGGTCAGGGAGATTTTTTCTTTTGCCCCATTTTTTCGAGCGCTTTGCAGATCCCCAACGGCTCCTGTGGCGTCCATATACTCGCCGGGGCCACTCTGAATAATGAGGCTGCGTTTGAAATGATTATCACATTCAGCAGCTTCCCACCGAGTGAAAGGCCTCCTTTGCCTACTGTCCGAAACCCAAGCTGAGTGGCCGCCTGTACCGCAGATACCAATTGCCTCGGTTTTCCCTTCGCTGATGATCTCGATCAGACGCGGAATCGCCGACTTCGCACGGGGGCCGAGGATGGCAACGCATCCAGTGATTTCGTGTTGAGGTTAGCTTTGGCGATCAAGACCGGCACGATTGCATCGGCCTCGTCCGGCGTAGCTGGCCAATATGCAGCAACTGAATCCCTATACCGGGCCGATTGTGTTTTGCTTGGCTCCTACAAGCATGATCGTTGTGACCCATCGCGTTAAGGAACGGCTTGTGGAAATCGGTCGCCGATGATGTCCTGCGTCTGGTTCAGTCGGTAGAGGCCGAACGCCGAGCGATGCCGAGGTGCCTTATCGTGCATGATCTTAGCTCCTCTTCGGTCGATGTGGCTGGCGTGAGCTATGATCAAACGAACGAATCGCTGGAAATGTGACCACATGTCTGCCCGTTCACTGGATAAGGCGCGCGAACGCCGAGCGATGCCGCGGTGAACCGATGATTGCTCGCCTGGGCGATGTGCCTGGTCTGGTAGATCAAAGGGCGGCACGATAAGATTGAATCGGCAATAGGAGCAGCCATGCCGCGCAGCCAAAGACGCCTGAGACGACAGCAATCGGCCGTGGCCACGGAACCGGCGACGATGATCTTGCGGTTGAACATGGTCCTACTCCTTGCTTGAAGGTCGAGCACAACGGTGCGCAATGCTACCAGCGCAGGGCAACGCCGGGCAACGCCAATCCGAACCAAGAGGCGTCGTGAGGGCCGGCAATCGTTTCCTGGGCCGCCGTGCTTGGTCTAGTGGATCGAAGGGCGGCACGAAAAGATTTAATCGGTAAAGGGAAGGAAAAGAAACGCCAGAAACCGGACTGGTTTCAGAGGTAACTGCCATGACCGAGATCGAGCAACTCGTTAATCGAAAGCAATGGGGCAAGGTTCGAATCCAGGTCCAGGAAGAGTTGATCTCGGCGCCGACGGACCACTGGCTTTGGATGACGCTCGGTCTGTCCTACTACGAGCAAAAGCACTACGAAAAGGCGTTGGAGTGCAGCAAGCGCGCCGTGGAGTTGCAGCCCGATTGCCCGCTGGCACTCTGGCATTACGCCGGCGCGCTATTCATGAGCGGACGCGAAGATGCCGCAATCGCTATCTGGACGATCTTGCTCGATATGGACGTGGAAAAAGTCGCCTATGGGGAGTGTGGCGAAGGCATGGATTGGGCGCTCCAGCTTCTTAACGACGTCCACTTCCGGATGGGGCGGTTCTTTCAATGGAAGGAGAACCCTGACCGTGCCCGCACCTCGTTCGAGAAATACATGCACAATAGACGGCACGGTGTCAACAGCCTATACGACAGGAAAGTAGCCCAAGATTATCTCGATTCACTGAGTTCCGCGCAACGCCCTGAGAAATGTGGATCATGTGGGCCCGTGGCAAGTCATTGATGCACCAGCGCCATCAGCCTCCTGATGCGGTCCTGGATCGGCGGGTGGCTGGCGAATGCCGAATCGGCACGCTCCTCGAATTTCTTGATCGGGTTGGCGATGTAGAGATGGGCGGTGCCGCGATTGGCAGTCTCCAGGACGTGCGGGTCGGCATCGATCTTGCGCAACGCGTTGGCCAGCCCAAGCGGGTTGCGCGTCAGTTCGACGGCGCTGGCGTCGGCCAGGTATTCGCGCTGCCGGCTAACCGCGAGTTGAATGATCTGGGCCAGGATCGGCGCGATCATGGCGAGCAGGATCGCCAGGACGACGACGATCAGCACGATCCAGCCGCCGCCGCTGTCTTTATTGTTATTGCTGCTCGATCGGCCGCGTCGCCCGCCGGAAAACCACATCACCTGCCAAAAGAAATCCGCCAGCATGACGATCGGAGCCGATCAGGACCGCGAGCAGCATCATCAGGCGAATATCGTAATTGCGGATATGCGAGATCTCGTGAGCGATGACTCCTTGCAACTCCTCGCGATTGAGCTTTCTCGCGCAGGCCGGTCGTGATCGCGACTGACGCATGTCTGCGGATCGCGCCCGGTGGCGAAGGCGTTCGGGGCCGGGTCGTGGATCAAGTACACGCTCGGCATCGGTATGCCGGCGGCAATGGCGATCTCTTCCACGACATTGAAGAGCTGCGGATCGTCCGATTTCTGCATCGGCTTGGCCCCGTTCGTGTACAGGATCAACTGGTCGCCGGACATATACGACAGATACGCGAGCAGGAAAGAGACGAGTGCGGCGCAAACGCCTATGAGGATGCCGCTGGTCCACGACATATGATCCGCGAGCTCGGGATCGAGGTAGAAGATGATGGCCAGGCCAATGATGCCGGCGACGACGACATTGAACAGCACGAAAACCACAACGAGCCAAAGGCTCTTGCGCTTGTTCTCGGCAATCATGTCGCGGAAGGTTTCGGCCATAGGTAATTCCCTCGTTTAGCGCCCCGCGCGAAGCCTTGCGGTTGAGCGAACGCTAAACGGGGTCAGCAATTTCAAGTTGCTAGAATTGCACCTTGGGAGCTTGTTTGACGGCGGCGGCTTCGGCGGGATCGAGAGTGAAGAAGTCGGCTGACTTGAAGCCGAACAGGCCGGCGACGATGTTAGCGGGAAACTGCAACAGCGCCTGGTTGAACTGCGTGACCACGTCGTTGTAGTGCTGCCGAGCGAAGCCGATGCGGTTCTCAGTCGCCGTCAATTCCTCCTGGAGGGCCAAGAAATTCTGGTTCGCCTTCAGATCGGGATAGGCCTCAGCAACGGCGAGCAACCGCGCAGCGCCGACGTTAACTGCCCTTCCGCCTGAACCTTGTCGGGCACGCTGGTGGCGTTGACGGCCTGATTGCGGGCCTGGATTACCTTTTCGAGCGTGCTCTGCTCATGCTTGGCATAGCCCTTGACGGTCTCGACGAGATTGGGGATCAGATCGTGGCGGCGCTGCAGCTGAACGTTGATCTGCGACCAGGCGTTGCCGGTTTCGACGCGCCGAGAGACCAGTCCGTTGTAAGTAAGAACCACGAACAGCGCGAGAACAAGCAGGACGCCGCCGCCGATAGCGATGGCGATACAGATTCCAGAGTCCAATCCGAGCATGGGTGGACCTCCTTCAAGAAAAAGCTCCCTTGATGGTGTATTCGTTTGCCGAGGAAAAGAATTGAGAAATCGGTGGTCGCCGCGAAAAAACGCAAAATGCGCAAAAGGGTTTTTGCTTGGCGGACGGTTTCTTCTGACGAATGCTTTTGCGTATTCTGCATTTTTTCGCGGCGACCGTAGTCTGGGAGATCCGCGTGGCCTGGTCATATTGCGGAAACTGCGTGCCGAAAATCCTGGCGTTGGACATAAGGCATTCTCGCATTTTGCCGCAGCTACCCCGGAACGGCGTCTGGCCGACGTTGACCGAAAATTGCACGGCCGCTATCGTCCACCACGTTGTTTGTTTGTCTTGAAGCAAGCGAAAGGCGAAAATGGCGGAATCCACGGCCGCACCCGGCGCATTGGAATGGATCAAGCACCCGGTGCTGCGCTCCGGCAAGAGCCTGGAACGCTCGGCACGCCGGCTGCTCAAGGGATTGCATCCAAGCGTCGTGGCCCACAGCCTTCACTGGCATTTGATGTCACCAGATCAAGTGGCGGCATGGACCAGGGACCGATTGCAACTCGAGGGCAACTACTGGCTGTTCGTTCTCGGCCTCAACAACTCCGGCACCACACTACTCGTCGATCTGCTCAAGACGCATCCGCGCATGCGCTGGCTGCCCAACGAAGGGCAATATCTGACCACCGGCCTGCCGTTGCCACGCGATTTCGGGGTACCGCGCAAGTTCGCGGAACGGCTCGATATATTCCACTGGACCGAAGCCAACGATCCGACGCCGGCGCTGCGCATTCAACACGACTGGGCCCGGCATTATCAGCCCCGCCCCGGCATCTTGCTGGAAAAGAGCCCGCCCAACACGCTGCGCTCACGCTGGTTCCAGCACAACTTCCGCCCGGCCCGATTCCTGGCGATCACGCGCCATCCCTATGCGGTGTGCGAAGGGATTCGCCGCCGGGAGGGGCACAGCATCAAGGAAGCCGCCCGCCACTGGACGCTGGCCAACGCCACGCTGCTCGACGACATCACGCACCTGGAGCATTGCCTGTTCGTCACCTACGAGGAGTTGTGCGCCCGTCCGCGGGAATACTTGACCCAATTGCAGGCTTTCCTTGGCCTGGAAATTCCGTTCGACCCGGAGGTGCTGGCGACGCCGCGCCGCATCCACAATATCGACGGCACGCCGGAATTGATCCGCAACTTCAACGAGCGCAGTTTGCAGGAACTATCGACCAGCGACGTCGTCACGATCGACCGCATCGCGGGGCCGTTGATGGAGCGATTGGGATATGAGCGGCGAACCGCCACCCAAGAATCGAGAAGATAGCGCCCGCAAGGCATCCTGCGAGCGCTAAACGCGAAGCCGCTCACGCCTTCAGCATCTCATCATGCCGCATGCCGCTGGGTGGCAGATCGGCGCGACGGCAATTCGCCAGAGCGGCCTTGGCGCCGGCGTGCTGCTCGGCGTCGTTGTCTTCCCATTCGATCGACACGGCGCCGTCGAAACCGACGCGGTTCAGCTCGATGAAGATTTCCTCGCAGCTATTGGCGTCGCGGGCCGTTCCCGCGGTGACGAAGTTCCAGCCGTTCACGGGATGCCCCATCGGGCGATGGCCGCCGAGCAAACCGGCGCGGGTGTGCTCGCGGATCACCTGCACGCCTTTGATGTGGGCGCAATGGATGAACTTGCCGAGCTCGCGGATGAATTGCACGGCGCTGACGCCTTGCCATTCCATGTGGCTGCCGTCGAGATTGAAGCCGACGACGCCTTCGTAGCCGGCCTTGCACATGTGATTGATGTAATCGGACGCTGATTCGATGTCGCCCATCGCCCGTTCGCTGGGATGGCATTCGAGATCGAAGGTGACGCCGTACTTTTTGCAGGCGTCCCAGATGGGGCCGAAGCGCTCGACGAGAAGTTCGAGGCTGACCTGGCGGGCGTCGGGGATGCCGAAGCCGGCGACCGCGGTGGGCAGGGGCGGGAACAGAAAGAAATGGCTCCAGCAATGGGCCGGCGAGCCGACGAAGCCGGGCAGGGCGACCTTGCGATTTTGCAGCTTGCCGAGGAAGTGGGCCAGGCGGACGCAGCGCAGCAAGCTCTGGGCGGCTTGCTTGTGGATCGCCTTGCCGATTTCCTCCGGGACGAAATAGGGATCGGTGCGCGGCGGATTATTTCCTTTGGAACGCCATGCCTTGTACATCTCGACCGCCTCGCCGCCGATGAATTGCAGCGTCTTGGCGCTCGGCTCATCGCCCAGCGCTTGCCCTTGCAAATGCGTGGCGATGGTGAAGATTTCCAGGCCGTGCTTTTGGGCGAGGGCGAAGCGCTCTTTGGCGTACGCTTCCGCGCCGGCGTCGGTGTCGCACCTGGCCAAATCGAGCTCCCAGCTCGCTTCTTCCCAGCCATCGAAGCCGGCGTCGGCGACGAATTTGACCCAGCCGTCCATCGGCATATTGCCGAACTGCCCGCGCACCAGCCCGATCTGGTGGTACGAGCCTTTGCCGAAACGATGCTTGTCGGTTTGCTTGAATCCCATGACAACCTTCCCGAAAAAATGAGGAATGGAAAATAATCGGCGAGCCGAGCGGCGTAAGCCGCCGGTTAAAGAGCCAGCGACTGGATTCACAAACCGGCGGCTTACGCCGCTCGGCTCGCCATTGGAAAGCCTACCGACGCGGTTCACCCAGAGCAAGCATCCAGATGGTTTTTCTGGAAAACCCGTTTGAGTCGGCAAAGGCGTTGCAATCGTCTATAAAAGAACTGGCACGCGGCCGACCGGTTCGGGTAGGATTGAACCCGGGGTCGTGACTGTGCCGATGGTTGGCGAACGCGCCCAATGGAGACGATGCGATGCGATTATCGGTAATTCTGATTGCTTCGGCCCTCGCCTGCATTCCCGCGCAGGCCGGCGAAAAATCCGACTCCAAGATCAAAGCCGCCGCGACCGCTTCGAAGCTCGGTGCCGACGGCCAGCAGACCGTCACGATCACGCTCGAGGTCGAAAAGGGCTGGTACATCTACGCCAATCCGATGAACGCCAACACCAAGGCTTACGATGGCAACGAGACGGTGCTCTCCATCAAAGGCAAGGACAAGATCAAAACGGCGATCAAGTATCCCGCCGGCTCGAAGCACAAGGACGGCAAATATGAATACGATGTCTATGAAGGCAAGATCGCCATCCAGGCCGAGGTGCAGCGTGCAGTCGGCGACACCGGGCCATTGCAAATCAGCATCGACGTGAACACGTGCAAGAAGGGCGTGTGCCTGTTGCCGGGAACGGTGATGTTGACGGTGCCGTGATGGAGGAAGCCATGAAGCGAATGATTTTTGCCTTGGTTCTCGTTCTTGCGGCGGCGTCGGCGAACCAGGCCGGCGAGCGCGAGAAAATCGTGAAGGGCAGCGTCAAAGCGTCCAACATTGACGCGGAAGGCAAGCAGACCGTCACCGTCACGCTGGAAATCAAGAAGGGTTTTTATATTTTCGCCAATCCGATTGACCTTAAATTCAAAGACAAATCCGAACCGGACTTTGAGCTCGATCAGGTCAACGTCAGCGTTAAGGCCAAAGAGCCCTTGAAGGTAAAAGTGTTTTACCCAGCAGCCAACACCAGATCGGATGGTCCCATTAGTTACAAGTATTACGAGGGCATTGTTGCGGTCGAGGCGTCACTGCAGCGTGCCGCTGGCGACCAAAGCCCTCTGGAAATCACCATACATTGCCGACCTATGGCACGGACCGTTTGCATGCCGCCAGAGCGAATCAAGCTGACGGCGAAATGATCGGCGAGCATTCGTGGTATTCGCACCGAAGGTGCCGCAACAAATCAGCCCAGGGCAGAGCGCAGCGCCGCCCTGGGTATCGATCGCGTAGGAGGGAGCCGACCTGCAAGGGCATAGCAACCTTGTTGCGCTCTTTCAGAGCGTTGCAGGCAATACAATACGAGACCCAGGGCGGCGCTGCGCTCTGCCCTGGGCTGGCTTGTTGCGTGCCTTCGGCCCAATAACTGACAACGGCTGAGTTTTCAATAGGTATTTCTAACTATAAGGAAGACCGCCATGATCCGAATCCAATCTCTGATCTGCGTTTGTGCCCCTGCGTTGTTCGCGCTGGCCCTCCCCACAATGGCCGGCGACAAGAATTCCGAATCCAAGGTCAAGGCGACGGCCGAGGCGACCAAAGCGGGCAACGATGGCAAGCAAACCGTCACGATCACGCTTGAGATCATGAAAGGCTGGCACATCTACGCCAACCCCGTCGGCGACGATGACTTCGAGGTCAACAAGACCAGCGTCGTCATCCACGCCAAGGACAAGGTGGAAACCAGCGTCAAATATCCCGCGGGAAAAACCAAGGTGGAAAAGCTGGGAAAGAAAGAAATCAAAACGCAAATCTACGAGGGCAAGGTCGCCATCCAGGCAAAGGTGACGCGCACCATGGGGGACACCAGCCCCCTGCAGATCAGCATCCAGGTGAACGCGTGCGACGAAAAGGTTTGCCTCGAAAAGGGCGTGATCAAGCTGACCGTTCCGAACACCAAATGATCCGACAGGTATTTCTTACTACAAGGAAGCGCACCATGTTCCGAAGCCGATTTCTGCTCTGCACGTTCGCCCTGGCCGGCCTCGCGCTGGTCCTGCCGGTGAGGGCCGGCGAAAAATCCGACTCCAAGATCAAGGCGACCGCCAAGGCGTCCAAGATCGGCGCCGACGGCAAGCAGACCGTCACCATCACCATTGACATCGACAAGGATTGGTACATCTACGCCAACCCCGTAAAATCCGAGGACTTCGAGGACAACAAGACGCGCGTCACCATCAAGGCCAAGGAAAAAGTCGAGGCCGACGTGCTCTACCCGGCCGGCAAGTCCAAGGAGTACGGCAAGCTCAAGATGAACATCTACGAGAAGAGCGTCGTCATCGAGGCGATTCTCAAGCGGGCCGCCGGCGATGCCAGCCCGCTCCAGGTCAGCATTGATGTCAATTCGTGCAGCCACAAGGGAATCTGCTTGCAGCCAGGCACGGTGAAGCTGACGGTGCCGTGATCGGCTCTTCGTTTAGCGTTCGCAGCGAAGCACCGTTCGCTGCGAACGCTAAACGAAGGCGCTATCGCCCATTCGCCTTTGCCTCGGCGGCGGCGGCGAGGCCGAGATCGGCGAGGATTTGCGCGGCACGGTTGGCGTCGTGGATGGTGTCGAACGCCGCGTAGCCGATGAAGTGCGGGCCCATGACGGCCATGGTTAGCCCTTGCAGATTGATGCCCGCGATGGCCCATTGCTGCGTCACGTGATGCGCCAGGCCGGCTTCATTGTCCCCCTCGATCCGGCGCACAATCGGGTAATCGGTTTCATGCATGTCCGCGGACTTGGCGGCACGAACCTGAGCGGCGCCGGACACCGGCGCCACATATAAAACGCCGAACCCCGGTTTGTTGGGTAATCGCTTCGTGAAGATGTATTCGAGATTGGCGTCCGCCTGCGCGAGAAAGGCGAGTTTCGATGCCACGCTGCCTGCCTGATCGGTGATCTCACACGACCAGACATGGACCCGATCCCATTTGAAGCTCATGACGCACCCGCCCTTTCAATTGCGTTTCTCTGGATGGTTCGACGCATTCGCCAGCATAGCCATCGGCCCGGCGAATGCCAAGAGAAAAGATAGAAACGCAGAAAAGCAGGAATGGCCCATGCCAGGAGTTCCAAAAAGTTAGCCACGGATGAAACACGGACCGAACACGGATGGGAAATCACGTGTTATGTTATCCTCCTCCTCCGACTGTACCTTGTATCCGTGTTCAATCCGTGTTTCATCCGTGGCCAAATTCTTGGAACCAGTTGGCGTACACAATTCCTGCTTTCCTGCCTTCCTTATCGAATTTTGACGCGTACCGTGAGTTTTTGTGCAAACCTGTGGAAAGTCGGAAAAAACCGGAAAAGAAGAGATTTCGGTTGCGGCCGGCTGGCGAATTCTGGAAAATGTGACTATTCGAGAGTTGGCGCATTTCCTCGTGAGGGAGGTTGATTCGATGAAACGATTCTTGCTCGTGTCGGCGTTTTTCTTCGTCAGCGTCGGCGCCGCGTCGGCGGATTTCGTGCTTCTTAAAATCAACCTCAATCAGCCGAAGTTCCTGCAAGCCGCTCCGGTGACCGGCATGGGGAGCGGTGCTGGCGGGGCGGGCATGGTTGGCGGCGCCGGCAAGGGCGGGCCCGGCGGTAATCCAATGCCCGGCGGCGCGGGCGGCGGTGTTCCACCAGGCGGCCAGGCCGCTGCCACGGGAGGCAAAGGCGCCAATCCCAATCCCGGCTATCCCACTGGACTCGATTTGTTCCCCCCCGATCCAAACGCCAGATGGATCAGTGCCCTCGTCGAGGTCCATAACGTACCGAAATTCCCGCAATTGGCCGCCCCTTACGGGGCGATTATCACCTGCGACACCCACTATGGAAAAAATGTCTGGGTGCCCTTCTCCACCGTTTTCCCCATGCTCGGAGCTGTTACGCCTGGCGGATTAACTCCCTTTCGCATTACTGATCCGTTCGGCGTTGATTTCGCCACCAAGTTCAACAAGGAAAAGAAAGACAAGAACATCGAATCCATGCTCGCCCTCGCCCGCTGGACTTTCCCGCGCGGCAACCTCGAAAAATTCCACAAGGTCATGGATGAGGCCATCAAGCTGGACGAAAAGCATCCCACCGTCAAGCGATACCTGGCCGTCAAGAAGGCCCTGGCGGCGCCTTTCAAGAATCAGGATCCCACTCAGCGCGACCTGATCAATGAATGGACGCGCACCGGCTACAAGGAACATCTCAGCAAGAACGGCCATTACGCCCTTTACGCCCCCAACCTCGAAGATCCGAGCATCGAAGCCGGCGTCAAGCGGCGTCTCAACTTGCTCGAAGACACGCTGGAAACCTTCTACTTCTGGTTCGCCATACAGAAGGATTTTTCCAGGCAACCCGCCTTGCCGAAGTATCGCCTGATCGGCATCGTGACCGGTTCCAATGACGATTTCATCAGCCGGCACGCGCAATGGGGTTCGCTGCCCCGCGTGGCCGACGGCTTCACGCCGCGCCGCGACAATGTCGTCGTGATGTCGGCCAAGTCGCGCGTCAAAGACACCAATTTCGCCGAACTGAACGCGCTGATTTCCACCAAGATCGCGGACGCCAACAGCAAGCTTCAGCAAGCGGGCTTCAAGATATCGATCACGCGCGAGAACCTGCTCTCGGGCGAGATCAACAACATCAAGGAAGCGGGCCGAGTCGCCATATCCGTCGCCGCCGTTCAGACCGCGGTGCTGCTCGCCAAGTCCATCGAGGATCAGGCCGAGCGCCACACTGTCAGCAATGAAGGAACGCGCCAGCTGCTGTTCGCGTCGGGCATGTTCCCGCGCAACGTGCAGGTCCCCGACTGGATCATCGAAGGCCTCGCCGCCTTCTTCGAAACCCCCGCCGGCGGCGCCTATCCCACCATCGGCGACCGCAGCTGCGTCCACTTGATCTCCTTCAAGTACCTCCTCGCCAATAACAGCGAGTTCAAGAGCCCGGCCGATGTTCTGCAGAACGTCATTTCCGATGCTTATTTCCAGAAGGCCAAGGAATTGACCAGGGACGTGCAGGATCGCCGCGATGAACGAGAGCGCCGCCGCGTGAAGGAATCGTGGGAGATCGCCCGGTGCACTTCGTGGGCGCTCATCTACTACCTCGCGCACAATGGCAAGCTCGACTATATCCTCAACTACGGCAAGGAGCTCGACAAGTTGCCACGCGATCTCGATCTATCCAGCACGGTGATGCAAGGCAGCTTCGCCAAGGCCTTCGACATGGTTGACCCCAATAACCTGCAATTGATTGATGACCTGAAGCTCAAGGGTCGGGCCGATGCCTGGTTCGCCATGATGGACGGCGCCAACCTGGACAACGCCAGCCTGCAAAAGTTCTTGCAGGACGAGCGGGCCAAGGACGATCCGACGGCATCACCGATCATCCCGGTCGCCGTTAATCCAAGCCCGAATCCCAGCCCCCCGAGCGGCGTGCCGGCGGGTTGGGTGGAGTACACGAGCAACGCCGGCCGCTATCGTACGGTGTTCCCTCAGCAGCCAAAAGAGAGCACGCAAGACGCCGGCGGTCTCAAGGTGAAGGTCTACCTGGCCGCCGTCGAAATGAAGGCCCAGGGCAGGACCTACTTCGTAATGTACAACGACATGCCCGCCGCCCTGGACCCGAGCCTTACCGATAAAGCCCTTGACGGGGGTGTCGGCGCACTGGGAAAACTCGGGACCGTCACCACGTCCTCGAAGATTTCGCTCGGTTCCAACTCCGGCCGAGAAGCCGTCATCGATTTGCCTGGCGGCGAAAAATACAAAGTGCGGATGTACATGGTCGGCAGCCGCCTTTATCAAATTCATGCCCAGTGGGATCCCAAAAAGGGGGACGCCTCTGCCGATGTCGATGCATTCATGAACGCGTTCAAGCTGGTCGATGGCGGCGCCGCCCCCGCTGGACCGCCGAATCCCGCACCACCACCGCCGCCGCCCGCCGGCAATGGCGATCTGACCGGCACAAGTTGGGGCGGCAAGGAAACCCTGCCCAGCTACGGACCACTATCGTTCCAGTTCCAGGCCAATGGCCAGGTCACCATGACGGACAAGGATGGCAACTCGCAAGGCAAATATCAAAAACAAGGCAACAATATCACGCTCCAATTCAACGGTTCGACCTACAACGGAACCATCAACGGCAACGCCATGCAAGGCACAGCCACCAACAGCATGAACAACTGGAACTGGAACGTAACCAGCGGCGCCCAGGCCATCCAGGGCCTGAACCCAGCCAACCCAATGACCCCTCCCAAAAAAGGCCCCACCAAGGGAGGCAGAGGCTGAAATTAGCAATAAGGAAGTAAGCTGAGAAAAATGGGCGCTACACGATTTGAAGCCAACGGCCAGCCGCTTCCTTGTGGCAGGCGTTTCTTGATCTCCTCCTCATTGATATGCGGCTTCAAGAGTGCCGAATCGGCGGCTGAGCGCGGGCTCGCTTGTCGCCGCAATTCAAAACAACCGTCCGCCCTGGCCGAAATACGCTACGAACAGCACCGCCGCGACAACTACGCCGAGGATCAGCAGCGTCAAGCCCCAGGTGTCGAGCCACGAGCGCCGCATCATCCGCTCGCCGCACTCGGGACAGGCCGGCTCTCCCGGCTCGGCCATCCCCTGCCAGCCGCACAGCGGACATTCATACGCCTTGTCGCGCCACCAGGCCATCGGTCATTCCCCCCGCGAGCGCAGCCGTTGGCGATAATATTTCAGCCCCGGCACAAAGAAGCTCACCGCCGAGATGGCGCCGAACAGCAGAGGGTTCCACGTCGGACCGAGATACGCCATCGGGACCGCGCCAGAAAGCACAGTGCCGCCGCGATGTAGAACCAGCCCGATAGCGTGCCCGCCTTCACCAGGAATACCATGCCCGCCGCGATCGCCAGTATCGGCGTCAAGGTCAGCACGGGCAAGTTGAGCTGGATCTCGACGGCGAAGATGCCGATCGAGGCGATCACCCCCGCTCCCCAGGCGTGCGCGATTTGCCGTTCGACGAAGGTCACCGGCCCGCCGCGCCGCCGCAGGTTCCAGAAGAACGCGGCCCAAGCGAGCAGTCCGATGCTCCACAGCGCCATGTACGGCCAATGTTCGCGCATGAGCGGCCAATATCCCGCGCTGCCGGCGTAGTGCATCGCGCTGGTGACGGCGCAGAGCATAAAAATCGTCAAGCTGTGCCACATCCAGAGCAAGCCCCAGTTCTCCAGCACCGGCGCGTGATGCGACTCGCGCAAGAGCCGGCTGAAGAAATAAACGAGGCTGCTCGACCGGGCCGACACCGGTTCGCCGCCGCAAAACGCTTCGAGATCGTCGGCCAGCTTCTTCGCGCTGGCATAACGATGTTCGGGCCGTTTCTCCAGGCATTTGCGGCAAATGAATTCGAGATCGACATCGATCTGCGGGTTGAGCGCGCGGCCGAACCGGTTCTTCGGAGCGGACCAAAAGCAGCGTCTCCACCGCCGAGGCCGCCAGGAACGGCGGACGCCCCGTCAACAGCTCATAGAGGATGGCGCCCAGGGAATAAACATCGCACGCCGTCGTCGGATTTTTCGTCCCCTCGGCTTGCTCGGGTGCCATGTAGCTGGGTGTGCCGACGATGGCGCCGGTGCCGGTCAAGCTCTCGCCTCCCGCGACGCGCTTGGCCAGGCCGAAATCGGTAACGAGCGGCTGATCGTTCTCGTCGATGAGGATGTTCGATGGCTTCAAATCGCGGTGCAGAATCCCCTTCTCGTGCGCGTGCTGCACGGCCCGGGCGATGGCCACCATGTAGCGGGCCGCCTCACGCGGATGCAACGGCTTGTCGGCCATCACCGCGGCGAGCGTGCGGCCCACCACGTACTTCATGCAGAAATACGCCTGCCCATCCTGCTCGCCGACCTGATAGACCGGCACAATGTTCGGATGCGTCAGGCCGCCCGCCGCCTGCGCCTCGCTGCGGAATCGGCCCAAATCCGCCGGCGTCGCATGGATGCCGCGCAGAATCATCTTGAGCGCGACATGGCGCTCGAGCGTCTTGTCCCACGCCTTGTAGACAATCCCCATGCCGCCGCGGCCAATCTCTTCGAGCAATTCGTATGCGCCGAAGCTGCTCGGCAATTGCACCGTGTTGGCGGGAACATGGGGGCCGGGCTGCCCGATGGTGGTCGCATTGGTGGATTTGAGATTGACGAAATCGATCATCTGCCCGACGGCAAGAAGCTGCTTGATCTCATCGACAAGATCGGGATGTTCCCGGCCGAGCGCATCGAAGTCGATGGGCTTGCCGGCCGCTTGCTGTTTTTGCAATGCGTCCAGGACGATCGCCAGGCGGTCGTCGCGGGTTTTCTCGGTGGGTGAGGCGGCGAGGGTCATATCGTTAATGTAGGCGCGGCCTCGGTAATTTGCCTATAATGAGGGCGGTCCTTCCGAGCGAGAATTGCATGGCGCGAACGAAAAGCAACGGCAACGGTAAGCTGGAAGAGGGCATGGAAGCCTTGCGACAGTCGCAGCTTGCAATGCAACAGGCGCAGGCGGCCGTGCTGCAAACCCTGGCAGTTATGCAACAGTCGCACGCGCAATACGAGAAAGAAATGGCCCAACTTCGGCGCGAGAGTGATGAGCTCAAGCGAGCCGCGGATGAGCGTTTTGCCCGCATCGAGGCGATCCTTCTCGAACACAACCGTATTCTTACTCGCTTGGCGGATACGGTCGGCGAAAAGATCGGATTCAAGGCCCCGACTGGCGCGACGAGAGTTGAGCAGTAAGTGCAGGGATTGTTTTGGAATTCGGACAGTTGAGGGGCACTTTATCTAGGCCCATTGGCCTAGCAGAGCATCAATGCCCCCATCGATTCTTGCCCGGATTCCCCGGCCCCAACACCAACCTACGATCAAATAAAACGCGCCGAGCAAGCAAACAACAAGAAAAATAAGTACGCCGATCAGGCACGCGATAAGCCAAAGAATCATGCTGGCGCGGCGGGTAAGCTTATCCTCGACCGGCTTGGGATTCGCTTGTTCCCCACCACCGAAATCAAACTGATCGCTCGCCATGGTTATTACCCTCTGCGTGGCCGCACGTGCAATTCTACCGCGACTTCCATTGCGCCGGCATGAGACGACCAGGACGCAAACGCCGTTCGCGCACGCTTACACGGCACCGGGTCGTCTTCCACGCGAATTGCTTCACGCAACCTCGACATACTCGCACTTGGAGGATGGTTCGGGGATCGGCAAGCCGTCCTCGCGCATGCCGTGCGTTTTAGGAGGCATGGCTCAGGTATCCGATGGGGCGCAAAGAAGAGGCCCTGGATCGGATGGCCGACCCAGAGCCCAACGCCATCGGCGTACCTTCGACCGAGTTATCCCTTGGCTGGATGCTCGCCAGCAGAGCCAGCCTCCGTTTCACCCGGCGAGAAGTCGATACCGCAAGCGAGCCGAGGAAGCAAGGTCAACAAGAGTTGCCAGTCAGGAAGGCTGGCAAAAGTGTAGCTAAGGAATGGCCTTTTTTTGTCCAAAGAATGGGGTCCACCTTACTTGGTGCAAGCGGCAATATTCGCAGCGATCGCCGGCTCGCTCTTGAACGCGGCGACGTTTGAGCGCGTTCATTTTTTTCTCGCACGCAGCTTCAGCATCCGCCGCGCCTTCGCTTGGATGATCGCGAGGAAATTTCCGAAACGAATGTTGGTCTCATATTCATCGCGTTCATCGGGCGTGAGCTTGCCTTCATTGCACTTTCCCGCGAGATCTTCCATGCGTGATTGTAACTCGGGATCGGTGCGCAATTCGGTGATGGCTTTCGCCACCTCCGGCGTAAGCGTGCGGACAACCGGTTCGACGAGGCGGTCAATTGTTGCAGTGGTTCGTTTCATGCTCTCAACCTATCGGAAAAAGAGAACCGGACCAAGCGCCAACCACCTCACCGCTTGTTCTCAATCGTCTGGCTCAGCGGCTTGATCACTGCGGGAATCACGTGCTGATCCACCAGCTCCTGGCAGATCTTGCGCTGGTTCTGGTAACCCTCCTGGAACGTCTTGCCCGCTTGCCTGGCCCAGTATTGCCGCACCGTGAAGAAGACGGTGATCGGGGCATCCGGGAAATTGTTGGTGCGAATCTGGTAGGCATTCGTGCGCGTTTCGATGCTGAGCCGGCACTGCAATCGACACGTCTCGTCGAGGGCCAGCATCAGCGATGGCTCGTAGCCAAGCACCTTGGTCCCCGGCGCTTGCAGCAGCGATTCGAGGGTCGTGTTCAGGCCGAGCGCTTCCGCGACCAGTTCATCGTGGTTGCCGGAGTAGAGGAAATCGAACGAGAAGAGCACGTCGAGCGCCTCGCAATCGAGGGGGCCGAAATCGAGGTGATACGGGGCGATCTCGAGCACCCGCTCATGCTGGGCGTCCGCCTCCTCGACGCTAGGTGGATTGACGTAGCCCGATGCGAACCGCTTTGGCTCCAGACCGATCCAGCGATAGCTCCCCTGATCGCGATCCTCCTCCAGCACGTATTCGTTCCCGCCCCGGCACTCGAAATCGGTCAGCATCGGAAACGTCTTTTGCAGGCTGTTGAAAAAATGCAGCACCGTCTCGCGGTTGGACGGCAACTCCATTTTCGTGTTGACGTGCGCGTAAATGCCGAAGTCGTCGCACAAGGAACTGTACGGAGTCATGCGGGGTCCCCATCGGTGGGAGAGGAACATGTTGCGTCTATCGTTATTGTTGGAGATGGGAGGCGGAAATGCAAGCTTCAGTTGTCATTAGTCCGTGGTCCGTGGCCCGTTGTCCAAGAAACGGCTCACGACGGACCACGGACTACAAACGAGTGACTATGCCGCGATGGCGATTTTTTCCTTCATCGGCACGGGCAGATCGCTCTGGTGGACCCAGCGGCCCGAATCGGGAGCGCCTTGCCAGCGCTGCATGGAGATCGACTTGACGTGGCCGCGCTCCTCGTCGTCGAGCAATTCGATGAAGGCGCTGCGATAACCGGCCCGCACCATCGGCGAGGAGCGGTTGAGATAGAGCAGCGCCTCGGGCCGATCGTCGAAGACAGCCACGGCGCGCCAGCATTGCGGTTTGGCTTCAGTCTGGTAATTCATGGTGACCCTCCTTGGTCGAATGAGTGAAACAGCTGTGTGGATGCTAAGAGAAACAATTTTCGCGCTTGGCGTCAAGATCAATTGGGCAAGAAACCGGCTTGACAGGCGTACGCGAGACCGATAAGCATAAACAGACGCCGCCCCCATCGTCTAGTGGCCTAGGACATAGCCCTCTCACGGCTAAGACAGGGGTTCGAGTCCCCTTGGG
>CAVYFY010000023.1:0-167044 GCA_963767835.1 uncultured Planctomycetota bacterium
GTGAAGTACATCCCTCCGACGGGGGGCGGGTTGCCAGAGAAGGCGGCGCAGCGGCGATGGATTTCGCGGGGGGAACGTGATGCTCGCGCATTGCGGTCTTGCGACGGAAGGGGTCAGGGCGCCGGCACTGTCAACGGCGCTTCCAAATCGAGCCACTTTGGCGCTTTCGCGCGGGCCAGCGCCAGCGCGCCTGAGAACATTTTTTCGCCACAAATCCCCTCAGCTACCGGTGAAGGGGATTTGTGGCGAAAAAATGTTGTGGAGAGAGTGGCTCGTTTTTGAGCGCCAAAGTGGCCTCATTTTTGAGCGCGGTTCACACCGGCACGTCACTTGGCGCTGGAGCGTTCGGTGTGGACGCGGCGGCTTGCCTGGCCGATTGCCAACGGTGAGGCAGCAACTCCTGCAGACGATCGGCGGGATGCGTTGGCAGACGCTCGAACACGTCGCGCAGGTAGGCGAACGTGTCGATGTGCAGATGCTTGCACGTCGCTGTGAAACTGAACAGCACCGCCGCGGTCAGGCCGCCCTTGTCGCTGCCCAGGAACAACCAATTGATGCGGCCCATGCCGATCAGCTTCAGCGTCCGTTCGGAGATGTTGTTGTCGATGTGCAGGTCGCCGTCGCTGGTGTAGCGGTTGAGCGCGTCCCACTGGTTGAGCATGTAGTTGATGGCGGCGGCAATCGGACTTTTGGGCAGCACTTGTTCTTTCTGCTCCACAAGCCACTGACGCAATGATGTCAGCAGCGGTACGGCTTTTTCCTTACGCAAGCGCAAGCGGACAGCAGCGGCCGCGGCGCCGGTCAGCTTTTCCGCGGCGATGATGGCCTTGGCCTCGTCCTCGACGTCGTAGAGTTTGCGCACCCAGGCCTTGGCCGCCAGCACACGTTCTGGATCGGTGCTGTCGGCTTCGCTGAATTTGTTGCGCGCGTGGGCCATGCAGCCGACTTCGATGGCTTGGGCACAGTACCACCCTCCTTCACACAACTTTTGCGATTGGTTGACAGTATCATCGTCCGCAGACGAGCGGAGTCGTGAGGGCCAACGGCGGCTTTTCATAAGGGGATTGGTGCCGGTGCTCCCGGAGCTTTCGCAGACGGGCCATCTCTTGGGAATTCACTTTGACTGCATGCATTCTGCCTGCCTCGGCGATCTGGCGGCTCACGATCCAACCGCGGCGAATCCACGCGTGTAGGCAGCCATAGGGCATTTTCAACTCGGTGGCCAGGTCTTGCAGCCAGCGTTCGCCCTCATCGAGACACTGGGAGAAGCTCTTCCTTCGCATCGGCATGGTGAATCTTTCATCGTTGCGAAGCAAGGCGCGGACGGAGTGAGCTGACATCCTCTCGCCTTGCAATGGTGAACGGAATCCTTCGTTGTTGAGAATCTCCGCAATGCGCCGACACGAATAGCGTTGGCTGCGAAGTTCGCGGGCACGTTCGTTCAGGCGATCAAAGTCGTAGAGTTGCTCAAAGCGATGAATCTTGCGCGTGCCGGCATGCCGACTGGCAAAGCCGCCCGCCCAATGAATCGTCAGCTCCAGGCGTTCGCTGTGTCCCTGGATTTCGACGTCCACGGCCTCGATCAGCAGTCGGACAATCTCCTGGCGCTCGAGAGGTTGTGTCGTGTCTGCATTCCACAGGTCCGGAATTTCTTGTGCCAACGATTGAATGTCCTTTTTTTGCGCCGCAGTGAGGGCTTGCGGCTGTTGCTCGACGAAGTTGGCATAAGCCGTTTCGACCTGTTGCAGCCTCTGCAAGGCGGCTTCCCACTGTTTTTCCAGGTTGCCTGCGACGAGCCGGTTGCTCGGGTCGACGGCCTCATAGCGTCGCTGTGCCAGCTCGGCATCGTAGCGCTCGCGTTGCAGACGTTGCTGCCAGTGGCGGTGCAATCGGTCGCGTTCGTGCTGTGCCTGGGCAGCGGCCTGGAAACAGAGTTCGAGCGCCGCCGGTTCCAGGACCTTGAAGATCTGGTCGCGCACCAGCGTGTCGATGGCGCTGCCACCCATGGTCTGACAGCCCCGCCCCTGGTTCTTGACGCCGATCTTGTCGCAGCTATAGCGGAAGTCGCGTTTGGGGCCGCCGTAGCTGGCCGACATTTTGCCGCCACATTTGGCGCAGCGGACCATGCCGCCCAGCAGCGCCGCTCCATTGCGCGGTGCGCCTCGCTTGCTGGCATGAGCCTGGTTATCGGCCAATTTTCGGCGGTTTTTCTCGTACTGCTCCCAGGTGATGTAGGCCGGCAAACGATCCTTGATGAGGACCAGCCACTCATCGGGATCGGCTTCCCAGCGTTGCGCGCGTCCCGTCAGCTTGGCGCGGATCGACTTGGAAGCGGCCGTAGGCGTAGGCGCCCGCGTAAATCGGATGACGCACCAAGTTCCGCACGGTGTTGCGACACGCCTCACGCCACTGCAACTGGCCACGCTTGGGGCCGCTGTGCGGACGAATGCCCAGGCGAATGTCGTTTTTGCGGAGATAACGAACCACTGCATTGACCGTTCCCAGTTCCACAAACAACTCGAAGACCGAGCGTACCGCCTGCTGTACCTGCTCGTCAGGATCCATGACGATTCCTTGATAGGCATCGCGGATGTAGCCCATCGGCGGATGCGAGAACAACGCGCCGCGTCGGGCCTTGTTCAGCTTCCCCTGGAGCATGCGGCTCTGCAACAAGTGCAACTCCGCCTCGCTCATGGTCCCTTTCAAACCCAGCAAGAGTCGATCGTTGTAGTTGCTCGGATCGTACAAACCGTCTTGATCGGCCAGAAGCGTGCCAAACAACGCGCACAGCTCCAGCAGGTAATACCAGTCTTTGCAGGAACGCGCCAGCCGACTCATCTCAATCCCGAGCACCAAGCCGATACGGTCTTGGCTGATTTCGGCCAGCAGTCGCTGAAATCCCACACGGCCTTCGATGGTGCGACCGCTGATGCCTTGGTCATCGTCGATGACTTCAACCCGCTCCGTAGGCCAACCGAGATCCGCGGCTCGCTCCACCAACTTGTATTGCAGTTCGGTGCTTTCGCGGTGATGGAGCACCTGGTGCGGACTCGATTGACGAACGTAAACCAACGCCATTTTCTCGTGATGCCGAGGTTGGATCTTGTCCGCGCCGAAGGCTCGCAGCGGCGCCCGAGTCGCTGACGTTGGCGGCGTTTTAGCGCTGCTCATGGTTTTCCTCCTTTCGGCTTGCGAGAGGAGTGAGCCGCTGAGCGATCATCCGCTGTAGCACCTGTGCCAGCCGCTGCCGCGTCTCTTCCGGCAGTTGCTGCAGAAGCTGGCCCAGCGGCAGCGTGCGCTTGTCGTCCGGTTTTGCGTCCTTTACTGTGGACGGGGGGAAGCTGCTCGTCCGTGATGAGCATGGCGATTCTCCTTTTGCATGGCCCAGTCGGCTACGCAGCCACTGAACCAACGCCAGCAAAGCCGCAGTGGAAATCACCACAGCTTGCCCAGATAGTACCCCCTCTTGCCCATTCTGAACAAGGCCTTTGTTTACGATGGCCTTGTGCTTGGTAGACTTCGACGATCGCGCCGTTGGAGCCGGTGTAGATGCCGTCGTAGCCGCCGTAGGCGTCGGCTTGCAAAAAGCCTTTGAAGTCTTTGAGGAACTCGGCCGGTCCATCGCGGGCATGGGTTGTTGTGTAGTCGAAGACGATGCCCGGATGATCTTGGTCGCCGATGTAGTCCCACAGTCGGCCGTATCGGTGGTTACTCTTAGTCTCGTCGCGCACCGGCACGGTGGTGTCGTCGGTGTGCAGCACCTTCGATTGCAACACCCAATGCTTGAGCAACTGCCAGAGCGGTGTCAGCAACTCGGCGGCCGAGGCCATCCAGTCGCACATGGTCGAGCGTGGCAGCTTGACGCCGAGCCGTTCGAAACGCTGCTCGGAGCGGTGCAGCGGAATGTGATCCTGATATTTGTCAACGATGATCTGCGCCAACAGGCCCGGCCCCGGCAAGCCCTTGTCGAGCGGTTGCGGCGGCTTGGGCGCGATGGCGACGTGGCCTTCGCAGCACTGGCAGGCGTACTTGACGCGCTGGTGTTCGACGACAAACACCTCGGCCGGCTTGTAGTCGTACTGCTCGGTCGTCTGCACGCCGATCTCGCCACGCATCGTGCCGCACTCGGGGCAGAGCCGTTCCAGCGTGGGCAACTCGTAGCGGCGTTGTTCGCGACGCAACTGCCGCGCCGGCCGACGCCGACCGTGCGGCTTGCCTTTGCGAGGCTGGCTCGCTTCTGTCTCGACGGCGGGCGACGCCGGCGCCGCCGGTTCGGGCTGGGCCAGTTCCGGAAACAATAACGGCTGGTTCGGATCGATCGGCTCCTCTGGCCGACCCCGGCGCAACAAAGCATCGAGCCGCTGTTGTACCTCGGCGAGCTCACGGCGATCACGCTTGAGCGCCGCCAGCAACTCGGCAATCATCTGCTTCAGAAGCGTGGTGTCGTCGGGAAGTTTGGCGGGATCGAAGACGGTTGCCGTTGGTGTTGCCGACGGTGATGCCGGTGCGGACGAAGGGGACCGAGGTGTGGTTGCGTCCGTGCTCATGCAGGATGAAACCCCACGGACGCGACAAGGTTGCGCGAGTAAGCGGATTTTTTTGAAAAAAAATGACGCGCCGTCACAGCGAACCGTTTGGCCGAGGCGCCAAAACCAGCCACCGCGGAAGGGCGCTCCATGATTCAAAACCAGCCACTTCGGACGGGGCGCTCAACGATTCTGCGCCGTCCGGCACGCCAGCGAATCTGAACGATTGCACAGCGTGTACAACGCCTGCGCCGATCCCATCGACACCAAGCCCAGCGAGCCAGTGCGCGCCTTTCCACGAACAGATCTTGGCCAAGCTGGACCAAGGGTTGAGCGCCCGTCGGATTTGGCAGGACCTGGTGAGCGAGCACGGCTTCACGCACGCGTATCACAGCGTGCGGCGTTTCGTGGCCCGGTTGGGCGCGAAGACGCCGGTGCCATTTCGGCGGATGGAGTGCGGGCCAGGCGAGGAAGTCCAGGTGGATTTCGGCCAGGGTGCGTTCATCGTGGACGGCGACGGCAAGCGGCGTCGGCCGCACGTTTTTCGCATCGTGCTGAGTCATTCGCGCAAAGGCTACAGCGAAGTCGTACTAAGACAAACTACCGATGCGTTCTTGATGTGTCTGGAGAATGCGTTCTGGCACTTCGGCGGCGCACCCAAACGTGTCGTGCTCGACAATCTCAAGGCGGCGGTGCTGCACGCGGACTGGTTCGATCCGGAATTGCATCCGAAGATGCAGGCGTTTTCGGAGCACTACGGCTGCGTGTTTTTGCCGACCAAACCTCGGATGCCCAGGCACAAAGGGAAGGTGGAACGCGGTGTCGATTACGTCCAGGAGAATGCGCTGAAGGGCCGCACGTTTACGAGTTTGCACGATCAGAATGAACACCTATCCCGTTGGGAAGCAGAGATCGCCGACGTGCGTACGCATGGCACGACGCGGCGGGCGCCAGGCCAGCATTTCCTGGAGGCCGAGAAGGCAGCGTTGTTGCCGTTGCCGAACGGGCGGTTGGCGAGCTTTCGCGAGGCGCGGCGGCGCGTGCATCGGGACGGCCATGTCGAAGTCGAGAAGGCATATTACTCGGTACCGCCGGAGTACGTCGGCCAAAGCGTGTGGGCGCGCTGGGACGGCCGCGTGGTGCGGGTCTTCAACGAACGTCTGGCGCCGAACCATGTCAGCCGATCTTGCGTCCCGCGTCCATGACCTTGTACGAGTTTCAGAAACGCGAAATCGCTTCCGCTGCCAAGTCGAGTCATACATCTTTGACCGACGCGAGCAACCCGGAATTGCCCATCAAGCCGACGTTGACACCACCAAGCGAACCCGCCCTGTCGAAATGAAGTTGGCGGTAAAGCGCCCTCGTCCCATGCGTTTGTGCGACCCAACGAACCCATATCACCTACCGGGAGAGGGAGAAGAGCCTGTCGAACTTCACGACAAATACGCAGTGTTGGCTGCCGTTCACGACACATATTTCGTCAACGATGGACCAATCATGGCGGACGCAAATGGCCTGGCCTGGAACCTGTCGGCGTCGGACGCCGACCGCACGCCCTGGTACGTTCTGCTATCCGACGTAAAAAGCCCCACACCGCCGTTTCGCGAACGGTGGGAACATTGGTACATGGATGTGGTAGCGGACCTGAGCGCGAAGGGTACAAACCGGACGCGACGGCGGCGCGTGGATCGACAACCGACCGCCCTGACGGCGAAGCAATTGGAGGCCTCTCAGCTCTATGGCGAATTGAAAGGCGACCTTACGGCCGTCGGCAAACGCATGGGCATCTCACGCCAGGCGGCGGTCAAGCACTACAAAACGGCAATGAGAAAACTCGGCAAGGCGGCCATGCCGAAAGCAAAGACGCAATCCCTGCCAAAAGACGAGCGCGGGCAAGAAACCGTCTGATTTCCGCAGCCATTGCAACCACCTTAGTTAACCATTTCGCGTTTTTTCTGAAATCGCGTTTCGCGTGGCAAAAGCCTACATGCGCGGCATGTTCTGCAACCATCCCAGCGCGCAGATAGGTTGCGTTTCCGGGGAATAGTAGAGACAAATATCCCCTGTCGAGGAACGAGCCGTGAAACGCAAACTCACCAAAGCCGAGGAACACGCCTATCGGGAATTGGCGCGTGCAGCCAAGCGACTTCGCAGGGTGCAGCAATATGCAGAGGACCTGCGTAAGCGGAAAGGGGTGACCAATGCAAAATAGAATCATACCCCCGCCAATGTTGCTCACCGCGAAACAAGCGGCGGCAGCGATGCAAATCTCCGAACGAACGCTCTGGGCCATCTCGGCCCCGCGAGGCCCGCTGCCGGTGGTCCGAATTCAGTCGCGCGTCTTGTACGATCCGGCCGACTTGCAGCGCTACGTTGACGCTCAAAAGTCGAAAGGCGGCGCCGCATGAAGTGACCGCCTCATGATTGGAAGCGCTGCAGAAAATGCGACGAAGCATCCTGCTGCGACAACTGCTGGGAGATCTGGCATTCGCCTCCACGCACGAAGGGTGTCTCCTCCTCTAATGAGAAAGCGAAGGACACGTCTAAGACCGACGCTAACGAAGCTGCGATCACGCCGGTTCTTGGCGCGGCTCTGGAAGGATCCCGCTTGGCGGCAAGGCTGGGAGCGTCGGTTCCGGGTGCGCGGTATGCCGATTTCGATTCGCTCAAGCGCGTGCTGGGCGATGT
Source organism: uncultured Planctomycetota bacterium (assembly GCA_963767835.1). Lineage (GTDB taxonomy): Bacteria > Planctomycetota > Planctomycetia > Gemmatales > Gemmataceae > SIAQ01. Next base: position 7,215 of record CAVYFY010000023.1, read on the forward strand.
CATCAACCAAGCTGCCGAGCATCATCGGCTGCGCAACTGGAAGGCGTTTGGGTCGGCATGTGATTACCTGCGTCGGCTGGCGTCCGGCGAGATATGGGACCGCACCGAGCCGGTTGACGATTCAAACGCCTGGACAATCGAACCCTTGACGCTGCCGCTATATTTAAGGGCAGCTGAAACCTTTGGCCGCCTGCTGCCGTGTCGGGGAACACGAAGGCCCTGGCGCCGCGGCGCGGCCGCCTTTGAGAAAGGACGAAGCATCATGGCAAGCATTTCATCCGACCCCAATGGCCGCAAGCGCGTTCTCTTCATCGACGGCAGCGGCAGCCGCAAGGCCGTCCGTCTCGGCAAACTGCCGATCAAGACGGCGGCTTCGATCCTAACCAAGATCGAGGCCCTGAACGCGGCCAACGTCAGCAACACGCCAGTGGACAATGAGACAGCAGCCTGGCTTGCCAAGATCGGCGACGATTTGCATGGGAAGCTGGCGGCGGTGGGTTTAACGACGCCGAGGCAGACCGCACGACTGGGAGAGTTTCTTGACGTTTTCATTGACAACCGTAGGCTCTCGGCAGCCCCAAACACGATCACGAACCTGGAACAAGCCAAGCGGCGGTTGATTGAACACTTCGGTGCGGATCGGGACATGCGGAGTATCACGCCGGCGGACGCGGACGGCTGGGCGGCGGCGCTGGCGGAGAATTACGCCCCCGCGACGGCAGGGCGCACGATCAAGCGGGCGCGGCAGTTTTTCAAGCTGGCGATCCGAGACAAGATCGTTACGGAAAACCCATTTGTGGGCGTCAAGGCGAGCGGAGCGGCGAACAAGGAACGGCAACATCATATCGCCGCCGACATTATCGCTCGCGTCAAGGCGGCGCAAAATCAGGCGCACCTGAGGCGCAGAATCAGGCGCAGCAACCGTCCGCGACGAGTTGCAAGATTTCGCAAGTTTTGTCGGAAGTCAAAGAGGGTTGCGAAGATATGCGAATGCAACCCGTCGCGTGCGATGCTACGCAAAACTACCTAGTACCCCCAAGGGGGCCGAGCCGCCGCCTCGACCGCTTGACGCAAATCCCTTTGATGGCAAAGGGTTTAGGCAAAGGCACTTTTTGGCAGTTTTCGCTTTCGGCCAAAAAATCGGATACATAATCGGATACGCCCACCGCTTCGAGCGGTCAGGAGTGTAACCCCTCTCTTGGGGCCTGGCCGATTTCACGACCGCTGTTGCACACACGAGGCCGTCTGGAAGCAGGCCGCTGACCGGCCCAGCCTCATTCAACCCCCTGCCTTCACCTGGCCGTACAGGTTCGCCGGTGCCTGCTGGAAGCACCGCAGCAAGGCCGGACAGAACCAGCCTTCCGGTCCCTTCTCGGCCCTGCGGTACAGGTTGCCGCCGCCTTCTCGGACCCAATCCAGCACGATCTGGGCGTCGGGGAAGTAGCTGGCCGAGAAGACGGCCAGGAAGCCCTGGTCGGCTTTCGGAAGGTGGGCGGTCGCCACGCCGATCATCGAGTCGGCACGCACCTGACGGCAACCCACGCTAGACCGAAAAAGGCGTATCAAACCGCCTTCTGCGGGTAGTATTACTAAGGAGGGAAAGGAAATGGCGAGCAGCCTTATCTGGACGGTCATTCAGTTCCTTCGCAGAACCGAGCTTCTGCGAGATGGAGCGGGGTTGACCGATGGGCAACTGCTAGAGGACTACCTCAGCCGCCGTGACGAAGCGGCCCTTGAAGCCCTTGTGCGGCGGCATGGGCCGATGGTCTACCGCACAGACCTGGCCTGGCAAGCCCGCAACCAGATCGGGCGCTCGTCGTCTTGTTGCCTATGCCAAGGAAATCCCGCCGCCGCCTTTCTTTGCTCTTTTCATGCCGGGCATTTTTCGCTTCAATAGACGCGAAGGACAGCCTTATTGACGCAGGGAAATTCGGATGCGCGTGCTGATCACCACCGAGCAAATCCAGGAACGCGTCGCGGAGATGGCCCGCGCTATCGGACCGGAATATCGCGGCCGGCCTTTGACCATTGTCGGCGTGCTCACCGGCAGCCTGATGTTCGTTGCCGATCTGGTGCGCCGGCTCGACATCCCGCTCCGCATCGGCTTGATCCAGGCGTCCAGCTACCGCGGCAAGACCACCACGGCGGGCGAGCTCCACCTCGGGGCCGAGTTGCTCGCCGATGTGCGCGATCGCCACGTGCTTCTGCTCGACGACATTCTCGACACCGGCCAGACGCTCGCGCACCTGGTCAGGCATCTGCACGACCAAGGGGCATCGTCCGTCAAGGTCGCCGTGCTCTTGCGCAAAGAGGGGCGACAAGTCCATCCGGTTCGGGCCGATTTCGTCGGCTTCGACATTCCCAACGAATTCGTAGTTGGTTACGGCCTGGACTATAACGATGAGCATCGGCAGCTGCCACACATTGCGGTTCTGCCGCCTCAAGCTGATTAGAAAGCGTTTGGTTTTCCTCCCCTCTCCCTTAGGGAGAGGGGCCGGGGGTGAGGGTTTTCGACAAGACTTATTGGGCGGGCTGTACCCTCACCCCCAACCCCTCTCCCGGAAGGAGGGGGATGCAAAGAAAAACGTATCCAAGGACGGATCGCATGAAAATCCTGCACCTTCTCGATTCCCTCGACGACGGCGATAGCACGCGGCAGCTTCAATTGATAGGCGCCGCGCTTGCACGCACCGGCGCGGTGGAGGCCTGCTGTCTGGGCCCCGATTCGCCGCAGTTGGCGCCGCTGCGGCAAGCGGGCATCGGCGTGCATTCGTTGGGCTGGACGCGCTGGTTCGATCCGAGCGCGCTGTGGAAACTGCGCCGGCTGCTGCGCGAAAGCTGCCCGGACGTGATTCACGTCTGGCACCTGCGGGCATTGCGAGCGCTGAGCGTCGTCGCTCCGGATTGGTTGCCGCGCGTCGTGATGAGCGCGGCGTTGCCCGCTGCCAAGAAGCTCGCCTGGTGGGACCGCTGCTTGCTGCAACGCGTGCTGTGGCGGGCGCCGGTAGACGTCGTCGCGTCCGAGCCAGCGCCCCAGGAAAAATCATCCGCCGACTCCGTGTTGTGCATCGCTTGCGTGGGTCCGCTTGAGCGTGAAGCCGGCATTCGCCAGGCGATCTGGGCCTTCGATTTCCTGCTCCTGCTCCACCCTGGCGCCCGGCTGCAAATCGCCGGGACCGGATCGCAATTGGCTGCCCTGCAAGCGCTGGCGCAGGGCCTGGGCAACACGGCGAGCGTGCATTTTCTTCGCGCGCCGCCCGATGCCGCCACCGTTTTGGGCGGCGCCGACATTGTCTGGGTGCCTAGCCTGGCCAATCTCGGCCGACAGGCCGCACTGACCGCCATGGCGCTCGGCAAGGCGGTAATTGCCTCGGACGTGCCGTGCCTGCGCGAAGTGATTTGCGATGGTGAAACGGGATACCTGGTCCCGGTCGGCGACGTGATCGCGCTGGCGCGCCGCACGCATGCTCTGCTGCGGGATCAACCGCTGCGTAAACGGATCGGCCAGGCTGCCTGCCGTGACGTACAACAGCAGTTCTCCGTGGGCGATGCCGTCGAGCGCTGGCGTGAAGTGTACCGCAGCATTGTGGCATGAACGGGGTGAGGCCAGGCATTCCAGTCTGGCCGAAGCGACAGCGACGACTTTGCCGGCGCCTCGGCCAGACTGGAAAGCCCGGCCCCACGCGGTCATTTTTTCTCGACAACCCAGATGTTCTTGAATTGCAGCGGATTGCCGTGCCCTTGCAAGCGCAAAACGCCGGGCGTGCCTTCCGGTTCATTGCGGGCCCCGCCGGTGACGCCAACGATCTCGGCATTGTCATGGACGATGACGCCGTTGTGCTTAAGAGTGATGCGCGCCTTCTTGGCGACCTTGCCATTCTCGCGGACGGCGCTGGTGAACTCGACGTCGTAGGTCTGCCATTGCAACGGCGGCAAGCACATGTTGACCTTGGGAGCGAGCCGGGTATAGACACCGCCGCACTCGTTGTCCTTGCCTTCGAGGCCGAAGGAATCGAGGATTTGCACTTCGTAGAGATCGACTTGATAGAACCCGCTGTTGCCTCGTCCTTGGCCGCGGGCATCGGGGCGGAATGGGAGCAAGAATTCGACGTGGGCGGTGTAGTTGAGGAATTTACGCTTGGTGGTGATGTCGCTGCCGTCGGTGTTGAGGAACCCGGTTTTCTTATCGAGCCGGCCGCCGTTCCATTCGTCTTTGTTGGAGCCGTCGAAGAGGACGACAGCGCCTTCGGGGGGCTTGGCGCCGAGGGCGTCGCTCTTGCGGATGGTTTTCTTGAAGGGGATGGAAGACTGCATGTCAGTCTCGAGCATCAGGCATTCATCTTTATTCTTTTCTTCCTTGCAATTCTTGCCGCCCGCCAGCTTGAGATCGCTCATCCAATTGGGCGGAAACTTGGCAGTGGCGGAGAATTCCAGAGGCGATTTGGCCAGATAATTGCGTTTGCCTTTGGCGAGGGCGTACACGACCGTATCGCCTTCGAGTTTGCCGTCCAGAAGCAATTTATTCTTGCCGTCCCAGCCGGCGCCTGGAAGTCCGCCCAACTCGACGACCGCTTGAAACGCGCCGTTGCCCAGCGCGATGACCTGGCACGCGATGCCTTTGCCGACGTATTCCCCCTGATATTTGAAGTCCACCGGAAGCGTCGGATCGCTCGGGTCGGTCCAGACCTCCTTCTTCTTCTCCCCCTTCTTCTTGTCCCCCTGCGCGGCGACGGAAAGCGTGAATCCGAGCGTGAGCATGATGATGACGGCGAAGCGTGTGGCAAACATGACGGTCCCCCTTTGGTGTGATTTGCGGCGATTGGGGTCATGATAACCGCTGCGTCACGCGAGACAATGAAATAATCAGGAATCGGGCGACGCCGTCAATCGATCCAGCAGCCGCTCCACGTCGGTCTCGACGATCAATAGCGCCCGGTTCTTCGGCTGCACGAAATCGTCGGCGCTGGCGCGGTCGATCCAGGCCAAGAGCGGATCGAAGAAGCCGGCTACGTTGAGCAGTCCGATTGGCTTGGAATGAAACCGGAGCTGGGCCCAGGTGAGGATTTCGAAGAGTTCATCGAGCGTGCCGAAGCCGCCCGGCAAAGCGAGGAAGGCATCGGAAAGCTCGGCCATGAGGGCCTTGCGATCGTGCATGCTTTCGACGACGCGCAAGTCGGTGAGTTGCTGATGGGCGAGTTCGCGTTCGACAAGGGAGCGCGGGATGACGCCGATGGTTTCGCCGCCGGCCTCGCGGACCGCATCGGCAAGGACGCCCATGAGGCCGATGTGGCCGGCGCCGAAGACCAAGCCGATGCCGCGCCGGCCCAGGAGCGTGCCAAGCCGGCGTGCTTCATCAGCGTAAATCGGCTTGCTGCCGATGCGTGAGCCACAGAATACGGCAAGGCGTTTCATGCGGGTTTCGCCTATGCAGGAGGAATCTGCTGGGGTAGAGTAGATCATACGCAGGCGCCCGTGTCGAGGAGATCGCCATGATTTTCGATTTCGACGAATTCATCAAAGTCCACAGCGGTGAGCTGGTAATCCTGGCGATGCTGCTTCTGGTCATCATCACGCTGTTCGTCGCGTTGCCGCAGCTCCTCCGGGCCAATTCCGCAAGGCCGAATGGTGGCATGAAGAGCGGCTCAAATCGATCGAGAAGGGAATCCCAATCCCGGACGACGACGACCGCTCGCGCACCGCGGGGCGAATTGCCTTGCTCGTGCCGATGGTCATCATGATCTCGGCGGCAACGGTGACGAGCTTCCTGGTGGTCTACAAATCGGAGCAGCTATTCGCGGTCGCGCTGGCGGTGTGGGTCGTCGCCGGAGTCGTCAGCTTGGCGGCGATCACCGGCGGCGTCGCCCTCATGGGCCGCATCGCCCTCTTGAAAGCGGAGGAGGACGATGAGGAGGAAGATGAAGCGCGGGAAAATTCGTACATGAATTAGTCCCCGCGTTTAGCCGGCGAGCTTGCGCCAATCACAGCAAGTAGACGCTGGCGATCGAGAAGTAAATAACGATGCCCGTCACATCCACGAAGGTCGCGACGAAGGGGCTCGAGGCGATGCCCGGATCGACACCAAGCCGGCGGAAGATCAAAGGCAACATCGAGCCGACCAGCGTGCCCCACAGGCAGATCACCGCCACCGCCTGGGCGATCACCACCGCCAAGGACCATCGGCTCACGGCGGCGCTGCGCACCTGGCTTTGCTTGGGCAGCGTGTAGACGCGGTAGCTTTTGCCGCCAATTTCTTCATCCTCCTTCTTGAATTCGCGGCCGACCGGCAGGAGCACCTGGATCGGATCATCGAGCGTCTTGGCATCCACGCACTTTGCGGGAAAATGGACGCGGCGGAAACTGTTGCCGGTCCGAAAAAAGTGGAGAAACGTCTCGTCTTCTTCGGCACTGGACACGTTATCGTCGCCGGCCTTGTCGAGCGGGACCTTGATGCTGAAGTCGTCCTGTCGCTTTTCGATATTGCCACGCACATCTTCGGGAGTGAGGGTCCCGCGCACGAAACCGATGGCGCCGAGGGTGAGACCGAGCACGATGCCCATCGCCAATTCATGGTGCAGGACGCGGAACCAGTCGGCGAGCGTGACCTGGCCGAGCGCCATGGCGCGGGTGATGAGGGTTGCCGCCTGCGACCCGGAGTTGCCCCCCGTGGAGATGCACAACGGCACGAAGAGGGCGAGCACTACGACGCGGTTGATCGCCTCATCGAAATAGGAGAGCGCGGTGAACGTGAACAGTTCGGCAATGAACAGGCAAGCGAGCCAAAAGGAGCGCTTGCGCCAGACGGTGACGAAATTGGCCGTCAAATAATTTTCCGCCATCGGCGCGACGGCGCCCATGCGATGGACATCTTCGGTCGCTTCCTGCACGACCACGTCAATCACGTCGTCGTGCGTGATGATGCCGACCATGCGCCCCTGCTCATCGAGCACGGGGATGGCGATTAGATCGTATTGCGCCAACGTCTTGGCGACATTTTCGGGATCGTCCGTGACGCGCACGGCGACGATCTGGTCCTCCATGATGTCGCGGACGAGAGCGTGCCGCGGCGCCAGGATGAGGTTGCGCAGCGATAAAACGCCCAGCAGCCGATGCTGGTCGTCGAGGATGAAGATGTAATAGATCGTCTCGCTTTCCGGCGCTTGCAGCCGCAACCGATCGAGCGCTTCGGATGCCGTCAGGTTCGGCGGCAGCCAGGCGTAATCGGTGGTCATGAGGGCGCCGGCCGTGTTCTCACCTTGGCGGGCCAGCGTCGCAATGTCACGCCGATCCGCTTCATCCACGAGCCGCAGCAAGCTCTCGGCGACGCGGGGCATCAAACGCCGCAACAGATCGACCCGGTCGTCGTGCGACATCAGCTCGATCAGCTCCGCCATGTGCTCGCGGCCCGTCCCCTCCACCATCTGCACTTGCCAGTCGAGCGGGAAATACTCGAAGATCACCGCCTGATGCTTGATGCTGGTGTGTTTGAGAAAACGCCAGACCTGATCGACGGGCAGATCGGCCACGAGCGCTTCGGCGACCGTCGCCGGGTGCAGCGATTCGAGGAAGACCTTGATTGCCTCCGGATTGTTCTCTTCGAGCAGATATTTCACTTCCGGGCTGAACAGCGTATGCATGAGGTTTTCCTTAAGCCATTCTCCCCTCTACCCAACGGGGGAGAGGGGCCGGGGGTGATGGGACTGCCCATCAGAGATAAATATGTCCGCGGGGCAAACCGTCGATTCGCGTGATCTCCTGGGATGGCCCCCCTCACCCCCGGCCCCTCTCCCCCGTTGGGGAGAGGGGGGAATTCGCCGCTCACGCAATTTCCATCAGCAGGTTGTCGATCAACCGCGTCGCGCCGAGGTAGATGGCCAGGGCGATCAGCACCTTTCCCTGCACGCGCTCGATCGGTTGCAAGGTTTCCCAGGCAACGATGGCGACGTAATCGATGCGTGTGCCCGGCGTTGCCTCGATCATTGCCCGAGCGCCGTCGATCAATGCCGCGCAGCGCCGTTCACCCGCTTCGATCCGAGCCCGGACCGCTTCCAGAGTCCGATGCAGCACGGTGGCGTGCTTGCGCTGCTCCGCATCCAGGTACACGTTGCGCGAGCTCAACGCCAGGCCGTCAGGCTCGCGCACAATCGGGCAGACGCGCACACGCACCGGCACATCCAGATCGCGCACCATTTGCACGAGGACCCGGGCCTGCTGGGCGTCCTTTTGGCCGAAGTAGGCGACATCCGGTTGCAGGATGTTGAACAGCTTCAGCACGATCGTGGCCACGCCGCGAAAATGGCCCGGCCGCGACGCCCCGCACAGCACTTTTTGCATTTCCTCCACGGCGACCCACGTCTGGAAGGACGGAGGATACATGATTTCGGGGTTCGGATGGAAGATGAGATCGGTTCCCTCGTCGTCGCAGAGTCGCAAATCGTGCTCGAAGGGGCGTGGATAGCGGGCCAAATCCTCGTTCGGTCCGAATTGGCTGGGATTGACGAATATCGACACGGCGACAAATTCGCACTCCTCCCGTGCCGCCCGGATCAAGCTTGCATGCCCGGCGTGCAAGGCCCCCATCGTCGGCACCAGGCCGGTGCTCTTGCCCTGTGCGCGGACGGCAGCGAGGGTGCGGCGCGTCTCGTCAACCGTTGTCGTAATGATTGGGGCCATGGTCAGTCCTCCTCCGTTTGGCCCCGCCTCTCGAGGCGGGGCCACCTGCCCCCAAGGGGCGGGGCTAAACGCGCGCCAGCACCAACTCCAGATACGAACGCGGCTCGCTTGCCGGCAAGCCGAGATCGCGCACCACTGCCTGCAAAACCTCCTCGGCGCGATCCCGTTGTGCCGGCTCGGCGACGATCTCGATCTCGACAAATCGCCCCAGGGCTTCGACTTCGTCGAAGCACGCTTGCAGCGAAAATTCCGCCCGCGCGAACTCATAGATCGTCCGCCGCTTCTTCACCGCTGCCGTCGCGCGATAGCCGAGATGCTGAACCAATCGGCAGAATTGGTCCGCTGCCTCGCTGCCCGGCTCCAGACCGATTTCGATTTCGGTGCGCGTCTTCGTCGGGCCGCCTTGCTTGGGGCCCTTATAGGTGATGCGGTTTTCCGTGCCGATCGAGCGCAATCGAAACGCTTCATCGGTGCGGGCAAAGTCGCGGTCCGGCGCATTGAAATAATGATCGACTTCCTCGAGCGCCGATTGCGGGACGGCGTTCCACGATCGCAGGCTTCGCTCCACGGCCGCGAAATCGTTGACGCGGAATTTCATCTCGATCTCGAGCATTGATCGATCCTCGCGGCGCATAACGTGTGCGAAAGCGCCAAGCGAGCATTGTCCACGCATTCTGTTGGATACTGGTCCCGTCTTGGTGTAGAATTAGGTTATTCATCGGAGCGGATTTTGCGATTGAGGAGCGCATGAGCGAGTTTCACACCGTTTGCAAGGTGCAGGATCTGAAAGAGGGCGAGGGCAAAACTGTTGTCATCGGGCATCGTATGATTGCGGTATTCACGATTGATGGCACGCCGCACGCGATCGACGACACCTGCCCGCACATGGGCGCTTCCCTGAGCGGCGGATATCTCGAGAACGGCATCGTCACTTGCCCCTGGCACGCCTGGCGCTTCCGAGTAACCGACGGCGTCTGGGCGGACAATCCACGCATCAAGATCGGTTGCCATCAAGTGCGCATTGTCGGCGATGACGTGCAGATTCAAATCGTCAACCCGAACGGGGAGAAATGTCCATGAGCCGATATCTTGCTTGCTTGATTTTGTTGAGCGCGGCGGTCATTCCCGGGCAGGGTCAAAATGCCGGCGGCGTGAAGATCATGCCGAAGCTCGAGCCGATCGCGGAAACGCGCTTGCTCATGGAGGGACTGGCGCACCCCAATTTCCGCGGGGTGGAACGCATTCTTGGCAAGAAGCCGATCGACGATTCGAGCTGGGTGTTCGCGCGCGGCCAAGCGCTGTTGATCGCGGAGACGGCAAACCTGTTGATGCTGCGGCCGCCCAAGAATCAGGGGGAGCCGATCTGGTTCGCCCGCAGCATGGAGTTGCGTGGCCAGGCGCAGCAGCTCGCGGACATGCTCTCGAAGAAAGACCTCGAGCGCGGCAAGGCGGCGCTGCAGGGGGTGGCCAACAGCTGCAACCGCTGCCATCAGAACTTCCGCGTGCCGATCGACATCGTACCGTTCCAGCCCGCCGAGCCGGCGCCGCCTTTGCGCAAGGTTTAACGGGTCAATCCGAAATCATCCATTGGAGATCATATGCCCACGTTGATCGGCGCACCAATGCGCATTGAGGCAGCGGGAAACAAGCCAAAAATCATCGACGAGTATATTGGCCGCGTCAATACGCGCACCGAGATGGTGAGCGTCGCGCACATGCGCAGCCCCTCGGGCTGGACCGAACCGGGGCAGACGCCGCAGTTCGAAGAATTCACCATCGTGCTGAAGGGGATGCTGCGCGTCGCCTATCCGGGAGGGCATCTCGACGTGCACGCCGGCCAGGCGGTGATCACCCATTACGGCGAATGGGTGCAATACAGCACGCCGGGCGACGACGGGGCGGAGTACATCGCGGTGTGCCTGCCGGCGTTTTCGCCTGACACGGTTCGGCGCGATGAAGATTGACGTCATTGCTCTTCAATCTGAACATTGCACGAGTTGGCAAATCCGGGGCCGAGGTTCGTCACGCGCACCCGATAAGTGTCCGTCGCGGGCACAATGAACTCGACACGGCAGTTGCGGTCCTCCCGAGGCAATCGAACGTCCGACACCACCGGTATCTCGTTCATTACGCCGTTGTTTCCGCGAAACACGTAAAGATCGACATCGGTATTCGCGAACGGGAGATTATTAGTGGAGGTGATGATGACGCGCTTGCCCTGCGTGAAGGTGAAACGCTTTTCGAAAAACCGATTGGGCGCCAGATTGTTCGTAGTGAAACTATCGCGGCGCGGACCGGCGACGACCGGAGGCGGATTGTTGGGTCCAACGGGCGGATTATTATTGGCGACAGCGGGAGGATTATTGGGGCCGGCCCTTCCGCCCCAGGTTAAATAGGCGAGCCCGCCGCAAACGCAGGTTCCCAGTAGCAACAAGCCGACGACGGCGCCGATGCCCAAGAAAACGCGGAGACCGATCCCCATCTTGGCGCGATCTTCTTCTCGCCGGCGGGCTTTGCGCCTGGCCTCTTTTTCGTCCTCTTCATCTTCTTCGTCATCGAGCTTGCGCGTGCGTCGGCCGGGGGGCGGTTTGGGCTCGGAATAGGACGATCGCTTCTTCCCCTTGGGTGACGCCGTTACCCCCGCCTCATCGCCATCCGCAAACAGGCCCGACTGATTGATCGCCTTGACCCATTCGTCCATCCCGTCCGACCACACCATGTCGTGCGGCTTCAGGATGCCGACCTCGGCAAGTTCGCGCAGCTCATCCCAGGAGACGGGGCCCATCTGCTGCTTGTTCGTGGTGTAATACCATTCCGCCGCCATGACGCAACCTCATTGGGCCAAATCACGGACTCACGTCGTAATATAGTGTTGCTGCGCTGTCGAGGCCTTTCCCCTGGCTGGCGTTGACGATGCGGACGGTTACGACCTCCGTATTTTGCGAGACGAAATTGACCTCGGCCGATGCCTGCGGGCCCTCGTCCGCAGCGAGCAACGCATTGTCGCCACCGTCCCGATTGACATAGAGGTTGAAATCGATGTTCGGTCTCTTTGAGGTTGGCGCGACCTTGAAAATCACTTTGTGCCCGGCCTGCACGCGGAACTTGAATTCCTTCTTGTCCTCGCCCGCCCTGATCGTTGGGACGTCTCTAGAGCCGCTGCCCTCGATCACGCCGGGAGGCAACAGGTCGCGACCGTCCTTGGGCGGAGGATTCTTGTCCTTTTCCGGAGGCGGTTGCTGCTGGTTTTGCTTCAGTTCGCGGATCGTCACCGCCGACGTCACACGCGTATTGATATCCAGGTTGCGCACCTCGACGCGGAAGTCGCCCGTTTCGTTCGGCGTCCAGCGGATCAAGCAATCGGGGCCGGGCGCGTCATCAAACGCCACGGGGTTCCTTTCGTCGGCCGGATTGATGATGAAGAGATCGACATCGGGATGGCGCGGCTGGCTGATGACGGTCAGTTCGTACTGGACGCCACGGCGGAAAGTGAAGGTGCGGGTGTCCCTGCCGCCGGGGCCGACGATGGCATTGTAATTGAAATGGCCGTTGATCGGTTCACCCCTGCCGCCGCCGGCCTGACCGAACCAGATGATGATGGCGAGCCCGCCGCCGCAGGCGATGAACAAGAGGCCGAGAGCGCACACGATGCCAAAGATGATGCCGACGCTGGACCCGCCGCTGGCAGCTTCGGCGCGCCGGCGCGGCGGCTTGCGATCGTCGTCTTGGGTGCTGGGCTGGCGTTTCTTCCTTGGGGTTTCTTCCTCGTCATCAACGGGCGTCCCTTTTTTTCCAGCCGTGGATGCCGGCGCAGGAGCATTGGCCGCCGCCATGGATGGCGTGACACCGGTGGGGCTTCCGCCATTGGTTTTGGCCGGCATCGAGCTGCTGAAATAATGATCCAGGGCCGAAATCGGATCGGGAAACAACTCCTTCACCGAGCTGGCCCGAATCCAGCGCGCCATGCCTTCTTTCCACACCATGTCGGTTGGCTTCAGCGTGCCGTCGCCGACGAGCCGCCTGAGCTCCTTCATCGAGACCGGATCCATCTGCTTCCCTTCCGTGGTGTAATACCACATCTCCGCCATAGAGATCGCTCCGTTAGGGAATTGAATGCGGCTTGGGCGTTCCAAGGTTCGCCTGGGACTCGATACTCATTGGGTCCAAAAATCTAGCCACGGATGAAACACGGATGGAACACGGATGGGAAATCGGGTGTTAATCCTAGCTTTTCCACGCTGCCTCGTATCCGTGTTCAATCCGTGTTTCATCCGTGGCTAGTTTTTTGGAACTACTGAAACTTCTTTTTATCCGTTAGCGGACCGGATTGCAAGAATTTTTGGGCCGACGATGAGCGGCGCTATTGTTGACCGTTTTTCGCGCCGTGGCTCGCACGAACGGGCGTTCCTTGAGTTTCGCCTGGATGTCAGCTGAGTTTATCATGATGAGATTATATCTTGTGGTTTCAGCCGCGCCAATCATAGGGAAAATTCCGTCTTTCCCGCCGTGTGCCGGCCGCGACAATGAATTCATCGGTTTCGCACCTTTTTCTCAAGGACGATCCTCCCATGGCCAACCGCCCCTTCGTTCATCTGCATTGCCACACGCATTACAGCCTGCTCGACGGCGCGAGCCGGGTGCCGGAGCTGGTCGCGCTCGCCAAATCGCTTGGCATGAACTCCATCGCCATGACCGATCACGGCAATCTCTTCGGGGCCATCGAATTCTACAAGGAATGCAAGGACGCCGGGCTGAACCCCATCGTCGGCTATGAGGCGTACGTCGCCCCCACGCACCGCACCGACCGCACCATGAAAAAGCGCGGCGAATCGGGCTATCACCTCACGCTGCTCTCCCAAAACCTCATCGGCTTCAAGAACCTCGTCAAAATGGCGTCGATCGCGTACCTCGAAGGCTACCACTACATCCCGCGCATCGACAAGGAGGTGCTCGAAGCCCACGCCGCCGGCATCATCTGCCTTTCCGGTTGCGCGTCGAGCGAGTTCAGCGATTTTATCCTCCTCGATCAGCTGGACAAAGCCCGCGATACCGCCCAGTGGTTTCATCGGATTTTCAAGGACAATTTCTACGTCGAAATCCAGAACAACGGCCTCGACATCCAGAAACGCTGCGCGGAAGGCGCCATCGATATCGCCAACGATCTCGGCTTGCCGTTGGTGGCGACGTGCGATGCCCATTACCTCAAGCAGGAGGACAATTACGCCCACGATGTGCTGCTTTGCATCAACACGGGCCGGCTTCTCAAGGATGAGAACCGCATGCGCTATGGCAGCGATCAGTTCTACGTCCGCGCACCCGAGGAGATGTATCGGCTCTTCCCCGATCAAGAAGCCGCAGTCAAACGAAGCCAGGAGATTGCCGACAAGTGCGATCTCAAGCTCGATTTCAAGGCCCGGCACTTTCCCGTGTTCGCACCGCCGGACTCCCTCACCCCCAACCCCTCTCCCGGAAGGCGAGGGGAGGCGTGGTCGCCGGAGAAATATCTGCGCGAACTGTGCGAGATCGGCCTAAAGGAACGCTACGGCAAGAACGCCGGGCCCGAAGCACAAGCCCGCATGGCGGCGGCCAAGGAACGGCTGGAGCACGAACTCGCGGTCATCTGCAAAATGGGTTTCGCCGGCTATTTCCTCATCACTTGGGATTTCGTCCGCTTCGCCATCAGCCGGGGCATCCCCGCCGGGGCGCGTGGCTCCGCGTGCGGGGCGATCGTCAGCTATGTCTTGAAGTTGAGCCATGTCTGCCCGCTCGAATATGATCTGCTGTTCGAGCGCTTCCTCGACCCGAACCGCTCTGAGGCGCCCGATATCGACATCGACTTCTGCCAGGATCGCCGTGAGGAAGTCATCCAGTACGTCCGCGAAAAATACGGCGAAGCATCCGTCGCCCAGATCGGCACCTTTGGGACGATGGCAGCCAAGGCGGCGATCAAAGACGTTGGCCGCGTGCTGGATATTCCCCTTGAACGCGTCAATCGCCTCACCGCGATGGTGCCCAAAGTGCTCAACATCTCGCTTGCCGAATCGCTTCAGCAAAGCCCCGACCTGAAACGCGAATACGAAAGCCAGGATGACATCCGCAAGCTGATCGACATCGCCATGAAGCTGGAGGGGACCAACCGCAACTCCGGCACCCATGCCGCCGGCGTCGTCATCGCCAACGGGCCGATCACCGATTATGTCCCGGTGCAACGCATCACGCGCAAAGACGGCAAAGAAGGCGCCGTTATCACCACGCAATGGGTCATGGGCGATCTCGAAAAAGTCGGCATGCTCAAGATGGATTTCCTCGGCCTGCGCACGCTCACGGTCATCGAGAACGCATTGAAGCTGATCAAGAAGACGCGTGTCTCCCCTCGCCCCTGTACCCAGGGGAGAGGGGCCGGGGGTGAGGGGTCTGGACAGAATCCAACTGAAAAAAATGGAGCACCACCAAGGGATACCGCACCCCTCACCCCCGGCCCCTCTCCCCTGAGTACAGGGGCGAGGGGAGTGGACCTGGAATCGCTCAAGCAGCGCGATCCTGCGCACCTACGAGCTGCTCACCGTCGGCCTCAACGCCATGCCGCTCACCGACAAGACGACTTACGAACTCTTGCAGCGCGGCGATGCACGCGGCGTCTTCCAGCTCGAATCGGACGGCATCCGCGAATTGCTCAAGCGCATGAAGCCCGACAGCATCCGCGACCTGATCGCCACCAACGCCCTCTATCGCCCCGGCCCGCTCTCCGGCGGCATGGTCGATGCCTACGTCAACCGCAAGCATGGCCGCGAGAAGCCGACCTACGTCCATCCGATCATGGAAACGGTGCTGAAGGAGACTTACGGGATTCTCGTTTATCAAGAGCAGTGCATGCGCATCCTGAACCAGCTCGGCGGCATCGAGCTGGCCAGCGCCTATGCTTGCATCAAAGCCATCTCGAAAAAGAAGGACGAGATCATCAACGCCCGCCGGGCCGACTTCGTCAAAGGCGCTCAGGAACGCGGCGTTTCCGAAGCGATGGCCCAAGAAATCTTCGGCCTGATCGTCCACTTCGGCGGCTACGGCTTCAACAAGTCCCACTCCGCCGCCTACGCCAAGCTCGGCTATCAGACCGGCTATCTCAAGACGCATTACCCCGCCGAGTTCATGGCTGCCTTGCTTACGAGCGAGATCGAGGATTCCAACAAGCGCGACATCATGGTCGAGCACATCGACGACGCCCGCCGATTGGGCGCCGAAGTGATGCCGCCGAATATTCAGGAAGGCGAGGCGGAATTCACCGTCAAGAACGGCAAGATCATCTTCGGCCTGCTCGCGATCAAGGGGCTGGGCGCGGCGCAGCCGAGGAGATCGTGCGGGCTCGAAACGAAGGCGGGCCGTTCAAGGACTTCTTCGATTTCTGCGAACGCATCGACCAGAAGATCGTGCCGAAATCCGGCATCGAGCGCCTCATCAAGGTCGGCGCCTTCGATTGCACCGGCGCCAAGCGCTCGCAGTGCTGGGATGCCCTGGGCGGCGCTCTCGGCCGCCAGCCAGGCGCAAGAAGACAAGAAGCACGGCCAGATGAATCTCTTCGAGGTGATGGAATCAAGTAACGGCGACGCCGCGGAGAAGGTGAACGAAGGATTGCGCAACATTCCCGAGTGGATTCCGCTGGAGAAGTTGAAGTTCGAGAAGGAATCGCTTGATTTCTACATCTCCAGCCATCCGCTCGGGCAGTACGAAGAAAATCTAAAGAGATTCTCAAGCCACGCCACCGCCAATCTCAAATCGTGCGAGCCGGACCAGGAGGTTTTCATGGGGGGCATGCTGACGGTGGTGCGTCTCATGAATACCAAGAAGGCCCGCAACGGCAACTCACGCTATGCCCGTTTCAAGCTCGAAGATTTCTCCGGCTCGGTCGAGTGCGTCATGTGGCCCGATGATTACGTCAAGTACAAGGACCTGATCGAGGAGGACAAGATTTGCTTCGTGAGCGCCGTCGTTGAACGCAAGACCGACGAGCCGATCTTGCAGGTGAAGCGCGTGGTGACGATGGAGCAAGGCCAGCTCGAACGCACGACCGGCCTGGTGCTCTTGATGGATTTGACCGACAACAGCGACGCCGACATCCGCATGTTGGAATCGATCCGCTCCGTGCTGGGCCGAGCACGTGGCAACCTGCCGGTGTTCTTGCACATCCGCGACCGCCTGGGCAAATGGCTCAAAATGAAAGCGGGCGAAGATTTGAAGGTGAATCCGACGACGCTCAGCAAGGCCGATCTGGAGACGATCCTGGGACCGGGCCGCGTCGAGTTCTCGCGGCAGGGAAATGGAGCGATGCGGGGGTGAGTTGTGACGGACGCTTCGGCAATTGTGCCAGCAGGTCATCGCCCAATCGGCTCAGTTCATCCAGTGGGAGCCCGTACAATTGGCTCCTCGGCGTTTCCGGTCGATTCAAGATTATCGAATCCTTCCTCGAGTCCTTCCGCGCGCCCTTCCGCGTGCCCCTCGCTATGGGCCACTCATACGATGGTGTTGTGGTCCAATTGGGCCTTGCGGCTGGCCTCGTACCGTTCGCGTTCCAGGTCGGTTTGCGTCAACATCTTCAATTCCTCCCGGGCGCGCCGTGCGAGATGGTTTTGCCCAATGGCCGGCTATTTGGAAAAAACATCCTTGAATTCAAAAACAGCTGTGACTTGTTTGCGTTCGGCCACGCGCAGCGCAAATCGACCGGTTGCTGTCCCATCGGAAAGTGCAGCTCTAAACGATCACCATCGTTGCCGCTGTAAACCGGGCGAACGACATTCGCATCTTTGTCCCTTGCTGCAAAATAGGTGATGCCCAACAGACGTATCTCGTCGCGCTTGGACTTGATCCATTTGACGGCCTCTACGGCCTCATCGGGCGTCAGGCTTTCGTTTCTTTCTTTTTCGGCGTACTTCTTGTAGATTCTTGCGTCGGCTTCGTTGAGGTTCAAGTTCCAATCGAGCTCGACTTCGGCAGATGGGGATCGCTTGCTTGGGGTTTTCACGACTCGTATCGACAGCCCGCCGAACTCGTCGAACTTCTTGACCTGGGGCCTGGTGATCGGAATGACAAATTCCTTGGGGGCCAGATAGACACTTGCACCGAAGCTGCCGCACAGATCCACCTTTTGCTTCTCGAGTCCGGCGGGGATGAGGACGTGAACTCGGTCCAGGTATTTCAGCGCGTCGGGCGCCCTTGCCGGCTGCAACGGCCATTTCTTCCCCTTCTCGTCCCGGAGAAACAGACTCAGCTCCTGCGTTCCATCGTTATCGGTCCAGACGCCGGCCTCCGTGGGAAAACTGAGGACGCGAACGAACATTCCAGGCTGTTTATTGCTGTTTTCGAGCGGCAAGACGGGAGACCGGCACATGCCGATCAAAAAAGGGCCGAGCACTTGGTAACGATCAAACACGCGCGGCCGGGATTCGGCGGGTGACCACGCCGTTCCATGGAAACTCACTGATCGCGATCCTCTGTCCAGCCCCGCACTGTCACCAAGCTCCAGCCCCGTTTTGCAAGCGGCCGATGCTTCCGCCAACGCCTGCCAAACGGGAACGTTCTTGACCTTTAAGGTCGCCGGCGGTTCGTCCCTCGTTCCGTCCTCGATTTTCACGCCGGATTGTCGTTCGATTTCCTTGAACAGCGCCCCGGGGAGGGCTTTTTCCATGTCGAGCGTGATCCGCTGCGTGTGTTCCCATTTGAGCAACAGTTTCGAGCACGTTTCTTTTTCTTGAGCACGAGCGGGGACGGAAATCAGCGTTGTCGCTATCAGGGCCGCAATGAGAGCACGCATGAGAACACCTCTTCACGAAAGGTACCTCGAACGCGGAACGTAATCAACTGTCGTAGTGTAATCCATCCAGATTGAGCAAGCAAGACGGCTTGCCTCATCTCCTCATCTTGCAAAACCGTCGCGGACGATGATTGAGGTGAAAAAAGTGCCCCAGCGCTTCTGCGAGAGATCTGTTTGCAAGCTCGGTTGCCATTTTCTCAGGTGAACCCGGCGGAATTGATCACAAAGAGGGGTGAGGGGTGTAATTGCGTGCGTGAAACGCATCGGCGCAACACCTTGGAACTCAACCGGCTACACGCGGAAAATTCGTTTCATGCTCCCTTATCCGTGCGCCTCATTCGCGTCTTGCGGCAACTCCAGCGGCAGCTTCACTGTGAATTTCGAGCCTTTGCCGACCACGCTCTCGACGCGGATGCGGCCCTGGCGTTGCTCGATGATCTGTCGGCACACGCTTAGGCCCAACCCGCTGCCGCCGTTCTACCGCCGGTCGCTCCGCCTGTCGACCGGGCGGACAATAATCGATTGTCGGCCTATTTCGCAGTGAGATTAATCCGCATCCTGGCCGCCGTGCAGTTGACGACAATGCGCCCGCCGGCCGCTGCAAACGCGCGGAGAAGCTGGTCAATCGAAACGTCCGGCGCTCCTTGCTCGATGCGGGCCACCCTTGGCTGACTGGTTTTCAACCGAGAGGCCAACTCTTTTTGCGACATGCCCTTCGCCGCGCGCAAGTGGCGCAAAGCCATGATTAGTTCCATCCGCGCCTCAAGCATCTGGCGTTCCTCGTCGGTCATGCCCAGAAAATCGGCGGCATCACCGAACTTCCAGCCCTTCGCTTCCAGAGCTTTTCGTTTCCGTGCGTCCATTGTCGAGCCCTCTTAGTAGGTATTTACGCCGCGTCATAGTCCTTAAGCCGTTTCTTGCACAGACTGATAATCCTGTCGGGAATCTTCCGTGTCTTTTTCGCATAGACCTCAAGAATCAACACCTCAGTCGGGTCGGCACGATACATGATTCGCCAATTATGGCCGCCATCCCGAACGCGCAACGCACCGCAGCGCGGGCCGACGATTGGGAGGGGTTCGGCGAAGGGCATTACGAGCGAGTCCCCATTTTGAAGGGACCGAATCAGCACACCGGCTTCGTGCCTGCCCTCTTTGGTAAAGGGAGGCGTCTTGATCTCGCCGTGAAGCCAAACGACTTCTTTGGATGGAATTGGGTGCGCGCCATCTTCCTGCTTGGCCATGTCGTTCGCTCGCCGGTCAGCTTGATCGCCTAAGTTCAATCGTATACTGCCTACAGTATATGTCAAGATCGATCGATAATGTTGCTACATCGGAGATGAAAATTCGCGGCGTAATCCGGCGTGAAATGTCAATGTAGGTTGACTGAAAACAAAATGCCTTGTCTCCCCCATCCGTGAGCAGGTGAGACAAAAATGACGAAATACCTTGGAATATGCGGGTTGTCAGGCGGTTTCACTGCTCATCGCGGTTGAGCAGGTTGACACGCCAAAATGGCGCCACCTCACACATGCGTCTCGGCAATGTCTTGCGGCAGCTTCAGCGTGAATTTCGAGCCCTTGCCGACGACGCTTTCGACGAGGCGGCGACCATTATTAAGGAACCGACCACCGCGTCAAAGCCGCCCTACAATTCCTCTATGCAATCCACTGCGGCACTCACGCTGCGCGGCGTGCGCGTGCATAACCTGAAGAGCATCGATGTCACGATTCCGCTCGGCCAGCTCACCGTTGTCACCGGCGTCAGCGGGGCGGGCAAGAGCAGCCTCGTTTTCGACACGCTTTACGCCGAAGCCCAGCGGCGCTATTTGCAGAGCTTCTCCGCGTATACCCGGCAATTTCTGGAGCGATTCGAGAAGCCGGACGCGGAGGAGATTGGCGATCTGCCGCCCGCTGTCGCGATTCGCTCCTCAGCGCTTGAGAAAGCGCCGCACGCCACCGTCGCCTCGCTGACGGAGATCGGCGAACACCTGCGGCTCTTGTTTGCGCGGACGGGTGCGACCGTCTGCCCGACCTGCGGGGCGCACATTAAAGCGAGCGGCACGGCCGATGTTTTGGCGGCATTGCAAGCGTTGCCCGCCGGAACACGCTGCACGATCGCGTTTCGCGCAGACCCGCCGCCGGCCGCGGATCAACCCGCATGGCTGGGGGCGCTGCTCGAGGAAGGATTCATCCGCATCAAGGCGGGCGGGATTATTCATCGCCTGGATGAGCACGTGCCGAGCATGCCGCCGGGCGCTGGCATCTGGGTTTTGCTTGATCGCGTCGAGATCGGCAAAACGCCGGTGGAACGTCTGACCGAATCGGTGGACGCCGGTTTTCGTCGCGGCGAGGGCTGTATGGCTTATTTGACCGATACGGAGGAACGCGTCTTCGATCAAGGTTCAACCTGTTCCCGCTGCCAGCGAACCTTTGTAGCGCCGGAGCCGAGATTATTCGATTGGAACGATCCGCTCGGCGCCTGCCCGGCGTGCCACGGAAGCGGATGGTTCACCGACAAGGTTTGCACGGAATGCCAGGGTCGCCGCTGGAACGAGAATGCCCTGGCCGTGCATATGGACGGCCGCACGATTGCCGACTGGCATGAACAGCAGCTCAAGGATTTGCTGGCCTGGACCGATGCGTCCACGGATCCCGCCGCCGCTCAGATTCGCCGGCGCCTGGCAACTCTGGCGGAGTTCGATCTCGGCTATCTCACGCTCGGGCAAGCCGCCGCCACGCTTTCGGATGGAGTCGCCCGCCGCCTCGCCGTCGCGTCGGCCCTCGCCTCCGATCTCGTCAACGTGCTCTACCTGATCGACGAGCCGACCACGGGTTTGCATCCGCGCGACACGGATAAGTTGATCAATGCCTTGCGCCGGCTGCGCGAGCGCGGCAACACGGTCGTCGTCATCGAGCATGATCGGCGCATCATCGCGGCGGCGGATCACATAATTGATCTCGGCCCCGGGCCTGGCGAAGAAGGCGGGCAGGTGACGTACCAGGGACCGCCGGTTGGACTATCGACCGCGGCAGAAAATCCGACCAGCGATTTTTGGACGGGCCGCAGTTTTATTGAAATTCCGACCACGCGCCGCGCGGGGACCAGCAATTTGATCCTGAGCGGTGCAGCCACCAATAACTTGCAGGATCTCACCGTCCATTTCCCGCTCGGCGTCCTGTGCGTCGTCACCGGCGTCTGCGGCGCGGGCAAGCGCAGCCTGATCGAGCAAACGCTCTATCCAGCGCTTTGTCGCGCAAGAAAAAGAAGGGGGCCGACTTGCTCCCCTCGCCCCCGGGGGGAGAGGGGCCGAGGGTGAGGGGGTGCCCGCCGAAGATTGTCGGCGCCGAGCGCATCACGGATGTCGTTCTTTTCGATCAGCGGCCCTTGCCACGCAGCGCTCGCAGCAATGCCGCGACCTATCTGAAGATCTTCGATGAGATTCGGGAGCTTTTCGCGGCGACGGTAGATGCCAAGATTCGCAATTTCGGGCCAGGCCATTTCAGCTTCAACCAATCCGGCGGCCGTTGCGAGACCTGCGAAGGACAGGGGAGCTTGACCATCGACATGCAGTTCCTCGCCGACGTGACGACGCCTTGCCCGGAGTGCCAGGGTCGGCGTTATCGCAAGGAGATTCTCGACATCAAGGTGCGCTCCTTGAGTATCGCCCAGGTGCTCGATCTGACCATCCGCGCGGCGTTTCGCTTCTTCCGCGCCCAGCCGGCCATCGAGAAGAAGCTCAAGGTCCTGCTCGACGTCGGCCTCGATTACCTGCGGCTCGGCCAAGCGCTGGACACGCTGGCCGGCGGCGAATGCCAACGTCTGAAATTGGCGGGCCAGCTGGCGTCGAGCCGCAAGACGGGATGCCTGTTCCTCTTGATCGAGCCGACGGCGGGGCTGCATCCAGCCGATGTCGCGAACTTGTTGGACTGCTTCGATCGCTTGCTCGCCGCGGGCCATTCGCTGATCGTCATCGAGCACGATCTCGATGTGACCAAGTGCGCCGACCACATCATCGATCTGGGACCGGAAGGCGGCAAAGAGGGCGGCCGGGTGGTGGCGCAGGGCACGCCGGAGGAGGTTGCCAAGGTCGCGGCGTCGCACACGGGGAGGTTGCTCAAGGACGTGCTCCACTAACGCAGCGGATTTGGATGGGTCGGCGCATGCGAGTTTCAGATTTCGAAGCTTTCGCTCCGGCCGTCTCTATAATTATGAAAAAGCCCGTGTGCCGAGGTTCCTGCCGATGGCTGATACTCCGCTGCGCCCTGTCGCCCTAAAAAAAGAAGGCGCTGATCGCCTGGTCATCGAATGGAACGACGGGCATCGCAGCGAATATCTGTGGACGCATTTGCGCGCCAATTGCCCGTGCGCCGGCTGCCGCGAGGAACGCCTTCAGCCGCCCAATCCGCTCCGCATTCTGAAGCCCAACGAGTTGGTCCCTTTGAAGCCGGTTTCGATCAACCCGGTTGGGTTTTATGCGTACAAGATCGTCTGGAGCGACGGCCACGATACGGGCCTGTTCACGCTGGAACACCTGCGCGAACTTTGTCAATGTCCGCAGTGTGCAAAATAATGACCAATTCCCCGTTTACGTTTAGCGCTCGCCGGTCCCTGCGAGCGCTAAACGCAAGCGGCCAAGGAGAATGTCCCCATGCCACCTCAAGGCGGTTCGCCGCAAAAAATCTCCATGCCCGACGTCAAGAATGTCGTCGCCGTCGCCAGCGGTAAAGGCGGCGTCGGCAAATCGACCGTCGCCACCAATCTCGCCCTGGCGCTCGCCATGCTCGGCCGGCGCGTCGGACTTCTCGACGCCGACATCTATGGACCCAGCATTCCGATCATGATGGGCATCCACGAAACCTTCGACCCCAACACCACGCAATTCCCGCTCGAGCGCTTCGGCATCAAGCTCATGTCGATGGGCTTCTGGGTCAAGCCGGAACAGGCGATGATCTGGCGCGGGCCGATGGTGCACAAGTATCTCACCGTCTTCCTGACGCAGATTCCGTGGGGCGAGCTCGATTATCTGGTCATCGACCTGCCGCCCGGCACCGGCGACGCCCAGCTCACCCTGACTCAAACCGCTCCGCTCTCCGGCGCCGTCATCGTCACCACGCCGCAAGATGTCAGCCTGATCGATGCCCGCAAAGGGCTAGAGATGTTCAAGCAAGTGCGCGTCCCCGTCCTGGGCATCGTCGAAAACATGAGCTACTTCACCGGCGCCGATGGCCAGCGCTACGAAATCTTTCGGCACGGGGGCGGCAAGAAATTGGCCCACGAAGCCGGTGTCCCGTTCTTGGGCGAAATCCCCATCGACCCGAAGGTCGCCGAATGCGGCGACGGCGGCGATCCGATCGTTCACAAGTATCCTGACAATGCCGTCTCGAAAACATACTCGACTCTTGCCGGCGTCGTGTGTGAGCAAATCAAAAAATGGACCGACGAAACCGGCGAATTGCCAACCTTGAATTTGTGAGTAATGTGACATGAGTTGTCCGCTTCCTCAACCCAAGGAGCATCCCATGAAACGCGTTCTCGCAGTCGCACTGTTCGGCGTGATGACCTTCGCGGCCGCGGCCCCAAGCGGCGCCGGCGACAAGAAAAAGGAAGGCCCCCCGCGGGCCCGAGCACAAGTTCCTCGAAAGCCTGGCCGGCAAGTTCGACGCCAAGGTCAAGGTCTACTTCCCCGATCCCAGCAAGCCGACCGAATCGACCGGCACCATGAACCGCAAAATGATCCTCGACGGCAACGTCCTCCAGGAATCCTTCAAGGGCGAATTCGACGGCAAGACCTTCACCGGCCTCGGCATGATGGGTTTCGACTCCCACAAAAAGCACTTCATCACCACGTGGGCCGACAACATGTCAACGAATATCAGCATCATGCACGGCACCTGGGACGCTGAAAAGAAGACATTCATTTCGGTCGGCGAGGAATTCGATCCCAAGAGCAAGAAGATGATGAAAATGCGCGACGTGCTCAAGGTCGTCAACGAGGATGAGCAGATGTTCGAGATGTATCGCCAGTCGGAAGGCGAGAGCAAGGAATTCAAGGTTTTGGACATCACCTACAAGCGCGCGCCGCCGAAGAAGAAGAGCGCGAATTAGCGACCCCATTTCTCCACCCCTCCCCCGATCATTCGGGAGGGGTGCCATAGGGCCGGAGGCCGTCGTGCCAATCGCAGCTGAGCTACGCCTGCAGTTGTTGAGAAAAGGGGCCCGGCGAAAGTCGGCCCTTCACGTCGTCATCGGTGCACCCCAACCTGATGACCATGTGAGTTGGTTCTGCCCCGTCCGCCTCAAAGGAGTTGACCATGCCGAACGCCGCATCTTCGGAGTTGATTCATGGCAGGCTTTGACTCTTGCCCTGCGCTACACTGAGGTACTGCTTCGGATGGAGGTCCGGAGAGGCGGGCAGCTGTTTTGGTTGGGTAAGAAGGTATCGGTTGGCACGCTTTTCGGTCCATCTGCAAAAGGCGTGTAGCGAATGGACATCAGAGATGCGCCAGCTCCCGCGCCACCTGCGCCGCCAGCCGCGCGTTGGCGATCACCAACGCCTGGTTGGCCCGCAGCGTTCGCCCCTCCGTGATTTCCGCGAGCCGGCTCAACAGGAACGGCGTCAATTCCTTGCCTCGCACGCCGACGCCGAGGGCCTGGCGTTCCGCTTCGGCCAGGGCTTGCAGGAACGCGCCCGGATCGAGCGCGGCCTTCTCGTCCACCGGCTGGGCCAGCACCACGCCGCCGCCGCCCAGATCCCAATGCGCCTGCATCAGTTCCGCGGCTTCACTTGCGTTTTCGACGCGGGCGGTGATCGGTTCGCCGCTGCTGTGCACGTAAAAGGCGGGGAATTGATCGGTGCGGAAGCCGATGACGGGAACGCCGTGGGTTTCGAGGATTTCAAGGGTGCGCGGGATGTCGAGGATGCTCTTGGCGCCGGCGCAAACGACGGCGACAGGCGTGCGGGCCAATTCAGTCAGGTCAGCGGAGATGTCCCACGGATGGCTCTCGCGGTGCGCCCCGCCGATGCCGCCGGTGGCGAATAAGCGAATGTCGGCCAGATGCGCCAGCGTCATGGTGGCGGCGACGGTGGTGGCGGCGGTTCGCTTATGGGTGATGGCCGCCGGCAGGTCGCGCCGGCTTGCCTTGAGCACATCCTTGGCGGAAGCAAGATCGCGCAACTCCCATTGATCCAGGCCGATGGTCGGCAATCCGTTGAGCACGGCAATGGTCGCGGGAACAGCCCCTTCGTCGCGCACCGCCGCCTCGGCCGCCAGCGCCGTCTCCAGATTGAGCGGCCAGGGCAACCCATGCGCGATCAACGTCGATTCCAGCGCGACCACTGGACGGCGCTCGGCCACCGCCCGCGCAACTTCGGGACGCACCGCCAATTGCAGGGACATCGCGCACCTATTGAGTCAAGACGCGATTCAAGGCATTCCCTTTTTGGGAGAGCCTTTCCCGTCGCCTCCCTTTTTCCCGTCGCCTCCCTGTCTCCCTTTGAAGTTTCCGAATGGATTATCAGCGCCCGCCTTAAATCCGCCCTTCCTGTACGGCGTCGCGGAGGCAGTCCAGCGGTTGCCTTCCACGAGCACGTCTTCCAATATGATCGCTATGGACGGTGCACCCGACGAGTTGATGCGCGTAACCCTGGCTTCCTTCACTTTGCCCTTGATGACCGCACGTTCCATGTCAGCGAGCTTTTCCGCATCCACCGCGTTGAGTCCCTCGAAGGAGAAATTGGACTCGACCGCAGTCTTGCTGACGGGCAGATTGTGGTCGCTCAGCCGCAGTTCCCAGTCGGCATCGAGGAGTTTGACCTTGCTCTCCTTCAGGAACAGGTGCGCCTGGTAGGCCATCTCCTTGCGGTAGGGGAGGATTTCCTTCAATTCCACGCGCACTTCAATGGTCAGGCCCTTGCCGTCGACATTGTCTTGCAGCCAATCGTTGACGCGATCGCAGCGGACCGGATTGGCCTGCACCTTGGCACTGAGGTCCTTCGGAATGCCATCAAAGAGCGACTGGAGTGGATTCTTCTCCTTGTCACGGCCCGGCTGATCCTGCCCCCGGGCAAGCCCAACCAGTCCGAATACGAGGACAACGCCAGCGGCCACAGGAACGCGAATGTTCATGGGACTTCCCTCTTGCCGGGCGACATCATTGATTGCGTACAGGCGATATTACGCTGACGAGTCCGCGATAGCAAGCAATTTGTGGCAGTCGGAATCTTGCAGTGTGAGCAGCTGAAAAGTTGGTGGAATGTTTGTACACAATCGACGAAGATGGGGTGTTCCGAAAAAATGCACTTTGCGCTGGAGGTCGGTCATGGTGTCAACCACTCGTTTTCCTTTGTCGGCCGAACAGGAATCGGAGGCCCAAGCCTTGGCTCAACGGATTCGTGAGCTGACCGAAGATGAGGTCGTGCAGATGGCTCGGCTTTTGGTTAGCAAGCCCGATCGCGAGATCTTCGGTGATACCGAATTCGAACTCCGCGATATTGTTCTCAAGCTCGGCGCCAAGGCGTTGGAAGAACGGCTGCGTCAAAAAAAAACGGCTATCACGGATGCAGTGTAGATTGTCCGCATTGCCAACGAACCGCCGAGTTTCATGGCTATCGCCCAAAAACGCCGTTGAGTTTGTTGGGCGAAGTGACGCTGAAACGCGGGTACTATTATTGCCAACGCTGCGGCACCGGCTTGTTTCCGTGGGACCAAGACGTGGGCCTAACGGACAAACGACTGACGCCTGGCGCGGAACGGGCGGTGAGTTTGGCGGGCTTGTTGACCGACAGTTTCGAGGAGGCGGCGGAAAAAGTGCTGCCCGAATTGTCCGGACTGCATTTGGCGGAGACAACGGTGCAACGCACCACCGAAGCGGCCGGCACGCGTCTGGGCGAACATCTCGGCCAAGGAAAAGTGATCGGCGGCCCGACGCCGTGGAAGTGGTACAAGGATGCGGAAGGCAAGACGTGCGCGTACACCAGCGTGGATGCGACCGGCGTGCGGCAACAAGCGTGCGGCGGCGGTCCTGCCGAGGGCCGTATGCCGTACGTGGGCATGATCTACAATGCGGTGCCGGAGCTGCCGAAGGGTTCGCCGCACGCGCCGCCGGCAGGGGCGACGATGCAGGCCCGCTATGTGGCGGGGCTGTATTCGCTCGACGAACTGTCTGAGGTGATGCGTCGCCAAGGAGCGCAGGTCGGCATGGATCGAGCCGACCGCTGGATCGGTCTGACCGACGGCGGTAACGGCTTGGAGCCCTTCGTGCAGCGATCGTTTCCGCGTGTGGAGGTGGTGATCATCGATTTTTGGCACGTGTCGGATCACCTGGGCGATTTAGCAAGAGCGCTGCATCCGCAAGACGAAGAGAAGGCCAAAGAACAAAAAGGCCAATGGTGTCACGTGTTGAAACATGAGGGAGGAGCGGCGGTAATCGCGCGGTTGGAGGCGATGGTGTTGCCGGAGCGTCGGCCCTTGGTACGTGCCAAACACGCGGAGGTGCTGGGCTATCTGCGAAACAATGTGTCGCGCATGGATTACCCGACGTACTTGGCCAAGGGCTGGCTGATCGGCTCGGGCGCCGTGGAATCGGCATGCAAAACGGTGGTCGCACAACGGCTGAAGTTGGCGGGCATGCGCTGGCGTGAGCCCGGCACCGACGCAGTATGCCACCTTCGAGCACTCTACAAAAGCGAACGCTCGCAGTGGGAGCTTTTCTGGCGTCGAAAAATCAACTGCTGAACATTCAACTACCAACAAACAAAACGCTCACACAATCTTGCAAATCGCTTAAGAAGCTCCTTGACCACGCTCTGCGGCTCGCTTACCATACCTTTTAGACCAACCATCGCCCGTTTTGACGATAATCCCGCCTCGAGATTCGAATTCAACCTGTTCCCCGTTTCGCGGTTCTCTCTTTTTGCATAGGGCCGGCGAGGAGTGATTCAGTATGTTTGCGATCCGCTTGGGACTGTTCAGCGCCGCCATCCTTCTCGGCGCCGCCTCGGCCGCGCACGCCCAGGTCATCAACGGGCATCAATGGCCCACGCCGCGCTTGAGCGTGCTCACGCCAACCGGCGGCAAAGTCGGCACGATTTTTGAGATTTCCTTCGCCGGAACCGAATGCGAGGAGCCGACCGCTTTGATTTTCAGCCATCCTGGCATCAAGGGGACGCCGATTATCCCCGAATTGCCCAAGCCCGACCCGAAGGCAAAGGACAAAAAGGACAAAAAGGACAAGAAAGAGCCGGTGCGGCCACCCATCACCAAGTTCACCGTCAGCATCGGCGCCGATGTGCCGCTCGGTTTTTACGATGCCCGCCTCGTCAACAAGAACGGCGTCAGCAACCCACGCCGCTTCGTGGTCGGCAACCTGACCGAAGTCGCGGAGAAGGAGCCGAACAATGACGTCGAGCAGGCCCAGAAGGTCGAAATCGGCTCGACGATCACTGGGGCCATCACCGCCCCGACCGATGTGGATTATTTCAGCTTTCGTGGCAAGCAGGGGCAGCGCCTGCTCATCCACTGCTTGACCGCAAGCATCGACAGCAAGCTCGACGCCGAGATCGCCGTCAAGGGGCCGCGCGGCAACGACATCGCCTATCATCGCCCCACCCCGCTGCAAGACAGCCTCGTCGATGTCACCCTACCCGAGGACGGCGATTATCTCGTCCGCCTCAATAAATTCACCTATACCGCCGGCGGCGCCGACTATTTCTATCGGCTCAACCTCACGACGGCCCCGTATATCGACGCCGTCTTTCCGCCGATGATCGAGCCGGGCAAGACGGCCCAGATCACGCTTTTTGGCCGCAATCTGCCGGGCGGCAAGCCCGATCCCACTTCGGTTGTTGGCGGACAAATTCTCGAGAAGCTTACCGTCTCCGTGACGGCGCCGAACGATGGTTCGGGGCTGAAATATTCCGGCCTGCTCACGCCGCACATGAGCACGGTGGACGGCTTCGAATATCGCTTGAGCAGCCCGGCCGGCGCCTCCAATCCGGTGCTACTGACTTACGCCAAGGCGCCGGTCATCCTGGAAAATGACGATAACGACACGCCGGACAAGGCGCAGGCGGTGCCGATCCCGTGCGAGATTGCCGGGCGCATCGACAAGAAGCGCGACCGCGACTGGTTCGCCTTCGACGCCAAGAAAGGCGATGTGCTGATGATCGAAGTGATGAGCCATCGGCTCGGCGCTCCGACTGACATGTATTTCATCTTGCGAAACCCGGCGACCAAGCAAGATGTCACGATGCAAGACGATTCGCTTCCTGCCGACAACCTGAGCTTGCGGTTCACCACGAGCAACCGCGATCCGGCCCCATATCGCTTCGCCGTCCCCGCGGATGGCAAATATCACCTGATGCTCGCCAGCCATACCGGCGACAACTTTGCCGATCCGACCCACGCCTACCGCGTGCGAATCACGAAGGAACTGCCCGATTTTCGCCTTTTCGTCATGCCGGCCGATGAGACGCGGCCTGAAGGGTGCCGGCTCGGTCAAGGCGGGACGCATCACTACACCGTCTACGCCCTGCGCTCAGACGGCTTCAAGGGAGAAATCCAGCTGGCGATGGAAGGGCTCCCCGCGGGGGTGACGTGCCCGCCGCAAACGCTGGCCGGCAGCATGAAGATGACGCAGCTCGTCGTCATCGCCGCCGACAATGCCGCCGAGGCCGTCACCGCCGTCAAGGTTGTCGGCACTGCGACCATCAACGGCCAAAAGGTTGCCCGGCAAGCTCGCCACGCCACCGTCACCTGGGGCGTGCCGATCCAACAGAACATCCCGACCATCACCCGGCTCGATCAGGAATTGATGCTCGCCGTGCGCGACAAGGCGCCGGCCAAGCTCACCGCGGTCAAGGACAAGATCGTCGTCTCGCTCGGCGACAAGATCGACATCCCGCTCAAGCTGACGCGCTCATTTCCCGAATTCAAGGCGAACCTTCAGATCGCCGCGGTGCCGGGTGAATTTCCGGCCGGCTTGGCCTTCGGCAATCTGACGTTTGCGCCCGGCAAGGACGACTTGAGCGCCGTCGCCACGGTGGGCACCAATACGCTGCCGGGCACGTACAATATCGTCTTCCGTGGTTTCGCTCCGATCGCGCCCCATGCCAAGATGAAGCCGGTCAACACGATCGTGACTTCGACGCCGGTGCAGGTGACGGTGCTGCCCAAGCAGGTCGCGACGTTATCGGTCGATAATGCCAGCCCGAAGATCAAGACCGGCGGCGAGGGGACGGTGATCGTTCGCGTTGCCCGCCAATACGATTACAGTGACGCGTTTAAGGTGGAGCTGGTCCTGCCGCCGAACGTCAAGGGGGTCAGCGCCGACGCCTTCACGATCCCCGCCGGCATGAACGAGGCCAAGATGATTCTGCGCGTTGCGCCCGGCACGCCCCCCGCCAACTTGCAGAACCTGGTCGTCCGCGCCGCCGCTGTCGTCAATGGCAACGTGACGTTGACGCACGAGATCAAGATTAATGTGAATGTTGCAAAATAGTCCGTAGTCCGTTGTCCATGGTCCGTCGCAATAGCCGCGTGCAATTGCGACGGACCATGAACGACGGACCACGGACCATTTGATGGAGTTTTGCCATGCGCTATGCATTGTCCGCCGCCATCATGTGCCTCGTGCCGCTTGCCGCTGGCGCGCAAGTCAAAGAGATTGGCCCGATTCCCGAGGTCAAGATCGATCTCAAGAAGCCCGTCAGCTACGACGAGCACGTCGAGCCGATCATCGTCAAGCGCTGCACCGTCTGCCATTCGGGTAGCGTGAAGGAAGGCCGGCTCGATCTGGGCAGCTACGAAAGCATGATGAAGGGCGGCAAGAGCGGCGAGCCGATCAAGCCAGGCAAAGCGCAAGACAGCATGCTGTATCAGCGCGTCCAGCGCACCGTCAAGAAAGCGATGCCCCCCAAGGGCGAGGAGCCGTGCACGGCCGAGGAAGTCGCCGTTATCAAGCTGTGGATCGATTCCGGCGCGAAGGCCCCCTCGGGCGTGCGCGCCAGACCGAAGGTGTTCGTCAGCGTGCCGCCGCCCAGCGTCAAGGTGGTCCGCGCTCTGGCGATCCACCCGGACAAATCCACCATCGCCGTCGGCCGCAGCAATCAGCTCCACCTCTATGACGCCAACTCGGGGGCATTCCTCCGCTCGTTCTATTCGTCCGGCCTGAAGACCTTTGACGGCAAGGAGGTGAAGGCGGCCCATCTGAGCATTGTCGAGTCAATGGCCTGGTCGCCGGATGGCAAATGGCTCGCCACGGGCAGCTTCGAGGAAATTGCCATCTGGGACCCCCTCACCGGCGAACAAACCCACAAGATCACCGGCTTCAAGCACTCCGTCGTCGCCATGACCTTCTCCGCCGACAGCAAAAGACTCGGCGTCGCCGGCGGCGAACCAACCGTGGACGGCGAAGTCAAGGTCTTCGAGGTTCCAACCTGGAAAGTCGTCTTCGACCTCAAGAACGGCCATTCCGACACCGTCTACGGCCTGGCGTTCAGCCCCGAAATGAAGCTCCCCATCATCGACAAGGACGCGAAGGATCCACCCAAGGAAAATAAGGAAATCAAGGACGCAAAGGACAAGAAGGACAAGAAGGGCGCCAAGGACAAGAAGGATGACAAAAACGTAAAGTTCGAGATCGCCTACCTGCTCGCCACCGCCTCGGCCGACAAGTTCGTCAAGGTCTGGAACCTCGCCGACGGCAAGTTCGTGAAATCATTCGAAGGCCACACCCACCACGTTCTCGACGTCGGCTGGCAGGCCGACGGCAAGCTGCTCGCGTCTGCCGGCGGCGACAACACCGTCAAGGTCTGGGACTGGGACAAGGGCGAACAGGCCCGCACCATCAACGCCCACGCCAAGCAGGTTACCCGTTTGCTCTTCGTCGGCAAGAAGTCCGAATTCATCACCTGCGGCGGCGATAGCGCGGTGAAAGCGTTCAACGCGACCGGCGGCAACAACATCCGCAACTTCGCCGGCGGCGCCGACTTCATCTACGCCATCGCCGTCAGCCCCGACGGCGCCCTCGTTGCAGCCGGCGGCCAGGAAGGCATCGTCCGCGTTTACAATGGGGCCACGGGAGCGCTCCTGCGGACGCTGCTGCCGCCTGGCCAACAGCCGCCGATGAAGCAAGAGAAGAAGAAATGACCCGGTTTACGTTGAGCGTTCGCAGAATCTCACGCCGCGGCGCCAAGCGAACGCTAAACGGGGGACTTTTCACTCCATCCCCTCGAATTCCGCCAAGAACGCCTTCAGCCCGCGCTGCACCGCCCACACATCCAGGCCCACCGACATCATCTTGCAACCTAGATCGACGCAGCGCTTGGCATACGCCGCGTTCCTCGGCAAGATCGCCCAGTGGATGCCGTTCGCCTTGGCCGCCTTGGCGACGCGCTCGATCGCTTGCCAGATCTTAGGATGGTCCCAATCGCCGACCAGCCCCATCGATTGGCCGAGGTCCGCGGGGCCGATGAACAGCACATCGACGTCCTTGATG
The DNA here is from genome assembly GCA_963767835.1 of uncultured Planctomycetota bacterium. Lineage (GTDB taxonomy): Bacteria > Planctomycetota > Planctomycetia > Gemmatales > Gemmataceae > SIAQ01. Next base: position 40,185 of record CAVYFY010000023.1, read on the forward strand.
GCGGCGATCTTTTCGACATCATCCACCGCGCCGTAATGTTCGATCTGGATGGCAATGAAGGTCTCCGCGTTGGCCCGCTGCATGTACTCGGGCATGGCGACGGTGGAGAACGGTCCATCGACGCCGGAGCCGTTGACGCCGCGCAGTCCTCGCGGGTGGAACTTGGCCCAGTGCACAACCTGCTCGGCCTCGGCCACACTCTTGACCTGGGCCGCCATGACCCCGCCCGCGCCGGCTTCAAGCGGCCGCATCACGGCGGCGTAATCGGTCGCCGCCAGCCGAACGAAGGAATCGAGGCCGACGGAGCGAGCGGCCAGGCAAGCGTGCTCGATCTGGGCGATGGAGAGCCCCGCGTGCTCCTGATCGAGCCAAACCGCGTCGTAGCCGCCGTGCACGCCGATGATCTCGACGATCTTCGGGTGGCACAATTGGCCGATCATGAAGACGCGGGTGAGTTCGCCTTGCGCGAGCGCGGTTTTGAGGTGTTTGACCATGGTTGTAATCCTAGCGACATGGCGGCGCCCCGGCTATCATATGTGAGTCCATGTTCATGCGGAGTGAAGCACCATGCCCATTATCATCTGGGGTACGAAGGTCAGAAAGGATATGCGCGGCGTCGTCGCGGAAAAGTGCCCCGTTTGCGCTGACACGGAGCGCTTTACCGTCACGGATTACTACGAAGTAGACCACATCTATTACATCGCGATAGGAAAAGGCACACGAATTGATTGCATGAGCGAATGCACCCGCTGCGGAAATCAGTTTCGAATCGCGCCCGACAGCTATGAAGATTATTTGCCACGGGATGCAGCGGAAACGTTCTCCATGGATGAGGTCGTGGATCGAACGAATCCGCGGCTCGCTTATTCGCGCGATATGCGTCGGCAACTGGCGTCAATGGCCCGAGAGCATTCGTCGCAACTGCCGGACAAGTCCACGACCGACATCACCGTCCCTGGCACGCCGCTGCGCGAAGTCCCACCGCCGATGCAAGACCACGAACTGCGTGAGGCAATCGGCCGACTGGAGCCTTATGAGGGCACGGGACAGGAGGTTGCCAAGCTGCTGCGCCGCTTGCAGACCTGGCCGACCCTCGACGCGACAGATCGAACGTCGCTCCTGCATGAAGTCAATGCCTTCATCGATAATCAGCAGAAAACCGCTCGGGCCGTTGGGTTTTTCAACACGATGGCGACGGCCTTGCCGCTCCGGCTCGGTTGTCTACCGGCGACACTGCTTGCTGCACTTATTATCTCCGGGTTCTTCCTTACGCCGATCACCTATTGGCATTTCTGGTATTCGGTCGCCTACGCGGTGATCGGCATCCTGGCCGTCTTAGCGACGAGTCTCTACGTCAATGCCATCTTGTTGCGGCGGTGGATGCGTCATACGTTTGTTCCAAGGGCCCTCCATGAAAAAATTGACGCAAGGACGCTGATTGCCGTAATGACCGGCGTAGCGCGTTCGCGTGACCAGATTGATGAGAAGGTGCGTGCCATGGCGAATGAATGGCCGTTCGTGGAGCGGGCCATTGCCGCCCGAAAATAAAGACGGGGCTTGGGGCTGACCTGCGGCAACGGGCTCTCTAGGCCCGGTGGGCCGCCTTTTTCGCCATTGTCTTCGCCCATATCGCATCGTCGCCGTGCAAGGCAATGCGCGGTGGCTTCGCGTATTCTACGGCCGCATCATACGGCCCTATTTCGTAAGCAGCATCAAAGCAGCCCTGTAACGGCAGAATTACCGCTTCGTCCTCCGGATTGAGAGGAATGGGAATCTCCGGCAATGGATCGCGCACCGAAAATGGCCAAACGCCGGTCTTGGGGAAATCGACGGCCCGGCAAATCTGCACGTAATAATCCGCGCGCGGCGGCTTCGGCTTGCCCATCGTCATGCGCCGGCCGCTGCGGTGTAAATCGATTTCAACCAGGTTGGTGCGCGTCGCCAGGTATTCGTTGCGCTTGGCGAGGTAGCCGTCGCGATCGGGGCCTGGCGCTTTATTGGCCGGGCTAAGAAACTTGATAACGGTGACGACGCGCTCGTTGTTTATTTCTTTGATCTTCAGGTACTTGTTGCCTTCCCGGCGAATGGCAGGCAGAGGAGTTGTGGCCGGAGCATGGACCATCGCCGCAACACCGTTGGTTTGTCGGGACTTCTGAGCAGTGATGAATTCATCAGGCCTGCCACGGCGTGTCTGCGGATCGGGCTCGTGAAGCCAAATATAGATATCGGACCAAACGGTATACTTTCGCGGCAGGCGCTTCTTGAGCTCGGCCTGCGCAACCGACACTATGGTCGAATGAAGATTTGCCCAGAACGGCTGGGACTCCAATACGGGTCCATGCCGGGGAACGGTGACGGCATTGCATTACCTCCGACTCGCGAGCGTGTGTGTGCGCAAAACTCGCAGGCGCAAAGTAAATCAACTCACCACCGGCAGCGCTCGCAGCTCCTTGGGCAACTGGAAGCTCACGTCCTCCTCGCGGACCGTGCGCGTCTCGACCGTGGCGCGATAGTTGTGCTGCAAATAATCGACGCATTCCTGCACGACATCCTCCGGGGCGCTGGCGCCGGCCGTCACGAGCACCGTCTCCTTCCCCGTGAACCAGCCCGGCTTGATTTCGCTAACGCCGTCGATCAAATACGCCGGCTTGCCGCAGCTCGTCGCCAGTTCCGCCAGCCGCAAACTGTTGGAGCTATTGCGGCTGCCCAGGACCAGCACCACGTCCACCGCCGGCACCAGTTCCTTGACCGCTTCCTGACGGTTTTGCGTGGCGTAGCAGATGTCGTCCTTCTTCGGGCCGGAAATGTCCGGGAACCGCTTGCGCAAGGCGTCGATGATGACTTCGGCGTCATCCACGCTCAACGTGGTTTGTGTAAGATAAGCGACCTTGGCGTCCGCTGGGAGATCGAGCGCCTCGACTTCGGCGGTGTCCTGCACGAGGCGGATGTTGGCCGGCGCTTCGCCGATGGTGCCGAGCACTTCGTCATGGCCTTCGTGGCCAATCAGCAAAATCGTGTAACCTTCCTTGGCGAAGCGAATGGCTTCGAGATGGACCTTGGTGACGAGCGGACAGGTGGCGTCGATGGCGTTGAGGTTGCGTGTGCGGGAAGCTTCGCGGATGGCCGGCGCGACGCCATGAGCGCTGTAGAGGACCACCGAGTTGGCCGGGATTTCGTCGATGCCGTCCACGAAGACGACGCCGCGCTTCTTGAAGCGCTCGACGACATGGCGGTTGTGCACGATTTCGTGATAGACATAGAGCGGGGTGCCGAAGAGTTGCAAGGCGCGCTCGAGGCTGTCGATTGCCATGTTGACGCCGGCGCAGAAACCGCGCGGGTTGGCAAGAATGATTTTCATGCAAATCCTCCCTGGATATGATTCATCCTACCGGCAGACATGCGGATTGCAAATTGCAAATACAAAGCCCCTGGCAAGCTCGCCCAGGGGCCATTCGAATTGCAATCTGAAATCGGCACGGATTACTTGTCGTATTCGACCTTCTTGACGGTGACGACTTTTTTCTTGTCCTCGTCCTTGACGGTGCCGGTGACGGCGCCGGGCTTGGATTCGGAGCAAACTTCGCCGTGGTATTTCTTGTCCGCTTTCTTGTCGAAGAAATAGACGATGTCCTTGTCTTTTTCCTTGACGACAATGACGGTTTCGCAGGCGATGGATTTGCCGAGATCGCATTTGTTGCAAGTGATTCGGCCCTTGAGAACGACTTCTTTGTCCTTCTTGTCCTGGGCCGCGTTGGTCCCGGATGCGAGGACGAGAGCGAGCGACGCCAACACGAAAACGACAAGAATTGGACGCATGGTAGCTCTCCATTGATAGGATTTGCGACGAGTTTCAGGGATTATGATACGAATCTTGTGCGAATTCCGCAAGGTGCAATTTGACGAGCTGTCCCGCGAGCCGCGTAAGGGGCCCGGGTCGGCGGCGGTGGCGGTATGATGAAAGAGATGCGCGAACCGTTGCCGATTGACGCTGTCGTGCCGGAGCTGCTGGCGAAGTTGCGCGAGCAGCCGTCGGCGGTGGTGCGCGCACCGACCGGGGCGGGGAAAACGACACGCGTGCCGCCGGCGCTTTTGGGTGCGAATCTTGCCAATGGGCGCATCCTTGTTGTGGAGCCGCGCCGCCTCGCCGCCCGCGCCGCCGCCCGCCGCATGGCCCAGGAACGAGGCCAAAAGCTCGGCGAGGATGTCGGCTATCACGTCCGCTTCGATCGGCAGATCGGGCCCAAGACACGCATCATCGTCATGACGCCCGGCATTCTCCTGCGCATGCTGCAAGACGATCCGTTTCTCGAATCGGTCGGCGTCCTGGTCTTCGACGAATTCCACGAACGCGCTCTGGATAACGATCTCGCCCTCGGCATGGCCCGGCTGTTGCAAACCACAGTTCGGCCCGAGCTGCGCCTCGTCGTGATGTCGGCAACGCTGGCGACTGAAGCGGTCGCGGCGTTTCTGGAAAATTGTGCGATCGTGACGAGCGAAGGGCGCTTGCACCCGGTTGAAATCACCTATGAGCCGCGCTCGCTGCAACAGCCGTGTCCGATGGCGGCGGCGCGGGCGATTGAGCGGATGCTGCCGCGCACGCCGGGGGACATTCTTTGCTTCTTGCCGGGCATGGGGGAGATTCGCCAGACGATGCGCGAGTTGGAGGCGGTCGCCCGCGCGGAGGATTTGCTGGTCCTGCCGCTGCACGGCGATCTGTCTGCTGCGGAACAGGACCGGGCGTTGCAACCGCAGCAGCGCCGGCGCATCGTGCTGGCGACGAATGTCGCGGAAACGTCGGTGACGGTCGAAAGGATCACCGGCGTGGTCGATACAGGGCTCGCGCGGATGCAGACATTCGACCCATCGGTCGGCATGGATCGCCTCGCGCTGGCGCCGATCGCCCGAGACGCCGCCGATCAGCGCGCCGGGCGTGCGGGACGTACCAGGCCCGGCGTGTGCGTGCGGCTGTGGAGCGAGGCATCGCATCAGCAGCGCGCGGAGCAGACATTGCCGGAGATTCAACGCGTCGATTTGGCCGGGGCGGTGCTACATTTGTTGAGCGCCGGCGAAACGGACATGCGGAAGTTCCCTTGGTTCGAGCCGCCTTGCGAGGAAGCGGTGGCCCACGCGATGCAACTGCTGGATCGGCTCGGTGCTACGCATGGCAACGCACTGACCGAAATGGGCCGGGCGATGGCGCGGCTGCCGGTGCACCCGCGCCTGGCCCGCATGTTGCTGGAAGGGCAGCGTTTGGGCCATGCGCCGCGCGTCGCCCTGGCGGCGGCATTGCTCTCGGAGCGCGACCCATTCGAGCGCGGATCAAATCAGACGCCGCGCAAGCGCCGGAGTGGCAGCCATTCGGACGTGCTCGACCGCGTGGAAGCGCTGGAAGCGCACGAAGCATCGGGGAGCACCTCGTTCGGCGTCGGCACACTGAACAGCGGCGCGGCCCGGTTCCTGTTGCTGGCACGCGATCAGCTCTTGCGAACCTTGCGGCAAGAAGCGGCTCGGCTGCCGGGCGCGGTCGAGTTGTCCGCCGATGACGCGGTGCTGCGCTCGTTGCTGGTTGCGTATCCTGATCGCGTCGCCGTGCGCCGGGACGCCGATCCGAGCAAGGGGCTAATGGTCGGCGGACGCGGCGTGCGGCTCGCGCCCTGGTGCGGCGTGTCGGCGTCGGAGCTGTTCTTGTGCATCGACGTGGATGCCGACCCGAAGGAGACGCTGGTTCGGCAGGCGTCGTCGATCGAACGAGCGTGGCTGCCGGTGACGGCGGCGACGGAGCTTGCCTTTGACGAGAAGAGCGAACGCGTGACTGCGAGGAAGAACCAGTATTACGAAGATCTGTTATTGGAATCGAGCGACGCCCATTTGCCGCGTGCCGACGAGGTGACGCGCATCCTGGTCGAAGCGGCGCATGATCGACTGCCGCGCGTCCTGCCGGAAGCGGAATCGGCGGCGGGAACGTTTCTGGTGCGTTTGCGCTGGCTGCGCGAGGCGATGCCGGAGCTGGCCTTGCTTGAGTTCAATGATGCTGAATTGCGCGAATTGTTGCCGTGGGCGTGTGCGGGTTGCCGATCCTTCGCGGAGGTTCGTCGGGCCGACTGGCTGGGGCTGTTGCAAGGAAAGCTGACGGGCGAGCAAGTGCGAGCAATCGAACGGGAGGCGCCGGAGCGACTGCAGGTTCCGAGTGGCAGTCGGCTGGCGTTGCAGTATGAGCCGGGCCGGCCGCCGATTCTTGCGGTGCGCATCCAGGAAATCTTCGGCTGGCGCGACACGCCGCGCTTGGCCGGCGGACGGGTGCGCGTGCTGTTGCACCTGTTGGCGCCGAATCAACGGCCGCAGCAGGTGACCGACGATCTGGCGAGTTTCTGGAATAACACCTACCAGATTATTCGTAAGGAGTTACGCATACGCTATCCGAAGCACGCCTGGCCGGAAGACCCCTGGAACGCGCCGGCGGAGAAGCGGCCCCGGCGCAAACCGACTTGAACGGCCCATGCACGCTGCAACGCTTGATCGGTGCCCAACGCCTCAGGTGTTTTTCACCATCTATGCATTGCAAAGACCCAGGCGAACGCGAACGCTAAACCTTAACAGATCTTATCGAGATCACGCTTTACAATAACCGGGTCCGTGGGGACTTCCACCCAGATCGGGAGACGAATCGCCATGAAACTCGTGATTGCGCCGGCGGTTTCCGAGGAGCGTTTGGCCAAGATTCGCGCTGTTGCCGACCCGATGCTCGTCATCAACGCGCGCGATGAACAGCAAGCCCTCGCCCAGATCGCCGATGCTGACGCTGTTTTCGGTTATCTGACGCCGCCGCTCTTGCAAGCGGCCAAGAAACTGCGCTGGGCCCAGTCGCCGACCGCGAGCATGGAGAAATATCTTTATCCCGAACTGATCGCCTCGCACGTCGTTGTCACCAATATGCGCGGAATCTTCAGCGATGTCATCGCCGATCACGTCTTCAGCTTCATTCTTTGCTTCGCCAAGAATTTTCACACGTACATCCGCCAGCAGACGCGGGCCGAATGGCAGATGCTGGGGCGTGACGCCAACGAGCTGCCCGGGTACGCGGGGCCCGGCGAAGTGCATCCCTCGGATCGCGCCGCCATCACGCTCGCTGACTGCACGCTCGCCGTCATCGGCATGGGCGGCATTGGCGCCGAGTCGGCCCGGCGCGGCCTCGCCTTCGGCATGCGCGTGCTCGGCGTCGATCCGCGCTTTGCAGGAGTCAGGGGTCAGGAGTCGGGAATCAGGGATCAACCCTCGGATACCATTGCGGTCTTTCCTCCCGATCGCTTGGCCGAGGTCCTGGCACAAAGCGATTTCGTTGTCATCGCCGCTCCGCATACGCCCCAAACCTTCAAGCTCTTCGATCGCGCCCGCATTCGGCAAATGAAACGGACCGCGTTTCTCATCAACGTCGGCCGCGGCGTCATTGTCGATCTGGCCGATCTGACCGCGGCATTACAAGCGGGCGAGATCGCGGGAGCGGGGCTGGACGTTTTCGAGATCGAGCCGTTGCCGAAGGAGCATCCGTTGTGGCGGATGGAAAACGTGCTCATCACGCCGCACTGCGCCGCCGCCTCGCCGCGCATGCCGGAGCGCCATTTGGAGACGCTGCTGGAGAACCTGCGCCGCTTTGTCGCGGGGCAACCGCTGTTGAACGTGGTGGATAAACGGATGTGGTGCTGAGGCCGTAGACTAAGTAGGGAATAAAACGGTCTCGAGCGCATCGTATTCACGACGCCCGATCTCACTATCGCGAGGCCCATCATGCGTTGGATATTGCCGCTGTTCTTGATCGGTCTGTTCGTGTGCGTCGGCTGCAGCACCGGATATCGGTCAACCCCCAAGGCCAAGATGATCGCCAAAGATGGCGCGTTTGACAGCGACAAGAAATCCGAACCGCGCGGCGAAGAAATAGTTCACCTCCCCGACGACGGCAATCAGGTCGCGGCAGGTCAAATCGGCAATCCACCGGGCCAACCCGCTAAAGATGGTAAACCGCCCGAGAAGAAAGAAAAAGGCGACAAACCGCGCAAGATTCGCTATACGGCCGAAATGCGTCTGATCGTCGAGGACCTCGACAAGGCGACGGCTGACCTTGACGAAGCACGCAAGGAGGCCAAGGGGGATTACGCCAAGGTCGAGATCAACACGTCGGCGAACGCGGTCCGCAGCGGCATGTGGCACGTCCGCGTGCCGGTCGATAATCTCCACACTTTCCGCAAGGCCGTCGCCAAGCTCGGCGAGGTCACCAACAACACGCTCGATTCCGAGGAGATGACGGGGTAGTATTACGATCTCAAGGCCGACATCGACAACCGCAAGAACGCCCGCGAGGCCCTGCGCGAACTCTTGAAGGAGACCGGCAAGAAGGAGATGAAGCACTATCTCGAAGTCTGGGACAAGCTCGAATCGGTCTCCGGCGAGATCAATCGCAAGGAAGGCCAGCTCAAGCTGTGGGAAGACCTGACCGACCTGACGACGATCACAGTGAACCTCCGCGAAAAGCAGAAGTACATCGCCGTCAAGCCCCCCGATCCGGCCGAGGTGCCGACCTTCGGCATGCGGGCGAGCAAGACCTGGGGCGATTCGTGGGACGCGTTCATCGCCTTCCTGGAACTGGTTGCGATTGTCGCCATCGCGGTGACGCCGTGGCTGCCGATCCCGCTGATCTTCTTCACCGGCGTCTGGCTGATCGCTCGCCGGTTCTTGCGTTCGAAGCCGGAACAGGTGATCGTGCTGGTGGAGTCGGCGGAAGCCAAGAAGGCGTGAGTTTGCCGTCGGATCCCGAGCGCCCAGCGAGGGTCTTCGGCCGGTCCCTCGCTGGGCGCTCGGGCTCCGACGTCACGGCGTCAATTCCTTCACCAATGCCTCCGCCCCATATAGCTTTTGCAGCGATTCGACGATCGCCCGCGAATGCACCGAGATGTGGCGGGCTTGGTGATCGGTGTAGACGAAGTTGCGAACCAGGCCGAAGCGATTGCGGTCGAAGTTGATGCCGACGAATTCACCCTTGCGATTCAGGACGGGGCTGCCGGAGTTGCCGCCGATGGTGTCGGCCGTCGAGACGAAGTTGAACGGCGTCCTCAGGTCGAGTTTGTCCTTGCCATCGAGCCAGCGTTTGGGCAGATCGAAGGGCGGATGATAATCCTGCTCCTTCGCGCGGTCGAAGAGTTCCTTGAAGGTCGTGGTGTAATTTAGTGTTGCGCCATCGGCTTCATAGCCCTGCACGGTGCCGAACGCGAGCCGCAGCGTGAAGGTGGCGTCGGGAGCGATGCTGGCGCCGAATTTGGCGAAGCGGATTTTGGCGATCTCGGCGTAGGCTTGCTGGCGAATTTCTTCGCGTTCGTCGTACAACTCGCGAAGCTTTCGTGCGTCCCCGTCAACTAGGATCGCGAGCCTTATGAGCGGGTCTTGCGATTCCCCGGTTGCCTTTATGCCGCCTTCGAAAAGGCGTTTGCGTTCCTGAACATCGACGAGCTTGGTTCCCTGGATCAGTTCCCTAGATACGGTTGGGATGGACTTTTTGCCGAGAATCTTGCCGACAAAGGGGGCATTCGCCTGCATGTTCTCGACCCACCAATAGAGCGAGCCAGCGAGCTTCATCTGCTCATATTCTCTCGAGATCGGCGCCGGCGAAAACAGTTGGAGCTTAAGCGAATCGAGGGCGGAGCTACGATACTCCGGCAAGCGCTTCGCGTCATCTTTCGGCAACTCGTCCGCAAGGCGGACCAGGTGGCGAGCGATCTTGAAAAGCCGGCTGTCGAAAGCATCGCCGCGCTCAATGAGGTAGTAGTACGTCAGCTCGGGGAAATCGCTCCCGATGCGCTCCCAGGGATCGTTCTTGCCACCGTCCTTCTGTCTGAGTCCTTTTTCCAGCTTGAGCTTCTGGTCCATGATCGCCGGGTCAAGCAAGCCATGATACTGGCCGGTCAATGCCTTGCGTGCGTTGGCGACGGGGAAAAGATCGCGCTGGGCCCATCGGCGCTGCTCCGGCCCTTTCTCGGAGTATTGCGTCAAAAGCGCCTCACGATAGCGGAGCATTTGCAGCGTGTAAGGCAAGATGGTGTCAAGCGGTGCTGCGACAGGTGCGCATACGTCTCCAGCCGATTTGTCGTTCCCGGATGCCCGCTGACGAACACCAGCTCACCGTCCTTCGGCCCAGCCGCGCTGAATTTGAAGTAGTCCGGCGTCTTGGCGGGCTTGCCGTTTTCGTAGACGCGGAAGAAGCAGATGTCGAGGTTGTAGCGCGGGTACTCGAAGTTGTCGGAATCGCCGCCGAAAAAGGCGATCTGATGCTCCGGGGCGAACACGAGCCGCACGTCGGTGTATTTCTTGTAGCGGTAGAGGTGATACTGGGCGCCGTGATAGAGCGTGACGATGTCGGAGCGCAGGCCGGTCTTGGCGAGTGAGTCCTTGGTGATCTTCGCCATGATCGCCTTGCGGGCAGCCAGCGCGTCGGCCGGCTTCATGTAGGGCTTGACGGCGTCCTGAACCTCCTTGGTCACGTCGATGATTTCTTGCAGCACATTGAGCTCGAAATCGGGGCACTTCAATTCCTCGGCCTGCGTCTTCGCCAGAAAGCCGTCGCGGTAATAATCCTTATCCTTGCTCGACAGCTTTTGCAGCGAATCGGCGCCGATGTGGTGGTTGGTGATCGCCAGGCCGTCTGGGGAGACGAAGCTGCCGGACCCGCCGTTGTTGAAGCGGATGGACGCCTTCATGGCCCGATCGCGCCAGGCGTCGGTCAGGTCGAAATCGTACTTCTTCTTGAGCAAATCGCGTGGCAAATTGTTGAGCAGCCACATCCCCTCATCGGCGCGAGCGGTGCCGGCGAAGAGAAAGAAAATGGCCAGCAAACGACTGACATTTTTCATGACGATCCCCGATCCGGCCAGCGGCGATTGATTTCACCATCATTCTATGGAGCGCCGGCGACGGCGCGGCTTGTCGAACACGTGGGCCGCGTGTGTTCCGGCGCCTGCCAATTCAACGAGGGGAACCACTTCGACCTTGTCGCTGAGCGAGTAGCGGTGGTCTCCCGGATAAACGACCAGCAGCCGATCCAATTTGAGGTCTTGGAGAGCGATGCGCATAGACGGCGTAAACGTCGGCGCGTCCATGCGTTTGCACTCGATGCCGACGCGCCGGCCGTGCTTGAACAGCAGCAGATCGAGTTCCGCCCCCTGGTGCGTCGCCCAGAAATACGCCTCGTCCGGCTCGATCGCCTTGAGTACTTCTTCAAGGGCGTAGCCTTCCCAGGACGCGCCAACCTTCGGATGATGCTCCAAGTCTTTTCGGTTGCCAATACTCAAAAGTGCGTGCAGGAGACCGCTGTCGCGCAGATAGATTTTGGGAGCTTTCACTTGCCGTTTGGCAAGATTCTCGAACCAGGGAGGAAGCTGGCGGAGCATAAAAACGTCGGTCAAGAGATCGAGGTAGCGGCGCGCCGTGGATTCGTTGACGGCGAGGGCGCGTGCGAGCTCGGCGCCGTTCCAGATCTGGGCGTGATAGTGGGCGAGCATGTTCCAGAATCGCTGCAGCGCGACGGCGTGGACCTGGATGCCGAGCTGCGGAATGTCGCGCTCGACGAAGGTCTGTAGGAATTGGCGGCGCCAGGTCAACGAATCTTTGTCGCTGCGGCTGATGTACGCCAGCGGGAAGCCGCCTCGCAGCCAATGTCGGCCTTGAGCGTCGGCGCCGAGATCAGCCAGGCGAAAGCCCTCCAGGTACACCGTCTCCAGGCGACCTGCCAGCGTCTCCGACGATTGCTTGAGAAGCGCGGGCGAAACGCTGCCAAGAATCAGAAACCTCGCGGGGAGCGGCTTACGATCGGCCAGCACGCGCAAGAGTGGGAACAGCTCCGGCCGGCGCTGGATTTCGTCAATCACCACCAGCCCCTTGAGGGAGCGCAGCGCCGTATCCGCCTCGCTCAAACGGGCGACGCTGCGCGGGTCCTCGAGGTCGAAGTAATTCAGCGAATCGGCCGCGACGAACTGCCGGGCCATCGTCGTCTTCCCGCATTGACGCGATCCCAGCATCGCCACGACTCGGCTCCGTTGCAACGCCGCACGCACAATCTCAAGGTCGGTTTCACGCTGAATCATGCGATGATTGTACACCATGAAAATCCGGCAGGCAATGCGGGATTTTCATGGCCACACATCATTTAGGTAAATATTCTATAATCGTCGTACCATGAAAATCCCGCAGAATCCGCGGGCTTTTCATGGTGAGAGCACTGCGCGTTTTTGGGGAGTAAGTGCTGTTCAGCGTCAGCGGCGCAGCGCCGCGAAGGGGCGGCCGGTGCAGGCGTGCTTCCAGCATTCATTGCCGGCGGCGTCGAATTCGTAGATGCATTGATCGCCGTGGCTGGCGACGAGGGTGTGGCCGTTGGCGAGGCGGACGGCGCGGTTGGGATTGTTGACGGCTTTTTCCCAGTAGACCTTACCGGCCAGGTCCACCTCCTGGACTTTCCCGCTGGCCCCGCCGAGGGCGACGAGATAATGGCCATTGCGCAGGCGTTCGATGCTGCCCCAGGTCAGGCCGTCGCTGATGCGCGTTTTCGCGATCACGTTGCCCTTGGCATCCACCGCGCCGATTTCGCCGCTGGCGTCGATCCAGACGTAATGGCCGTCGTGCAGCTTACGTGCGTGGTAGGTGTGGCCTTGGGTTGCGAAGGAGAACACGGTCTTGCCGTCGCGGTTGAATTCGAGGATGTGCTGATAGGTGGAGACAACGGTGTTGCCGTTGGCGAGGCGCTGGATGCTGGTGGCGGCGATGCCGGCGTGTTTCCAGCCGATGACGCCGCGGCTGTCGGTTTCGTAGATGAGGCTGCCGCGCGAATCGGCGATGAGGATTCGGCCGCCGGGGAGCCGTTGGGCGTCGATCGGATTATTGACCGTGTGCTGCCATTGGATGACGCCGGCCTTGTTGCATTCATAGACGCGTCCGCGGCCGTCCGGGCGCTGGTTCTCGACAACCAGGGTGAGGGCAAGGTCTTGCTCGTCGAGGCGGACGGTCGTCCAGTCGATCTTGGCCTGGTTGCCCTTCCACCACGCTGCCCAGGCGGCGCGAACCTTGTTGCCGTTGTTGTCGCGGGAGGAATCGAGCCAAACGGCGGGCCCATTGTCGCCGGCCAGGCGAAACAACAAATCCTCCGAGCGCCAAGCGAGGTCGGCAGAGTCGGCGGCCAGTAGCCCGATCAAGGCCGGAACCGCGGCGGGTTCGCGCGCATGTAACAGCGATGAAGCGGCCAGGAAGCGCACCTCGCCGGATTTGTCGGCTAACAGCGGTACCACCTGGCGGCGCCGGTCCGGATCACTCGACGCACCGACGATCCAGGCGGCGGCGGCGCGGCGCGGATCGGCGGGATCGATCAGCGCTTTCTCAATCGCGGCCAATGCCTTCGGATCGGCGGCGGCCAGTTGCTTCAAGCTCTGACGAATGTCTTCCTCGACCCACGATTCATCCACAAGAGGCAGATATGCGAGCAGCGCCTCAGCTGCCCCGGCCGGCCGACGCTCCGCGAGAACCCGGCTCGCTGTCGCGGAGAGCCCCAGCGGCGTGTTTTGCTCGATGACCTGAATGCAGTATTGGGCGCGGCGCGAGGTTTCGCCGTCGCTGGATTTCGCCGTCTCGCGCAGGTAGGGCAGGGCGGCGCGACCGGCGCGGATCAAATCGTCGCTTGCCTTCACGCGCGCTGAAAAAATGCTGCTGCCAAGTTGAGGGGCTCGCCGCTTTAATGTCGCCTGTATTTCGGCACTGGGCGTGTGCCGATGAAAATAGTCGAGCAGGCCTTGCCCATCGGTCGCAATTCCCGCATGCTTCAAGGCCTGCTCATCCTGAGACAAGGCGGCATTCTGGGCGGCTGGGGCAGAACTCAACGCCAGCCAAACGCCCAGCACAAGGAGAATTGCAACGAATACGCGGGTGCGGATCATCGGTTGCGCCTTTGCCGAAAGTGACACTGGCTCATCATACGTCACCGCGAAGGCTGGCGAAAGCAATTCCGCGGATTCTGCAGAAAGTGCTTCCCAAAATGTGCCGATTATGATGATATAATCAACGCAAGCCGCACAACAGGCTAGAATAAATCAGCTGTTTGGGTTACGAACTCATGGTCGAGGTTGTAGAGTTGAGGAAATTGAGAGCGCAAGGCACCCACACCTCCTGCGGGAGCGAGCGATCTGGCTCGTTCCAAAGAATGGGGTTTTATGGATTGTAGGGCCGCGATCACGGGCTGGGGTTTGTATCGTCCGTCCCAGGTCCTGAGCAATCACGACCTGGAAAAGCTCGTCGATACCAACGATGCCTGGATCCGAACGCGAACCGGAATCCGCGAGCGGCGCATTGCCGGTCCTGGTGAGACGACCTCGTCCATGGCGACGATTGCGGCCCGGCAGGCATTGCAGAGGGCGGAGTTGTCGCCGCGCGATGTCGATTTGATCATCTGTGCCACGACTACCCCCGACCAGCTGATTCCCGCGACGGCCTGCCTGATCCAGCATAATCTCGACGCCGAGCACGCCGCCGCCTTCGACCTCAACACCGCATGCACCGGATTCTTGTACGCGTTGGCGACGGGCAGCCAGTTCATTCAATCGGGGGGCGCTCGCCGCGTTCTCGTCGTTGCCGGCGAGACTTTGAGCCGATTCCTCAACTGGGAAGATCGCACGACCTGTATTCTCTTTGGCGATGGCGCCGCCGCCGTCGTGCTGGAAGCGACGACGCAGGACAACGGCGTGTTGAGCACCGTTTTAGGCTCGCGCGGTGATGTCGAACAAATGCTCACGATCGAGGCCGGCGGCAGCGCCCGGCCCGCCTCCGCCGAAACTGTTGCCGAAAAGGCCCATTTTGTCCGCATGCGTGGCAACGAGGTCTTCAAGCTGGCAGTCCGCAGCATGGCCCAGTCCGCACAGCGAGCTCTTGCCAAGGCCGGCCTCACCACGCGCGACGTCCGCACGGTGATCCCCCACCAGGCTAACCTGCGCATCCTCACCGCCACCCAGGAAGCTCTCGGACTGTCCGACTCCCAAACCTACATCAATATCGAACGCTACGGCAACACCGGCGCCGCCTCGATCCCCATCGCTCTGGGCGAGTTCCTCAACGGCAACACCATCGATGTCGGCGAACATCTGCTCATGGTGGCGTTTGGCGGCGGCCTGACCTGGGGCGCTGCCGTCCTGCGCTGGGCCGATGTTCAAGCGATCAAGCTCGAGCGGCGCCGAAGCCTTGATTCCCGCGAGAAACTGGCGCTGACCGGTTGATGTATTCGTCGCCGCTGCTGGCAATCTTCTGCCCACGGGCGCACGCATTCAGCGCGCTTGCGTTTCGCCCCCATCAATGCCCGAACCATACAATTCTCGGCGGTTCACTGTGCGCGAAACCGCCAAGCGAGCTTCGACGTTGCCCAACAGGAAATGGCACTTAATTTGCGATCCTTTAGATTTACTATGAGGCGCCACTTGAAACTGCTCGCGGCAATTTGGTTCACCGGCGCTTCGTTAAGCGTTCTGGCCGTGCAACAGGCTCCCCCCGAAATCATGCTCGAACAGGCCCTCGCGGACCTGAAAAAAAAGACCGGCAACAACGTCGAGGACCGCCGCGCTCATCCCACCAATCCCAAGCTCAAGGCGGTCAAGACCGGTGAATTCTGGAAGACCCTTGACGCCATCGGGAAGGAAACCGGCATCGGCTTCTCCGCCTACCAGCCCGACAGCGGCGTTGCCCTGGTCGATAAGCCGTACCGCGAGCTGAAGACGCACTATAGCGGCCCCTTTCGCTTCGCCGTCAAGCGCATTGCGGTGAGCCGAGATGACGAGACGCAAGTCCACACCTGCCTGGTGACGCTGGACGCCGCCTGGGAACCGCGGCTGGCGATGCTTTATCTCAATGTCAACAAGGCAAGCGTCGGATTCGGCAAGGGGCTTGAAGAACTGCATCGGCAAACGGCGCAGCGTGGCCGGCGCCTGCGCCACGGAGATCGAGTTGCGCATGACGGCGCCGGCTCGTAACGTAGCTGCGCTTGATTCGCTAAAAGGGGAGCTGCACGTTATCGGCGCTCCCAAGATGCTCGAATTCAAATTCGCCCAGCTCACGGCAGGCCAGAAAGACGAACAGGAAGGGGTCAAGGTGCGCTTGAGCGACGTCAAGCAAACAGCGAAGCTCTGGGCGTTCGAGATCGCGACCGAGTATCCCAAGGGAGCGATCGTGGACCTGGAATCGTACCAATCGTGGATGGACAACAATCGCGTCTGGCTGACCTGGACCGATCCGAAGAGCAAACGAACCTACGAAATCGAGCCGAGCGGCGAAGCCCCGCAGCCGGCGGCGGCGGGAAGGACGAAGATCCGCTATTATTTTTCGGTGCGCGAAAAGATGACGCTGCCGCCCAAAGGCGTCGAGGTGTCGCTGCGCTATCGGACGCCCAACCGCGTTGAGGTGTTCACGGTTCCATTTGCTTTTCAGGACCTTCCACTTCCATGACCGGCGCTGCGGGGGCAATTTTCTCCATGCTGGCAATCGCGCCCCACACGACCAGACAACTTATGACGACGCTCAACGCCACATTCAAGAACGCCATGCCCGGCTGATGATATTTGCGCGCCAACTCCACCGTATCGACGGCGAAAGATGAGAACGTGGTGTAGCCGCCGCAAAAGCCGACGCCGAGCAGGAGCCACCAATGCCGCGCATGCAGCGGAAAGGGATCGCGCAATGGCACGACGAACAGGCCCAGGAGAAGCGAGCCGGTGACGTTGATGATGAAGATGCCGAGCGGCGCTGCGAGGTTGCCATATTCACGCGGGAACCAGTGTTCGCAGCGTGAGGTGACGAGGACCGCGAGCCAGTAGCGGGCGTTGGTGCCGAGGGCGCCGCCGATGGTAAGCAGGACGACCGGGTGCGTGAGGAATGAAATCATGTCGGTTCCACTTCCAACCGGACCCGGTAACTCGCCGGAATGGCGATTGCTTCAAGCGAATGATCCCCATCGACCGTGCAACAAACCGAGGTGACCCTTCCATTGGCGATGAGATTGCCGCCTCGCGTGAACTCGAAGGCGAAGGTCACCGATTTGACGCCGATCCGCTCGATCGTGACGGCGATGTCGATCACATCCTCGAATCGAGCCGGTCTGATGTAATCGCAGGATGCGGACACGCGCGGAAAGCCAATCGCTTGGCCTTCCCACTCGAGCTTGACCGAAAGCCCGCGTGAGCGCAGGAAGTCGCACTCGGCGGCCTCCATGTAGCGGAAAAAATTGGCGAAGTGAACGATGCCCGCCATGTCGGTATCGCCAAACTCCACGCGCTTGCTGGTGCGGAAAACGGCCATGACGGCATTGTATTGATTGCGCGTGCAAACCGAGACGCGCCCGTTACGAAGTGGGGAAGGGAACGATCCGCGGGTGTTTCCCGCTTTCGAACGGGCGCGGCACGTTTTGGGCAAGTGTGACAATGGATCGAATCTGCTGCTTATGTTGATTATTCCGCGCAGACATCCTGTTTCGACTAACCCTTTACCCGAAACAACCTATTTTCTAGGAATTGCCCATTGCTTCTTCTCGGCGACAAGAGTAAAGTTAAACCGGCTGGATAAAATAGGACGTTTGTCACGATTACCCCAGGCACGAATCAGGAAGCGAGGACCGAAGGATTCAGGATGCCACGCATCCGTCCTTGAATGACCGCCGCTGCGGCGTGTATTCAGTGAGGTAACGCGGGCATGCGCAGAGTGGTGATTTCCGGACTGGGCGTGGTCGCTCCCAATGGGATCGGCAAAAAGGCGTTCTGGTCCGCCTGCTTGAACGGCGTCAGCGGCGTGGGTCCGATCCGCGCCTTCAACGCCACAGCGCACCCGGTGAAAATCGCGGCCGAGGTGCAGGACTTCGATGTTGCGCCTTATTTGGTGAATGGGCAGCGGAAGAACGCGAAGATCATGTCGCGGGCCATGCGTTTTGCCGTCGGCGCCGCCGGCCTGAGCGTTCAGGATTCCGGGCTCGATCTCGATCGCGAAAATCCCGAGCGCCTTGGCGTTGTCATGGGAACCGGCCTGGTTCCCGTCGACCTGCCCGAATTGACTCCCGCCTTGGTCGATTCCTGCGATGCCGAGGGCAACCTCGAAACGACCCGGCTTGGTCAAAAGGGACCGGGAGCGCTGTTTCCGCTGTGGATTCTCAAATACCTGCCCAACATGGTGGCCGCCCACATCTCGCTGGCCTTGAACGCTCAAGGCCCCAATAGCACGATCACCACCGCCTGCGCCGCCGGCACGCAAGCCGTCGGCGAAGCGTTCCGCCTGATTGCCCGCGACGATGCCGACATTGTTCTCGCCGGCGGCGCCGACAGCCGCATCGATCCGCTCTTGATTCTTGCTTACACCGCTTTGGGCGCGTTGAGCCGATCGGATCGGCCGGCGGTCGAGGTGTCGAGGCCCTTCGACCGGCAGCGCGACGGCTTTGTCCTGGGCGAGGGGGCCGGGGTGCTGGTGCTGGAAGAGCTGGAGCACGCCAAAAAGCGCGGCGCGACCATCTACGCCGAGGTGCTCGGCATGGGTTCCAGCTTCGACGCCTACGCCGCCACCAAGCCCGACCCGGAAGCGCACGGCGCCGCCCGCGCCATCAAGGAATCGCTGCGCGAAGCCCAAATCGATCCGGGCGATGTCGATTACATCAATGCCCACGGCACCAGCACGCGCCTTAACGATCAAATGGAGACGACGGCGGTCAAGCGCGTGTTCGGCCCGAACGCCAAGGTTTTGCCGCTCTCGTCGATCAAGTCGATGGTGGGCCACCTGATTGGCGCCGCCGGCGCGGTGGAGGCGATCGCCCTGGCGTTAACGCTGCACACCAACGCGGTCCCGCCGACGATCAACCAGAAGGAACGCGATCCGGAGTGCGATCTCGATTACGTCCCCAACACCGCCCGCGAGATGCCGGTGAAAGTCGCCGTCTCCACCAGCTTCGGTTTCGGCGGCCAGAACGCGTCCCTGGTCATGCGCCGCTTCGCGGGATGACGAGATCATTTGCCCGCGATGTCCAGGCAATAGATGTTGTCTCGATCGCGCAAATAAAGCCGTTTGTCGGAGATGGTCGGCGAGGTGCGGTTTTCATGCAGTATCGAGACGCGAGCCACCTCGTCGTACTTCGTCGGATCGGCGCGGACCAAAACCAGATCTCCCTTCTTGGTCGTGATCCACAGATGCCCATCGGCCAGCGTCACCGCAGCCTTGCCCATGTCTTTCTGGGACCACATCAGTTTGCCGGTTTTCAGCTCAACGCAGTTGAGGTCCATCTTTTTTTCGTTGAATTCGCCGGAGACGCCATAGAGGTAGCCGTCGGATGCGACGGAGTTGGCCCAGTAATTCATCATGACGCTCTTGGGCCCCTTGCTTTCCCAGGCGCTTTCGGGGGCGGCCGCGGAGAGCTTGAACATGACGCCGCCGTTTTCCTCGCCGGTGCTGACGAAAAGCCAATCCTTGCCGACTAGCAGCGGCGTGCAGATATTGCAATCGAAGGCGGTCTTCCACGGCACGCGCCAGAGCTCGGCCCCCTTGTCGGCGCTGACGGCGAGCAGGCCGGTCGCGGTGAAGAAGATGATCTGCTTCTGCCCGGCGACGGTGACGGCCATCGGCGAGGCGTAGGCGGATGGGTCGTCGCCGGTCTTCCAGACGAGCTTGCCGGTTTTCTTGTTGAAGGCGGCGGCGCCGGCCCCCTTGCCGCCGGGTAGGGCGTAAACGAGATCGCCTTCGACGAGCGGAGACGCCGATCGGCCGTACGTGACCTTGTTGCCGCCGAACTCCTTGATCAGGTTGACGGACCAGACGATGTCGCCTTTTTCAGTGTCCAAGCAAGCGAGCAGGCTGCTAGGTGAATAGACGTAAACCGATTTGCCATCGATGGCAGGGGTGGCGCGCGGACCGTCACCAAATTGATTCTTGTAGGCATCGGCGATGCGGGTTTCCCATAGTTTGGTTCCCTTGACGGCGTCGAGTGCGAGAACGAATTCGCCGCCGTCGTGCTGCACTTGCGTGATGGCCCGGCCTCCAGCCACCGCAACCGTCGAGTAGCCGTCGCCGCCCGCGTATTTCCAGAGCAGCTTCGGGCCAGCCGCAGGCCATTTGGTCAAGAGCCCCGTCTCCGGCGATGAGCCGTTGCTGTTGGGCCCGAGCCAGTGCGGCCAATCGGCGGCGCCGAGCGGGGCGGCGACGACAACAGCGATCGTCATTGCGTGCAAATACTTCTTCTTCATGTGAGGGTTCTCCTTGGGTTTGCTTCGCATTGTAGTCGGCGCGGCGGCGGTTCGATAGGAAATATTTGCACGATGGACGTTATCGGCCCCAGTTCGCGTCGATGCTCGCTTGCGGTTTCGCGCACTGGATGCCGTGAAACCGCGGACCCTGCGCGAAAACCGCAAGCGAGCCATGCCGCCACCAACAAGAGAATCTAACCGCATGCCTGTAAAATTGGACTTCGATATCGCGGTCCTGCCCGGCGATGGCATCGGCATCGATGTCACCGCGGAAGCCGTCCGCGTTCTGGGTGCCGTCGAAAAAACGCTGGGCAAGTTCACGTTGCGCCTTACGACGCACGAGAGCGGCGCGGTTTGTTATCAGCGCACCGGCGCCGATCTGCCCGCCGACACGCTCGACGCCTGCCGCCGGGCCGACGCCGTTCTTCTGGGGGCGATGGGGCATCCCGATATCCGCAAGCCCGATGGCACCGAATTGACGCCGCAGGTTACGTTGCGCATCGTGCTCGATCTCTACGCCGGCGTCAGGCCGTGCAAGCTTTACGCCGGCGCCAAAACGCCGCTCGCCAATGTCAAGCCGGGCGACATTGATCTGGTCATTCTGCGCGAACAGACGGAAGGCCTGTTCGCCTCGCAGCAAGGCGGCATCGTGCTTCATGACGCGATCGCCACCGACACGCTCGTCATGACCCGACCCGGCATCGAACGCATCTGCGAATTCGCGTTTCGCCTGGCGGAGTCGCGCCGCCTCTCCCATGGCCCCTCCGGCGGAGAGGGGCACGGAGCGAGGGGGCCCAAAGTCACCTGCGTTGATAAGGCCAACATCTTCAAGAGCTACGCGTTCTTTCGCAAGGTCTTCGACGAGGTCGCGGCTCGCCATCCCGCCATCGCCAAGCAACACACCTATATTGATGCGCAAGCGCTCTTCCTGGTGCAGCGGCCGGCTCAATGCGACGTGATCGTAACGGAGAACATGTTCGGCGACATCCTCTCCGATCTTGCCGCCGGACTGATCGGCGGCATGGGGATGGCGCCGTCGGGCGATATCGGCAATCGCCATGCCGTCTTTCAGCCCGCGCACGGCACCGCCCCCGATATCGCCGGCAAGGGGATCGCCAACCCGATCGCCGCCATTCTTTCCGCCGGCATCATGCTCGATTGGCTAGGCCGACGCCACGGCAACAACGATCTGGTTCACGGCGCGGGGTTGATTGAACGCGCGGTCGCAAACGTGCTTGCCGAGGGAAAAACGTTGCCGATCGATCAAGGCGGATCGGCGACGACGCAAGCCGTCGGGCAGGCGATTGCGTCGGCTTGCGTTTAGCGCCCGCGTGGCGCCGCGCGGGAGCTAAACGCAAGCATCATCAAAGGGGCCCCTTGTCCCCGCCGCTACAATGGGTGCGGACAGGAAGATCGGCCTCGCGGAACAGGCATATCTTGCAGCCCTCGCTCGGAGCCCTCAATCACCCTCTCACCCCAGCCCTCTCCCCCGGTGGGGAGAGGGGGAGCGGGCTGGCAAAGCCGTCAAGATGACCTCGTCAAGTTCGACTCGTGACACCCCGGCAAGACAGAAGGGTGGCGCGGAAGAGACGATGTGTAGAGGTTTCTTAGATTGTGGGCTTTTTCTCATCCCGGAGGCGTTTCGTGCCGATATTACCAGCAACCGTGGTATAGGAAAAACGTCGGCGACAAGGAAAGGAAATCCCGGCCGCCGCCGCGAAGCGTTCAGTCCCAGATGAGTCCCCCCTGAAGCCACGCATAGGCCCTGTCCCCCGGCAGGATGCCCTGGATGGACTTCCCGAGCCAGCCAGCAGGTCGCGTTTCTTCAGGTTGGGCGTGGTTCCCCCCGTCGCCTCCCGATCCCATCGGGCGCGACACAGAAAACACGTTTACGGAGTGCCTGCCATGAAAAAAGTTTTTACCACCGGACAGGTCGCGAAGATCTGTAAGGTCGCGCCGCGGACGGTGAGTAAATGGTTCGACTCAGGGCGCTGCGCGGCTACCGGATTCCGGGCAGCCAGGACCGCCGCATTCCCCGCGAGCACCTCATCAAGTTCCTCAAGGAACATGGGATGCCGCTGGGCGAATTGGAGGAGGAAGGGCTGCACAAGATTCTGGTCATCGGGGCCGACAAACTCTTCATTGACCGGATCAAGGAATTGCTGCCCGAGAGCGAGGACTTCAAGTACGAATTGGCGAACAGCGGCTTCGAAGCCGGCATTCAAGCGGAGAGTTTCCACCCCGACACCATCATCATCGACATGGCGATGGGCCGCTCGGACGCCTTGCAGATCGCCAGCAATTTGCGCAAGAAACCCGATTACGAACAAACGCTGATCGTCGCGCTGGCGAGCGAAGATGAAGCAGCGCCGGAAAGCCTGGCGAACTTCGGGTTCAACGAGGCGTTCAAGAAGCCGTTCGATGTGGCCCTTTTGGGCGAACGGATTCAGACGCTCGTGGAAGAGAAACGGGCGAACCTGTAAGCCACGGAGACGGCAGGACCGTTCCCGAAACCACGCCCCTGCTGCGGCCAGGTATTCGCGCAAGCGAATTCGCCTGGCCGATTCTTTTTTTTTGCGCCAGATGTTAGCGCTTCTGACCCGCGCCGCCAGTCCGCGTCATCTCGGCCCGGATTTCCTGCTCGGCTTCGTACCAGTGCTGCCGATCGCAACCGTGCTTGCAACCCGACTGCATCCATTTCTCGTAGGCGCGCATGGCAACCTTTTCCATGGGCAGGCCGGAGTGGGATCCGGACGCCTGGGGAGCTTTGCCGGCTTGGGGGGCGTTTCCGTGTGCGGTAGTGGTTCTGGACATGTTGTCCCTCCCTGAGTGAAAAGTGGCGGGGGCAGTCCCCCGAATTTCTCAGGGTATTTGATGAAAATCCTCCGTGTTCGGCAAGGATGGTTTCAGAAAATCAATTATTTCGACCCAAGCGGCCTTACGCCTCGATGCCGAAATCGCGGATCGTGAAAACCGATTGATAATTCCCGATGCCTTCGGTGCGAAACAATTCCGCCGCGCCTTGCAAGCGGTCCACGAGCGCCAGAACCAGCACGACTTCGCAGCCGATTTCTTGAACGGCCCTGGCGCCTTTGAGGGCCGATTCCCCTTTGGTGAACACGTCATCCACAACGGCGACGCGTGTGCCGGCCTGAAGATTGCCTTCGATGAGCTTTCGCGTCCCGTGCGTTTTTTCTTTCGCGCGGACCCAGAAGCCTTCCATTTTCTTGCCGTGCAGGTGATAGCCGATCACGGCGGCGGTGGTCAGCGGTACGGCGCCGACTTCCAGGCCGCCGATGGCGCCGATGCCAAGGTCCTTGGTGCGCTCATAGAGAACTTCACCGATCAGCCAGGCAGCTTCCGAGAACACGGCCGTCATCCTGCCGTCGATGTAGTAGTCGCTGGTGGCGCCCGACGCCAGCTGGAAATTACCGCGATTGAACGAGCGATCTTTCAAGAGCTGGAGCAATTGCAATTCGGCGAAAGACATGGTGGACCCTCGATCAATGCGCTATGACGCGTGGGCAAACACTCGAACGGCTACTTTGGGCAATTCGATCGGGATGAAGTAGGTTTCGGGGAACAGGTAATCTTCGCCTGATTCGTCCACGACCCGGACGAAATGCCGTACAGCTGCCGCCGCATCCGGAATTACCTTGTATATCTTGAGCAACTCCAGCGACGCTGGATAGTCGTCGTTTTTGATGCAGAGCAGGTACCGCCGGCTTGGCTTTTTCTTCGCCATATTCATTCCTCGCCCCTCGCGCCTCGTCCCTCGCCCCTCATGCAAACCAATCCTGCAGCGGCTTCACGCGCAGCTCCCCCTGGCGCAGCGCCTTGCAAGCGAGGGCGGCGGCTTCGGCGGCGGCGAGCGTTGTGATGCACGTCACCCGGTTCATCACCGCGGCGGCGCGGATCTTTCCCTCGTCGGTCCGCGCTCCCTTGCCCGACGGCGTGTTGATCACCAGATCGACTTCGCCGTTCTTCATGTAATCGATCAGGTTCGGACGGCCTTCTTGCAATTTCGAGATCTCGTGCACCTCGACGCCGGCGCCGCGCAGAACCTTGGCAGTGCCCCGCGTCGAGAGCAGGCGATAACCGAGTTCGACCAGCGTACGGGCCACCGGAATGATGTCGTGCTTGTCGCGGTCGTTGACGCTGATGAACACCGTCCCCTCGGTGGGCAACGCGCTGTTGGCGGCGATCTGGCTCTTCGCGAACGCCATCGGGAAATTGTCGGCGATACCCATCACCTCGCCGGTGGAGCGCATTTCCGGGCCGAGAATGATATCGACGCCGGGGAACTTGTTGAACGGGAAGACGCTCTCCTTGACGGAGAAATGCGTCGGCACAGTTTCCGTATGGATGCCGAGCTCATCGAGCGTCTTGCCGGCCATGATAAGCGATGCGATTTTGGCGAGCGGCACATTGGTCGCCTTGGCAACGAACGGCACAGTGCGGCTGGCGCGGGGATTCACTTCGAGGACATAGATCACCGGAGCCGCGCACGCAGTAAGCGAAGTTTCTTCGTGGCCGCTTACTTCGTGCGCGGCTCCTTTGACGCCGGTGATCGCGAATTGCACGTTCATCAAACCTTTGACGCGCAGCTCCAGGGCCATCGCGCGGGTTTGCCGCTTGATTTCCTCGACCACCTCGGCGGGCAGGCTATAAGGAGGAATCACGCAGGCGCTGTCGCCGGAGTGGACGCCGGCTTCCTCGATGTGCTGCATGACGCCGCCGATGATGGCGCGCTGGCCGTCGCACAGGCAATCGACATCGACCTCGACCGCCGACTCAAGGAAATGATCAATCAGGATCGGCTTGCCGGCGGAGACATCGAGCGCTTGATTGACGAATTGCTTCATGCGTTCTTCGTCATAGACGATTTCCATCGCCCGGCCGCCGAGGACGTAGCTGGGCCGGACCAGGACCGGATAGCCCATTTCGCGGGCGGCGAAGACGGCGCCTTGCAGATCGCGCGCAGTCCGGTTGGGCGGCTGCTTGAGGTTGAGCTTCTCGACCATCTCGCCGAAGCGCTTGCGGTCCTCGGCGATATCGATGGAATCGACGCTGGTGCCGATGATCGGCGCCCCGGCGGTTTCCAGAGCCTTGGCCAGGTTCAACGGTGTCTGCCCGCCGAACTGCACGATCAGCCCTTTCGGCTTGACGCGGTCGCAGATGTTGAGCACGTCCTCCGCGGTCAGCGGCTCGAAGAAGAGCATGTCGCTGGTGTCATAATCGGTCGAAACGGTTTCGGGATTCGAGTTGACCATGATGGTCTCGAACCCCGCGGCCTTGAGAGCAAACGCGGCATGGCAGCAGCAATAATCGAACTCGATCCCCTGGCCGATGCGGTTGGGCCCGCCGCCGAGGATCATGATGCGTTCCTTGTTGTCACGGGGGGGGCGGGTTTCGTCTTCCGCCGCTTGCGGCTTTGCGCTCGCGTCGAGGCGCCCGACATTCTGGCGCTCCTCTGCGAGCGCGAAGCCGCAAGCGGCAGGTCTCTCATACGTCGAATAATAATACGGCGTGAACGCCTCGAACTCGGCCGCACAGGTATCGACGCATTTGAACACCGCTTCGATGCCGCGGCTCTTGCGATGTTCGCGCACGAGCAGATCGTCGGTGTCCCACAGGAACGCGAGCTGGCGGTCGGAGAAGCCGTGCTGCTTCGCTTCCCAGAGCAATTCGTCCGACGCGGCTTCCAGCCCGGGGCAGGCGCGCAGCTTTTCCTCGACATCGATGATTTCGCGGATGTTGTTGAGAAACCACGGATCAATGTTCGTGCGCGAGTGGATTTCCTCCGTCGTCATGCCCATCTTGAATGCGTAGCGGATGTGCCAGATGCGGTCGACGTTCGGCGTCGCCAGCGATTTGAGCACTTCCTCGGTGAGCGGCGGATTGTCGGTGCCCCAGCGGTCTTTCTGATCGCTACCCAGGCCGAAGCGTCCCGTCTCCAGGCCGCGCAACGCTTTTTGCAGCGATTCCTTGAAGGTGCGGCCAATCGCCATCGTTTCGCCGACCGATTTCATCTGCGTGGTGAGCGTCGGGTCAGCATCGGGGAATTTCTCGAACGCCCAGCGCGGAATCTTGGTGACGACATAATCGATGGTCGGCTCGAAGCAGGCCGGCGTCACGCGCGTGATGTCGTTTCGGAGTTCGTCGAGCCGATAGCCGACGGCGAGCTTGGCGGCGATCTTCGCGATCGGGAAGCCGGTCGTCTTGGACGCCAGCGCGCTCGATCGGCTCACGCGCGGGTTCATCTCGATGACGATCATTCGGCCATTGTCGGGATCGGTGGCAAACTGGATATTCGAGCCGCCGGTCTCGACGCCGATCTCGCGGATGATCTTGAGGGCGGCGTCGCGCATGCGTTGAAATTCTTTGTCGGTCAAGGTCTGGGCCGGGGCGACGGTGATCGAATCGCCCGTGTGGACGCCCATCGGGTCGAAGTTTTCGATGGAGCAGATGATGACGACGTTGTCGGCATGATCGCGCATCACTTCGAGCTCGTATTCTTTCCAGCCGATGACCGATTCTTCGATGAGGACTTCGCGGGTGGGGGAGAGGTCGAGGCCGCGGGAGACGAGTTCGGTGAATTCTTCGCGGTTGTAGGCGATGCCGCCGCCGGTGCCGCCGAGGGTGAAGCTGGGGCGGATGACGCAGGGCAGGCCGACTTGATCGCGGATTTCGAGGGCCCGGGAGAGCGTATTGACGACGTAGCTTTTGGGAACCTCCAGGCCGATCTTTATCATCGCGTCCTTGAACTTCTGGCGGTTCTCGGCCTTGTCGATCACATCGGATTTTGCCCCGATCATCTCGACGCCGAACTTTTCGAGGATGCCATGCTTGTGCAGATCCATCGCGGTGTTGAGCCCGGTCTGCCCGCCCAGCGTCGGCAAGAGCGCGTCGGGCCGTTCCTTCTCGATGATCTTGGCGACGACTTCCCAGGTGATCGGCTCGACGTAAGTGCGATCCGCGGTCTCCGGATCGGTCATGATGGTGGCGGGATTGGAATTGACGAGGACGACGGTGTAGCCTTCTTCGCGCAGGGCTTTGCAGGCTTGCGTGCCGGAATAATCGAACTCGCACGCCTGCCCGATGATGATGGGCCCGGAGCCGATGAGCAGGATTTTCTTGAGATCGGTGCGTTTCGGCATTGCCAGATGGTATCCGTGTGTGCCGCTTGCGTTTAGCGCTCGCGCGGCGCCGTGCCGGAGCCAAACGCAAGCAGCGTTTGCTAAATCAGCGCAAAAAAACTTAAGGATACTATCGGGGAAAGAAGGGCAGCGTCAAGGGAGGGGATTTTTCGTAAAGCCGACTTCGCGAAACCGCGGTTTCGGGTTCACTGCACCACGAACTCATCAAATAAGATATCCGCGATTAGCTTTTCGCCGTTCGGGAAGAGCATGGCGTTGAACTGATCGCAGATTTCACGGCGAAGGCGGTCGATGCCCGACTTGCGTGTCACGTCCGAGATCGATTGATCGGAAAGATAGCCGATCAACCAGCCTTTCAGGAACGCCTTCCGCTTGGTTAGCAATTCGGTGAGATCCTTGACGTCGTTTTGTTCGACTGCGACCATGATATTGGCGCGAAGAATGTGATTGGATTTTTCCCCTCCCACGCTGACCACGATGTCTGCCAAGGGGATCGCTTCTTGCTTGCTCTTGGGAGCTTCGGCTTTTTTTGGGGAATTCGCTTCACCATTTCGCTGGCCCGGCATCAATGGCAATGGTGCGCTGGCCGGCTTCGCGCGAATCGTCTTCGCATCGCGCTGCGGCGGATGATAGCGCGTCAGGTAGCCGAGGATGTCCTCGTGATCGTCGAGCATGGTGTAGCCGAAGGTGCGCATTTCGTTCATGGCTTCGTCGTTGGTCCAGCCCTGGTAATCCATGCGGAAGACGGCGCACATGGTTCCGGTGCGGTGGATGCCGGCGTAGCAATGGACGAGCACGGGGTAATTGGCGGGATCGTCCATGACCTTGCGGAATTCGGCGACGCTTTCGTCACCGGGCGTGTTGCCGGCTGAATCGGGCCACCACTGCCGGGGCGGGATGCGCACGAAGTTGAGCCCGCGCGCCTTGATCCAGCGCTCCTCCGCCTGATCGTCTTGCTTGTCCCCCTCGCGCAGGCAGACAATCGTGCGGATGCGGTGATTCGTGCAGAATTGCTGCAAGCGCGGCAACGGCAACTGCCCGCTGCGATACAGCACGCCGTCCTCGACCACGTGAAAATTGCGGTACTGATGATCGTGCCACTGCTTGTAACAGAACGGCGCGGCAATCATCAACAAAAATATCAACGCACCAAGGCCGACGGGAAGAAGCTTACGCATAACGGCATCCTTACCGGGTGGCTTGATTCCATCGCGAGCAATCTACCATAATTGCCGCCAGCGGGGGAAGGGGGCTTGCAGGATGAGCGGAATCACGCAAAGGCGCAAAGCCGCAAAGCAAGAAAAGTGGCCAGCTTCTTGCGGAAGGTGGCCCCAGCCCTATGTCGTCAAACCCTGCTGATTTCTTTGCGACTTTGCGCCTTTGCGTGAGGTGTCCGCGGAAATCACTCGTTTTCGCGTTTCCGAAGAGACAAAAGGCCGGCGTTTTGGGTAAAATAGCCGCGGCTCTCATCTATTGCGTGAACCGTGGAGAATCACGGCGATGCCTATTTCCGTCACCTGTCCGAGTTGCCAAACGCCGTACAATCTTGCCGACCAGTTGGCGGGTAAGAAGGTGAAGTGCCAGAAATGCCAGGGCGCCATCGACGTTCCCGCGGCCGCCGCCATCATCGAGTTGCCGACGACGGCGGCCGAGACGTCCACGCCACCGGCCAAGAACGATCACGCAGTCACTTCCAGCAAGCCCAAGCCGAAGATTAAATCCGGCGCCAAGGGCGAACCGGATGATGACGCATCGCCGTTCGCTCTGCCCTCGGATCACGGCAATGCCAAGAGCAGCGCCAAGGCGAAAAAGGGCGGTTGCAGCGGCATGATGATCGCCATCCTTTTATTCCTCGGTCTCGGCCTCGCCGGCTGCCTCGGTTGCGCCGGCGCCGGCGTCTGGTGGTTTTACGAGGCCGAGAAGAAACTCGTCGCTGAGCTCAAGGACGGGGCGGATGTTAGGATTGCCCCGGATGGCAAGGGAGCAGAAACGAAAAAAATCGATGCAGACGCGGACAAGAAAAAGAAAAAAGACGCTGGCAACGACAAGGCCGTCATCGAACCCAAACAGGACGATCTCAAAAAAGGCCCGCCGGCCGACGCCAAGAAAGACGATACCAAAAAGGACAAGGATCCCAGCAAAGAAAAAATCAATCCGCCGGCCCCCGGCATCGCCACCATCACGCTCGACCCGGACGGCGTTGGCCACGTTGACGGTGCGCTGAGCGACGACGATCCGCCCAACCCCTTTTCCGGCCGCCCGCACAGGGCTTATCAGGTGCAAATGGAAGCAGGCAAGACCTATCAGATCGATCTGGTCAGCACCGATTTCGATTCCTACCTGTTCCTGCTCGACGCCAAGAACAACAAGATCACCGAGGACGACGACGGCGGCGGCGCCCTCAACGCGCGCATCACATACCAGGCCAAGACCAGCGACATCTTTCGCATCCATGCGTCGCATTTCGACAACAAGTCTGGCAAATTCACGCTCGCGGTGCGCCGGATGGAGACGGTCGTGGTCCAGCCCAAGCCCACCGAGCGCGCCGTCGTTTTCGATGCGAACGGCGCCTTCAACGCCTCCGAATCACTCGGCCCGGGTGATTTGCGAACCATCGAGAAGATGCCTTACAAGGCCTACGCCGCCGAGTTCGAGGCGGGGGTCACTTATGAAATCGAGATGCAGGCCGATGGGGTTTCCACGCCGGCCCTGCTGGTGCTCGACGACGCCAAAAAGATCGTCGCGGAAACCCAACGCCGACAGGCCTCGAAAACCGCCCACCTGCTCTATCGGCCCACCGCCAAGGCCACGTTTCAGATTCAGGCGTGCAGTCTAACCGGGAAGGGCAAATTCATGCTCAAGGTGCGCCGCTGCGACAATGTCCTCATCGGCGACGATTTTCGGGTCGGCTTCAACGTCATCTCGTTTGCGGACAAGGCCGATCAGGGCCAGGTCGCCCCCGGCCTAATTTGGGCCGCCGATGGCAAGTCGTTCTATGCCCTGCGCGACAGCGGCATCCTGCTGCGGATCGACAGGGCCACCGGCGCGATCCTACAGGAATCCAATTTCAATAAGCGCTGCCATAATCTGGCCATGTCCGCCGAGGGGCTCCTGATCAGCGTGGCGGCGCCCGAAGAGCTGTGGATCGTCGATGCGGGGGACCTGAAAACCGTGAAGAAGAAAGTCCCCGTGCCGGAGATGCTGGGTGTAGCCGCGGGCGCCGATGCCAGCGTGGCAGTGGCGACGATTCGCAACCAGGGGTTGGTGGTGCTCGATCTCAAGAATGGCGTCGTCACGGGCGGATTCAAGGGGACCAGTTTTACGAGGGTGCGGACCACGCGCGACGGCAAGACTGTGTTTGCCGGCAGCAACAGTCAACCGATCCACCGGTTCCGTATCGCCGGCGGCAAGCTGTTTCTCGAAGACGCCACGGCCAAGCCCATCGAGGTCGCCTGGGGCGTTCATCTGAGCTCCGATGACCAACTGGCCTGGGAAGAGGGTGGCAACGCCGCCGATGAGGTCCCGATTTACCCGCGCGGCAACCTGAAACAGCCAGCGTTCACCTTCAAACTCGGCGAAAAGAACGCCGGCATTGGCGCCATTGACCCCGTCAGCGGCTGGCTATTCGGCAAAAGCACAAACGATCATCTCGTCGTCTTCGCCCCCAGCGGCGCCCGCCGCGCGAAGATGAACATCCCGCTCTTCGACACCATTGGCCGAGGCGGCGACATGTCGGTGGCGCCCGCCGGAGGTGAATTGCTGATTCGCGGCCACCTCACCATCGCTCAGGTCAAGATTCATACGAAGGGGGAGGCGTTTGCCAAACTCGATCCGAAAAAGGATCCCGATGCGAAGAAAGATCCCGTAGTGGCGAAGAAGGAACCGCTCAAACCCGCGGGGAACATCGAGGCCAAGGACATCACCCATCGGGTCATCACGTACAAGGCGAGCGAGGGGCCGCTGCGCAGTCCCGTCTGGGCCGCCGACGGCAAGTCGTTCTACGTCCTGTGCAAGAACGGTGCGATTCAGCGCATCAACGCCGACAGCGGCGAAGTGGAAAAATTCTTCAATATCGGCCGCGGGCTTACGGACGACGCCCGGCTTGGCATCTGCGCTGATGGACTGGTCGTATCGCATCCCGGTCAGATTTTGCTGATCGATCTCGAACTGGCCGGCGCGAAAAAGACCGATTCCAAGGAAATCACCAATGTTGCCGTCGGCCGCGATTCGTCGTTAGCCGTCCTGGCGGTGCGCGGGAGCGCTCCGAGCCTGCGCGTATTCGACCTGAAAAAGAAAGCCGTCGTCAGTACGTTGCCCTTCAAGCTGCCGACGTTCAATATGAAGCAAAGCGCAGACGGCAAATATCTCGTCCTCGGCGACAACAATGGCCGCATCCTCCGTTACCGCATTGAGGCCGCGAGCCTGGTTTTCGAGGAAAATTCGCCGCCCGTTGTGACGCCGCCCGGCGTGCTCAACATCAGCGGCGACGGGAAATTCGTCTGCCTCGCCAGCGGCGTTTTGGCGCCCCCCGCCAATCATCCCGAGCGCGGGCTGTATGTCTACGCCATCGACGACCTCAAGAAGCCGGTCGCGGTCCTGACCAAGATCGATCCGGGCCGTGGCGTCGGCGTCGATGTCAACGGCGGCTGGATTTACGCCAACGAGACGAAGAAGCCGCTGGTCATTTTCAGCTCGACCGGCGTGCGCAAAGGGGAATTCGCGCTGCCGATTGAGCCGAACACGATCACGGAATACGTGGTCTCGCCCCTGGGCCGAGCGTTCCTGATCCGCACGCCGACGAGCATTGTGCATGTCAAGCTGGATGTTCAGGGCGGGTCGTGAATTCGACGAACCGAGCCCCCGAAAGACCTCGGTTCCGCGGTGCCGGTTGGATGCTGATTCAACTTCAAGAACGAAAAGCCCGCTCGGCCCCATTCGTGGATGCCCATTTTTCAGATGTCGCCGGTGGTGCGCTGCCGCACCGGACCTTCGCTTTCTGAGAATTTGTACTCGGCGAGCGGCACGAATTGACCACTCGCCACGTCATAGGCAAAGACTTCTCCAGTCTCGATCTTGTACACCCAACCGTGTAAGTGCAGGCCGCCAGGAATCAGACGGGACGCCACGGCTGGAAGGGTCCGCAGGTTCTCAAGCTGCACCAGCACGTTTTCTTCGACGGTGGCAGTCAACAGCCGATCCCCGTCGAGATGGCCGTAGTTTTCACGAACGATGCGACGGGTCATCTCGGCGTGGGACAGCCAAGACGAAACAGCGGGAAGGGAAGCCAATTGCTCAGGCTGGAGCAAGCCCTTCATAGCTCCGCAGTGGGAATGACCGCACACGATGATATTCTTGACACCGAGGGCGGCTACGGCGAATTCGATGGTCGCTGCCTCGCCCCCGGTCCCGGCTCCGTGCGGTGGGATGATGTTGCCGGCATTGCGAAGGATGAATAGATCGCCGGGACTGGCCCTGGTTAGCAGGGTCGGGTCGATGCGGGAATCGGAACAGGTGATAAAGAGGGTTTCGGGATTTTGCCCCTTTGCCAACTCCTCGAACATTTCTTGCAGCGGCAGGAAGCTCTCATTCTGAAACTGGTGAATACCTTGGATTAACTTCTGCATCGCTCACCTTCCACTGACGGAGAATGTCGCCAAGATAAAGGCCGCAAGTCCTTGTTTACCAAGTGCTTGCGGCATGTTCTCGGCGGAGAGGGAGGGATTCGCGGCCTCTCCCGGGGGCATCGACGTAACGACTCATGATTCCAGCATTTGCAGCAGGACCGCCTTGCCGCCGTATATGGTCAGAATATGCAAAAATCCGACAAAACGTCCTGGAAAATCCGACAAGCCTCATCGCCGTACCGGAGGTTGGTCCGCCTAATAATAACCCCGCCCCGCCACCACGTTGGGGCTCCTCGGGCTCCGACTCGGCGGCGTTGTTCACAGCTGAACCATGATTCAGGCGATAACTTTTGCCCTTCAGCTCGATCAGGTCCGCGTGATGCAGAAAGCGGTCCAAGATCGCGGTGGCGCTGGGCACGTCGCCGAGGAGTTTGCCCCAATCTTCCAGGGGGCGATTGCTGGTCATGATCGTCGAGCGTGTTTCGTAGCGGCGCAGGACGATCTCGAACAGACATTCGCCCGAGCGTTTCGGCAGTTGCTTCATGCCCATGTCGTCGATGATGAGCAGGTCGGGCTTGAGGTACTTCGCAAAGCATCGGTCATAAGATGATCTCCTGATAAGAGTAATTGTGTAGTAACGTTCGGGCAGCGCACCGACCGTGATTCAGCGTCCAACGGGTTATGCCCCCGCGAACAGGGAAGATGGCTAGCGGGGGTCCGGGGGCGGCAATGAGCCCCCGGTCGAGGCACGACGCCTCGAAACGCCTGCATGGATGCGAAGCGCCGGGATCTTCGTCCACGGTCCTCACCCCCAACTCTTCTCCCAAAGGGCGAGGGGGGAATCGTTATCATGACGTGCCTCCTTCGCGCAACGCATCACGCACGAATTGGCCGTAGTCGCTCATCGGACGGATGAGCGGATGTTCGTCCATGAACTCGAAGACTGGCTGCGTCACGTCTTGCCGTTTCAACAAAGCACGCACCGTGCGCAAGCGATATTCGCCGTGGGCATGGCCGGGCGCCCGCCGCGTCGTGCCATGCACACGCACATCGGCAA
This sequence comes from uncultured Planctomycetota bacterium, assembly GCA_963767835.1. Lineage (GTDB taxonomy): Bacteria > Planctomycetota > Planctomycetia > Gemmatales > Gemmataceae > SIAQ01. The sequence goes on from CAVYFY010000023.1 coordinate 74,296, forward strand.
CCTCCGCCTCCCAGCGTGATAGGTGTTCATTCTGATCGTGCAAGTTCGTAAACGTGCGCCCCTTCAGCGCGTTCTCCTGGACGTAATCGACGCCGCGTTCCACCTTCCCCTTGGAATGAACTGTCAAGTGCACCGGATTTGAATCCTGCATGTCAAACCTTTCGAGTTACCCATCCCTTTCATCCGCTGTATGGCCGCGAGTTCAAGCTGTTGACTTTTCGTTTGAACTGGGGCGAGCAGCGGGTCTATTTTCATGATGACGCTGGTCGACTGGTGGCATTGCCGGCCCAGTGGACCAGCGTTTTTCCGGCAGATCCGTTTGTCCTGTGCGCTGCGGGGCGTTCGCCGTTTCGCCTTCAGGAGCTCTACGCGCCGTTGGCTGCGGATGAGGCCGTTTCGGCTCACGAACCCTGGCAGACTCGCTACGAACAGTTGCGCACGCACGTTCTGCAAACGCGAGGCACGTCGACCTGTTGCGGGTGCGGACACGCTTTGCTGTTGCAACGCGGTCTGGCGGCTTGGATGAAAGCATGGCCGACGACCGCTGCTGCCTCCCCGCCACCAGCGGCAGCTACGCCGGCCCGGGACGCCACACCTCTGCCTTGGTCCATTCAACAACAGCTCGCTCAAATCCTCGTCGGCACCATCCTTGACCATGTTCCGGAGATCAACGCATGAACCATGATTATCAGCAAAAGATTCAGGCTCATCACCTCAAGCGGCATGCCTTGATCGGCGACAAACATCCGTTCACTTCAACGACAATTAGAAATCCCGCGCGAATAGTGGCGCTGTGACGCGGAGCGGAGCCAGGCCCCACCGCCGCGGGATGGAACTGAACTGTCAAAAATGAAGCTCGTTTTCAATTTACCCTCCTGCCGGGCACAGCGAAAATATGCGCATTTATGGGTTGCGGGCGAAGCCCGCGTTAAGTCTCGCCAAGCCGATAATTGCACATGATCAACATCGGTCTGCCCAGTTAGAAGAAATACAATGATCTTGCCCAGCGAATCGAGATGATTTTACGTGATCGCTAGGGGAACGGCGTTTGCCGACATCATTGCCGCCCGGAAAAGAGCGGCATCGAATAACTTCGCAATAGCCTCGACGCCTCAGCGCCTCAGCATTCCGCTCGACCTCATTTCTGTTTTCTGGTATTATGGAGAGGTGAGCTAAAGCGCTCCGTCCCAGCTAAAGGTCCAAATCATGAGCCGAACTGTACAAGCCATTTATTCCGACGGGGTTTTTCGCCCCTTGGATCCGGTGTCCTGCCAAGAGCATGAGCGCGTCGTCCTCACGGTCGAGGATGCCAGCGGCGCCGACGATATCTTGCTGGACCGCGAGTTTCTCAGCTACTGCGAAACGCAAGCGGATGATTCGGTTTCGCTGGAAGAGGTGCGGCAGGCGCTCGCGAAAATCCCCGGCTCTCTCGCCGCCGACATTCGTGCTGAACGGGACCGCCGCTAATGTCCGATCACTTTCTCGACACCAGCGCCTTGGTCAAACACTACCATTCCGAACTCGGCACGCCCAAAGTTGATTTGCTCTGGAATAATCCCGGAGCCAACTTGTTCGTGTCGCGCATGGGAATCGTGGAAACCGTGTCGGCCTTCGCCAAGAAGGTCCGCAGTGGCACGATTTCGGCGGCCGATTTTCATTTGCTCCGCCGCCGCTTTTTTGCCGACCTGCGCAAGCGCCGTCCGGCCGTTTTACCTTGATAACTTTCGCAATTCGTAACCTCATGCCGCTTTGGAGTTTTCGCGTTTGTATTGGTTCCATGCTGTGATGGAAAGGTCGCGAGCGCGATTGCGCCATGTCAAGTAGCTTTCGATCATTGCTGTTCTTCATGGTCGCGATAATCCGAGGGCTTCATGGCGAATTTCTTTACGCGCCGTGAACTGACACTCAATCCGGTTGAGCCAGCAGCCGTTGGTCGGTGTCACGTAGATGCGGACGTTGTGGCTCAGGGCCCACACTTGAACCGTTGCCATAATGTGCGTGCCGTAGTTGTCCATCACCAGGTGCAGCGTTTGCGTCTTCGGATAACGAGACCGAACCCACCTCAAAAAGGAGAGAAAGACTTGCCGGCTTTGCCCAGACCGGTGTGGCGATCCAGGCGGGTATGACGGTGTTCGATCTGGAACAAATGGAACTGGCCCACGCACCGCAATTCGGTTCAGCGAAAGACCCGATCAACATGGCGGGTTTTGTGGCGGCTGGGTTGTTGCGTGGAGATCATCCCCAGGTCGATGTCGAGGCGGTCTTGGCGGCTCCGGCATCCGAGCGCCCGTTTCTGTTGGACGTTCGCACGCCGCTGGAGTTTGTTTCCGGCCACATCCCCGGAGCCGTGAACATTCCTGTGGATGACTTGCGGTCACGGATGGGAGAATTGCCTCACGGCCGGCAGATTGCCGCCTATTGTCAGGTGGGACAGCGAGGCTATTTGGCGACCAGAATTCTGCTACAAAAGGGATTCTCAGCATCGAACATCGGCGGCGGCTACAAGACATTTAAGCTCTTTCAGCCCTCTCGCTGATGACCGTTTAGCCGCCTGAAATCGAGGACGGCGAAGCGCCCGTAATGGTGATTTTCCTCACCGCAGTTCCGAATGCTCATTGTGCCCGACGATTCGTACACGATGATTCACTAGCAGGAACGACGGACTGGCTGTTTTCGTTACAAGAAATTGGTAAGATACTGCGGCCGATATTGAGGATCGAACCATGAGCAAAAACGCAAGAAGCCTGGAAACCACCGGAAACAGCGGCTGGAATCCATACCAACTATTTACCAACAACGGGACGGAATTCGGGGTTTTGCGGCGGACGTTGGCGGAATCGAGTTTTCAGGAAACCTAGGAAAACAAGCGATTTCGGACGCTCGCGGATTTTGGTGGAACATCGGACGATCGCATTCGTAAAGCGGGGATTGACGGTTCAAATCCCCCCATCGGCTTTCGTTTTCCAATCGCATGGAATGATCCCAATATCGACAACGTGAACCTGGCCGGTCCAGGCGCTGGCAGAGGGGATTCGAAAACCCAGCTTCGGTGCCACGAAGGTAGCCGTGTGCGCAGAGCGGATGCAAGCGCCGAGCGGCGCCCCGGTGTCGCAGTCGAGGCCCGAGGGGATATCGACGGCTAGCACACGCACGCCGCTGGCGTTGATCCGTTCGATGACGCGATCCAGCGGCGGGCGCACCGCGCCGGTGAGACCAGTGCCGAAAAGCGCATCAATGATCCAGTCGGCACGGGCGAGCATGGCGGCCAGCTTCAGTTCATCGAGATTCTGGTCCGCCCAGACTTGCGCGGGCAGCCCCATCTTCTGCACGATATTCCATTCAAGAGCCGCACCCCGCGACAAATCTGCGGGCTGGGCGAGCAGCAGGATCTGGACCTCGCAGCCCCAGTTGGAAAGATGGCGGGCGACAACGAGGCCATCGCCGCCGTTGTTGCCTTTCCCGCAGCAGATGACGATCTGCCCGTGGATGCCGAGCGATTGAAGCACCTGGGCCGCCCCTCGGCCGGCGTTTTCCATCAGCACCGCGGCGGGGATGCCGAGCTGCTCGATGGCGTGCCTGTCGAAAGCGCGCACCTGAGCGCGGGTCATCAATTGCTCAGCGGCCATCCTGCATCCTTTGTTGCGTGTCTTTGACGATGCCCACGTACTGTTGGGCCAGGTCGCGAATGCCGTTGAAGTTGCGCTCGGCAATCGCGCGCGGTTCAACCAGTTGCCCGCCGATGCCCAGGCAGCACGCCCCCGCTTTGAGGAAGGACGCCGCCGTGGTCAGATCGACGCCGCCGGTCGGCATCACGCGCACCTGAGGCAACGGCCCCTTGAGCGCTTTGAAAAACGCCGGCCCAACCACGTCCGCGGGAAACACCTTGACGATGTCCGCACCCGCTTCCCACGCCGCCAAAATCTCCGTCGGCGTAAACGCCCCCGGCATCACCAGCTTGTCGTAGCGCCGGCACATCCGGATCACGTCGAAATTCAATGTCGGCGCGACAATGTACTCCGCGCCAGCCAGAATCGCCAGCCGGCACGTCTCCGGATCGAGAATCGTGCCCGCCCCGAGCAGAACCCGATCGCCGAGGGCCGCCCGCGCCGCCCTGACGACATCGAGAGCGCCGGGAACCGACATCGTGATCTCGACAACAGTGACGCCGCCGTCGGCCAATGCGCGCACCACCTCGACGAGCTGCTCGCTGTCCTGCGAGCGCACCACGGCGACGATGCCGGTGTCGAGGACCTGGCGGAGTTGATCTTCTTTGGTCATTTTGTCCGTAGTCCGTGGTCCGTCGCCCAGGTCGATTGCAGAAGACCACTTCGCAACGGACCACGGACCACGGACAAGTGTCAATCATACCGCCCGCTGGCCTCGATGGGCCAGACCGCTTCCACTTTTCCCCGGCGCACGCCGATACACTGGCGGTGCAGGTTCATGGTCGCGCAGCAGTGGGCCGGGATCACCTCGCGGCGGTCGCCGATTTTCACACGGATCGGATCGCATTCGACATTGGCGTGTTCCTCGGATAGCCGCGTTATCTTCTCTTCCGGCTTGCCGCGGATGATCGGCATGCCGAAGTCCTTGGAGATCGCCTTGGAGCCGGCGTCGAGGACGTACCACTTGGGCCGCGTGCTGACGACGGTGGCGAGGATGGAAAGAGCACAACCGAATTCGGGGCGGACGGTGTGATAGATCGCATCCATGAGGACGAACGAGCCGGGCTGGATTTCGGTGACGCCCGGATAGCCGGCGACGAACTCCCACGTGCCGGTCCCCGCCCCGGTGACGATCGGCACCTCCAGGCCGGCTTGTTCGAGGAACTTGCGTGTGGCTACCAGTTCCTTCAGTCCTTGCTCGCACTTGGTCTTGCGTTCGCTGGCTTCGGGCAGCAATTGCAAATGACCGTCGTAGCCTTGCAAGCCATCGAAACGCATTCCGGGGCTTTTGGCGATGCGTCGCGCCAGCGGGATGGCCGATTCGCCGGGCGGAATGCCGCAGCGGGCCATGCCGATGTCGATCTCAATCAGGACGCCCAATGTTGCGCCGGCGGCCCTCATCGCGTCGCTCAATTGCTCGACATTGTCCGCGTGATCGACGCAGACGCGGAGACTGACGCGTTTGGCGAGGTTGGCCAGCCGTTGCATTTTCTGTGGGCCGACAATCTGGTTGGCGATGAGGATATCGGTGATGCCGGCGTCGGCGAGAACTTCCGCTTCATTGAGTTTGGCGGCGAGAAAGGTGGCACCGCCGCACGTCTGGATATAGCGTGCCAGTCCGCCGCATTTGAGCGATTTGAAATGGGTGCGCACATTAACGCCAAGCTCTTTGCCGGCTTCGAACATGCGGCGCAGATTGGCGTCGATGATATCGAGATCGAGCAAAAGCTGCGGCGAATCCAGCGCGTCGAGCGGTTGGCTGATGAGGGAGGACATTGTCGGTTTCCGTACACGTGGTCGTGTCATGCAGGCTTGCCGGCGCCGATGTGGACCTGTTTGTAACCACCGGTGGCGGCGAAGATCACGAGAAGCACCAAGTAACAGGCAGCCATCATGGCAGGCACTAAAGCCGTCCAGAACAAGGCTTTCTTGCCCCCCTCCAACTCGGCGGCGCCGACCTTGTCTTTATCCTCGGCTGCATTCGGTTGCCCTTCGGTCTGCCACCATTTCATGAGGTTGGACAGGCTCTTGTTCTCGGGTTCCAGATTAAGGTCGGCCGCCAGCTGCTGGCCATCGTCCTTGAGAACGCCGAGCTTGGCATTGTCGAGACCGGCGACCTTCGGCAAGACCGGCAGGGGAGCGGACGGCTCGTCGGTCTTGTAGCGCTCATATGCCGGAGGGGATTCCCGCTTGAGATCGGAGCTGGCGGCATAGTCTTGTTGGTAGCCGATCACGGGTCCACCCAAGAAGCCGGCCGAGATCATGCCGATGCCGCCCGAGAGCCCCAGCGCCAGGGCCCCGCCGCGTGGGAAGCGCTCGGAGATGACGCCGAGCATCGTCGGCCAGTAGAACGTCTTGCCGACGCCGTAAATCGTGACGGCGACCATCCACATCAATGCAGTGTTGGTAACGGGCAGGCCGAGCAAGACGAGCCCGGTCGTGCCCAAAACGGCGCTGCCGAACAGCAACCCGACCGGCGAGATCTTGTGCACGATCGGGCCGGCAAAGAAGCGCAGCGTGAACATCAGCACGTTGGTCCAGATGAACGCGACAAGTGCCCATGTTTTGGCCTGATCGCGGCTCACGCTGTGAGCCATGACGGTCTCGGTGATGTTCTGAATCCAGCTATCGGTGCCGAGCTCGACGTAGCCGACCATGGCATGAATGAGGAACATGAACAGCAGAATCGGCGTACAGATGGAGACGATCATGGCCCCGACCGAGATGCCGGACACGCGGGCCTCGGAGCGCGGGAAGGGGCGGCCGACCATCATCACGCCATAGGCGAGCATGGGCAGGAACACGATGCCCCAACGGATCGGCCAGCCGACCGTGATGCCCGGCAGGTGGTTTAAGCCCAGGCCGATGAGAGCGCCCAGCACCAGGCCGCCAGGCCAACCGGCATGCAGGATGTTGAGCCAGTGCGTCCGGTTCTGCGGAAACAAGGCTGCCGTGAGAGGATTGATGACGGCTTCGCAGGTGCCGTTGCCGAGCGAGAAGGCCCAGGCGCCCAGGCACAGGCACCAGAACGCGGCGTCCTTGCCGTAATGGTCGAAAGCGAAGGGAGCGGCAAGCGTGAGGACAATGGAAAGGGCGTGCAGCAAAAAGGCGATGACCATCAGGACTCCGTAGCCCAGTAGGTCGGAGAAAAAGCTGAAGAGGATGATAGCGAGGCCGAACCCCGCCAGGCCCTGGCCGGTGATGATGCCGAGTTCCGTCTGCGTGAAGCCGAATTGCTGACCCCAGGCGCCGATGATGGCGCCGCGGATCGAAAAACCCATGCCGGCCGCGATCAAGGTGAAGAAGCTGGCCCAGAACAGCATCATGTTGCTGAACGACCTGTCCGGCGCAGGGCCGGCCGCTATGTGCGTATCGGCCCTGGGAAACCGAGGAGGGTCGCCTGGGAAAACTGATTCGGATTGCGCCGCCGGCATGTTGGTGGACTCCCGGTAATAAATCGCCACATCTACAGGTTTGGGGGATACTATCAACCCAGACTTGCAAACGCCAGCAAATTCCCCCGCAATCCTGCCGCATCTTTGGGTTTTCACCACGCCCCTTTCGAATTACAATGACCTCAATGCGAACTTTTACCTTTCTCGGCACCGGCACCTCCGTCGGCATCCCCATGGTCGGCTGCGATTGCCCGGTTTGCACCTCGACCGATCCGCGCAACCAGCGCTATCGCTGCTCGGTGCTGATCGGCTTGCCGCAAGGGAATCTGCTGATCGACACGACGCCGGAGTTGCGGCTGCAACTCTTGCGGGCGAAGGTGAAGCTCGTGCACGCGGTCCTGTTCACGCACGCCCATGCCGATCACATGTACGGGCTGGACGATCTGCGGCCGATCCCGATGCGGCTGGGCGGGCCGGTGCCGCTCTATTGCACGCTGGAAGTGGAACGGAAATTGCGCCAAGCGTTTTCTTATGCGTTCAGCCCGGACGCCGAAACGCAGCCGGTCGGTTATTTGCCAAAGTTGACATTTCGCACGATCACGGATGAGCCGTTTACGGTCCTGGAGGAGCGGATCACGCCGATCCCGCTAGAGCACGCCCATTTCAGCGTATTCGGCTTCCGCATCGGCGCTCTGGCGTATTGCACCGATGTAAGTAAAATTCCCAGGGAGAGCATGAAGCGGCTCGAAGGTCTCGACATCCTGATCCTGGACGCGCTGCGATTGCGCCCGCACCCGGCTCATTTCTGCCTGGACGAGGCGCTCGAAGTGATCGACCGTTTGCAGCCGGCCAAGGCGTATCTGACGCACATGTCGCACGATCTGGAGCACGAGGCGACCAGCAAGCTGCTGCCGCCCAGCGTCGAGCTGGCGTATGACGGATTGTGCTTTCCGTTTTGACCGCTTGCGGCGTAGCAGGAGAGATAACCATGATCCCGGACGATTTGCGCCAACGCTTGCGTGCCCATGGACATGATCATCTTTTGGAATCGCTGGAGACGCTTGGCGAGGCAGATCGCGCCGATTTGGTGCGCGAGCTGGAGCGCATCGACTTGGCGGAATTGCGGACCCTGCACGCACGGAGCGATCAGAAGGACGCGCTGCCGGAGCGCGCGCGTATTCAGCCGTTGCCGTACCCGATCATTGACGAGGCACAGATGGAACGGCTTCGAGGCACGGGTCAGCGCGAAATCTTCAAAGGTCGGGTCGCCTATCTGGTGGTCGCCGGCGGGCAGGGGACGCGGTTGGGGTTCGATCACCCCAAGGGCATGTTTCCGATTGGGCCGCTCTCGAAGAAGACGCTTTTTCAGTTGCATGCCGAGAAGATATTGACCATGCACCGCATGTCGGGCGCGCGCATTCCGTTCTTGGTGATGACGAGCCCGGCGACCGATGCCGAGACGCGCCAGTTCTTCAAGCGAAGAAATTATTTTCGCCTGCCGCCGCAAGACGTGTGGTTTTTCTGCCAGGGGACCATGCCGGCGGTCGATCTCGAAAGCGGCCGACTGCTGCTCGAAGCTCCCGGACGCATGTGCCTGAGTCCGAACGGTCACGGCGGCACGATCACCGGCTTGCACGAAAGCGGGTTGCTCGATCGTCTTGTCGAATTGGGCGTCGAAACGATCTATTATTTCCAGGTCGATAACCCGCTCGTGAACCTGATGGATTGCCTGTTCATCGGCAGACATCGGACGGAAAACGCGGAGGTTTCCTCGAAGGTGCTGCCGAAAGCGGGGCCGACGGAGAAAGTCGGCAATTTCGTGCTTGTCGATGGCCACTGCGCGATGATCGAGTATTCCGATCTGCCCGATGAGTGGGCGCACGCGACCGACGAGCAAGGTAAGCTCAGATTCTGGGCAGGCAACCCAGCCATCCATTTGTTCGACGTCGATTTCCTGCGCAAGCTCACCGCCGAAGCCGATCGGTTGCCGTGGCATCTGCGCGCAAGAAAGTGCCGCACCTGGGCGATGCCGACCCGGCTACGGAGAACGCGCTCAAGTTCGAGCGCTTTATCTTCGATAGCCTGCCGCAAGCGGAGCGCTGGACCGTGCTGCCCACAAGACGCGAAGAGCAATTCGCTCCGGTCAAAAACAAAGAGGGCGTCGATTCGCCGGCAACCGCGCAACAGATGATGTGCGCCAGGCGGCGCGTTGGCTGCGTGAAGTCGGTGTGGAGGTCCCGGCCGGGATTCGGGTCGAGATCAGTCCGCTTTTCGCCATCGACGTTGTGGACCTGCGCGACCATGCGGCCAAGATTCCGAGCATCGTGAAAGACACGTATTTGCGCGAACCGCTGTATTGAGGGAAATCAATGTTGCACTCGCTCATCATGGCCGGCGGCGGGGGCACGCGGTTTTGGCCGCGCAGCCGACAGCACAAGCCGAAGCAATTCCTGACGCTGGTCGGTACTTCGTCGCTGTTGCAGCAAGCCCTGGAGCGCATCGAGGCGCTCGTGCCGCCGGCGCGCACCTGGATCATCACCGGCGCCGGCTACTGCGCCGAGACCGCCCGGCAACTTCCAACGCTCCCCGCCGAGCGCATCGTCGGTGAACCATGCGGACGCGATACGGCGGCGTGCATCGGCCTGGGGGCGGCGCTGATCGCGCGCGACGATCCCGACGGCGTCATGCTCGTCATGCCGGCCGATCACGTGATCGAGCCGGCCCAGGAATTTCGCCGCGCCGCCCATGTCGCCGAACAAATAATCCTCGAACATCCCGCCGCCCTCGTTACCTTCGGCATCCGCCCCACCTTCGCCGCCACCGGCTACGGCTACATCGAGCGCGGCGCGGAAATGGCAGAGCGGCAGGGCGTGCCAATCTATTGCGTCGGCTCGTTTCGCGAGAAGCCGCACGTCGCGCTGGCCGAGGAATTCCTGGCTTCGGGGCGGCATTACTGGAATAGCGGAATCTTCGTATGGCGAGCCGGGACGATCCTTGATGAATTGCGCCGCAATCAGCCGAAACTCGCCGCCGCCGCCTTCCGCATCGCCGCTGCCTGGGGCACGCCGCGGCAAGACGAAGTGCTGGCCCACGAATACGCCGCGCTTGACCGCATCAGCATCGACTACGCCGTCATGGAGAAGGCGGCGGAAGTGCTCGTCGTGCAAGCGCCGTTCCAATGGGACGACGTCGGCAGCTGGCTCGCGCTGGAGCGCCGGCATCCGCAAGACGCCGACCACAACACCGTCCTCGCCGATCATCTCGGCATCGACACCCACAACTGCGTCATTGCCGGCGACCCCGGCAAGTTGATCGCCACCCTCGGCGTCCGCGATCTCATCATCATCCAGGACGGCGACGCCATCCTGGTCGCCAATCGCCACGATGAAGCCAGCGTCAAGAAGCTGGTCGAGCAACTTAAGGCGCGTGGGCTGGAGAAATACCTCTAAAGACCAAGCGAATCACGAAAGCGCGAAAAACGAAAACACGAAAAAGTGGGGGAACGTATGGGGCACGAGTTCGAATCGCTTTCTGGCCAAATTCTCGAGGCCGCGGTGGCTGTACACAAGACATTGGGGCCCGGGTTCCTCGAAAGCGTGCATCAAAAAGCAATGGAGGTTGCCTTGCGCCACCGGAATATCCCGTATGACGACCAAAAAGAGATTAACATCGTGTTCGAAGGCGAAGCGGTCGGGCTACACCGGCTCGATCTCATTGTTTGCAATGAAATTGTCGTGGAATTGAAAGCGGTCAAGGCATTTGAGGATATCCATTACGCCCAGCTCAAATCCTACCTCAAGGCAACCGGGTTACGTGTTGGCCTGCTGCTAAACTTCAACGCCGTTACCCTGGCAGTAAAGCGCGTCATTCTATGACTTTTTCGCGTTTTCGTTTTTCGTGCTTTCGTGATTCCAATGAAACCACCTACCCGCTTGCTGGCAATCGATCCAGGCACGGTGCGTCTGGGCCTGGCGATAAGTGATAGCGAACGACGGATCGCGTCGCCGCTGACGACGTACACGCGCCGCACGCCGGCACTGGATGCGCAGTTCTTCCAGAAGATCGTCGCGGACGAGGATGTGGCCGCCATCGTCATCGGTTTGCCGATCCATGAAGACGGCGGCGAGGGGGAGCAAGCGAAAGCCGCCCGCGTCTTCGGCGCCTGGCTGCAAGAGGCGACCGGCTTGCCGTGCGTGTTTCAGGACGAGCGATTCACGACCTTCCAGGCGGAGTCGGCTCTTCTGGACGCGGGCTTGACGAAAAAGAAACGCAAGGCCAGGCGCGATCGCGTGGCGGCACAGATCATACTGCAAGCGTATCTGGACGCGGGGTGTCCAGGTGAGATTAAGGCAATGTAACATTACCCGCAAAGGAGCCAACATGCCCTTTCAAATGACATGGCAACCACGCGCCAACACGCTCGGCCTCGATAACCGTGTCGCCGTGCTACGCGAAGCGAACACATTCGTGGAGGTTTGGCCCGCGCTCGGCTTCAACGCTTATCGCTGGCAAGTGAACGGCCAGGAAGTGCTTTATCGCAACCCGCAATTCTTCATCGACAATCGGCCCACGCGCAGCGGCATTCCGATGCTGTTTCCGTTTCCCAATCGCATTCGCGACGGCCGATTCACGTGGCTCGGCAAGCAATATCAACTTCCGCTCGGCGATTCGGCGCTCAAAAACGCCATCCACGGCTTCGCGGTCAAGCACGCCTGGCGCGTCGTCGATCAAGGGGCCGATGCCGCGAGCGCTTGGATTACAGGAGAATTCCACGGCTCGGTCGATGCGCCGGAGACGCTGCCGCTTTGGCCCGCCGATTATCGACTGCGCTTGACCTATCGACTGCTGGAAAATGTGCTGCGCCTCGAGATCGACGTGGACAATCCGGACACGAAGTCGTTGCCCTTCGGCATAGGGTTTCATCCCTATTTCTCGACCGGCCCATTCGGCGGCGCGCAGTCGATCATTGCGGCCGGCGCCGCCAAGATGTGGGAACTGATCGACAATCTGCCGACCAGCAAAATCCTCGACGTCAATCCCGAGCGCGACCTGCGCGCTGGCCAGACTTACGCCAATCTGAACCTCGATGATGTAATGACCGGGCTCACGCCGTTCGCGCGGGACCCGGAAGATCACCTGGGCATGATCGGCGTGGTGCGGCATCCGTCCGGGGAGCGGATGCTGACGATGTGGGCGTCGAACGATTTCCGCGAGTTGGTGCTGTTCACCCCGCCGCACCGGGAAGCGATCTGCCTGGAGCCGTACACCTGCACGACCGATGCGATCAACCTGCAAGAGCGTGGCATCGACGCCGGCCTGCGCGTGCTGGAACCCGGCGAGCACTGGCGCGGCGCCATCGAAATCCATCTGGCGTCGTCATAGCGAAAAAAAAAAGCGGAGGAAGCCGGCTCTCTTCCGGTCCCCCCGCCCGGCGTTCCGGACCAGCCGGATCACCATCGCATGCGTATTCATTTTCCATCGAGCGCCAAATTCAGCTTCAGAACGTGGACGCGCGCTTCGCCGAGGAATCCAAAGGTTCGCCCTTCGGTGTGGGCGGCGACGAGCCGGCGGATTTCGTCGGCGCTTTTGCTGCGCACCTTGGCGACGCGCGTCACCTGATACTCGGCGGCGGCGGGGCTGATGTGCGGATCGAGCCCGCTGGCGGACGCGGTGACGAGATCGACCGGGATCGGCCCTTTCTGCTCAGGATCGGCGTCGCGCAGCGTCTGGACGCGTTCATCGATCGCCTTGAGCAGGTCGGGATTGGTCGGGCCCTGATTCGAGCCGCCGGAAGCCGTGCCGTTGTAGGGCGGATCACTTGCGGACCGGCGACCCCAGAAATATTTTGGATCGTCGAATGGCTGCCCGATCAACGCCGAGCCTGCTTTGTCCTTGAGCAAGCTGCCGTTGGCGGAATCGTGGAACAACGTCTGGCCGATGCCGGTAACGAGCGCCGGATAGGCGGCGCCGGTCAGCAGTGTCAGGAGCGCGAACAACGTCAATGCAGGTCGAATGTGTGATGTCATTGCGTTTTACCTCTGTCCGCGCCGTTTCGGGTCGATGCTCGCTTGCGGTTTCGCGCACCGAATCCTGTCGAACCGCGGCATTCAGTGCGCGAAACCGCCAAGCGAGCATCAATGCGCATCCGAGATCAATGTCGTCAAACTAACTTCAGCGCCGCCAGGATCATGTCCACGATCTTGATGCCGGCGAACGGCGCTACCAGGCCGCCGAGGCCGTAGATTATGAGATTGTCGCGCAGCAAGCGGGCCGCACCGACGGGGCGATATTTCACGCCGCGCAACGCCAGCGGGATCAGGGCTACGATGATCAGGGCGTTGAAGATCACGGCCGACAGGATCGCGCTTTCGGGGGTCACCAGCTGCATCACGTTCAGCTTGTTGAGGACCGGATAGGTGCTGGAGAACGCGGCCGGGATGATGGCGAAATATTTGGCGACATCGTTGGCGAGGCTGAAGGTGGTCAAGGCGCCGCGGGTGATGAGGAGTTGCTTGCCGATCTCGACGATCTCGATGAGCTTGGTCGGATTGGAATCGAGATCGACCATGTTGCCCGCTTCCTTGGCGGCCTGGGTGCCGGAATTCATGGCGACAGCGACATCGGCCTGGGCGAGGGCAGGGGCGTCATTGGTGCCGTCGCCGGTCATGGCGACGAGTCGGCCGCCCGCTTGATAGCCGCGGATCATTTTGAGCTTGGCTTCCGGCGTCGCTTGCGGCAGGAAATCATCCACCCCGGCTTCCGCGGCGATGGCGGCCGCCGTCAGCGGATTGTCGCCGGTGATCATCACCGTCTTGATGCCCATGCGGCGCAATTCGACGAAGCGTTCCTTGATGCCCCCCTTGACGATGTCCTTCAAATAGATGACACCGAGCGCGTTTCTGCCGTCGGCGACCACCAGCGGCGTTCCCCCCTTCTTGGCGATGTCTTCGACGCTGCGGCGCAAGTCGGTCGGAAATACGCCGCCGTGCTGGTGCACGAAATTCTCGATCGCCTCGGCGGCCCCCTTGCGGATTTGCTTGCCATCCATGTTGACGCCGCTGATGCGCGTCTGCGCGGAGAACGGCAGGAACGTGGCGCCCAGATCGTGGATGTTGCGGCCACGCAGGCCATAGCGCTCCTTGGCCAGGACGACAATGCTGCGGCCTTCCGGCGTCTCATCGGCGAGCGACGCGAGCTGGGCGGCGTCGGCGAGCGCCGGCAGCTCCACGCCCGGCGCCGGGATCAATTCGACCGCTTGCCGATTGCCCAGCGTGATCGTGCCGGTCTTGTCCAGCAGCAGCACATCCACGTCCCCCGCCGCTTCGACGGCTCGGCCCGACATGGCGATGACATTGGCCTGGATCATGCGGTCCATGCCGGCAATGCCGATCGCCGAGAGCAAGCCGCCGATCGTCGTCGGGATCAGGCACACCAGGAGCGCGACCAGTACCGTGACGGTGATCGGCGTCCCCTGCCCCGCCGCCTGGACGCTGTAAAGCGAGAACGGCAACAGCGTCACGCAGGCAATGAGGAAGATGATGGTCATGGCCGCGAGCAGAATGTCGAGAGCGATTTCGTTGGGCGTCTTTTGCCGTTTGGCGCCTTCGACGAGGCCGATCATGCGGTCGAGGAAGGTTTCGCCGGGGTTGGCGCTGATGCGGACGACGAGCCAATCGGAGAGGACGCGCGTGCCGCCCGTGACGCTGGAGCGATCGCCGCCCGATTCGCGGATGACCGGGGCGCTTTCGCCAGTGATGGCGCTTTCATCGACAGACGCGACCCCTTCGATGACCTCGCCGTCGGCCGGAATCAATTCGCCGGCCGAGACGAAAACGACGTGCCCCTTGCGCAGATCGCACGAAGCGATCAGCTTGTGCTTGGCGCTGTGGCGTGGCTCATCGAGCAGCTTGGCCGGCACATCGCGGCGCGTCTGGCGCAAGGCGTCGGCCTGGGCCTTGCCGCGCCCTTCGGCCATCGCCTCGGCGAAGTTGGCGAACAGCACCGTGAACCAGAGCCAGGCGGCGATCGAAAGGACGAACGCCGCGCCTTCGCCGTCCGTGGGATAAAAGCCCTTCTCAATGACGCCGCGGATGCCCAGTCCGCTCGTCAGGATGCTGCCAACGAAAACAGTAAACATGACCGGATTGCGCAGCTGGTGCCGCGGATCGAGCTTGCGGAACGAGTCGAAAATGGCGCGGCGCACGATGGGCGCATCGAATAGCGGCCGGGCCTTGGTGGTTGCGGACATAGTTTTCTCCGCCGCTTGCGGCTTCGCGCTCGCAACGAAGCGCCGAGAACCCCGGCGCATCAACGCGAGCGCGAAGCCGCAAGCGGCTATTCCATCATCTGCAATTGTTCCACGATCGGCCCCAGCGCCAGAGCCGGCACAAACGTCAATGCGCCGACCAGCAGCACAGCGCCGACCAGCAACACCACAAACAGCGGCGTGTGCGTCGGCAGCGTCCCCGAACCGGGCGGCGTATATTTCTTGCGCGCCAGCGAACCCGCCACCGCCAGCACCGGCACCATCAGCCAGAAGCGGGCGATCAACATCACGATCGCCAGCGCGGTGTTGTAGAACGGCTCATTCGCGTTAAGTCCGGCGAAGGCACTGCCATTGTTGTTCCCTGCCGACGAGAACGCGTACAGCACCTCGGAGAAGCCGTGCGCTCCTGGATTGTTCAAGCTGTTCTTGGTTTCGCCAGGCTTGTCGGGATCGGGTTGCGTCAAACCCGGCCCGAGCACGGCGATCGCGGTGCCGACCAGCACGATCAGCGGCGGGATCAGGATCGCAATCGACGCCATCTTCATCTCGAAAGCCTCGATCTTTTTGCCCAGATATTCTGGCGTGCGGCCCACCATCAGCCCGGCGATGAAGACGGCCACAAGTGCGAACATGAGCATGCCGTAGAGCCCGCTGCCGACGCCGCCGAAGACGACCTCACCGAGCTGCATGAGCCACATCGGCACGAGCCCGCCCAGGGGCGTGAAGGAATCGTGCATGGAATTGACGCTGCCGTTTGAGGCGGCGGTGGTCGCGGATGCCCAGATGGCGGAGTTGGCGATGCCGAAGCGGGTCTCCTTGCCTTCCATGTTGGCGACGGGAGGAATGTCGTCCGATCCCGGGATCGCCACCTTCTTCGCGACTGCGGGCACTCCTTGCTCTTCCGCCGCCATGCAGCCGATGGTGAGCGGCACGAAAATCACCAGCATCGCGGCCAGGATCGTCCAGCCCTGCCGGCGATCGTTGACCATGACGCCGAAGGTGTAGCAGAGCGCGCCGGAATGATCAGGATCGCCATTAGCTCGAAGAAGTTCGACAGCGGCGTGGGATTCTCATAAGGATGGGCGCCGTTGGCGTTGAAGAACCCGCCGCCGTTCGTGCCGAGTTGCTTGATCGCGATCTGCGAGGCGGCCGGGCCCATCGGCAACGTTTGCGTGGCCACCTCTTTTTTTTCGGTGACAGGTTTTCCATCAGCGTCAAGGATGGCTTTGCCGTCGGCGTCTTTCTTCGCAACATCGACGGTGAGCGGTTGGAGCAGCGTGACTTCTTGGTACTTATCGAAATTTTGCACCACCCCTTGCGACACGAGCAGCACGGCCAGCAGCAGTGACATCGGCATCAGGACGTATAGCGTAGCGCGGACGAGATCGACCCAGAAGTTGCCAATGGTTTCTGCGGAGTGCCGGGCCAGGCCGCGCACCAGGGCGATGAGAACGGCAATACCGGTCGCTGCCGAGAGAAAGTTCTGCACGCCGAGCCCGAGCATCTGGCTCAGGTAGCTGAGCGTCGATTCGCCGCCATAACTTTGCCAGTTGGTATTGGTGGCAAAGCTGACGGCGGTGTTGAACGCAAGCCCCGGTTCGACCGCCTTGAATTCCTCAGGATTCTGATTGAGCGGCAGTTCGGCCTGCAAGCGCAACAGGACATAAAGAAACACGAGGCCGACCCCGTTGAAGAAGAGCACGCAGCCGGCATAGACGCGCCAGGTCATCTCCTTGGCGAGATCGACGCCGGCGAGCCGATACAGCCCGCGCTCCAGCCAGCCGAGCACGTGATCCAGTCCGCACGGCTGCCCCTGAAAGACGCGGGCCATGTACCATCCCAACGGCTTCACGGCCGCCAGCAGCACGGCAAGAAACAATCCGAGTTGCGCCCACGCATTCGCGCTCATGAAAACCACTCCGGCTTGAGCAACGCTGCCGTCAAATAAAGGAACAGCCCCAGCGATAACGCCAATCCGATCAGCTCGGTCCCGTTCATTTCCCGCCTCCCATGAGGCGGTCGCACAGAACGAGCAAGCCCACCGACAGAAGCGCGAAGCCGGCAAGGATCGCGATGTAAACGTAATCCGACATGAAGCACCTTCTTGGAAGCGCGTAAACAACCAGGATCATGCTATCGGGGTTCGCGTCATATGTGCGTCAATACCGAAGTGGAGGACGTAAAGATTTCGTAAAAGCACCGCGCAGCTTGGAAATGCTTGCGTGAAGCGCGCGTCAGGTGATATAGCCGAGCATCTGCAGAATGCGGCCGAGAAAGACGAGGGCGCCGACCAGGGCCGCCGTCGCGCTGGCCATGAAGACGGCGCCGGCGGCGATGTCGAGCGCCCTGTAAGTGCGCGCGCGTGTCTCCGGATCGAGGCCGCGGTGCAGCGTTTCGATGGCGCTGTTGAAAAGCTCGAAGGTCAGAACGAACCCGATGCACAAAAGCAACAAGCCCCATTGCTCCAGCGAACATCCCAGGGCAAAGGCGACCGCAACGACCAGGGCAGCAGCGAAGAAATGGACGAAAAAGCTGCTGTGCCCGCGGATGCCCAGCTTCAAGCCACGCAGCGCGTCCGTGAACTTCTGAGACCAGAGCCGCTTTGGCCGCGGCCCCGCGGCGAACTCACTGGTTTCCTCGGCAGGAGGCCAATTCACCATCACCGTCCCTCCCACAGGACTTTGATAAACGAAACATAACAGATTCGTCAGAAGCCGTCGAGGCAGGAAAATCCGAAATCCAAATGTCGAAATCCGAAACAAATCCGAAATTCCGAAATCCCGAAATTCCAAGACGAAAACAATCCGTCTGGACGAAAACGCTCCTGGCTGCATAATATCTGTTCCGCCGGATTTGGCCCGGCGGCATCATACTCGGCCAGCCAATCATCTGGCCCAAGGGAATCGAATCATGGCTCTGGGATTGCTCGGATTGAAAGTCGGCATGACGCAAATCTTTGACGCCGACGGCAAGCTCGCCCCGGTCACCGTCATTGAGCTCGGCCCCTGCCCGGTTCTGCAGGTGCGCACCCTCGAGCGCGACAAGTATCACGCCGTGCAGATCGGCTTCAAGGACAAGCTGCGCCGCAAGGCGATCCGGGCCGAGCGTGGTCATGTCGCCTCGGAGTTCAGCTCCAAGCGGCGCGAAGGCTTGAAACAGGCCGGCGTGCAGATTCCGGAAAAAGCGAATTGCGAGCCGCAGCGCTACATCCGCGAGTTTCGCCTCGACAATGCCCCCGCGGCGGAGATCAAGGTCGGCGCGGTCCTGACCGCCGATCAGGTCTTCAAGGAAGGCCAGCACATCGACGTCGTCGGCACCAGCAAGGGGCGCGGCTACGCCGGCGTCATGAAACGGCACAATTTCCAGGGCATGCCCGCCGCCCACGGCGCCAAAAAGGTCCATCGCCAGCCCGGCAGCACCGCCTCGATGGCCTCCAACCGCGGTTCGGGCCGGCCCAAGAAAGGACACAAGGCCGCCGGCCAGTACGGCAACGCCCAGGTCACCGTCCGCAACCTCGACGTCGTCAAGGTCGATAAGGAAAATAACTTGCTCCTGGTCCGCGGCGCCGTCCCCGGCCCCAACGGCGGACTCCTCGTGGTCCGGCCCACCAACAAAAAAGACATTCCGAGTGACGAGGCACGCGCCAAGGCCGAATTGGCCAAGAAAAAGGGCAAGGGCGTCAAGATCGAGAAGAAAGCGAAGTGATTACCTCCCGCCGCTCACGGCTTTAACCTCGTTCCCACGCTCGGCGTGGGAACGCACTGCTTCGCGACGCTCCTGCGTCGCGGACGTGGTGCCTGGCTTGCACGTGATCGCTGGCGAAATGCCAGCAGTGGTAGAGCCGGAATAACAGTCCCACCAGGCGCGGGGTTTGAAACGCAGGAGCGTCGCGAAGCAGTGCGTTCCACGCTAAGGGAACGAGGCGTTCGGCAATTCCCATGAAAATCCTGTTCATCGGCGACATCGTGGGCCAACCCGGCGTGGACGCCGTTCGCGCACTTGTTCCCAAGTTGATGGCCGACCATTCGCTCGATCTCGTCGTCGCCAATGCCGAGAATGTTTGCAGCGGCTCCGGGTTGACGCCGAAGCAGTATCGCCAGCTGCGGACGGCCGGCGTCAATCTCATGACGATGGGAGACCACGTCTATCGCCGCAGCGAAATCATTTCAACGCTGCAAACCGAGGATCGCATCTGCAAGCCGGCCAATTTCCCGCGCTCGGCGCCGGGCCGCGATTATCTCCTGGCCCCGGCGCGCGACGGCGTAATGGTCGCCGTCTTTTGCCTGTTGGGCCGAACCTTCATGCGGCCCGTCGATTGCCCGTTCATCGCGGCCGATCGCGTTCTTGCTGAGATTGCCGACAGGGCGAAAGTGATCCTGGTCGATATGCACGCCGAGGCGACTTCGGACAAATATTTGATGGGGCATTATCTCAAGGGGCGGGTCAGCGCGGTGCTGGGAACGCACACGCACGTGCCGACCGCGGATGAGCATCTTCTGGGCACAACCGCGTTCATCAGCGATGTTGGAATGACGGGGCCGCATGAGAGCATCCTGGGCCGGCGCGTCGATCGGGTGCTGGCCCACGCGCTCGATTTCGTGCCGGCGGCATTCGACGTGGCCAGCGGCGACCCGCGTTTGTCCGGCGCCATCGTCGAGATCGATCCGGCGACCGGCCATGCGCTATCGATTCGGCGGGTGCAGGAACGCGCTCCCGTTGCGTGAACCACCGCATTTAAAACTGACAATTAGCAATCTATAACTTCAGATCTTGCCAACAGGCTACGCGGCTAACAATACAATTGCACGAGCGTTGTACCTTTGCGTTCATAACGGGCTAGCGAAATGAAACATACGTTCCTAATAACGTTGCTGCTGTTAATTTCTTGCTCCCCTTTGACCGGGTGCTTCCCCCAAAAAAACCCGCCTCCCGGCCCACTTTTCGCTCCGAGCGGCGGGCAGGTGGAAAACACATGGGTGATGACCTTTCTACGGGATGGTCGGCTTGTTGCAGCGGTTTGGTGCGACATTGATTTCACCAATGACGGTTCATGTGCAGGCAGTTGCGGCAACCAAGCGGGTTCTCGCAACCCCGCCACATATAACTCGGTACGAACAAAGGATGGCCGGTTCGTCGAATGGACCGTGGACATAAACATCGGACAGCCTGAGGTGGCAACAATAAACGGCAAGGATTTTCGATTGGAAGATGGGTCGCTTTTCCTCGTCCGAACACGTCGGCCGGGCGCACCGGTCACCCAGGTTAAGGCGGACTTGAAAGGCAAGCAACCGACGCGTGAACTGTGGGCGCAGCTAGCCAAGGATAATGCCGAGGTTAAGCAGTTTCTCGCCGAAGGGGACGACAATAAGTGATTTAATAGGTGGTTTCACCAACATTCTCGTCGGCCATTACACGCCGCCGCACTTCGTCGATCACGTGCAACGCGCAAGGAATGCGACCTGAAATTGTAAGTTGCCAATGGTTAGGTTCACGGCCGAACCGCATTCATCGCCGCTGGCTGATTCCGCTCGGGCCGCAATGTCGTTTGCCGCACGGCGCGTAAGAATCCAACTTGATCCCGGCGGCACGCTCAGGAGCAGTGTCAGCGCGGCGCAGATCGCGAGCGCGGCCAGGCCGGTCATGGGGCCGCGCGTCTCGATCGGCTTGACCGCATCGCGCAGGTACATGACGCTCAGGATTCGCAGATAATACCAGGCGCCGACGGCGGCGTTGAGCATGCCGATCAAGGCCAGCGTCGGGTACAGCCAGCGGTCCTCCGGGGTTTGTACCGTCATGGCCCCGAAGAAGATGAGGAATTTGCCGTTGAAGCCCGCCGTCAGCGGAATTCCGATGAAGCTCAAGAGCAGCACCCCGACCATGAGGGCGATCTTCGGATGGCTTTTCGCCAGGCCCGCCAGATCGTCCACGGTCTCCACCGGGCGTCGGGCCGATGCAGCATCAAGATGACGGCGAACAGGCCGAACGTCATCAAGCCATAGGCGATGAGATAAAACAGCATGGCCGCGACACCGCTGGTCGCGGAATCGCTCTTCGACAGGTACGACGCGCTGGCGAGGGCGACGAGCATGTAGCCGGCGTTGGCGATGCTGGAATAGGCAAGAAGGCGTTTGAGGTTGTCCTGCAAGAGCGCGAGGAAGTTGCCGACGGTCATGGTCAACACGGCGAGGAACCAGAACAGCGTCGGCGCCTGCTCGGAAATTGCGATGCCGACAAGCGGGCGGTATCCCATGCTCACCTCGGCTGGCACGACGAAGCCGAACACGCGCAGGATGGCGATGAAGCCGGCGATCTTGGGGATGTACGATAAAAACGCCGCCCCGCTCGTCGAAGTCCCCTGGAACACGTCCGGAGCGTAAAAATGAAACGGCACCGCGGCAATGCGAAAGCCGAGCCCCGCCGCAATGGTCAGCATCGCGATCTGCGCCAGCCCGGAAACTTCCTTGGCCTGCTGGGCATTGGCCCCGTACAGCACTTGCAGGATGCCAGCGATATTCGTCGTTCCCGTCAGCCCGAAGAGATAGCTGAACCCGAAAAGCGTCAGCGCCGACGAGAAAATGCTCAAGAGAAAATACTTGATCGATGCTTCTTGCGCGGCGTCGTCATGCCGCGGCAAATACAGCAGGACATAGGTCGGAATGCTGACCATTTCCAGGGCGAGAAA
Organism: uncultured Planctomycetota bacterium; assembly: GCA_963767835.1. GTDB lineage: Bacteria > Planctomycetota > Planctomycetia > Gemmatales > Gemmataceae > SIAQ01. The sequence continues at coordinate 96,304 of CAVYFY010000023.1, forward strand.
AAGCGTGACCAGATCGTTAGACGCGCCGACCAGGCTGAGACCCGCGATGATGATCAAAAAGCAGGCGTGATGATCGGCCGCCTGTTTCTCCGGCATATCATGCCAGGCCAACAGCAAGAACACCGCACCAGCCGCCAGGGCCAGCACGCGCGTCAGCATGGCCAGCGAATCGAACAAGAGCGGCACACCGACTGCGGCGTTGGCGTTATCAGCGAATTTCGGACTCGCCGCGATCAGCAAATGCATCAGCAAGGCGACGGCAATCCCAGCTAGCGCCACCCGGCCCCAAAGATTGCGATCGGCCTTGAATAATCCGCCGATGAACAGGACGCACGCGCACGCCACCAGCGCCATCTCCGGCAAGAGCAGCGTGAACAGATCAGCCAGGGCGTGTTCATAGGGATGCGACATCGCTAGGTTCACTCTTTCATCTGGGCCAGCGGGTTGATCGGCCCCCGGCCCTGCTCCGCAAGAACCGTCTTGCGGCTCTCCAAGATCTTCGCCACAACGTCAATGTCCGGCTTCACCGAATTCAGCACCGGCTGCGGATACACGCCGATCAAAAGGCAGAGCGCCATGATCGGCGCCAGCGTGGCGATCTCGCGCGGCGTGATGTCGGTCACCTCCGGGCCCTCGTGGTGCGGCTCCTTGAAATCGCCAAAGAAAACTTGCCGCAGCATCGTCATCATGTACCACGCGCCAAGGATGATGCCCGCAGTCCCCAGAATTGCCAGCGCCGGCCGAGCGTCGATCATGCCGAAGAAGACGAGCGACTCGCCGACGAACCCGTTCAGCCCTGGCAAACCGACGCTCGACAGGCTGATGAAGACCATGCAGAACGTAATCGATTTCAGCTTCGAGCCCATGCCGCCGTAGTCGGCGATCATGCGCGTGTGGTAGCGTTCGTAAAGCATGCCGACGATCAAGAAGAGGGCGCCGGTGGACAGTCCGTGGTTGATCATCTGCATCAAGCTCCCCGTCAGCCCGGTGCTGTTGAGCGCGAACAGGCCGAGCGTGCAGAAGCCGAGATGGCTGACCGAGGAATAGGCGACGAGCTTCTTGATGTCATCCTGCGCCTTGCGGCACATCGCTCCGTAAATGATGGCGATAACTGAGAGCGTGCCGATGAGCGGCGCGCCGAACGTGATGGCCGCATCGGGCGCGAGCGGCACGCAAAGTCTTAGGAAGCCGTAGGTGCCCATTTTCAGCAAGACGCCGGCCAACAGAACGCTTCCCGCCGTCGGCGCTTCGACGTGCGCCAGCGGCAGCCAGGTGTGCACCGGAAAGAGCGGCACCTTGATCGCGAAGCCGACCATCATCGCCAGAAACACCCAGAACTGAAACGAACGGAAGAATTCACGATCCGCGGCGTTGGCCTGAGCGGCTTGCAGGAGATCGCTGAACGTCGTCACGAGCTCCGGGATCGAAAATGTTAGCGTGTGCGTGCGCTGGTAGCAGATCATCACCACCGCGAGCAGGCCGAGAAAGGTGACGAGGCTGCCGGCCAGCGTGAAGATGAAGAACTTCCGCGCCGCGTAACGGCGCTCCGGGCCGCCCCAGATGCCGATCAGAAAAAAGAGCGGCACCAAGGTCAGCTCGAAGAAGACGTAAAACAGGATGATGTCGAACGCCAGGAAGACACCGATCAAGCCGAAGCCCAGCAGCAAAAGCCAGGCGTGAAATTCGTTGACGCGTTCCTGAACGGCATTCCACGAGATCAGCACCGAGGACACCATCAACAGCGATGTCAGCACGATGAGCCAAACATTCATGCCGTCGAGGCCGATGAAAAACTGGATGGCGCCGAGCTTGGGGGCATTCTTCGCCGCGGCATCTCGGCCGGCGCCGAAATCGATGAGGTTCCAGGTCGTCTCGTGCTTGCGCTCCGCCGTCGATCCCGGCACGAACGCGGGCTGATAGGTCTTGAGTTCGCCGGTTTCGCCGCGCCCAGCGAGGAATGCGCCGGCGAGCACGACGGCGAAGACAGCGCCGGCGACGGTGGCGCCGAGGCTGATCTGCCGCACAAGTTTCGCGCGACCTTGTCCAAGGCATGCGACGACAATCGCCGCCACACCTGGGAGCAGCAGGAGCAAGATCAACAGCAGTTGGCAAACAGAATCCATGAAGCATCCATTCGTACTTACACCAAATTCACCGCAGCAACACCGACATCGCGAAGCCCGCCAGCCCCAGCGCCATCAATAGCGCGTAGAATTGCACCAGGCCGTTCTGCGCTGGCCGTACCAAATGGGCCACGAACACGGGCGTCTGCCCGAGCAGATCGACCAGGCCGTCGAGAATGTAAGTATCGACGATCCGGCACACATGCGCGAAGATCATCATTGGCCTGACGATGAGCAGCTCGTAGAGTTCGTCGAAGAAAAACTTGTTGCGCGACAGTTCAAATATCGTCGCCATCCGGTTCGCCATGTCGCCGGCAAGTGAGGGCTGCTTGACATACATCCAGTAAGCGATGCCGATGCCGGCTAGGGCGATGGCGCTGCTGACGATCATCAGCGGCACGTTCATGTGATGCGCCTCGGTGGGAATCAAATCGGCGGCGAACTGCGGCTTGATCCAGGTCGCCTCAAGGAAGGTTTCAAATGGATGAATCAGCGGAAAGGCAAGCACCAGGCCGACGCCCAGAGCGCCGATGGCGAGAATCCTGAGCGGCCAGGCCATCACCGGCGGCGCTTCGTGCGGATGCTCGACCCCATCCGGGAATTTCTCTTCGCCGTGGAACGTCTTGAAGTACGCGCGGAAGGTGTAAAACGCGGTCAGCCCGGCCGTGAACATGCCGCTGAAAAACAAAAGGCAGTAGGTTCCCGCCATCAAGCCGTGCCCGGCGCGCCAGGCAGCGTAGTTCGTCGCCAGGATTTCGTCCTTGCTCCAGAAGCCAGAGAATATCGGCACCCCCGCCAGCGCCAGGCAGCCGCACAGGAAGGTCCAGTGCGTGATGGGCAGCGCTTTTCTGAGGCCGCTGAATTGCCTCATATCGCTGATATTGCCCATGGCGTGCATGACGCTGCCGGCGCCGAGGAAGAGGAGGGCCTTGAAGAAAGCATGCGTGAACAGGTGGAAGATGGCCGCCGTTACCGCGAGGGCCGCGAGCTTGTGTTCACCGGTTCCTGTGCCGCTGCCGAGCGCGAGGAACATGTAGCCGAGCTGGCTGATCGTCGAATAGGCGAGCACGCGCTTCAGGTCAGTCTGGGTGACGGCAATCGCCGCCGCGAGAAGGGCCGTGAATCCGCCGATGCCGGCCACGACGAGTTGGGCACTCGGCTCGATGCCGAAGAGAGGGGTGCATCGCGCCACGAGATAGACGCCGGCGGTCACCATCGTGGCGGCATGGATGAGGGCGCTGACCGGCGACGGGCCTTCCATCGCATCGGGGAGCCAGACGTGCAGCGGAAACTGCGCCGACTTGCCCACCGCGCCGAAGAACAAGCACAAACATGCCCAGAACAGCACTCCCTGGTTGCTGTAAATGGTCGCGTCGGCAAAGACCGCCTCGAATTCGAGCGAGTGCCTGCCGTAGTGCCAGAGGAGCAGGATGCCGATGAATAGGCCGATGTCCCCAAGGCGCGTGACGAGGAACGCCTTGCGCGCCGCCGTTGCGGCGGAGGGCTTGGCGTACCAGAAGCCGATCAAGAGGTAGCTGCACAGGCCGACCCCTTCCCAGCAGCCGTACAGGAGGATGAAGTTGTTCGCCAGCACCAGACCGACCATGAAAAAGAGAAACCCGCTGACCGCCGCGAAGAAGCGCGGATAACCTGGATCGCCGTGCATGTAGCCGACGGAATAAATGGCGATCAAGGAGCCGATGAAGGTGACCATGACGAGCATAATGGCGGTGAGCCCGTCGGCACGCAGCGAAAAATTGGCGGTGAAGTTGCCCGCGCCGATCCAGGGAAGATCCTGCCCCACGATAATCGGCTCGCCATTCCCAGTGGCGACACCAATGAACGCGAAAACGGCAAAGAAGCACGAGCCAACCGCCCCCGCGATGCACGGGATGTGGCACTTCTCCGGAAACCAGCGCCGCCCCACGGCCGCGATCGTCACCGTACCCAACAACGGCAGCAGCGGAATCATCCATAGGTAGAAAACGCTAGACATGGCCGCCCCCTCCTCGTTCCCACGCTCGGCGTGGGAACGCACTGCTTCGCGACGCTCCTGCGTCGCGGGCTACATGCCATGTTTGCGATCCGTCGCACGCTCGCTGGAACAATTGCCTCGGCGAAGGCGATCTTGGATTCTGCGAGGCGTCCAGTCCGGGACGCCGGAGCGTCGCGAAGCAGTGCGTTCCCACGCCGAGCGTGGGAACGAGGACTTTCTTGCTAGACATGGCTCACCTCCTGCGGCTCCGCGTGCGCCGGTTCGACGCCTGATTCGATCAAGTGCGCTGGTTCCTCCGGCTTCGGCGCCGGCGGCAAGGCGTCCTCGTCCTCGATCGGCTCCTGGTCCGGCTCGCGCAACTCCTGCCACAGGCTGACATCGAGCGATTTCTTCCGCTTGTACAGCATCAGGATCAGCGCCAGGGCAATCGCCGCCTCACACGCCGCCACCGTCAGGATGAACAGCACCAGCACCTGCCCGCCCAGATCGCCGCGAAATTTGGCAAATGCGACCAGGTTGACCGCGACACCTTGCAGCATCAATTCGGCCGACAAGAACATGATGATCAGGTTGCGGCGCGTCAGGAACCCGGCCATGCCTAGCACGAACAGCACGGCGCCGACAATCAGATAGCTCTCCAGGTTGGCGGGGCTCATCGCAGGCCCTCCGACTTCCGCCCGGCAATGGCAATGGCGCCGATCGTGGCCACCAAAAGCAGCGTCGCCGCCAACTCGACCGGCACGAGATAATCGGTGAACAGCGTGCGCCCAAGAGCGGCCACGTTGCGCGCCGGCAGCTGGCCCGGCTCGAAATGCTTCGGCGTGTTCTTGTCCGGCGGCGCGCCCAGCGCCAGGCTGCCTTGCCGATCACGGCTCAGCGTAACGGCCGCGTGCAAAAGAGCGGCCTTCTTCTTGACCTCCTCCACGTTCATCCGCTGCCAGGCCTGTTGCAAATTGATGCTTTCGTCTTCAATCTTCGGATCGTGGAAATGCTTCTGCAAGTTTTCGACCAGCGGGCGAGTTTTCTTGAACATCTCCGCTTTCTTCGGATCACCCAGCACATTCTTGATGTCAGCATCGTCCTTGGCGTCCTTGAGGACCGCCAGATCGCTCACGATGCTGTCGAGGATTTGGCGCTCGCCGGCGGGATGGCGGTAATTCCTTTCCAACACGCACAAGAGCGCCGCCAGGAGGATGCAGCCCGCCAGGCTGGCAAGGAACGGCTCGCGCGAACGCTGGTCGGCATTGGACACGCCTTCCTGCTGGGCGAGCATGATGACGAAAAGAAACGTCACGACGATGGCGCCCGCGTAGACGATGATTGTCGCCGCCATCAGAAACGGGGCCGCGAGAAGCAGGAACAGCCCGCACGTGCTTAGCACCACAAGCGCGAACGACAGTGCCGCGTGCACCGGATTGCTCTGCGTGATCATCATGACGCCTGCGGCGACCGCCAGGCCGGCGAAGGCGTAAAACAGGATCGATTCTTCCCAGCGCGCATCGATGCGCAGGAAAACCGCCGCCCCAACGATCATCGCCAGCGCCGCCAGCACGCCGCCCCAAATTGGCCTGGCCCGCCGCGCCTTGGGAAAACGCAGATAGATCGCTCCAAATCCGAGCACCGGCGGCACGAGCAAAAGCCAGCTCTCGCGCAGAAACGCCATCAGCGTCGGCCCGGATTCGTTATCGGCGAACAAAAATTGCATTCGTGGTTTCCTTCTTGACGCCCGCACCGCTCCACGCGTGTCAATTCACGATCGGCTCCGACGAGCAGCTCAGGGCGCCGGCCTTCGTGCGAATCGGGTCTTTGCCCATGGCAACCGATTGATCGAACACACTCAATAGCTTTTCCTTGTCGAACATCATCTCCTCGCGGGACAGCCCCGTCAGGTCGAACATCGACGTCAATTCAATCGCGTCGCACGGGCAAGCCTGCTCGCACATGCCGCAGTAGATGCAGCGCAACTCATCGATGACGAACATCTCCGGATATTTCTCGCGGTCCGGCCATGGCGACGGGGCGGCCACGATGTCGATGCAATGGGCCGGACACGCCGTCGAGCACATGTAGCAAGCCACGCACTTGACCCGGCCGTCAGCGTCGCGGTTGAGCCGATGCAGCCCGCGATAGTTGGCCGGCAGGTCGGGTCGTTGCTCCGGAAACTGCTGCGTCACCTTCGGCTGGAACATGTGCTTGATCGTAGTGCCGAGTCCGCCCGCGATGGCCGGGAAATAGAGCCGATCCAAGAGGCCCATCTTGGGGGGCTTGACCCAGCGAATTTCCGATTCGGCGATTGGCATTGAAATCTCCTCTGTTTGCCGCTGGCGGCCTAGCGCCGCGTGGCGCCAGGCGAGCGCTAAGCCGCAACCCCTCATAGCGCCGCGGGCTTGCGCACGGGCGTCGGCGGCTGGATCGCGATCAAACCCGCCGCCAACACGATCGCCGCCGACACGCATGGCAGAATCCACCACAATTGATGAGGCAGAAATTCTTTCACGATCATCACCGCGACCAAGTTCGCCAGGGCCATCGGGATGAACACCTTCCATGCCAGCGACATCAATTGGTCATAGCGAAACCGCGGGATCGTCCAGCGGACCAGCATGTAAAAAATAATGAACAGCGACATCTTCACCACGAATACGAGCAACGTCAAAATCCACGGCGAGTCCTTTTCCGCGATATACGGGAAAATGCCAGCCGCCGAAGAAGAGGATCACCATCAGGAAGCTGGTCGTCACCATGTGCGTGTATTCGCCCAGGAAAAAGAACGCCAGCTTCATGCCGTTGTACTCGGTGTGATAGCCACCCACCAGTTCCTGCTCCGTCTCAGGCAAATCGAACGGCAATCGATTGCACTCGGCAAATGCGCTCACCATGAACAAGAGGAACGCCAATGGCTGCGTCCAGATGTTCCACGAACTGAGGCCGTCCGCTTGATGCCAGATGATCCGCTCGAGGTTGAGCGAGCCGGAGATCAGGACGACGCCGATGATCGACAGGCCGAGCGGGATTTCGTAGCTGATGATCTGAGCGCTGGAGCGCAGGCCGCCCAGCAAGCTGTATTTATTGTTCGATGCCCAGCCCCCCAGGATGATGCCGTAAACCGTCAGGCTCGACACGGCGAAGATGAACAGGATGCCGATATCGATGTTCTTGGCGATGATGAATTGATAGTGCGTCATGTAGTCGGCGGTATCAGCGGGGTTGCCGGTCGGGCCGAACGGGACGACCGCGAACGACAGCATGGCGGCGACCAGGCCGATGGAAGGGGCGACGATGAACAACACGCGATCGGCGTAATTCGGAACGAATTCTTCCTTCATGATGAACTTGAGGCCGTCGGCAAGGACTTGCAACAGGCCCATCGGCCCGACGCGATTGGGGCCATAGCGATTCTGCATGAAGGCGCAGATTTTGCGCTCGACGTAAACCAGTCCGCCGGCGAGCCCTTGCAAGGCGCAGAAAACAGCGACGATCGTGATGATGGTGGATAAATTCATTTTGCATTCGAGCCCAATTTCACGCCATGATCGCCGATCTCGCCCGCCAGCGGAGCGAAGAACGGAATCTCGCTCGCCAATTCCTGCCGGATTGCCGACGCCTGGATCAAGCCGCGCCGCTCCAGGAGATAAAGGAAAATCTGCCCGTCGGTTCGGCCCAGCGTCCCCGGCCGGACCGCCCAGTGAATCTGCTGCGCCAGGCCGGCGTGGTTGACGAAGCAGCCATCCTTTTCCGCGAAGCTCGCCGACGGCATCACGAATCGAGCAGCCGCTGCGATCGGCGACAGCGCGAGATCTTGCACGATCAATAACGGGACTTTCGCCAGCGTCTCAACGACTTTCGCATCGGTCCACGGCTTCAAGCGCGGCGGATAGCCGGCGGTCAGGTAAAGCGCCTTGAGATCGCCGGCGTCGGCCAAAAGGCGGTCGAAGCCGAGCAACTCGCCCTGGAAATGCTTGAGCACTTCCTCGACGCCGCGGCGGTTAGGGCATTTCTCGGCGCGGATCGTGAACTTGACCGGGCCGATCGGCTTGCCCTTGCGATCCTGCGGGAAATGCTCGTCGGCGCCGACCGTCGGGATCCAGCCGAGATACAGCTTCGCCTCGGCCGACAGCCCCTTGATGAATTTCGCTAACAAGTACGCTTCCTCGACGGTGAGCATCGGCGAAATCGCGGCGGCGATTGCGCTGCCAGCCTTATTCAGCTCGCCGCGCAAGAGCTGGATCGCCGATTCCCATGCGGTGGGGACGTGGGGCAGGCTTTCCAGCCTGCCGGAAGCGCCCGCCGGCGCTTCGGCAGACAGGAATGTCTGCCCCACCAGTGGCTGCTGCAAGCGATCCTTGCCGTTGACGTAGGCGTAATCGAAACGGCCCTCGTCGCAGATGAAATAGCCTTGCGCTTGCGGATTCTCGCGCGGGCGAATGCGGTAGACGATGTCCTTGTTGTGATCGACATCGATGCTGCAACCCGTCGAGCAGCCGGCGCACACGCTCGCTTGCGATTTCAAAAACCAGACCCGCTGCTTGTAGAGGAAGTCCTTGTTCGCCAGCGCCTCCGACCGGGCAGAGATCGACGACGTTGCCCGCCAGCTTGTTGTTGACCGGATCGCCGGGGAAGATGTCGATTTCGCTGTGGTGCCCGCGATTGACGACTTCCAATTCGGCGCTGCCGGCGATCTCGCGGGTGAAGCGGACACAGCGCGAGCACATGATGCAGCGGTCGGTGAAGAGCGAAATATGCTCGCCGATGTCGGGTTTGTTAGGCGGCGTGTTCTTCGGGTCGATCATTCGGCTCGTCGCATGGCCATAGCGGTAGCTGAAATCCTGCAGCATGCATTCGCCGGCCTTGTCGCAGACGGGGCAATCGAGCGGATGGTTGAGCAAGATGCCTTCGAGCGTTTGGGCTTGCGCGGCCTTGGCTTTGGCGCTATTGGTGATGCAGACGGTGCCGTCCTTGGCCGGCGTTTGGCAGGCGGGCACGACGCGCGGCTGCATCGTCACCGTGCCGTCGGGCTTCTTCTCGCCCGCCTCCACCAGGCACATGCGGCAGCTGGCGACCACCGTGAGCGCCGGATGCCAGCAATAGCGCGGGATGAACACGCCGGCTTTCTGCGCCGCCTGGATCAGGTTCAGCCGCTCGTTGCCGATGTCCACCGCGGTGTCGTTGATATAGATGACAGCCATGCCAGGTTGTACCACTTCCTTATTGAATTGAACGAGTCGGGCGTTACTTCTTCCGGTCGGGAAAATTCCTCTGGAACGCCGCGCCATCGCCGGGAAAGGCCAGGCCGTTCGCGTTCATCATCACGTGGAGCTTCGTCTTCGAATCGGGTGTGCCGTGCGCGACGATTACTGCATTCGCGTCTCTAAAGTCGGCGTCCGGATTGACGCGGATTTTGCCTGCCTCGATCGCTTTCCAGATTTCGTTCGGTTGGTTTTCCTTGAGGTAGCTGATGAAGTCCGCGTAGCTGCGGCTGCCCGGCGGATTTTTGGCATACTTCCCTTGGAACGCCCTCCCGACGGCCTCGATTGAGGCGGGCGGCGGGAAACTGATGATCCTCAAATATTCAAGGCGATCCTGCGGCGCCGCGCTGTCTTTATCGGCCATGTATTGCGGCCGGGCATATTCCCAGACGCGGTTCCAGACGAATTTCAATTCCTGAAGGCGGAGCGCGCCATCGTATACCTCTTGCGCCATTAAAACGGGAGGCTGCTTAAAGTTGGGCGGGTCGGGAAACTGGCCGTATTGAAAGACGGGAAATCCTTGCTTGCCTTGAGGGGTTTTATGCCTGCACACGATGTCATTGGCGTTTGCATCCGAATAGAAGAACGTCACCTCCATCGCTCCGGCAGCCATTTGCTCGTAGATCGAGTATTTCTCCTTGCGTCGCAGGTAGGACAGAAATCGGCCTCGCGTTTGCGACTCGTCTCCCCGGGGTCCGGCATCACCGCTGTCGCGCTGCCCGCGGAAAATCAGAAACAGTTTCCGCAATTCCTCCGTATCATCAAGCCGCTGCTCATCCTCCTCCGTCTTTTTGGAGTCCTCAATGTCTTTCTGTAATTTTTGCTGTGCTTTTTGGAAAGCCTCGCCCTGGACGATTGGCCACATGACTTGAACGTTGTAGTCGTAAAACTCGGGCGGATATTTGACGAGGGGAATTCCTTTCTTGGTCGTCTTCGCATGGTCAAGCTTGTTAGGGTCCACCTCAAGCTTTTTGGGCGGCTTGAGACGGTTACCCATTTCCTCCATCGATACGGGATCGCTCGAGCCTTTCAGATTGCCGCTGTAAAGATAGTCCTTTTCCGACGGCACCAGGATCGGATCCTTCTTCCCGCCGCCGGAGCGCCGGCAGCCTTCGCCCGCCAGGACGGCGGTCAGCATCATTACGATCAGCAGCTTGCGATTCATGGTGTTGCTCTCACGGCGATTCGACGCCTTACTTCCCCAGGGCGGCCTTCCAATCGGCTTCCGACACGTGGTCCACGCTGCAGTCCCCGCGGACGCAAAGGTAGCCCTGCCCTTCGTATTTGTCGTGTTCGTAGGCAATGATGCTACTGCTCGACAACGGCTCGGCCTTCATGTTGACGACGTAAAAACCATCTCGCACGGAATCGCGGATCGGCCCGAATGTCTTGATGTACTCAAGAAAAGCGTCCTGAGTGCGGGCATTGAGCTTGTATTCGATGGCGAACTGATTGAACGCCTTGCCGATCTGACCGAGCTCGTTCTTGCGCTCGGTGACGTAGCCGGCGGCGCGGATGCCGCCGATGAAGCCGCCCTTCTTCGCGGGATTGCCGTCCTCAATTTTCGGGATGACGCGAACGGGGCCGTTGTCGCCTTGGGGCGGGGGTTGGTTCTGGTTCTTGGGCTTCTTTTTTGCTTCCACGTCCCGGGCGGCGATTATGGCCTGCTTGTCTTCCTTGTCCTTCCGGTCCGGTTTGTCCCGGAGCAGGATAAACGCCGACACGCCGCCGACCACAAGTAGCACCACGACAGCGGCCGCCGCCCCGCCGATGAGCAGCATGCTGGGGCCTTGCTTGCTCTTTTTCTTCTTTTTCTTCGCGGGCCGATCCTCATCATCTTCAACGGGCGCGGACGCCTTGCTCGCTTTCAGCCTGGGCTGATCCTGGATCGCCGCTTCTTCCACATCATTGGCTTCGGCGAGCGATTTCGCCTTGCCGGCGGCCGGGATGCTGAGCACCTTCGCGCACGCTTTGCAGCGGACCTTCTTGCCGCGCATGGCGTCGCTGAGCGCCAACGCGCTTTGACAACCCGGACAGGTGATGCGAATTGTCATGGTAAACTCCGCATGCCCCGTTTAGCGTTCGCATGGCGCCATGCGAACGCTAAACGAAGGCAATCTGATCAATGTGCCCCAACAAGGGCCAAGTTCATTTTCGTCTTCTGGCCGCTCTTGATGTAATCTTCCAGCTCCGGACGGAATTTGGCAATCGCATTCTTGATCGGCCAGCCGGCGCCGTCCGCCAGGCCGCAAATCGTCGTGCCCGGCATAATGCCGATGTTCTTCGCCACCTCGTCAAGGATGTCGAGATCTTCCTTGCGTCCGTGCCCGCGCCGCATGCGGTCCATGATCTTCATCATCCAGCCGGTCCCTTCCCGGCACGGCGTGCATTGGCCGCACGATTCGTGAGCGAAGAACCGGCAGATATTATAGAGAACATCAACGATGCTGGTCGTCTCGTCGAAAATGGTGACGGCGGCGGTGCCCAGACCGAGGCAGCCGACCTTGCCGGGGCCGTTGAAATCGAGCGGCGTGTCGAATTCTTTTTCGGTCATGATGCCCATCGAGATGCCGCCGGGGATGCAGCCTTTCGCTTTGCGACCCTTCCAGACGCCGCCGCCGTATTTGTCCACCAACTCGCGCACGCTGATGCCGAGCGGCAATTCGACGCAGCACGGGTGATTGACGTGCCCGCTGATGCAATAGAGTTTCGGCCCATAGCTGCCGGCGTCGCGCGGGTTCTTCGGATCGGGCGGAATGCCGATCGACTTGAACCAGTCGGCCCCCTTATTGACGATGTGCGTCACGCATGCCAGCGTCTCGATATTGTTGACGACGGTCGGCTTGCGAAACGCCCCCTCGACCGCGGGAAACGGCGGCTTGATCCGCGGCCAACCGCGCTTGCCTTCGAGCGATTCGATCAGCCCCGTCTCTTCGCCGCAGATGTACGCGCCGGCGCCGCGGTGCATGTAGACATCGAGCGAGAAAGGTTGCCCCCTTACCCCCGGCCCCTCTCCCCCGGCGGGGAGAGAGGGGAGTTGGATGTTCTTGCCGAGCATCTTGGCGGCGTACAGCTCATCAATCGCCTTCTGCATGGCGCGATAGGCGGCGCCATATTCATAGCGGATGTAGACATAGGCGACGCTGGCCCGCGTCGCATAGCACGCAAGCAAGATGCCTTCGAGCACCTGATGCGGGTCGAGTTCCATCAGGATGCGGTTGTTGAACGTGCACGGCTCCGATTCGTCGGCATTGACGCACAGGTAAATCGGCCCCGGATGGTCCTTCGGCAGAAACGTCCACTTGACGCCGCACGGGAAGCCAGCGCCGCCGCGGCCACGCAACCCGGAATTCTTGACGATATCGATGACCTGCACGGGGGTCATCTCGTTGAGCGCTTTCGTCAACGCGGAGTAGCCGCCGTCAGCGCGATAGGCGGCGAGACCGGGATCGGCCTTGGCATTGATGCGTTTCAGGAGAATCGGTTCGAAGTCGGCCATTGCAATTTCCCCGTTTAGCGTTCGCAGGATGCCGCGGCTGCGTGGCCTTGCGCAAACGCTAAACGTAAACGATCACGATAACTCCGCAATCAGCGCGTCCACTTTCTCCGCCGTCAGGCAGTGCCGATGCTCGTCGTTGACCATTACCGCCGGCGCTCCTTCGCATGCCCCTAAACACTCCGCGAATTCGAGCGTGATCTTGCCGTCTTTCGTTGTGCCGCCGGGTTCGACGTGCAGCTTTTCGCAAAAGGTCTCCAGCAGTTCCTCGCCGCCGCGCAGGCCGCACGCCAGGCTTCGGCACACCCAGAGCCTGGTCTTGCCGAGCGGAGCGTTTTCCTCGCGGAAGAACTGGTAGAACGTCATCGTATCGTGCACCTGCGCCGGACTGAGATCGAGCATGTCGGCAATCTCGCGAATCGCCTCATGCGAGACGCAGCGCATGGCGTCATGAACGATATGCAACGCCGGTAACGTCACCGCCTGATTGGACGGATAGCGCGGGATGTACGCCAGGATCTGTTGCCGGAGTTCTTCGGATAAGTACGCCATATTGCCTGCCCGAACCCCCAGGAACGCTGCGCTTATCCTGGGGCTTGCGTTTAACGATCCAACTCCGCCGCGATGATATTCAAGCTCCCCAATACCGCCACCACGTCGCTGAGCTGGTGCCCCTCGATCAAATACGGAAACACCGCGAAGTGGATATACGACGGTGGGCGAGTGCGGGCGCGATACGCCGAGCCGGTGCCGTCGCTGACGATGTAAAAACCCAATTCGCCGTTGGGCGATTCGACCGCGCCGTAAACCTCATCAACCGGCGGCGTCCATTGGCGGTTCGGCATCACCAGCTCGAATTGCTGGATCATGCTCTCGATCGAGCGATACACCGCGTGCTGATCCGGGAACACCGCCTTGCTTTCGACATCCACATTCACCGGCCCGGCCGGCAGGTTCTCGATGGCCGCGTCCACGATCTTCAAGCTCTCCAGCATCTCCTCCATGCGCACGAGGTAGCGGGCATAGCAATCGCCGTCCTCCATGCACACGACCTTGAACGCGCTTTGCAGATCGGGATACGCCAACTTCGGTTCATCCTTGCGCAGGTCGCGCACCACGCCGGAGGCCCGCGCGACCGGGCCGGTGCAGCCCAGGTCGATCGCCATCTCTTTCGACAAGACGCCGATGCCCTGCGTGCGCTCGATGAAAATGCGATTGCGATTCAAGAGCCGGCACATGTCGGCGTGTGTCTTCGGAAAATCCTTGACGAAGGCCCGCACCTTGCGAACGAAGTCGTCTTTGACATCGAACAAGAGCCCGCCGACGCGCGTGTAGCTCGGATGAAAGCGCTGGCCGGAAATCGTCTCGAAGATGTCGTAGAGGATTTCGCGCTGATAGAAGCCGTAGAGGAACGCGGTGAAGGCACCCAGATCGAGCGCCGCCGCCCCGGTGCACAGCAAGTGATCGCTGATTCGGCTCAACTCGGCCAGGATCGTGCGGATGTATTTGCACCGCGGCGTCAATTCGATGCCCATCAGCTCTTCGACCACGTGATGCCAGGCAATCTCGTTGTTGATCGGCGAGATGTAATTCATGCGATCAACGATGGTGACGTATTGGTTGAAGTCGAGATCCTCGCCGAGCTTCTCGAATCCCGAGTGCAGATAGCCGATATCGGGGACCGCCTTGATGACGGTTTCGCCGTCGAGGGTGAGGACGAGGCGCAGGGTGGTGTGCGTGGCGGGATGCTGCGGACCGAAATTGAGGGTCCATAGGTAATCCTGTTCAGCGCCGTCCACGGTTTGCAACGCTTCCAGAGGCATATTTTTCCAGCAAGCCCCACCATAAGCGCAGCATTGGTGGGGGTAGTGTTTGCAAAGACGACCCCCACCAATGCTGCGCTTATGGTGGGGCTTGGGCGTCAACTTTCCGCGCGCGTCAGCACCGGGAAATTGTGCCGCTCTCCCCGGCCACGCAGCGGATAATCCTTCCGCAACGGATAACTCGTGAACGCTTCCGGCATCAGGATGCGGCGCAAATCGGGATGCCCCGCGAACTCGATGCCGTACATATCGTACACCTCGCGCTCCAGCCAGTCCGCCCCTTTCCACAGCGGAAACGCCGATGGCAGCGTCAAGTCCGGCTCGTTCAGCCAGGTCTTGACATAAATACGTTCGCCGCTCGCCATGTTGAGCAAGCCGTAGACGACGCCAAAGCGATCGACGGCGTTTGGATATTTCAGGTAATCGGCCGCCGTCAATTCGAACAGCATGTCGAAGCCGTGCTCGTTCTTGAGGGATTGCAGGACGGCGAAGAGCTGGGTCGGCTTGGCGACGACGCGGCGATTATCGCGGAATTCGCTGGTGGCGATATCGGCGAACTTCGCCTTGATCGCGGTGATGATGGTGTCGAATGGCATAAATCCCATCCCAAGCCCCACCATCAGCGCAGCGTTGGTGGGGATAGTGTTTGCAAAGACGACCCCCACCAACGCTGCGCTGATGGTGGGGCTTGGGGTCAATTCAAGCTGATACGCTGCGACTTCGTGTAGTCGCCGGGCGCCGTGATCACGTCGGCCGGCAAAGCCGCGTTTTCCAGCGGCCCCATGTGCACCGTGCGCTTGCCGAACTCGCTGCCCTCCAGCGTGCCCGTTTGCTTGATCTTCGCCTGCAAATCAATGATCGATTGAATCAACTGCTCTGGCCGCGGCGGACAGCCCGGCACGTACATGTCCACCGGCATGAAGCGGTCAATTCCCTGCACCACCGCGTAGGTGTCAAACACGCCTCCGCTCGATGCGCACGCCCCCATCGAGATGCACCATTTCGGCTCCGGCATCTGCTGCCAAATGCGTTGCAACACCGGCAGCATCTTCATCGCCACCCGCCCCGCGACGATCATCAAATCGCATTGCCGGGGACTGAATCGCATCACTTCGGCGCCGAAGCGGGCGATGTCGTGCTTGGACGCCCCGGTCGCCATCAACTCGATGCCGCAGCACGCGGTGGCGAACGGCATCGGCCAAAGGCTGTTGGAGCGCACCCAGTTGGCCAGGGGATCGAGCCGGGCCAGCATGACATCGGGGATCGCTAGCGCCATTTGAAGACTCCCTTCTTCCAGTCGTAAAGGTACGCCAGCAGCAAAAGGGCGATGAAGGTCATTACGCATAGGAACACGGGCAGCTGCAACTCGGCCGGCCAAACCCGGTTGTCGTCCGAGTTGGTTTCATAAGCCACGACCGCCCAGGGATACAAGAAAAGCAACTCAACGTCGAACACCAGGAACATGATGGCGACGAGATAGAACTTGATATCGAAGCGCTGCCGGGCGTCGCCGATTGGGTCCATGCCCGATTCGTAAGTGGTCTGTTTGGCCTTGGTGTTGCTGCGAGGCCCCAGCGTATGCGCGATGATGAGCATGCCGACCGCGAACGCGATCAGAAGCACCAGGTAAGCGAAGATGGGGTAATAATCGCTGAGCTCGAACGCCCGTTCTTGCATCGGCGGCCTCCCGCGGACTTTGTGATTATTTTCACGAAGCCTGCTTCCATCATAGACAATTCGCGGACATGGGCCAGATCATCTGCGCAAATCGATTGGACCGAGGCAAGCGCGCGCCGTAATTTCAACAATAACCCAATGGTCGCAAAATGAAAGCTCGCTTGGCGGTTTCGCACATGTGCCTTCTTCGCCGAATCGTGTGCGGCACCAGCGACCCGTGGTTTTTTTGTGCGCGAAACCGCCAAGCAAGCTTCCACGTTGCAATCGGTCAATGGAGTTTATCTGTCGTGCGCATCGCCGTCATCAGCGACACCCATAGCCGAACGGTCTCGATCTCGGCCGCGTTGCAAATCATGGCCGAGCGCGGCGTCGAACTGATTCTCCATTGCGGCGACATCCAGGACGCTGCCGCCGTCCGCCTCTTTCCGTCCCACACCCACTTCGTCTTCGGCAATACCGATTTCGATCGCGACGGCATCGAGCGCGCCATCGCCGACATCGGCGCAACGCTGCACGGCGCCTGGGGCCAACTCGAACTGGCCGGGAAGACGCTCGCCTTGGTTCACGGCGACGATTCCCACCTGCTGCACGAACTCGAACACGCCGATGCATTCGATTTTCTGTTCCATGGCCACACGCATGTCGCCCGCGAACACCTCACCGGGAAAACGCGCGTCATCAATCCGGGAGCGCTTCAGCGCGTCGCCGTATGCACATTTTTGCTGCTCGACCTGCCAAGCGGGAATTCCGAGAGGGTGATCGTGAGCGTGTGAGTTCCACGTGGCGCTCGGATAAGCTGGGAGGTCTGTAAGATATTTTCGAGAAATAGGAATTATTCTATTGTAATCCCATTGACGCTGATGAAATAATGGTAGATGGAGTTTTCGACACGTCCGCACTGTCTAGTTTAATCGTTAATCTCGTTGGCAAGCCCGTTCGCTGTTCAGGGACGAGAAACCCGTGATCGATGAAGCTGGAGGAAACACATGGGAAGCGATATGCTGGTGGCGTTGAAAGATGCATCCGCCGACGGAACCACGTTGTTCGGCCTGAATCATTACGCGATGGCGGATCAGCGCCACGTGGTGCAGATGGCGCCGGGCCAAATGCACGATGCCGGGGCGACGATCCCTTTGGGCGGCGTGAACATACCGCAAGTTCGGCAAACCTTCTCGGCACTGGGCCTCCAGTCGGCGGGGCAATGGGGCTTCGTGCACGGGGTGAACGAGCACGGCGTTGCAGTTGGCGTCACCGGCTGGCACAGCCGGCTGTCGGCCGACCCGGCTCCCCTGGCCGGCGCCGATCTGGTTCGCCTCACGCTAGAACGCAGCCGTACCGCCCTGTTGGCCGTCGAAGTCTTGACCGATTTGCTCGAACGATTCGGCCCGCGCGACGGCGGCGGCGATCACATCTTCCTGATCGCCGATGCCCGGGAAGCCTTCGTGCTCGAAACCTGTGGCCGGCATTGGGCGCTTTTGGAGTGCGGCCATACGCGCGTCGTCACGGATGCGGCCATGATTCGGCAAGATTGGCGAAATTGGCCCCCGGTCTGGCCGATTTCGTCCTCGAGCGCGGCTGGTGGACCGACGACGGCAGCAAGATCGATTTCGTCCGCTGCCTGGCCCAAAGCAGCGAGCAAGTCGGCGCAGAAGCGCTGGGGCCGGGCCAGCCTGGCGCTGGCGCAACAGCAAGGAGCGATCGATCTGCTTTTCTTGAGGCACATGCTGAGCGATCATTACGCCGCGAGCCGGGACTTGCTGCCGGCGGCCGAGTCGCTCGCCGGCAGTTTTCTGGTCAATCTGCATCACGCCGAGACGCCGATGATCGCCTGGATCGCCTTCGGCACGCCGAAGATCGCCGTTCACTTCCCGATCTGCATGATCGGCGAATTGCCGGCCGCGCTTGGCGAAAGCACGCCGACCATTCAAGAACGCACGCAAGAGCTTATCAAGCTGGCCCAGGGCAAAGAGAAGGACCGCAACAAGCTCGCGCTGGCCCTGGAACGATTGCAAACGAAGTTCGATCAGGACGCCGAGGAATTCCTCCTGCGCACCACGATTTCCTGCACCACGGCAAGCCGTATTTGATCGCGCAGCTGGCGAGCGAGATGATGCACCAGCACATCGAGCTGTTCGAGAAAGAACACCGCGCCTTGTTCGGCATCGAGCAGCGTGGCCCGCACCGCAATCCGGCGACCGAGGAATTGCTTTTCTATGCGTGATGCCCAAGGCGGCGCGCCGTCAGTTCTGAAAACTCACTCGTCCGGGCAATAAATGATTGACTCTGCCTCACCTTTGGCCGTACGATGACGGTGCGAATTTCAATCGTGCTTGATTCGTGGTGTCGCGCTTCAAGGGGAACCTCATGTTGCGCCCGAAAGGCCGGCCTGGCTTCACGCTGATCGAGTTGCTGGTCGTCATCGCCGTTATCGCCATCCTGATCGCTTTGTTGGTCCCCGCGGTGCAGAAGGTCCGCGCGGCTGCGGCGCGGACCCAGTGCGTCAACAACCTCAAGCAACTTGGCCTCGCGGTCCATTCCTACCATGACGCCTATAAGCGGATTCCGCCCAACGCGACTTACATTCAATTTAACTGGGCCGCCGACAGCGAGGCGGCCGGGCCTACCATCTGGTCGTGGATCGCCCGTATTCTGCCGTACATCGAGCAAGGATCGCTGGCCACCGAATACAACATTCCCAACGGCACAATGGCGAGCGCCGAAGCCGGCATGGCCGCCGTCATCCCGGTCCTGCGCTGTCCGTCCGACAACTCCAGCGGCAGCGGCACCGATTCCACCTGGCCCAACATCAATGGCATCACCATGGGCCTGACCAACTACAAAGGTTGCAGCGGCTCCAATTGGGGTTACAACAGCGGCTCCGACTTCACCACCAACTTTCCCGTCTCCGATCCCAATGCGCCGCCCGGCGTCAATCCCGAAGACGGCCTCGATCATGGCAACGGCATCTTCTACCGCACCGACGGCAATCGCAAGCTCACCCTCCAGGGCATCACCGACGGCGCCAGCAACACCTTCATGATCGGCGAAAGCTCGCACAGCATCGACGAACATTGCGGTGGCTGGCCCTATCCCAATTACACCAACGCCACCTGCGCCATCCCGCTCAACTACCCCGACGCCGGCAGTAACTTCTCCGACTGGCCCAACCGCTATTCCTTCCACAGCTTCCACCCCGGCGGCGGCAACTTCTGCTTCGCCGACGGCACCGTCCGCTTCGTCCAGCAATCCATCGGCACCGCCAACTACCAGGGACTGTCCACAATCCGCGGCAATGAGTTCGTCGATGTGAGCGGCCTGTGAGCTGCTCCCCCCTTTCCGAGTCGATCATCATGCTCACCCGTATCGCAACCGTCATCCTACTTCTTCTTGTCGCCGGTTGCGGGCAGAGCCTCGCCCCGGTGTCAGGGCGCATCACACTCGACGGGAAGCCTCTCGCCAATGCCACGATTATTTTCCAACCTATCTCGGACGATCCGAATCCCGGTGACGGATCGCAGGGAAAAACCGACAAAAACGGGGAGTTCACGCTGACGCTGATGAAAGAGGGCCGCGCCATTGGCGCCATCGTCGGCCAGCACAAGGTCACCATCACTGCTTACGAAGGGCACGACGGATCGGTCCCGTCGAGCGGCTCCGACATGAAATTCGCCAAAAGGATCGTCCCCGCGGAATACAACGCCAGGAGTACTCTGAGGTTCGATGTTCCGGCCGGGGGCGCCACCAATGCCAATTTCGAGCTGAAATCCGAACCATAGCGATTGGCTATTTTTCTTCTCGCAGCATTTCGCTGGACGCTTGCCAGATGCGCACCACACCCGGGCCGGCGGCGGCCAGCGATCGGCCGTCGGCGCTAAAGGTCACGCAACGCAACGCGCCGATGTGCTCCTCGAATTCGAGAATCTCTTGCCGCGTCACGATGTCCCACAGGCGAATCATGCGGTCTTGCGCGATGCTCACCAGGCGACGGCCGCGCGGGTGCCAGGCGAGCGATTGCACGGAGCCCGGCGCGCCCTCGAGCTTGAACGTCTCGGTGCGTTCGCTTGGGTCCCAGAAGCGGATCGTCTTGTCGCTTGAGGCCGAGGCGAGGGCCGTGCCGTCGTGGTTGAAGGCGACGGCGTTGACGGTGCCGGTATGCCCTTCGAGCTTGAAGCTTTTGCCGGTGTTGAGGTCCCAGAGGCGGATGGTTTTGTCGAAGCCGCCGGAGGCAAGCCATTTGCCGTCGGGGCTGAAGGCGAGGCAAGAAATGCCGTTGGTGTGGCCGCGCAACTCCTGGATAAGCTTGCCGGTGGACGGATCGTGCAGGCGGATCGTTTCATCCTCGCCAGCGGTGGCGATCATCGGGGCGTTGGGGCGGAAGGCGACGGCGTGAATGCTGGCGGTGTGGTCAATGACGACGACAGGATCGCGCTCGGTGTGGCGCAGATCGACGACGCGGACCGTGCGATCCTCGCCGCCGGATGCCAGGAGATGCCCGTCGGAAGAGAATGCTAGACCGAAGACGCCGCCTGTGTGTCCTCTGAAGGCGAGAGGGTGTTCGGGATCATCGAGATTCCACAAGCGCACCTCGCCGGCGCCCGAAGCGGCGAGGAATCGACTCGTCGGGCTGAAGGCGACCGTTTTCACATTCCCCGGCGCGGGCAGTGACAGCGTTTCCGAACCGGCCGAGCTGTTCCACAGGCTGACGCGGCCCGAACGTCCCGCGGACGCCAGCGAAAATCCATCGGGGGCGAAGGCGACGCCGTTGACCGCCTGCGGATCGGCGCGGAAAACCAGTTCCTCACTGGAGCGATTCTGGTTCCAGATGCGCAATATGCCGTCGGCGCTGACGGCGGCCACCTTGCCGTCCCGGCTCATGCCCACGTTCAGAATCCGGTCCGACAGACCGTAATGCGACAGAAGAACCTTCCCCGTATCCACCTCCCAGAGCAGCACCTCGCCGCGCTGACTCGCGCGTCCGCCGCCCGAGACAAGCATTCTTCCCGATGGATGAAACGCGATCGATTCAACTAGGTCTTCGTGTCCGTTGAGCGTCTTGTCGGCCTGCCCGGTCGCCAGGTTCCACAACTTGATGGTGCGATCATGGCTGCCGGATGCGAGCATCTGCCCATTGGGATGGAAGGCGACGCTCGTGACGTCGCTATCGTGGCCGAGCAGCTTTTGCACGCTCTTGACCGGGTCGTTGTTGTAGGCCGCCCAATCCCAGATGCGGATTCCCAGATCGCGCCCGGCCGAGGCAAGGCGATCCCCGATGGGCGAAAAGGCGACGGAATGGACGCTATCGGTGTGGTCGCGCAGCGTGACGATTTCATCGCCGGTATCGAGATTCCACAACTTGACCGTCTGATCGTAGCTGCCCGACGCGAGGATGTTCTTGCTGGGATGATATGCCAGCGAAGTAATGACGTTGGCGTGGCCGATCAAGGTTCGGAGCAGCTTTCCGGTGCGCAGGTCCCAGATTTTGATTTCACCCGGCTTGGCCAATCGGCCGCCCGCGGAGGCGAGTTGCTTGCCGTTTGGATGATAGGCGACGGCGAAAGCGTGGTCGTCGTGCGAGCCGAAGGCGAGGCGCGATTGCAGGCGGTCCTTGAGGAAATACCATTCCCAGTCGCGGATGTCGGGCTGATCCTCCCTTGGCAGCCAGTGCTGGTTGAGGATGCGCAAGGTGCCGTCGTAATCGGCGCGGCGCAGCGTCTGCTGCGCTTGCCGCATCTCCGACAGATAAAGCAAATGCCGCATCGACTTGAGGCTAAGGGCGGTTTCATCCTTGGCGCGGACGGCCTGTTCGCGTAAGTCTTTTTCCTTATATGCTTCAAACCAGGAATACATCAGGAAAGCGCTGCAAAGCACCATGACGATGCTGGTGAACACGGTCATCGCCTTGTTGCGCTGGCACCACTTGACCGCCCGCCCGATCACGCTCACGCGCCGGGCCGTGATCGGCTCGCCGGCCGTGAAGCGATGCAGATCGTCGGCAAGCGATTCGGCGCTGTCGTAACGGCGTTTCGGATCCTTCTCCAGGCATTTCAAGCAAATCGTCTCCAGATCGCGATCGAGTGCCGGGTTCAACAGCCGGGGGGCGATCGGATCGGATTCGGCAACGAGGTTCAGGGTCGCCAGCGGGGTTTCGCCGCAGAATGGCGGCTTGCCGGTGGTGAGCTCGTAGAGGATGGCGCCGAGGCTGTAAACATCGCTGGATGGGCCGATTTCCTTGCTGCCGGCGGCTTGCTCAGGGGACATGTAACTGGGGGTGCCGAGGACGGCGCCGGTGCGCGTCTGATCGGAGCGCGACTTCATCTGCTTGGCCAGCCCGAAATCGGTGACCTTCGGCTGATCGTTCTCGTCCAACAGCACGTTGGCGGGCTTCAGGTCGCGGTGGATAATTCCGCGCGTGTGGGCGTAATGGACGGCGCGGGCGGTCAGTTCGAGATACTCGGCGGCGCGCCGGCCGGAGAGGGGACCGAGCGACACGCGCTCCGAAAGGCTCGTGCCGCCGATGTACTCCATGCTCAGGTACGGCTGCTGATCGCTCGGACTGACATCATAAAGGGCGACGATATTCGGATGCTGTAGCTGAGCGGCGGCGGCGGCTTCCTTGGCAAATCGCTGCAATTCGTCCGTATTCGCCAAAGCGGCCGAGCGTATCATCTTCAGGGCGACGATGCGGTTGAGCTGGACATCCCGCGCTTTGAAGACGACCCCCATGCCGCCGCGGCCGATTTCTTTTAGCAGCTCGTACTTGGCAACGCGCGTGAGCGGAACCGGGCCCACATCGAGGCGCGGAGCGTCCGACACCGCCTGAATGCCCGTCTTGAGCGGATCGGCCGGCTTGTCGCCCGGCCATTGCAGAAGCGTCTGCTGCTCATCATTTTTGCCCGAACGATCGATATCGTCCTGGGTCGGCTGGCTCATTCTGCTCCTTTTGCGAGAGGTCTCTTATGATTCGACGATGCCGAATGGCCGGGCGGTTGAATGTATTGGTTACGTTCGGGAAGGACAGGCGGATTTCCTCGCGATGATACCCCCTGGCGCCGGCGGTGTTTCGGCGGGTTTGCCTCAATTGAGTCAACGCATGGCGCACTCCGGTGATGAAAGTCGAGCGAGGAATGGAAATGGTTGGCGCGAAAGTGAGCATCGCCAATTTCGTTCCAATGTTTTTGTATCACGCGACGGATCGATTTGCAATTAGCAAAGATGAATTGATGAATTGAAGATTTCGCTGCATTGTCGCAGCCTGCGCATCGGCAAGAACCCATCCAAAAAAAGAATCCCCGAGCGCCATACGGCGCTGGGGGCAGTAATCGACGCGACAATCGTTATTGCGGCGGCACGAGTTGCGGGCCGGAGGCGCCGGTGCTGATGTTGCGAATGACGGCGCGGGGCCGGGCGTGCGGGGCGATTGAAACCGGTTCGAGCGTGCCGCAGACCGTAGTGTTGCCGGCGGAGTCGCGGGCGATCAATTGCAGATGCACTTGCGATCCGAGACCGGCAGGCGGGGTCCAGCGGTACTGGCCTTCCGCCGGCAGTCCCTTGGCGATCTCCAGCCACTTACCCTGGGGCGTGGCCGCAAAGAACAGATCGACCGGCGCTTCCGCCAGGTTCTTATCCTTGGCGGTCCAGCGGATTTGCACCACCGTCTGCCCCTGATCGTGGCTCGTCTGGATCTCGTTGATCTGCAGCGCCGGCTTGGTGGTATCGACCTCGATCCAGAAGGCGTCGGGCTGATCGCCGGTGGGCGGCGGCGCGGCGCTCGTGCCGTTGTTCGGAATCAGGATCAGGCCATAAACGCCGTCGCCGGGCAGTTGCACCTCGATCGGACTCTTTTGCCCGCTGACTTCGCTGTGCTTGTGCCAGGTTTGGCCCTGATCGCGTGTCACCCAGACCTCGATGCGCGCGACGCTGGTCGGGGCGGCATCTTCGATCTGATAATTCAGAGAGATCTTGGCGCTACTGACGATTTGCCGCCTCTGCGCCATATTCTTCGCGGCGGTCGGCGTCGTCGGCGACGTCGGCGAGGCTGAGCCGTTGATGATCCTTGGCGTGGTGCTGGCGGTCTGCGTTACGCCGCCATCCACGATTGGATCGCGTGGTTTGTCCGATGTCGTTTTCACGGGATCGCTGCTCTTGTCGTCGATCCAGCGTGGGCCCTCCGAGCCGTTGGGCCGCGGCGAGAACTGACGCTCTTGTGGGAGCGGCGTAATCTTTTGCACCTGATGCACCGGATCAACGCCAATCGGCGGCGCGGTGTTCAGGTCCTTGGGCAACGCCTTCGGCACGTCATGCGTCCCAGGGTTCAATTCGATCGTCGGCACGGTCTGCGCGTTGATGCCGATCGGCTGCGTATTGCTCGCCTGCGTTCGCGTTGACTTCATCCGGCTGATCTGTTTTTGCCGCGTCGTCTGGTTGTGGGCCAAGTCCTCGGCAACCACCTGGACCAGCCCCGTGCATACCGCCTGGGAGGGTATGCAATAAATATTGGCACGACCAGCCATCGGCTCCAATGACCGGAATCCCTTGTCACCGGCCTGATAGGAGAACCGCACGTTCTCCAGATTCGCGTCGGCCACGTCGATCTGAATCATCTGGCCCTCGGAACCGGAACCGAGGTTCGTGAATTCCACCAGCGGCGCTTGCGTGTCGATGACGATCGACAATCCCGCGGGCTCGTTGCGCAGGTCGCTCGGAAAGCTGCGGCCTTGCTTGTCCACCGTCACCATGGTGAACCAGTACTCGCCGTCCGCCGGCGCCTTGAAGGTGAACGCTCTTTGGGAGGGCGGCGCCTTCTCGTACATCACCCAGGGCGAAGCGGGGTGATCCTTGCTATACAGCCGAATTTCCTGAATGGACGTCCGGGCCGACTCGTTGATCTGGATCGGCAACTGGATGTCTCTTTTGTTCAAGTAATTGCGCGTGCGTCGCCGCCGCGCTCTGGGTCGCCGCCGGTTGCATCGGCGGCTGCGCCAACAGCGAGCCGGTGCCTGTCCAACCCAAAAGCAACCCGGCGCCACCGCCGAGCATGGCCTGGCGTCCCAGGCGTTGAATAGAACGAACGTTCATGAGGAATCCCCTTGCCCCATAGAAAATGTGCCCAGCGACGAACCGGCCGGGCGACGTGTGCTAATCTTGCAATTCGAGAGCAGCCCGATACCAGAAGCTTCGTTTTTGTCAATAGCGAAACTCGCAAGTAAAAGCAAAAAGCAAAAGAATAGAAGTGTGGAGGTGCGCGCCACTTTCTAAGTTTTTACTTTTCACTTTTTCCTTGCGCACGGTTGGGCTTTGAAATGGGGCAGCCTTTTGCTAGCTTACAGCCTCTGCGGAATCGGGGCGGACCCCGCGCTCGTTACATGGAGGCCTCGCGATGCGTTTTCCTCTCGGCTTTACCTATGCTCAATTCACCCATCGCCGCACGATGGAAAAAGCTAATCGGAAGCGCTATCCCACCGTCCTGATGCTTGAGCCGCTCTACACCTGCAATCTCGCTTGCCTGGGCTGTTCGGTCGAGCGCTATTCGGGCAAGCTGCAAGATCGCATGCCGCTGGAGCGCTGTTTCCAGGCCGTCGATGATTGCGGCGCCCCGATCGTCAACATTTGCGGCGGCGAACCGACGCTCTACCCCGAACTCAAGCCGCTCGTCGAAGGCCTGATCGCCCGCGACAAGCACATCATCCTGTGCACCAACGCCCTCAAGCTCGACAGCAAGGTCTTCGGCGTCATCGCCCCCAGCTCGCGCCTCTTCTTGATGATCCACCTCGACGGCATGAAGGAGACGCACGATTTCGTTTGCAACCGCGAAGGCGTTTTCGACCAGGCCGTCGCCATGATCAAGCAGGGTAAATCGCTCGGCTACCGCATCTACCTCAACGCCACCGTCTACAAGGAAACCGACATTGCCGAGATCGAGGCGCTATGCCGGCTGACCGATCGGCTCCGCGCCGACGGCATCCTCATCTCGCCGGGCTACGAATATGCCAGCGTCGAGAACGACATCTTCCTGAGCAAGGAGCAAACGCACGAGAAGTTCCGCGCCATCCGCGAATTGGCCCGGCGCTATCGCGTCAACGCCACGCCGAAATTCCTGGAGTTCGCGGCGGGAATGGTGGACCTGCCCTGCTCGCCGTGGTCCACGGTGAACTACACGCCCAAGGGATGGAAGGCGCCGTGCTACCTGATCGAGGGGGAAGGCTATTTCCAGGACTGGAACGAATTCTGGGACAAGACCGATTGGGCCTACTGGGAGAGCCGGCAGGACAGCCGCTGCCAAAATTGCAAAATGCACTCGGGCTTCGAGCACAGCGCGGTCAGCGAAGCGCTGATGACGACCGGCGGCAAGCTGCGGTTGGCGGCGTGGTCGCTGGGTTGGTAGATATTAGCCACGGATGGAACACCGATGAAACACGGACAGGGGTCGCGATCTTATGCGTGTTTCATCGGTGTTCCATCCGTGGCTATGTTTCACTTCTCCGCGAGCAGCTTTTTGAGCTCGGTTTCCACATGCGGGCTCGATTTCTCGCCCCCTATCTCGATCAGACGAACCGTGCCCTTGCGGTCGATCAACACCACCTGCGGCAAGCTGTTGACGGCATAGGCGTCGAAGGCGTCCAGCGCGGCTTGCTTGGGCAGCGCCAGCAGCAGATGGTCAACCTTGTGATGCTTCGCAAACGCTTTCAATAGCGCCTGATCGGATTTCTTGTCCGCCTTGCCGACGGTGATGAGGCTGCCCGCTTCCATGTCGAAGCCGAGTTTCTGGTCGATGTCGGAAGGGTAGAAGGTGGCGCCGACGATCGTCAGACCTTGCTCTTTGTACGCCTTGCTCCAATCGGCAAAGCGCGGCAGATACGCGGCGGAACTGCTGGATCGCACCTCCCAGAAGTACAGCAGCACGACCTTGTCCTTGAGGCCCGACAGCTTGCCCGCCTTGCCGTTAATCGCCAAGTCGGCGGCAAAGTCGGGGGCGACTTTGCCCATGAGCCTGGCGTGTGAAGTCGATACCTTCTGGATGGCGCCGACGTTTTTGACGCTGAGCGAATAGGCGCCGCCATTGAAGTTGGCATTGAAGCTGGTGCAAACAATCTTGTATTCGCCGTCGGCCATGCAGTTGAACAGGATGCGGGCGTTGAGATCATTGCTGCCGTCGTCCTCGGCCAATACCTTGCCCTTGCTGTCTTGCACGCGCACGATCGGCACGAATTGCATGCCGACCATGTTGACGGAGTAGGCTTTGCCGGCCTTCATGCGGACCGGATGAACCTGGAAAGGGCCGTCGCGCTGTGGATCGGTGGGGTCGTCCTTGGTAAGCTTGCCCTTGAACTGAAGGTCCGCGTCTTTTTCTTTTTCTTTGCCGCCCCCCTGCGTGAATCCCGCCGCCATCAGAAAAGCCAAAGCCGCAACGGCGCAATAACGTGCCATGGTGAAGCCTCCGCGAGGGACACGATGATCTGTTGTTCGTTATATGGGATGACGAGCGAGAGGCGGTCTGCTGACTGCGAACGGGATCATTTCTTCCGGATTGCCTGCGTGCGCGAGATGTCCTGAATCGCATCCGGGCGAACTTTTACCTGGGCTGCGTCCAGGGCATCCTGCCGGCGCAACGCTTCGCGTTCGGCGGCAATCCCCGCGGACATCGATCGGCCCCAGACAAGGTAATGAAGCACGCCGACCGCGATGATGAGCACGCCGATGCCCAGCACATTGCCGACGATGCCGAGCGTGATCAGATAAAGAAAAAACAAAAACATGCCGCCTACCAGCGTGGACAGCGCGACGGCCAGCATATTCTCGCGTCCGCTCGATGGCGGTTGGGGTTCGGGTTCCATGGCTTCCTCCAGAATGAGGCGAGCTTGCTTGCAGCGGCTCTACATTCATTGTAGAGTGGAAAAGACACGCCACGAAAAAAAATGGAATGGCCCAATGGACCCCAACACGCTGCCTGCGTTGTTTCATCAGCAAGCCGACCGGCTCGGTCCGCGCGTGGCATTGCGCTTCAAGAAGGACGGCCTTTACCACGACGTGCGCTGGGGCGAATACCGCGATCAAGTCGATTCCTGCGCGGCCGCGTTGGTGCAGCACGGCATCCAGCCGGGCGACCGCGTCGCGATCCTGGCGGAGAATCGTATCGAATGGCTGGTCGCCGACATGGCGATCCTCGCGGCCGGCGCCGTCAACGTCCCCTTACACGCCCCGTTGAGCGCCAGGCAAGTTCAGTTCCAGCTCGACGATGCCGGCGTCCGCTTCGTGTTCGTGTCCGACGCAACCCAAGACGCGAAGATCCAGGAAATCCGCGCCTCGCTGCCCGACGTGCTGGGTGTCAGCTTTGACGCCATTCGCTGGCAAGGATTCCTACAACGCGGGCGCATGGCGGCGGTATCCGTCAAAGCGGAGTTGCACCGCCGACAAGCAGCGTTCAAGCCCGACGACCTGGCGACCATCATCTACACCTCCGGCACCACCGGCCATCCCAAGGGGGTCATGCTCACCCAGCGCAATCTCCTCAGTAACGCCCTCGCGTTCAAGGTGGTTTCCCCCATCGGCCCCGATTCGGTCATCCTCAATTGGCTACCCTTTAGCCATATCTATGCCCGCACCGTCGATATCTATGTCCCGCTCGCCGTCGGCGCGACTTTGTGCCTGGGCGAGTCGGCCGACACCGTCATCGCCGATCTCGCGGCGATTCAGCCGACGAACATGTCCGGCGTGCCGCGGTTTTACGAAAAGGTGCTCGCGGCTGTCCAGCACGATGACCCGAAGGTGCTCGGCCAACGCTTGCGGGCGATCTTCGGTCCGCGCATCGATTTTCTCGGTTCCGGCGGCGCCCCCTTGCCCATCGCGGTCGCCCGTGCTTTCAAGAATGCCGGGCTGTTGGTTCTGCAAGGGTACGGCCTGACCGAGAGCTCGCCGGTCATCAGCTTCAATCGCCGCGATCACCACAAAATCGAAACGGTCGGCCAGCCCGTCCCCGGCGTCGAGGTGCGCATCGGCCCGGACGACGAAATCCTCACGCGCGGCCCGCACGTCATGGCCGGCTACTGGAAGAGTCCCAAGGAAACCGCGGCCACGCTCATCGACGGCTGGTTGCACACCGGCGATTTGGGCCGCCTCGACGATGAAGGATTCTTGACGATCACGGGCCGCAAGAAAGATTTGCTCGTCTTGTCCAACGGCAAGAAGGTGGCGCCGTCGCATCTGGAGGGAATCCTCCTGGGCGATCCGTGCATCGATCAGCTCGTGATCTGCGGCGAGGGGCGCAATTTCCTGACGGCGTTGGTGATCCCGCACTGGGCCAATGTCGCGCGGGCGATGTCGCTGGCCGATCCAATCGACGCCGAGGCGCTGGCGTGCGACGCGAAGGTGTGTGCATTTCTCGAAGCGCGGGTCACGCAGGCGCTGGCGCAGGAAGCGGCATGGGAACAGGTCCAGAAGATCGTCGTGCTCGCGCAGCCATTCAGCGTCGCCCAGGACGAAATGACGGTTAGCCTGAAGATGCGCCGCAATGTGATCGTGGAGCGTCATCGCGCCCAACTGGAGGCGCTTTACCGCGAATGATGCCGATGAGCGATATCCTCGACCGCATCGTTGCTGCCAAGCGCCAGGAGATCGACCGCCGGCGTGCTGAGATTCCGTTACGGGAACTCGAAGCACGCCTGGCCGACGCGCCGCCGGTGCGCGATTTCCGCGCAGCCTTGGAGCGCGGGCCAGGGATCGGCATCATCGCGGAGGTGAAGAAGGCGTCGCCGTCGGCTGGCGTTTTGCGTGCCGACTTCGATCCGGTCGCGATCGCACGGATATACGCGGCCAATGGCGCCAGCGCGATCAGCGTTCTGACCGACGAGCCGTTCTTTCAGGGGCATCTATCGTATCTGACGGCGATTCGCCATGCGGTCGCGCTCCCGGTGTTGCGCAAGGACTTCATCCTTGAGCAATATCAAGTTATCGAGGCACGCGTGGCGGGGGCGGATGCGGTGCTGTTGATCGCGGAGATTCTGGGTGCGCGGGAATTGCCGGCGCTGGTGGAGCATATTCGAGAATTGGGCATGCAAGCGTTGGTGGAGCTGTACGACCGCGATAATTTGCCGCGCGTACTCGAAGCGGCGAAGATCGTCGGCGTCAACAATCGCGATCTGCGCACCTTTGAAACGAGGCTCGAGCACACGATCGAGTTGGCGAGCGAGCTATCTGCCGATTGCTGCCTGGTCGCCGAGAGCGGCATCCGCACCCGCGCTGCCATGCTGCGCTTGGAGATCGCGGGGGTGAAGGCGGCGCTGATTGGCGAAGTATTCATGCGTGCTGCCGACATCGGCGTCAAGGTGCGCGAACTGCGCGGCGTGTGACGATACCGTGGGGCCAGGCTTTCCAGCCTGGCCGACGCGCCGTGTGCGTACTCGGCCAGGCTGGAAAGCCTGGCCCCACGATGAATCCGGAGTCGCCGCAACCATGAATCTTTCCGATCACCTAGCGGAGCGTCTGCGTCGTCATGGTCTCGTTGAGACGGCGGGCGTCGTCGCCGTCTCCGGCGGCCCCGACAGCGTCGCGCTTTCCCATGTTTGTGTCGAGTTGCTGCGCGAAGGCAAATTGCCGCGTCTCGTGCTCGCCCACGTCAATCACATGCTGCGCGCCGACGAAAGCGATGCGGACGAGCGATTCGTGCAGCAGCTGCCGGCACTATGGCAAATGGCGAATGACGCGCGGCTACAATGTCGGACGACGCGCATTGATGTGGCGGGCATTGCCGAAGCGGAAGGGGGCAATCTCGAAAGCATCGGCCGACGCGAACGCTATGCCTGGCTGGCGCGGTTGGCGTGCGAGGAGGGAGCGGCCTGGATCGCCACCGGGCACACCGCCGACGATCAAGCCGAGACCGTGCTTTTTCGCCTGTTGCGAGGCAGCGGCGTGCTCGGCCTCGGCGGCATGACGGAACGGCGGCCTCTCCTCCTCTCTCCTTCCGGGAGAGGGGCCGGGGGCGAGGGCAGAACCTTCAATAATCGTGATCGAACCCCCTCACCCCCGGCCCCTCTCCCGGAAGGAGAGGGGAGGAAAACAACAACCGCTGGCGTTTCGCTCATTCGGCCCCTGTTGACCATCCGCCGGCAGGCCATGCTCGATTATTTGCGCGATAAGCAAATTCCCTATCGCATCGATTCGTCCAATCGCGATCTTCGTTTCACCCGCAATCGCCTTCGGCACGAATTGCTCCCCATGCTCGAAACCCAATTCAATCGAGGCGTCGTCGATGTCCTGTGCCGGCTCGCGGATCAGGCCCAGGAATTGAGCGGCGAAATCGCGGCGCAGGCGGAGACACTGCGGGCCAAGGCCGAGCTGCCAAATGCTGGATCCACACTCGTTTTTGCCATCGCCACACTGAAAATCGCGTCGCCGAACCTCATTCGTGAAATGCTCCGCCTGGTTTGGCAACGCGAAGGCTGGCCGATGGGGGACATGGATTTCGAGCGCTGGCACTGGCTCGTCGAGATCGTCCAGGGATTGCACCAGCCTGCGATTTTCCTGGAAACATCCACGTCCGGCGCGTCGGCGGCGTCATTCAACTCACTCCGCCACTTACCACTCACCAGGAACTGCCATCGGAATAATCGTCATAACCGGACTCATATTATCCAGATTCCGCAAGCTTCGCAGCTTTGCAATTGACCGCTTTTGAGCAACGATTATCATGGAGATAATGACGTTTCGGAATCGAGTCGCAGTTCCCGCCTCACGATCCATCCAGCCACGTGAGGTCTCGCGGAATCGGCGACGGGAAGCACGTCCATGGCCACCGGCATCAGCCCCCGCATCGAAGACCTCGCGCACGAATTGTTTCAAGTGGTGACGCAAATCTGCCTGGCGACCTTGCGCGGCCGACGCCGGGCGGGCGACCTCAAGGAAATCGAATTCCTGACGCTGTCGCTCTTGCACGCCCACGGCATCATGATCGTCGGCGACATCCAGCGCGTTCTCGGCGTCCTGCCGGCGCAGATGTCGCGCGTCATCCGCTCGCTGGAGAACCGCGAACGGCCATTGATCCAGTGCCGGATCAACGCCCGCGACAAACGCAAGATCGACGTGGAATTGACGGGCAACGGCGAAAAGGCCCTCATGGATTACCAGGGCAAACGCGTCGGCTGGATCGTGGACCAGCTCAGCGACCTTTCCGACGACGATCGCGAAGATTTGCTCCGCTCGCTTAACAAGCTGCACGGGTTGCTGGATGCGAAGTGATTCTTGATTTGGTGCGCGAGAGGCTACCGTTCCATCGTTCGGATTTCCTTGCCTTGCTCCAGGTCCCACAAGGTTAGTCGCGAAACGGTCCAGGCCGCCATTGTTTTTGCGTCCGCGCTGAATGTGACGCGATCGGATTGCCCACCAATTCTGAACGACTGAATCTCCTTCGCGGAAGCCAGATCCCACAAGCGTGCGGTTTGGTTTTCTTCGTAGGTCCCTAAGCATTTTTGTCAGCGCTCAGGCAAAGATTGGTGATGGGTGTACCCTTTGTGCGAATCGGACGCACCAAATTGCCCGATTCGAAATCCCAAATCTGCACGGACGTTTCACTGGCGAGCGAAACCAGCCACTTGCCGTCGTCCGAAAGAATGGGCCAGAAGCCTTGCTCGCTGATCTTGATGGCGTGCTTTTCCTTGCCCGTTGCCACCTCCCACAATCGGATGATTGGCGGTCCGATTTTCTTTCGTTCCAATAGGTGAACGCGAATGGCGAGCCATTTGCCGTCACCGCTGAAACCAATCGGTGTGGCCTCGTAATCACTGGATCGGCCGAAGGTCCGCAGTTCATTGCCGGTGGCAGATTCCCACAGATGGACGAGTCCGCGGCGCGTGCCGGCGGCGACCAATTTGCCGTCGTGGCTGAGCGAGGTACCGAGCACTTCATCGGTTCGCCCGACGCCACAGATGAAATATTCGGCGTAATCGTAGGCGAGTTGGCGAGTGGTCCGCAGAATTTGGAAGCGGCCCGCTTCTCTGGCCTTGGCTGTCTCCCACAGGCGAATTGTGGCCATGGCAAATCGGCCGTCCTCTTTCATTTCGTGTTCCATGTCTGGATCGGAAAGGAGCCATCTGCCGTCATCCGTCAATGTGCGATGGTTGAAATGTTGGAATGGGCCAGCCGGCATGTGTTGGAGTTCTTTCCTCGCGGCAACATCCCAAACGCGGAATTCGTTCCAGGTGGCGGCAAACAGCCGCTTGCCGTCGCGGCTGGGGACCAGTTCACGCACTTCGGAATCGTGCCCCTGGAGTTCCGCCTTCTCCTTGCCAGTTGCCGTGTCCCATATGCGCACTGTCTTCCCCGGCGCGCCCGCAGCCGCGAACCATTTGCCGTCTGGGCTCAAGGCGACGGGGCCGAACCCGTTGTACGCGATCGACTGCAACGGCTCTTCGGGCGGTTCCTCCTTCGCGCGTTTGAGGAGGATGACGAGGACCGAGCAGCCCTCCGGCGGTTTCCTGCGGTCGAAAGAAGTCGGGCGCTCAGTTCTGGGCGCAATCGAAATGCCCCGAGTGTCGGGGGATTTGAACGTCAACGCAACGCGCACCTTGTCATCCTTGATCTCGTAAATGCCCTTTCGGGTGACTTTCTTGTCCTTGTCGCCGATTTGAATGTCGATCCATTTTGGGCTTTTGTCCCGGTCGAGCGTGAACGTCACCTGGGGCTCCTGTCCCTTCTTTTTCTCGCGAGCGTACAAGAGGAGAACACGATTGCCGGAGATTTCAATCGGCGATCCGACACTCGACTCGGGCGTCGGTTCCGATTCCGTCAAGGACCCGTACGCCAACCACTTGCCTTGCAGCCGATCCTGATCCGTGGTTTTAGCATCGCCGGGTGCGACTTGGGCAGCGGCGAAATTGGCGACAACGATTAGCCACACGATGGAGCTTGCGAATCGCATGATTACCTCCACTGCGGTCTTCCGCGAAAACCAGGTCATGGTTGATTAGCGTAACACAAAGCATGACGCTTGTCACGGCAGATTTGACATCGGAAACGGACATTCACCGATGCAGACTATTTCTTGCCATTACGCCTTCAACATCCCCACCTTCTTCGCATACGCAAAGATGCCGCCGGCGTCGATGATCGGCGCGACTTCGCCGAGCAGCTTGAGTTTCCAGGTTTCGCGGGTCGTCAGGTTGGACAGCAGGCCGGCGGCGACGTCGATCGTCAGCTCGTCGCCGGTGCAGATTTGATCGCAGAGCCGGGCTTCGGATTCGAAGGGGATGAGGTAGCCACCGTTGACCGAATTGCGGAAAAAGATGCGGGCGTAGAATTCGGCGACGACGCACTTGATGCCGGCGGCGTCGAGGGCGATCGGGGCGTGTTCGCGCGAGGAGCCGCAACCGAAATTCTTGCCGGCGATGATGATTTGGTAAGCGGAGACGAATTCGTCCTTGGTGTGGAACGGCACATGCCCCTTCGGCAAGCCGCGCTGCGCCGGCGGCACGCTGGAGAGGGCGTACTTGCCGAACATCTTGTATTCCTCCGGCACCGACGGATTGAAGGTCAGGTATTGAGCCGGGATGATCTGATCGGTATCGACGTTATCGCCGAGGACGAAGGCTTTGCCGGTGATGGAGGTTTGCATGGAGGTT
Source organism: uncultured Planctomycetota bacterium (assembly GCA_963767835.1). Taxonomy (GTDB): domain Bacteria; phylum Planctomycetota; class Planctomycetia; order Gemmatales; family Gemmataceae; genus SIAQ01. The sequence continues at coordinate 131,270 of CAVYFY010000023.1, forward strand.
CTCGTTGCCAGGTTTCGTAGATCTCGGACGGAGCCGAGACTGCTCAATTGTCCGTACCATATCCCTCAAAGTAGGCTTTGAGAAGCCGTTGATTCATAAACTCGAATTCAGCCGAGTTCTCGATTGCGGGGAGCTGCTGCGGGCCTTTACCGGCCTTTCGATCCGCCGCTCCCGCGTCGCGGGCGCGGTTCTTTGCCTTCTCGGCCACTGCGGCGCCCTCTTTGAATCCCGTTTCGTAGGCGGTATTGATCTCCAATTCATAGGGGACCCCTGCGGCCGACTGACTCTCCGGAACTGCGTCATCTTTTTGATTTCGTTCGCCGGCCATTCCATCCTGGACCCCCAGATTGTGTGCATGAATCTTCTTGGCGTTCAACTGTGCTGCAAACGCCTCTTGCTCCTTTTGCCACACATACTTTCTCATCGCCGCGAGCGCCGCGTCCCAAAGTTTCTGGTCCACGATGACAGGGGTTCCCCCCCATGCCGGCCATTTGTCGGGGTATTGTTCGTGCAGGAAATTGGCCGTGGCCTCAAGAATATTTTGTTCCCGCTGCAACTGCCATTGCTTTTCCCTTTGCGCCTGAGATGGGCTGCCCTGATCGCTCGAAAGCTGAAGGAGTGCCACCGCGAATCCCGTTACGACATTCGACTTGGCGATCAAGTTGAAAAGCGCGGCTTCCCCAAGGTTGACTTCAACTTCCCCGGTGCGCTTGAGCACGTCCGTCGCGCTGGTGCCCTGGAGGATGTAGGCCGTGCCCAGCACCAGGGTAAGGGCACCCATCACCTTGGCTGCCGTTGCCGAACCTTTCGGCAAACTCTGGCTCAGGGCCTCGCCTTCCTGAGCGAGCGCTTTTTGCTCTGCCTGGAGCGCAGCGCGCTCGGCCGCCGCTTGCTCGGCTTTCATGGCCGGTTCGGTTTTCGCAAAGGCATCGACTTTCTGCTTATACGTTTCCGCCTTCGCTGGATAGGCATTGGCCCGGTTCTCAAGCGCCTCGGGTGATTCCTTGGCTCCGGCGCCCTTGCTGCCGCCGCCGTCCCCCGGTCCGCCGCCTTCGCCCCCTCCATCCTCTGGATAGCTGTTTGGGTCCCGTGCTTTATCCAATTCCACGAACCGCTTTGTTTGGGATTCATTGAGCTTCTGCAAGTCGATTCGGATCCTACCTTTTTTTCCCCAGCGAAACGCCAGTTTCGGGGCAGGGGGCTTGCCGCCGGCCTCTTCCCAAAACCTCTCGTATGAGGCGTGGTCACCGGCTTCCACCACGAGCCAGTTATCAGCGGACGCCATCACCTCGAATGCCTCATTGATGTCCACACCCTTGGGAACGGTCTGCCCCGGCGGTGACGCCGCCGGCGGTGGCGTCGCCGGGGGTCGCGGCGGCGGCGGTGGATTACCTGGTTGCGTCGTTGAGCTCGGCCGCGCTGGGGGTCGCGTCGCTGGCATTCCGGGTTGCGTCGTCGAGCCCGGGGTCGCCGGGGGTCGGGTCGCTGGCATTCCGGGTTGCGTCGTCGGGGGTCGGGCGTCGGGAATGGTGTCTCCCGGACCCGGCGGCCGAGGCGCTGGAATGCCTCTCTGCGTCGTTGGGCCGGCCATGGCCACGTCTCCGTGGCCCTGCGCGATCGCGGCAGCGACCGGATCGGTCTTAGCCACCAATGGCTCGGTCGCTTCGGCCGCCGCATCGTCGGCCGCCGCCGCGCCCGTTGTGCTCGCAGGCCCAGCCGGCGCTTGCGACGAATCTCCGGGGGCCACCACCGCGGCCCCCTGTGGTTGCATATTGTGGGTGGCCTTGAGAAACTCAGTATCGGCCCATAGTGTGCGCATTCGGCTCATGGATTTGCCCTCTTGAAAGGCGACCGCAGCGGGAAATCAAGGTGCTTTCTTGAGCACCAATAGCACCGTGGCGGAGCCGTCGGGGGCCTTGAATTCGCTGGGCCGGCCTTTGCCGAACACCTTGGCGCAGATGCGCAACTCGTCGTCCTTCAGTTCGTAGATGCCTTCCATCGTGGCATCGGTTTGGCTGCCGCCGGTGACGGTGATGTCGAAACCTTTTGGGCTGGCGGCCGGATCGAGCTTGAACTTGATCTTGGCGTATTCGGTTTGCACCTTGTCGTTGCCCTGGACGGTTCCTTCATTGCCCTTGAAGACGATCTTGAACTTGAGCTTTTCTTCTTTGCCGTCGTAGGTAAGGGCGTCCAGGTTCCAGGTTCCCTGGAACTTGGCGGTTTCCTTCTTGGCGTCGGTCGCGCCGCCGGCGCCGATGAACAGGACGGCGAACATCGCGCAGCCCAATTTCGCATTCATGGTTTGCCTCACTGGATGAGAATGAACTGGGGACATGAAGATTCTATGCCCGGTGCGTTTGGCCGGGAATGCCGTCACTCGATTCCCAATGCCCTCAATTTCGCCGGCAGATCGTTGCCGGGCCGATAGTGCAGGCCGTGAAGCCCAACGGTCCGTGCCGCGTCGATGTTGGCGGCCAGGTCATCCACGAACACGCACTCCGATGCCTGCGCCGCGCCAGCCGAACGCAGTGATGGAAGAAATCGGCGGCCGGCTTGCGCGTGCCGATCTCGTGGGACAACACCAAGGCGTCGAAATGGCTCAGCACGTCCGCGAATTGCGCCGGAATTTGGCCGCATGGATCGCATTGGTATTGCTGCCGAGCAGGATGCGATAGCGGCCGCGCAGCTTCGGAATCAGCTCGCACACCTCCGGATTCGGCGAAAAGATGTCGGCGACCGCACGTTCCAGGAAATCGATGTCGCAGCTCAGCCGCCACAGCTCGCGCACCATCCGCAAAAACACCGGCGGCGTCAACAGGCCACGCTCGATCTGGTCCTCCAGCGGCCCATCATACATCGCCACATACATTTCCTCCGGCGTCAACGGCGAAAACGGCCGCAGCTTCGCCAGTGCCTGGCGATGATCGAAAAAGCCGACGACATTGCCGAAATCGAAGATGATCGCTTTCATTCCGATCCCCGTTCAAGATTTGCGCCTGAAAAACACGCCAGGGAATCAAGCGATGGGATTGTTAGCGCAGCGCCCCGACGACGAGGCTGGCATTGTGGCCGCCGAAGCCGAAGCTGTTGGAGAGGGCGTAGCGGACGGGCATTTTGCGGGCGTTCTTGGGGACGTAATCGAGATCGCAGGCGGGGTCCGGCGTGTCGAGGTTGATGGTGGGATGAACGACGCCGTCCTTGATCGACATGACGGTGGCGATCAGTTCGACGCCGCCCGAGGCGCCGAGAAGGTGGCCGATCATGCTCTTGGTGCTGGAGATGGCGAGCTTTTTGGCGTTGACGCCGAAGACGCGCTTGAGGGCGAGGGTCTCGGCGGCGTCGCCCAGCTCCGTGCTGGTGCCGTGGGCATTGACGTAGTCGATATCGCTGGGGTTCAGGCGGGCGTCCTTGAGGGCGAGTTGCATGGCGCGGGCGGCGCCGACGCCTTCGGGATGCGGCGCGGTGATGTTGTGGGCGTCGGAGGTGTTGCCCGTGCCCAGCAATTCGGCGTAAATGCGGGCGCCGCGTTTTTTGGCGTGCTCGAGTTCTTCGATGACGAGGATGCCGGCGCCTTCGGCGAGCACGAAGCCGTCGCGGTCCTTGTCGAAGGGGCGGGAGGCGGCTTGGGGGTTGTCGTTGCGTGTGGAGAGCGCCCGGGCGGAGATGAACCCGCCCAGGCCCATGTAGGTGATGGCCGCTTCGGTGCCGCCCGTGACCATGAGGTCGGCTTCGTCGAGCTGGAGGGTGCGCAGAGCGTCGGCGATGGCGTCCCCGGCGCTGGCGCAGGCGGTGGACACGGCGCGGCTGGGGCCGGCGAGGCCCAGATGGATGGTGATGTTGCCTGGGGCAGCGTTGGGCATCATTTTCGGAATGACGAAGGGGCTGACGCCGCGTGGTCCGCCGCCTTGCAGGAATTTGGTGTGTTGCTCTTCGTATTCGGTCAGGCCGCCGATGCCGTTGCCAATGATGGCGCCGCAGCGGAAGGGATCTTCCTTGGCGACATCAATGCCGGCGTCCTTCCACGCTTCCAGGGCGGCGACGATGGCGAACTGGGCGAAGCGGTCCATGCGCCGGCAAGTCTTGGAATCGAAGAATTTCTCCGGCTGCCAATTCTTGACTTCACCGCCGAATTTGACTTTGAACTCAGTGGTGTCAACCAGGGTGATTGGGCCAATGCCGCTCTTGCCCGCCAGCAAGCGGTCCCAGGTGGACTTCAGATCGGCAGCCAACGGCGTGACCGCGCCCATGCCGGTGATGACGACGCGTCGCATCATTGCGGGAGAAGCTCCTTGAAACATTGCAAATTGCAGATTTCAGATTGCAAAATTCAAGAGTTCCATTTCAATCTGCAATTCGAAATCTGAGATTTGAAATCAGGTTACGGGCGGTGCGTTGGACGCTCCGCCGCCCCCCTTTTCCTTGAGTTTGGCCTCGATGTAATCGATTGCCTGGCCGACCGTTTTGATCTTTTCCGCTTCCTCATCGGGGATGGTAATCTCGAATTCCTCTTCGAGTTCCATGACCAGCTCGACGATGTCGAGGGAGTCGGCGCCGATGTCTTCCTGGAAAGACGTGTTGCGGGTGACCTGCTCTTTGTTGACGCCCAGATTGTCGCAGACAATCTGGATGATGCGTTCTTCCGGGGTTGCCACTGGAGGTTCCTCCCAAAACGGCTCGGAAACGGCTCGAACCTTGAACCCAGGCGTCCACAGAGCCGACCTGGTCGCAGCAGCCGAACCGCCAAGCATTGCTGCTGCAAGAGTTTATGTACCACACGCAAGGCATTCTGGGCAAGGGCGATTGCCGGCATAGCGCGACAATCCGCGTAAAAGAGAAACAATATGAAGAAATTGGGCAAACGAAAAGAGCAAAAATAGCGGGCAGCCCCACCTACGGGTAAGCGCCCTGTTGTATTTTGGAATCCGGATAGCGAAACCCACCCGGCGCACGTTTCATAGCGCCGTCGAGAACAGCATTAACGTTTGTCTCCATCAGCGTTTCGCGATATTCCTAGCGCCAGGTGCTGACACGCACCCCCCTGTGCTGGGAAACTTCGTGAAAATGAGCACGAGGGCCGCCGAAATCCAGGGATTTTGCATGTTCCCAGGATTATTCCTACGCGCCATTGGATCTCGTTCTGCCGTGGCCCACGTTTTCCACCCTACTTTTCAGCTGCTTACCCCTGCCTTCTCAATAATCGCCGCCGACATCATTCGCGGCGGCGGTGCCGAGGGCTTGCCAGGTGGCCATGGAAATGGAATTGTTGACGAAGCGGACTGTGCCGTCGCACAGCGCAATGTTGAGACCGCCGGGATGTCGGCTGCGGGCGAACATGATTTCGCCGTCGGCGGGCGAGCTGCTGGTGCAGGGCGGATTGAGACCGCCCGATTGGCAGTAGCCCGATTCCATCTGATCGGGAGAGCTGGTGTTCGGGCCGGCGCTGGTGACGATGCCGGACCCAGGCCCCCACCAGGCGAAGCCGCGCAGGTCGGCACCCTGGCCTTGCATCATCTCGGCGAACATGATGGTGTTGGAGGTCCCGTCGGTGATCCTTTCGAACGGATAGCCGCGATTGATGCCGAAGGGAGCGCCGCCGAACGTGTAGGTGACGCCGGCCAGCGTCACTGTCTGATTCTGGTAGAGCGTGGTATTGCCGTAGTTGACCCCATAATTGTGCGAGGTGATGCCGCTGAGGGGGGCATTGGGAAAATCGAAGGGACAGGTCATGACGGCGAAGCGCAGGGTGGTGACCTCCGTGTTCGGCGCACCGCTGTAGCGCGGACCCGTCGAATCGTCGCCGCCGTAATTCTCGTAGATGGCGAAAGCGGGGCCCTGGTCGATGTAGGGCAGAATGGCCACCATCCAGGTGCCCCAGCAGCAGTACATATCGCCATAGTCCACCGTGCCAGGCGACATGCCGGGCGGCAGCTTCTTGAAGGCGCCATGAAAGTCGTGCATGCCCAGCGCCAGCTGCTTGAGGTTGTTGGTGCATTGCGTCTGCGCCGCCGCGGCGCGAACCTTCTGCACCGCAGGCACCAACAGGGCGATCAAGACGGCGATGATGGCGATCACTACCAGCAGCTCGATCAAGGTGAACGCCGCGGATCGTTGTGGTTTACGCATGGTGATGCCGCCAAGGTTGGAGGAATGATCGAATGCCTCATTGCAGAGGAAAATCGAAATCGCGTTTCCCGGTCGCGGGAACGTCAATGCTCAGGTTGGAATCCCTATTGTATTCATCCGGCAACAGATCCTTGCCCCGTTTGGGCGCGCCGGGCGGCACATTGGGCGCCGGCGCGGCAGCCGGTTCGGTCGCGGTGATCGCCACGCGGTAGGTTCCAGGCATTAACCCGTTCGCCGCCGGCAACTCGTACTTGCCGTCGGTGATGCGAGCCGACTCTTGCGTTCCCTTGTCAGCCTCCGCGGGCACGAACGTGATCCATCCGTCCGCCAAATTGCTTCCTTTGTAGGTAACCACGCCCCGGATGGGAATGCGCACCGGTCCACGCTCGCAGCCGGCCAGCGCCAACGCCCCGGCAGCAAGAACGGGCAACCAACGAAGTCCGCGCTGCCTCATCATTTGCCTCCCCCATCGCACCTCATACCGTAACTCGCGCGGCGGCGGAATGCAATAACGAAATCCATCTTCACGCTATTCTGCCGGCTGTTCGCGGACGTTGAATTCAAGCTTCCATTTTTCCTTGCCGTCGCGGCTGATGCACCATAATTCCAGCGTGCCGACCTCGGTCACCTTGCTGTGCAGATGCACGGGAACCATGCGCCCCTCTTTGCCGGGCGCTTCGAGCGTGGCGGCCATCGGCGCCATTTCGTCGATCTGCCCCTGCCATTCGTCGAGCAGCGTGCCGACCGCGTCGTGGTGGCGCTGCGTGGAGCCGAGGAAGCGGAATTCCGCGGGTTCGCCAACAACCAGGCCGAACTCCTGGCCGGGGACATCGCTTTCGGTCCCTTCCTCCATGCCGAAAGGGACGACGCACAGGGCCTTGATCGGCGGCGGACTTCCTGGAACCGCAGGCAGCGAAGTCTCGACGCCGACATAATAGGAGCGCGCCGCCCCGCCGCGGATGCGAATCCCCTTGCCGCGCCGCACCAGGCCATAATACGCCGCCCCGCCGGCAACCGCTCGGTCGAGATCGGCGCCTTGCAATTCACGCACACCCACTTTCGGGTTGATCCATTTGCCCAGCACTTCGAGCATCCGCTCGCGCAACGGATTCGCCTTGAAGACGCCGCCGTTGAACAAAACGACCGCCGGCTGCGCGGTTTTCTTGCGTCCCCGTTTAGCGCCCGCGCGTTCCGTCAGCGACTCTTCATTCCTCGCCAAGAATTGCGCCAAATGCTTGGTCACCGCCGCATCGGCCGCATAGGGCAAGCCGATCTCCTGCAACCCGACCGAGCGCTGCATGCGCGGCTTTTCATCGCGCGCGCAACCCGGGAAGAAGCCATCGACGAGCACCTTCTCGACATCGGCCCTGAGCAATTCCCCCTTGATCGTGCCGCCGATGACCTTGCTGCCGCGGCCCAGCACCGTGATCGGCGCACTCTCCTTCTCCCCTCTCCCCCCGGGAGAGGGGCCGGGGGTGAGGGCAGACTCGCCCTCACCCCCAGCCCCTCTCCCGGAGTACCGGGAGAGGGGGGAGCTGTGCGCGCAAAGACCGTTTCCTTCGCCAGCCGGCACGAATGCCACAAGGCGTGCATCTGCCCTTGATCGAGCTTGATCCCCTTGGCCGCGAAGGTTTGAGCCGCATGATGGGCGAGGGCGAGGTCCATATTGTCGCCGCCCAGGAGAATGTGATCGCCGACCGCCACGCGCGTCAGCACCAGCTGCCCGGCTTCTTCGCTGACGCTGATAAGTGAAAAATCCGACGTGCCGCCGCCGACATCGCAGACCAGCACGACATCGCCGACTTCGACCTGCTCGCGCCATTTATCATGGCTCGCCTCGATCCACGAATAAAACGCCGACTGTGGCTCCTCCAGCAGCGTTACGCGTTCCAGCCCCGCCGCCTTCGCCGCCTCGACGGTCAATTCGCGCGCCACCGCATCGAACGACGCCGGCACCGTCAGGATGATGTCCTGGCTTTCGAGCCGATGCTCAACCACATCCTTGGCGATCAGAAAATTCCAGGCATCGACGAAGTGCTTGAGATAATAGACAGTCGCTTCGAGCGGCGAAACTCGTCGGCCCTCACCCCCGTCCCCTCTCCCAGAAGGCGAGGGGGGAGCGGAAGCCTTCCACGGCAAGATCGGCGCCTTGCGATCGACGCCGGCATGGCACAACCACGATTTCGCCGACGCGACCAGCCGGGTCGGCACCTGCGAGCCGAAGACGCGAGCAAACTCGCCGACGCAATAATCGCGCTCGCTCGCCCACGGCAGATTCAACGCCCCCGCCGGCTGCTCGCTCGGCCCCGGCAGATACAGAAACGACGGCAACAGCGGCCGCTCCTCGACGACGCCTGGCGCGACCACTTGCGGAATCTTCAGGTGCGTGAGCGCAGCCTTTTCGCCCAGGCCGGTGTCATAATACGCCAGCGCGGAATTGGTGGTCCCCAGGTCGATGCCGACGACGAAGCGCGATGCGGACATTCCGTGCCTTTCGTTGGTGGATGAATTCTTCGCGTTCGCACTCCGCCCACATTATATGGCAGATACCCACCTGCACCCACATACCCAACAGCCGTGGGTAGCCGAATTGGCAAAAACCCAGGGGAAATGGCCATGCCGGGGGCACGTACCCACGAGCCGGGGGGCAAGAGGGGGGCGGCAAATTCACCAATTTGATGACCGAACACGAGTTAGGATCGGCGATCCTGCGTGCCGAGCTTCCGCCGTCGCCAGACCGTGAATAGGACGATCAACGCCGCCAATCCCGCCGGCACGCCGATCGGCCAATGAAGCGGCTTCCACGCATTTATGTCCCAGCAACGGATGACGCCGTCGTGCTGCGTCACCAGCGTGTTGCCATCATCGGATAACATGGCCGTTCGCGTGCCCCAGTTCATGATCCGAAATCGCTCTCGGCAAGTATTCGTGTCGATCAGGCGACCGAATCGGTCTCTTTGGGCACGAGCCGGCCCACCCAAGGGATGCGGTCAAGCCAACTCTCTTCCCGGTGGCTGGGCGTTCATGGACGAGCAGGGTCCGGTGGTCGGGCGTCATGTGGAGCATCGGACCCGTGTCGGCGGCCAAATCGAAAAGGGCACGCACGTTGCCTGCCTCGCTGTCATACGCAATCACGACAACGATCTGGGCAGGTGTATGCGGAGAACACCGTGCGCGAATCCGCGCTAAACTCCGGAAAAGACAAGGGCATTCCGTAGGGCTGTCCGCCTGTTCCCAGCGCACTTCCAATGTCGGTTTCATCGCCAGCAGCCAGCGTCCCGCGATGCCGGCCCTCCATGGCCAGCCATCGGCCATCGGGAGAGAACAATGTCGTGTTGAGTAATCCCACATGGGTAGCTTGGCGACAACCCACCGGACGGGAATTCACGCAACTGCACGAACGGCTCGACCCCCTCCTGGGCCGCTCCCAACCTCGAAACCATTATCAGCCAGTTTCCGGATATGACCGCCGTTGTATCGAGCTGCTTGTCGATTTGAAACTCCGCTTCAATCCGCGAATTCATCAACACTCCAGACGACCCACGCTCCCGTTGGCGTTTCGTCGTCAGCGAGCCGCTGGAATACAAGGAATTTGCCATCGCGGCTGATGATCGGATCGCCGACATTCGGTATCGTTGCGAGTGATCGGCGTTCCGGCACGCTCCAGATTTCCAAGGTCCAGCCGGCCGGTGGCGTGCGTGTGCGGAAAAGTACCGACACATCGGTCAGTTCGTCCAGCACCAATTGGTTACTGATATACTTTCCGAGCAAGCGCCCCGACTCGGAGTCGTAAAATTGAAGCTCCTTGCCTTCGTTGGAGTCGACCAAACGCGTTAGCAAACCGGCCTACCGGCGTGAAGAGGAGGGTGCCAGGCCGGTCGTCATCAAGTGGCACATCCAGCGATGTGCCGTCGCCCAGATCGATCAGGTGCAACGTGTGGACGGGCGGAGCGTTCTTGCCCGGCCCATCCGATGCGGTCTCAGCGGCGAAACGTCGGCGACTATAAAAAAGGGTCGCCCCAGGCAAGAGCCGGCTTTTCTCCAGGTGGCGACCTATTTCCGCGCCGCTACGGCAATCCCAGATTTGCAGTGGCCCCTCCTCATATTCGAGCCATTTTCCCGGCAGCGTCACGAAACGCCGTCCATCGTCCGCGAAAAAGTGCGGCGAGAGATTCTCTGCGTTAATCGCATATATCGGCTCCGGCTGCTCGATATGGTAGATGCCGACGCCGAGCGCGATCGGGACGCCGAGGAACAGCGTCCGGTGCAGCCAGCGATTGCGAAGGAACTTTGCCATGGCGGAACCCGCAGCTAAAGGTCTTTGGGGCCGAGCAGATTCTGACCCCCATAGCGGACGCGAAGAATGTACACCGTGTCGCCGCGAATTTCAAACAGGATGCGGTAAATGCTGCGTTTCTTTCCGACGAGCCGTTCAAGGATGCCCGGATACCATTCGCTCTCCGGCGCTTCGCCCCATTGCTCCGCGTCGTCGGCCAATGCTCGGATGACTTCCATGATTTCGAGATACCAGCGAATGGCGCGGGGGATCGAGCGTTGCGAAGCGCCATGCCATTGCGTCGTCGATCTCGCCCAGCGCCTTTTCCGTGATGTGCACCACGTAGGGCATCGGTCAAGTTCCTTTTGGCTTGAGCTTGTGCTTCCTGGCAAGTTGCTCCATCGCTTCAACCGCAGGCTTGGTTCGGCCCGCGTCGATGTCCGCCCGGCTTTCGCGCAAGAATTCGATCATCTCCGCCTGTTCCACGAGTTGCATGAGGCGCTGATAGCTCGCCGCGTCCTGCACGACCATCTCGGCCTTGCCGTTGATGGTCAACACGACGGGGTGTCCCGTTTTTTTCATCTGCGTCATGAACCTTGCCGTCTTGCGTTTGAAGTCGCTGAGCGAATGGATGTCTTTGGAAAGATCGATCATGGTCGGAATCTCCGCATTGAACTTGCACCAGATTTGATGCTATCGAAAAGCCCTGCAGATTTCCAGCGAATTATGCCCGGGGACAACTACCGGTGTGAGCAGCTGAAAAGTTGGTGGAATGTTTGTACACAATCGACGAAGATGGGGTGTTCCGAAAAAATGCACTTTGCGCTGGAGGTCGGTCATGGTGTCAACCACTCGTTTTCCTTTGTCGGCCGAACAGGAATCGGAGGCCCAAGCCTTGGCTCAACGGATTCGTGAGCTGACCGAAGATGAGGTCGTGCAGATGGCTCGGCTTTTGGTTAGCAAGCCCGATCGCGAGATCTTCGGTGATACCGAATTCGAACTCCGCGATATTGTTCTCAAGCTCGGCGCCAAGGCGTTGGAAGAACGGCTGCGTCAAAAAAAAACGGCTATCACGGATGCAGTGTAGATTGTCCGCATTGCCAACGAACCGCCGAGTTTCATGGCTATCGCCCAAAAACGCCGTTGAGTTTGTTGGGCGAAGTGACGCTGAAACGCGGGTACTATTATTGCCAACGCTGCGGCACCGGCTTGTTTCCGTGGGACCAAGACGTGGGCCTAACGGACAAACGACTGACGCCTGGCGCGGAACGGGCGGTGAGTTTGGCGGGCTTGTTGACCGACAGTTTCGAGGAGGCGGCGGAAAAAGTGCTGCCCGAATTGTCCGGACTGCATTTGGCGGAGACAACGGTGCAACGCACCACCGAAGCGGCCGGCACGCGTCTGGGCGAACATCTCGGCCAAGGAAAAGTGATCGGCGGCCCGACGCCGTGGAAGTGGTACAAGGATGCGGAAGGCAAGACGTGCGCGTACACCAGCGTGGATGCGACCGGCGTGCGGCAACAAGCGTGCGGCGGCGGTCCTGCCGAGGGCCGTATGCCGTACGTGGGCATGATCTACAATGCGGTGCCGGAGCTGCCGAAGGGTTCGCCGCACGCGCCGCCGGCAGGGGCGACGATGCAGGCCCGCTATGTGGCGGGGCTGTATTCGCTCGACGAATTGTCGGCGGTGATGCGTCGCCAAGGAGCGCAGGTCGGCATGGATCGAGCCGACCGCTGGATCGGTCTGACCGACGGCGGTAACGGCTTGGAGCCCTTCGTGCAGCGATCGTTTCCGCGTGTGGAGGTGGTGATCATCGATTTTTGGCACGTGTCGGATCACCTGGGCGATTTAGCAAGAGCGCTGCATCCGCAAGACGAAGAGAAGGCCAAAGAACAAAAAGGCCAATGGTGTCACGTGTTGAAACATGAGGGAGGAGCGGCGGTAATCGCGCGGTTGGAGGCGATGGTGTTGCCGGAGCGTCGGCCCTTGGTACGTGCCAAACACGCGGAGGTGCTGGGCTATCTGCGAAACAATGTGTCGCGCATGGATTACCCGACGTACTTGGCCAAGGGCTGGCTGATCGGCTCGGGCGCCGTGGAATCGGCATGCAAAACGGTGGTCGCACAACGGCTGAAGTTGGCGGGCATGCGCTGGCGTGAGCCCGGCACCGACGCAGTATGCCACCTTCGAGCACTCTACAAAAGCGAACGCTCGCAGTGGGAGCTTTTCTGGCGTCGAAAAATCAACTGCTGAACATTCAACTACCAACAAACAAAACGCTCACACCAACTACCGCTTCGCTCAGGGCTCCGGAAGAACATATCCCTCGGATACGAGAACGCCGTAGGACTCGGTCATGGAAACGATTCGCAGGCCCTGGTAAGGATTGAGGTCAAGCAAGTGCTGGTCATTGGTAACCAGGTAGCGGCCTCGGCGTCAAGGGCGGCGCGAAGAATCGGCGTGTCCTTGGCGTCCTGGGGTACATCATGATGGGACGCCCCAGGCTCCGCCATGCTGGCGCGGCGCAGTAACTGCGCCGCGCGAGAGGGAAGCGAGCCGCGGCGAAAATCCGAGCTCTTCCGTCACGACGCGTTCAATTCATCCAGCACGTGGCTGCTGGCGTAGATTCGCCAGGAGGCGCGTTCCGTCGCCGCCAGCATTTCTTCGGCGACTGCGCCAGAAGCGCTTCCGCGACATACACGTTGGTGTCGAAGAAGACTTTCATGAGCCATAGCGAACCTTGGCGAGGGCGCGGTCGATCGCGGCCTGGTCGATCCCCTTTTCGCGCGCAGCAGGCGCGTCTTCCTCCGCCTCGCGCTGCCACTCGGCTTCCGCTTGCCGTGCAAGGCAATCTTCCAGCAACACACGATCATCCGCAGGCAACCGCTGAATGCGATCAAGAATTTCGTGGACGGCTTCGCTCACGGGACCACCTCGAGAATAGGGCACATCTCTGCCACTCGTCATGTTACCATCAGCGGCGACGGCAAGCAGATGCCGGTTGCGAGCGGGATTTTGCTGCGGTTCACATCTCTACTAAGGAGTTCATAGGAATAAGGACATGACCGCGAACATTCAAAAAATCCTCGACAAAGCCGCCGCCGGCGAACGCCTCGCGTTCGACGAAGGTGTCGCGCTGTTCGATTGCAAGGACCTGAACGCGCTGGGCCGGGCGGCGGATGCGGTCACGCGCCGGCTGCATCCGGAGCCGGTGCGCACCTACAACATCGACCGCAATATCAATTACACCAACGTCTGCGCGGCCGTGTGCGATTTCTGCGCGTTCTTTCGCAAATCGGGCGACCAGGACGCCTATGTGCTGTCGCGCGAGGAGCTGTACAAGAAGATCGATGAGACCATTGCCTTGGGCGGCGATCAGGCCCTCTTGCAAGGCGGCAATCATCCGTCGCTTAAGCTCGAATGGTACGAGGAGTTGCTGCGCGATCTGAAAAACCGCTATCCGAAGTTTAACCTACACGCCTTCAGTGCCGCGGAGATCTGGCACTTCCACAAGCTCAACAAATTGCCACTCCGCGAGGTATTGGCTCGGCTCAAGGCGGCGGGCATGGGCAGCTTGCCCGGCGGCGGCGGCGAGATTTTAGTGGATCGCGTCCGCAAGGCCATCACCCTCAACAAGTGCCTCACCGACGAATGGCTCGCCGTCCATCGCGCCTGGCACGAGCTCGGCGGCCGATCCACTTGCACCATGATGTTCGGCCACGTCGAAACTCTCAGCGAGCGCATCGAGACGCTCGACCGCCTGCGGCAACTCCAGGACGAAACGCACGGCTTCACCGCGTTTATCTGCTGGACATTGCAGCCGCCCGCATCCCCCCCCTCGCCCCTCCGGGGGAGAGGGGCCGGGGGTGAGGGGGGCGTGGACATGTCGCGCATCCCGCCGGCCGGGTCGTTCGAGTATCTGCGCACCCAGGCCATCGCCCGGCTCTATCTCGACAACATCCCGAACATCCAATCGTCGTGGGTCACGCAAGGGCTCAAGATCGGCCAACTCGCGCTCTTGTTCGGCGCCAACGACATGGGCAGCCTGATGATCGAGGAGAACGTCGTCGCCTCGGCGGGCACGGTTCACTACCTCACACTGGAGCAGATCAAAAACGCCATCCGCGAGTTGGGATTCACGCCGCGGCAGCGCAACGTGTTCTACGAATATGTCGATCCTATCCCGTGCTGAGACTACGCCGCCCGCAGCAACTTCGTGATCGCTTCACCCGCTTTGCCGCCGCCGTAGAGATCGGCCGGCGCCGGGCGGATATGCCGATCGCGCAGTGACGCCAGCACGCCGGCCGCAATCGTGCCGGCATCGGTCGGCGGCGTCAGGCGGTTCCAGCCCAGCTCCACCAATTCGACCCATTCGGTCTCATCGCGCAGGGTCACGCAAGGAACCCGGTGGAAGAACGCTTCCTTCTGCACGCCGCCCGAATCCGTGGCGATGACCGACGCGTGCTTTTCCAGCATCACCATGTCGAGATAGCCGAGCGGATCAAGCAGCCGCAGATTCGGGCTGCACTTTTCGAGCAGCTTCTCGCGCGTCAAGGCGGCCCGCGTGCGCGGATGCAACGGCAGCACCACCGGCATCTCTTCGGCAACCGCGTTCAGCCCCGCGAAGACGCCGTGCAAACGCGGGCCGGCATCGGTGTTCTCGGCCCGATGAATCGTCGCCAGCACATAGCCCTTCGACGCCAGGCCGAGCCGATCGAGCGTGTCGGCCCGGGTGCGGGCGCCGTAATAAATGGCGGCGTCATACATCACATCGCCGGCCAAATGAATCTTGGCGTCGGCGATCCCTTCATCGCGCAAGTTGGCGACGGCGGCGTCGGTCGGCGCGAATAGCCAGGTCGAAAGATGATCGGCCACCACCCGGTTGATCTCCTCGGGCATCTTGCGATTGCACGAACGCAGCCCCGCCTCGACATGCGCGACCGGGATGTGCAGCTTCGCCGCGGCCAGGGCGCCGGCCAATGTCGAATTCGTGTCGCCGTAGATGAGCAGCTTGTCGGGCCTGGTTTCGAGGAGAACTTTCTCGATGGCTTCGAGCATACGGCCGGTCTGAGCGCCGTGCCCGCCGGAGCCGATGCCCAGATGAAAGGCGGGCTTGGGGATTTCGAGTTCCTGGAAGAAGACATCGGACATGTTCTCGTCGTAATGCTGGCCGGTGTGAACGAGAATCTCCTGGCAGCCGGGCGTTTGCCGCAGCCAGCGCGAAACAACGGCCGCCTTGATGAATTGCGGCCGAGCGCCGATGACGGTGACGATTTTCATGGGAAGCCTTTGCCCGTATTGGATCGATGTATCCTCCGCGGACTCAATTCTTAACCGGGTCGGAGATGCAAATCAATGTCAGCGCATGATGGGACCGCCGCGAATTGCCTGGCTTGCGTGGCTTATCCAGCCGGTGCGGCAAACTACTGGCTTATCTGCCCAACCGCCTCCATTGTCGCACGGCGTAGAAAAGGGTCCTGACACCTTTCCGCCTCGTTGGGATTGGTCCCGGCGAAGATCCAGTGCTGGGGGCGATGAACGGTGTAAGCGCCGGGGCCGTCCATGAATTGCTCATGGCTGCGGTGATAGCCGCGGTAAAGGAGCAGGTTTGCAGCCCAACGTCGTCGAAGCTCGATGCTGCGACGGTGGCCCCGTTATCGGTGATCGTGAGCGTGTAGCTATTGCCAACGGTGAGCGTGAGCGAGGAGCTTGTGGCGGAGATGCCGGTTCCCCAGCCGGCGGACATCTCGTAAAGCTCGATGACGGGCGGCGTCGAATGGGTATTGATGAACGCAAAATCTCCCTCTTGGGCCGAACTGCTCCAGCGGAGGCCGACCGCCGCACCGCCGCCGCCTTCCGCGCCCTGATAGGTGAAGGTCACCGAGACGGTGTTATTGCTGCCGCCGAGGTTCTGGTATGCCGTGGCCGCGCTCCAGGTGCCGGCAAAAATCGCGCTGGAAAATCGTGCTATGCCTTTTTGGTTTTCAGCTTGGCCTTGGCCACCGCGACCCCGGCCTCCAGTCTCTTCGTCGCCTGGACCAGGTTGTTTTGCTCGAAGAACGCCTTGGCTTGCTGGCTCATCTTCCTGTAGTAGATGTTCGTGTCGTTGCCGTAGTAGATGATCATCTTTGGGATCAGTTCCACGTAGACCGTCGCCACCTTGGTCGGCCCATCCTTGACGTTCGCCGCCATTTCTTCCATTTTCTTCAACATCTTCGGCACATAGCGCCCCTCGGTCGGGAATGTTTTCACGGAGTTGGACAGGCCGGTCAGGGCGGTCGCGTGCTTGGATTCCTCGACGAGAAGCTCCGTCAGTTTGAGCCGGGCGTCGCAGGCGAGATCGGCGCGCTTGGCTTTCTCGAACTGGACCAGTACCGCCTCATACTGCCTGATTTTCTCGGCTGGCGTCGCCACCTCGATCATGTCGTCGAAGATGCGCCAGATGAAATCGGGATAGGCGGCAAAAGTATGGCTGAGTGAGGCAAGCTGGGTGAGCGCGATTTTCTTGTTGTCGTCATTCAACTCGCCGTTTTTGGCCAAGCGGGCGAAGTTGAGCCAGGCGTCTTCATTGTACTTGGAGACCTTGAGGCATTTTTCGAGGTAGGCGACTTTTTCCTTGGTGTCGAACTTGCTGGCCTGGGCAATGGACGGATAAACGCGCATGATGAGCGACGAAAGCCGCTTACCAAGCCGATCCGTGCCGGCCAGCCAGAGCCTTCGTTCCATGTCGCGATCGAGCATGATGCGGCCCGATTGCGGATCGAGGACTTGGCCGGTGTAGAAATTGTCCTTGCCGTCGAATCGGCCATCGGATTGCAGCACGAATTTGATCTCGTCCTTGGTGGCGCTGGAGACATTGATGAACATCCACCAGGCATGATTGTCACGGTAAGCGGAGCTGCCGGCGCAATAGACGGCGGGGATGCCGAGGCTCTGGGCGGTGCGGCAGGCGAAATCGGCCTGATGGGCGCACACGCCGCCGTTGGCCTTGATATTGGCGAGCGTGTATTCCTTGCCGGCGAGCTTGGGATTTTGGGCAGCCGGATCCTTGTCGAGCTCGCGCTTGACGATTTCGAAATCATACGGCACCTCCTTGTGCCAGCTTTTGCTTTTCACCTTGGCGACCTGGAAAAAAGTAAACGCCCAGTTGCGCTCCGGCATGGGCGTGCGATGGTTGACGACGAAGACCAGAAACTCCCACGGATAAAGCGACACCGGCTGCGGCATCCGCTTCTCGTTATCGACCACATAGCGGTAGTTTTCCAGCGCCCCCAACATGCCGCCGGGCAGGACGCTCTGCACACGCTTCTGGTGCGGCTGGTAATCGTAGACGCCGCGTTCCTGATCCCAGGTGACCGCGGTCGCGATGGCGAGTTGGCTCCACTTCGGCATGGTATCGGGATAGCGTTTCCAGATTTCCTTGAACAGCGCAAGCGCCCTGGGGATGTCGTCGTAGCGCTCCATGAGGGCCGTGTAGAAATTCTGCTGAATGTCCGGATTCTTGGCGAACCAGGCGTTGATGGCGTCAAGATCGTCGCCGTAAGCTTTTTTCAGATCGGCCTGATGGTTGGCCTGGAAGCGGCGTGCGAAGGCGGCGCGCACTTCCTTGTAGGCGGAGCGCTGAAAGAGCTTGCCCGATTGGTAAAGCTCGAGGATTTCCGTGCCGGGCGGATGAAGCGCCTCCGCCTCGACAATTTCAATCTGGCTGATGTCCGTGACATCGATGGCCGGCCGTTTGCCGATGTTGGTGTAGTTGAGAATCTTGACCGTGCCGGTGACGCGGATGAACTGTCCGAAGAAATATTTGCCGGGATCGGGGATTTTCTTTTGCTTGAATTTTTCTTTCAATCCCGGCGCGAGGCGCACGACGAAAGTGTCCGGATGCTGGTAGCTGGCTTCCGAGAGCAAGTCGGTGAAGACGCCGCCGCTGACGCCCGTAGCCTGGACGTTCATGTGCATCGTGACGGACTGGCCGGCCTTCGTTGCCGCCTGCGCGGGCGTCAACACCTCCTGGGCCGAGGACGAGGCAAGCGGCAGAAAAAACGCACACAAGATCCAGTAGGCTCGACGGCACGGCATGGCTTAAACCTCCGGCGTCTTGCGGACGCCAAAACGGATGACATCGGCGAGGTAATAAAGGCTCTCCCTGGATGATATCGTAGGGTGGGTCGAGCAACGCGAGGCCCACCGTGGTTTTTGCCGCTCCTGGTGGGCCTCGCGTCGCTCGACCCACCCTACGAGTCCACATCATTGGCGGAGAACCAATAAAAACTAAGCGATCATTTTTCCGACTCCCACTGCAGCGAAAACCGGTCGGCGGGCACTTCAATGCCTCCGCGGTCTCCCGGCACCAGCGATCCGTAGCGCTCCACGAAAACGGGTGGCAAGGGTCGCGCTTGCGGCGGCGCCAGCCACAACCGAAACAGATGCCGCTTCCGCTCCGGTTCGGGCCAATCCTCGAAGGCCGTGCGATCATGCAGCAGCGTGTGATTGTGCACCAGCTGAATGTCGCCAGCCTGAAATCCCATGAAAAAGTGCAACGCCGGATCGTTCGCCAACGCGTCGAAAGCGTTCAAGGCGTCAATCTGCGGGCGCGTCAATGCCGGCGCCTCCGGAAATCGGCGTGCCGACTCAATATAAGGCCGGTGATAGATCGCCGACAGCAACCCAGCGTGCCAGTTGAACACGGGAATGCGAAAGAACGGCTTTTGGCCGGGCGAAACTTCGCCGCGGCGATCCGTCTCGATCGGCTCGAAAAGAACCTGGGCGAGATCGGGGAGCGTGCGGCGCAGCTCGTTGAAGATGGTGACCGTGGAGACGAGGCTCGATAGACCGCCCGATTTGGCCGGCTGCAGGCATAGCAACGCCACCACATCGCAGGAATCGGTGTGGTAGTTCTGCCGTTCGCGTGTCTGGTAGATGCGAACATTGGGATCCTGGCTGGACATTCCCTGGTCTTTCACATGCCCCAGGAGGTGGCCTTGCGTATTTTGGGCGCGCAGTCGCCCGCAATGCACCCCCAGCCCAACGAAAGCGAGCGCCGCTTGCTGCCGGGTCCAGCGCACGATCGGCAGGCCGCGCAACAGGACGAAACCGCGGCCATTCAGCACGTCGTCCAGGATGCGGCCTAATCGCCCGGCCAGCGTTGGCAGTGCGAAGTCAGCCGGCCGCATGGCCACCGGATCGACTCCCGAACCGATGAACCGCGCAATCGCCGTCTCGATCTCGGCAAGTTCGGCGTCACTGAGCCGCTCGATCCAGTCGTCGCGCCGGGTCATCTCGGGCCCATACCAGGCCGATGCATCATGAATTTCCGGAGGCAACTCAATCATGTGCTCACTCCAAGCGACCATTGCATCATCTTCAGGAGTCCTTCTGGCTCGCGGCGCCATCGGTTTCCTTCTGCGCGATTTGCTCCTGCAGGGCCAGAATTCCGCCCATGCTTTTGAACAGCAGGCGTCTGAGCTTGTCCTGAATCTCGCCGGCCTGGGCCATGAAGCGTTGAATCCATTCGGGATTGATGGTTTGCGTGTCGGCGGCGAGCGTGGCGACGAGCGATTTTTGCAAAAGGAATTCGCGCACCGATTCGCCGGCGCACATGTTCTTGAGGGCCGGCATGCGGAAGCGCGCCGATTCGTCAAGGAGGTCGAACACCTTTTGCGAAGCATGCCGCAACATGCCGCGCACTTCAGCGAATTCCTCGGGGGTCAGTTCGCGGCCACTGGCGTAATTGAGGGCCGCCTGGGTTTCCTGGGCCGCCTGTGTGACCGTGCGATGCATCTCCTGAATGCCGAGGTGAAATCGATAGCGATGCACGAGCTCCTCCGCGACCGCCGGGGCCTGCTGATACGCCAGCAACCGATGGATGCGCAAGACCTCGGCATCAATGCCCGCCTTGTGCGCCTGGTCGTCGTTCAATTCCTTCTGCACGCGCTCCAGCAACGTGGGGACAGCCGACGGAGGATGGGCCTGGCCGCGAAAATCGAGCGAGCTATTGCGAAGCTGCAATCGCCCGGCTTGCACACCGGCCAGGAGATCGTGCTCATCAAGCCGCTGCCAGTGGCCTTTCACCCAGGTTTGCATGTCAGGGCCGAACAGCGTTTGCAGCTTCCCGAACGCCTCGGCCGCGCTCATCGGCTCATTCTGCCAGCGCGCGAACAACGGCTCCAGCTCCGGAATCTCCAGGTAGCGACTATCATAAAATCCGTGATAGCGGTCCGCATAGGTGGTCTCCGCGTATTCCTCGTCGAGGAATTTCTGCACCTTGGCCGGGTCGGCGAATTCGATTTTGCCTTCGGTCCGGTGCATGACGTCGTAATAGCGCTGGGATACTTCGCGCCGCACTGCGTCCAGGTCATGGAAGAGCAGCCAGGGTGAGCGATCGTCGGTCTCGGCGGATAGGTAGTGCTCCTTGGCATTTTTTTCGCGATCGTGATTGGAGGGGTGAGTGGACCACATGAGGGGAGTGCCGAGTTCCCCTTCGCCGGGCTTGAACACCGAAATGCCGGCGCCGCCTTCGGGGTGCTCGCCAAGCTGCGGGATCTTGGCCCGACGCCGCAGTTGCTCGGCTGCCGGGATTTGATGATGAAAGATGTCCGCGCTGTAAAGGCGATGGTCCGCCGCCGACCACAGATCGGCGCTCAGCTGCCGAAACGCCTGGTCGGCAAACCCGGCGCGCAACAGCGAGTTGACGATCGCGTCGCTGCCCGCCACGCTCACCGCCATGCGATCCGCGTTAAACTCCATCTGCCGGTTTAGCGATAAATTGAAAATATTGATCGCCTTGAAGATCCACTCCAGCACCTTGCGAAAGCCCCACAACATCCCCATGAAGATCCACACGAATATCGCAATCCGGATGTCCAGACCCCGGGCAAACCGCAGAGCGTCGTCGAGAAAATCGCGGCCATAGATGACGTCCGCCATCACCTTGTTGGCCACGTAAACGTAAGTGCCGAGCTTCATGCTCTTTTGCGAGAAGTGCCCGAATTCATGGGCCAGCACCGCCTTGAATTCGCTCAGGTTCAGCATGTTTACCAATCCCAGGCCAATCAACAGGTTCTTCGGCGTCGGCAGAATCAGGCTGAGAAATGACGAATGATAAAACACCGCGGCGTTCACCTCCGGCGTCAAGTAAACCTTGTACGGAAAGGGCGCCCCGGTCTCCGCGCAGATTTGCCGAATGAACGCGAATAGCTCCGGCTGATCGGCTTCGGTGATCTCGACGAGCAACGCGTTGTCCCGCTGCGATCCCTTGAAAAGCCCCTTGACCAGATACAACGAGAGCAACCCCGACGAGATGACGCCGATGATGCGCAGATAGATATGGATCGGCCAGGGGGCCGTAATCAGCTTGTAGCACAGCCAGCCCGAGCCGATCACCAGCACGAGGTAGAATGCCAGCGACAAAAGCAAGCTGACGAGCACGAGCGTCACTTCCCAGCGATATCGAGCGGAGGACTGGGTGAAGTCCTTGGGCACATTCGCGGGAGACCGGGGATAAAGGGAGCTCATGGATCGCAGCCGCCGGAAAGTTCACATGCGTTTTCTGATTTATACCGCATCGCCATTCAAAAAGCGAAAAAAATCCGACGATCGGAACCTCGAACCGCGCCATGGACGGATACCCTACACCATCGGCACGATCCAGTTCACAGCGCTGCCCCACTTCCCCCAGTCTCACGGGTCGAATCGCATTGATTCGCCAGATGGCGTGTGTTAATCCAAGTTCAGTAGTTCCAAGAATCTAGCCACGGATGAAACACGGATTGAACACGGATAAAGGCAGAAATGAAGAGTCGAGGATTCAACACGCGATTTCCTTCCGATCCGTGTTCCGTCTGTGTTTCGTCCGTGGTGGCTAGATTTGGGGATCACTGAAGTTTGAGTTGCGAAAAATTAAGCGTGCGAGGGATGTTCCATGGATCAAACTGCCATCGACCGACAGAATGCGGAATTCTGGAATGAGCTGTGCGGCACCGGGCTGGCACAAACATTGAACATCAGGGATCGTTCCGCCGAGTCGCTGCGGCGCTTTGATGACGCCTATTTCGCGATCTATCCCTATTTGCTGCCGGACATCATCAAGCCGGAGCGTCTGGCGGGCAAAGCGGTGCTGGAGATCGGCCTGGGCTACGGCAGCTTGAGCCAGCGCATCGCCGAGGCGGGGGCGGATTACCAAGGCCTGGACCTCGCCGCTGAGGCGGTGCGCATGGTCAATCATCGCCTTGGCGTAATCGGGAACCAGGGCCGAGCCGTTCAAGGCAGCGCCCTGGCCATGCCCTTCCCGGCCGCCTCGTTCGATTTCGTCATCTCCATCGGCTGCTTCCATCACACCGGCAACGTACAGCGGTGCTTCGATGAAGCCTTGCGCGTCCTGCGGCCCGGCGGCGCGGCGATCCTCATGGTCTACAACAAGTACTCCTTCCGCCAGTGGACCCATTGGCCGCTTGCGACAGGCAAGGAATTGTTGCGCGCTTGGGGCCTCCTCCGCGGCCAGGCGGCCAGCATCGAAGCCCACCGCTTTGCCTACGACGGCAACCGCGCCGGACAGGCGGCGCCCGAGACCGCTTTCCTCTCGCAGCGGCAATTGCGCGCCATGCTCTCCCGCTTCGAGAAAGTGACCACGCAATTGCGGAATGCCGACCCCATGAGCCGAGGCCCCATTTACATCGATCGCTTGCGGTTGCTATCAACGGTCGGCAGATACATGGGATTGGATGTTTACGTCGAGGCCAAGAAAGCCGACGCCGCCGCGGACGCGATGCCGAACGCGGCTTAAGGCGAGCGGCAAGAGTTTTGCTCCCCTCTCCCTCCGGGAGAGGGGCCGGGGGTGAGGGCGTTTGGCAAGTTCTTTTGAAGCCTCTGCTCTCACCCCAACCCCTCTCCCGGAGGGAGAGGGGGGTAGATTATGTAGTGCCGCTCGGCTAATGGAGTCGGAGCCGCTTACTTCGTGCACGGCTCTTGGTCCTGCTCATGCCGAGCGCTTGAAGACGCCCGCCACGCGCCTTTGGATCCCTTGCGCGGAACGCCGCAACAAGCGCACTACTTCTTCGCGCATTTTCGGCGGTTCCAGGTCCGCCGCCGCATCTCGGCGATAGGCGGCTTTCGATGCCAAACCCACGTGGCTTGCCTCCGCATCCACGACTTCGTCGAAATCGCGGATGAAAGCGCGATAGGAGTAATTCTCGCTGGCAATCAGATGCTGATGCGCTCGCTGAGTCATCCCCCGCAGGAAGTCGATGTCGCGGATTTTCGCCGCGACTTCCGTGAAGTTGCCGAAGTCCTTGTCCAGAGGAATGTAATGCTCCCACGGGCGCAGGATGCCCGAATATTCGCCGGGGAACAGGATCATCGCGGTCCCCAGCGCCGCCGTTTCAAAGGCCCGCGGCGAAATGCAGTTGACGACCACGTTCCCCTCGAAGGGATGCAGAATCGCCGCGTGAACTTCCTCGAAGTCGGCGCCGGCATGCGCCCGCAAATAATCAGTCACCTTGGTTTGCAGCGTGCCGTCGAAGTCCGAAATACTGGCGCCGCTGTCAGTACCTAGCATGGCCCGGCAAGAGCGAATGAATGAAGTCCAGAGCGGGCCATATAGCCGATCTTCCTCGCGCGAACTGACATCCGATTTCAAGCCGTGGGCCGGGGCGTTCTTGAGGAATCGCTCGACGATCAGCGTTTTTTCCTGCCCCAGTCGGCCAAGCCAAAACGGCACATCGCGGCTGCGATAGCCCACGTCGAGCGGGCGATCTTCCAGGGGGCGAATCCGGGAATTGACCAGATAGTCCGGCACATACCCGGCCAGCGTGTTGAATTTTTTGACTCCAGGCACTCGGTCTTCGGGCCACAGTAATGGAATGCGGGCCGCGGGGCAAAGCGTGAACAGGATATGAATGCCGATGGCGCGCATCACTTCCATGTAGGCATTCACATCGCGGTAATCGTCTTGAATGAATTGAATCTTGAGCCCCTGGAACTTCGCAAGGCGCTCCTTGAAGTACGGGTGCAAAAAATAATCGTTGATGACCGGGATCGAATAATGAATGACGATGACGTCGAATTCATTGAAATCGATGTGCTTGGAATGCGTCTTGCCGATCGGATCATAGGTATAGACTTCGTGCCTGGAGTAAAACCCGAAGGCATCGACGTGGTCCACAATAGTTCTGGCGTTGTTGCGGCGCAGATCGGTGAGCAGCAGAATCGAATAAGGCTTGGCCGACATCGCATCCTCGCGTTGAACCAACCTACCCATTTTCCGACGCCGATCTTAGATAAAGCGGAGATCCGTGTCAACTCCTGTCGCGGCCCAGGCGGCGCAGGGCGTCATATAACAACCGCATGTCATCGATTCCGACGGTTTATCTGGTCGGGGCCGGGCCGGGGCATCCGGGGCTCCTGACGTTGCGCGGGGCCGAATGCTTGCGGCAAGCGGACCTGGTGCTTTACGACAAGCTGGTCTCGCCGTTGCTGCTGGAGCATGCGCCGGCGACGGCCCAGAAACGCTGCGTCGTCGAATTGGCCCCGCACCATGACGAGCGCATGGTGCCGATCCATGAAGCCATGATCGTGGCGGCCCGGGCCGGTCGCCGCGTGGTTCGGCTCAAGGGGGGCGATCCCTACGTTTTCGGGCGCGGCGCCGAGGAAGCCGAGGTGCTGCGGCAAGCGGGGATTCCCTTCGAGATCGTTCCCGGCGTTACCGCGGCATTGGGAGCGGCGGCGTACGCGGGCATCTCGCTCACCCATCGCGCCGTCGCCAGCGCCGTGGCTTTCGTCACGGGGCACGAAAATCCCCACAAGCCCGAAAGCGTGCTCGACTGGGACGCCCTCGCCCGCTTTCCCGGCACGCTCGTGATTTACATGGGGATGTCACGGCTCGATCGGATCGTGCCGTCGTTGTTGGCGGGCGGGAAGGATGCGGACACGCCCGCGGCAGTGGTGCAGTGGGCGACGTTGGGGGAACAGCGGACGCTGGTGACGACCCTGCGCGAGTTGCCGCGCCAGGTGCGCGAGGAGGGATTGGCGGCGCCGGCTTTGGTATTCATTGGGCCCGCGGTGGCTTTGCGCGAGCAACTCGATTGGTTCGGTCACCGGCCGCTGTTTGGCCGGCGCGTGCTGGTGACGCGGCCGCGCCATCAGGCCGGGCGCTGGTGCACCGACTCGTCGAGCTCGGGGCGGTGCCGTTCGTCATGCCGACGGTGGAAATCCGCGTCCCGGCGGACTGGAGCGACGTGGATCGGGCGCTCGGGCGTCTGGACCAGTACGATTGGCTGGTGTTCACCAGCGCCAACGGCGTGAACGCGTTGCTGGAGCGGCTGGAAACGCTCGGACTCGATCTGCGTGCGCTGGGCCGGATGCGCCTTGCCGCGATCGGGCCGAAGACCGCGGCAGCGCTCGCCGCGTGGCATCTGCGTGCCGACCTCATGCCGGCGCGGTTTCAATCGGAAGACTTGGCGGCGGCGCTGCTGGCCCAGATCAAGCCGGGAATGCGCGTCCTGTTGGCGCGGGCCGACCGCGGTCGGGAGCTTCTGCGCGATCAGCTCGGCGCCGTCTGCGCGGTCGAGCAAATCGCGGTCTACGCGCAGGTGGACGTTGTTGAAAGTAATGAGGAAATGCTTGACGCCTTGCGGCGCGGCGAAATCGAATTCGTCACCCTGACCAGCACTAATATCGCTCGGGCGCTGTTGTCACGGCTGGATGCGACCTGCCGACGCCGCATCGAGACCGGCGAGATCAAGCTCGTCAGCATCAGCCCGGTGACCAGCGCCGAGATCGGCATGCTCGGGTTTGCCGTCGCCGCCGAAGCAGCGCAGGCAACCTTGGAAGGTGTGATCGAAGCTTTGGTGGATTTGGCGGGAAAAAGCGGCCGGCTCAGCGGATCTCCCTGAACGATTCCCACGCGAGATATCCGGTCAGGCCGCACGCGATCATGCCCAGAACATTGATATACCAGTCGATCCCGCCGAAAGGAAAGCTAAGGATCAAGTCGAGCAAGAAAAGCAGTAGCAGCAGGCCGGCGACGCCGAGCGATCCCCAGCAAAGCCATTTTTCCATCGACGACCCTTTCAGCGCTCTTCAAATCACCTGTCGGCGCGTGCGCTATCACAACGCCGGATGAAGCAACATTGTAGCGGTTCGTATGGATCATGCAACCGGCTGAAAGGGAAGTCGCGAAATCGGCGCGGAATAGTAAACAAACGGCTAGTAAAGTCGGCACAATCGGCATCGCCAATCGGCTTATTGACCCTTCCCGAATTTCTTTTCTGCGACGGGCGTGATCGCCGTGAAAACCACGCGGACCAGAACCCAATTGGGCGGGGCCGACGTCTCTTCAAATTGCTCCGGATGGATGGCCTGCACCGGTTCGAGCACGGCGAATCCATCCGCGGAGTAAGCAGTCGGCCCGGACTCTCGGGGCAACATGAAGTGAATGTTGAGGTAGAGGCGAATCTTGCCGCCCACCTCCTCCCAGCGGCCCACCTCATCATCGCGCCCAGGCACGCGGAAATCGGGCAAGCGCTCGCCGCCGGCACAAAGTCGAACGATCGCGGCGCGGCGATCCTTGCGCTGAGCTTCGTCCGCGACAAGCCGATTCCACGCGCTCTGGTCCTTGGCGGCGATGTTTTTGAACGGACCCGCGCCGGGCTTGAAGGCCCACTCGTAAAGCTTGCCGCGCCCATGCGCGCGCAATCGGGCAAGCCCCTCGCCAAACGGACTCAGCTTCCGCGACACGGTGCCCGTTTCACGCAGGTTGACGAACCATTTGCGGTCCTGGCCAGCGCTCTCGGCTTCGGTGCTGAACACCGACACGCGATATTCGTTGTCCAGCTCCCTGGTCTTGATGCGATAGTTGCGGACCACCTTGTACATGCGCTGCTCGTAACGCCATTCCTGGACGGCAAGCGGCGTGATCTCGGCCTCCTTCGCCGATTCCTTGAACAGGATGCGGCAGAAGGGATGTTCGCGGAACAGCGTCAGCTCGCCGGGTGTGCCGTCCGTCTTAGACACATCGTAGGACAGGCGGAAGGCGTTTGCGTCATCGGGACGAGCCCGGCCGCGCTCCGTGGCCGGGCGCGACAGGAGAAAGGCGGTGTTCAACTGCACGGGATCATCGCTCGCTTCGCGCAGGCACGGGAAAAAGCCCGAATCCGCATCGGTCTTCTCCATGACGAAGGCGTTGGCCTGGCTTTCAATCGCGACGCCGGTGAAATAGTAAAAAGAGAAATAGCCCAGCCCGCTAATCAAGCTGAGCCAAAGGCCAATGGAGGCGAGCTTGCCGCCGGCGCGCGTGCCCTCGGAGTTTTGCACGTGCCGTTGCCCGATCAGCGAAAGGATCACGCCGGCAATCGCGAAACTGAAGACCCACACGCTGAAAAAAAACGGGGCCCGCTGCGTCAAGGCGACGATCGTGCAAATCGCCACCAACAGCGCAAACACGCCGCCGACGCCACAGCCGGCAATCGCCCAGCCGGAGATCGGCTTGTACGCCATCGGCTGCTCGGCGTCGGCGCCGGCACGGGCGGTTCCCCGGCCTTGAATCGCGCCTCCGCGCTGGATTCCTCAGATTGTGGCAGTGGCTCACTCATGGATAAAGATCAGGGGTTAGGGGTAAGGGGTTAGAGATGGCATGGGTCCAGCGGTCCCTAACCCCCAATCCCGAATCCCTAAAGATCAGGAGTTAGGGGTTAGAGGTAAGGGGTTAGAGATGGCATGGGGCCAGCGGTCCCTAACCCCCAATCCCAAACCCCTAATCCCCAATTAATCATCGCCGCCGCCGACGTCGGAGATGTCGGTCAGCATGGCTCGGCGGACGGCATCGCCGGCGCTGCCGCCGCGCATCGCCACATTGCCGGACTGGTCCAGGAAGATCTTGTCCTGAAGGATTTCCTGGATCACGACGGCCATCTTGTCGCTCGTCCGGAGATCGACCAGAGGCCGGGCGCCGGTATTCAGCGCGACCATGCGCTTTTGAATCAGCGTGGACAGCTTGAACCGCCCGCCCACCTTGTTGACAATGCCCTCTTCCTTCAATTCATCGAGCATGCTTACTCCTTGGAAAACAATGGACCCAGAATCAAACGCATGGACGCGAGCGCAGCATCGAGATCGTCGTTGATCACTTGATGCTGATATTCCCCGGCCCGCGCCAGTTCCGCCTGGGCGTTCCGCACGCGCTTTTGCAATGCCGCCTCGGTCTCGGTGTGCCGCTGCCGCAAGCGTTCCTCAAGCGTCTCGAAACGCGAGGTGCGGATGAAGATCGACACGGCATCGGGGCAGCGCATGCGCACTTGTGCGGCGCCCTGCACGTCGATATCGAGCAACACGCCTTTGCCCTGTTGGCGGAACGGCGTCACTTCCTTGACCGGCGTGCCGTAATAATGATCGTGCACTTTGGCCCACTCGAGAAATCCGGCGGCGTCCCTTTCCTTGAGGAAATCCGCTTCGCTGCAAAAGTGGTAATGGACGCCTTCCAGTTCGCCGGGCCGCATGGAGCGCGTGGTCGCCGACACCGACAGCCGCAGCGGCCAGGCCTTCTCCTCGAGCAGCCGGCGAATGAGCGTCGATTTCCCGCTGGCGCTCGGTCCGGACACGATGATGAGAGGCGCCATGGGTCCGTGGTCCGTGGTCCGTGGTCCGCGGTCATCCCACCGCGGCTCGAACGGCTTTGCCACGGACGACGGACCACGGGCAATGGACTATTCTACGTTCTGAATCAGCTCCCGGATCTTTTCCAGCGTTCCTTTGATCTCGACGACTTGCCTCGAAATGTCGACATCGCTTGCCTTGGAACCGATGGTGTTGGTCTCGCGGAACATCTCTTGCGTGAGAAACTCCAGCTTGCGGCCCGGGCTCTCCTCCTCCTTCATGATCTCCTGAAAATGCGTCAGGTGCGTCGCCAATCGAACCACCTCCTCGGCAATGTCGGAACGCTCCGCGAAGATGGAAACTTCGCGAATAAGATCATTACGGTCGATCTGCACGTCGAGTTCGACGAGGAGGGCCTTGACGCGCTCCTGGAGCCGATCGCGGAACGAGGTCACCACCTGCGGGATCAGCTTGCGAATCACATCGAGGCGTCCGGCAATGCCATCGCGGTGCGAGAGCAACTCGTGCCCCATCGCGTGGCCTTCGTCTTTGCGCATCGCCTGCAACTGCTCGAGCGCTTGCTGCAACACTTTCTCGATGATCGGCCAATCATCGTGCAACTGATGGGTTCGGCTGCCGGACTCCGGCACCACGCCCGGCAGCATCAGCACCTGCCCCAGCAGCGATTGCCCCTGATCGGCGAGACCGAGCTGCGTGCCGGCTTCGCGCACCTGCTTGAGGTAACTGGCGAGGGCCACGGGATTGATGCGGAAATCATGATCGTCGGCCTGACGCTCGCAACGCAAATGAACCTGGATGGTACCGCGCTTGACGGTGCGGCGGATGACCTTTTCGAACTCGGCTTCCAGTAGATGGTAGGGATCGGGAGCACGCAGGGAGACCTTGAGATAGCGGTTATTGAGGGCACGCAATTCGACAGAGAGGGACAGCGAATCGCCTTGGCAGCGTGCTTCCCCGTAGCCGGTCATACTTAGGAGCATAGAGATCAGGGGGTAGGGGTTAGGGATTGGGGGTTAGGGATAGGAGCCATTCCAACCCCCAAGCCCTGACCGCTGGCCCCTATTGTTCGCCGCGCCCGCCCAAGATATTGGCATTGGGACGCTCGCGGTAATCGTTTTGGATGGCCTTGACCTGGATCATGGTCAAGAAAAGCCAGGCGATGGCGACATAGATGGTCAGGCGGGTAAATTGGTCGCCGGCGCGGGAGCCGAACGGGCTCGATCCGCCGGCGCCGCCGAGGGCGCCGATCAAGCCGCCCCCCTTGCCGCGCTGGATCAAAATCAACAAAATCAAGAATCCGCTCAATGGGAGCAAGACAAAATTTAGAGCTACGGAAATAAAATCCCAGGGCATGCCCGAAACCTCCGGCTGCGATTGAAAAATTCTTAGCGGTAATTATAGGGACCGGCCGGAATGCGGAAAGTCGAGTTTGCCAATCACCGCGCCATAATGGGACGGCGCCGCGGCGGAATGTCGCTTTGGCGTTGAACCTCGTCTCAGGAACCCAGGCGGGCAAGCCCCCATCTTCACTTCGGAGGCGCTTGCAGTTTCCGCTGCGTATCCTCGGCCCACTGCAGCCACGCGGCACGCGACGAGACGCCGGGCGCACGGAAAACCTCGTGCTCGGCGGGCATGCTCTTCAAATCTTCGATCAGCAGATGCACAGATTCCTTGGCATCCTTGCGCACGGCATCGGCTTGGCGGTTCGGGATGCGTTCGATCATCTTGCAGATGTGCCAGGTTGCGACAAAGCTCTCCAGAGTGCAGCGCTGCGACACTTGCAGCTCCCGGAAGGCCTCCTTCGCCTCGTAAAACTCCTCGCCGTCGAGGTGGCATTCGCCGATGCCGAGCCAGGCGCGGCGCAGCAGAACCTCTTCGAGCTTGTTGAGGGGCGCTTCCTTGGCCTTGGCGCGCAGGTCATCCCTCAAGCGTTCATAGGCGGTGACGGCTTCCCGCAGCAACTCGATGTGCCGCTTGCGCAGGTCGCGCTGCATCTCTTCCAGTTGCGTGCGGCGATTGCCATCCAACTCGCGCCGAATCCGCTCGCTGAGCTCCTTTTCCTTGCCCTCTTCTTTCTCGGCCAACTTGCGATAGCATCCGCCGAGCTGTTCGCGCGCAGCAGGGCGTTGGCATTGTCGAAAAATCTCAGGCATTCGATTAGCTGGATGCGTGCTTCCTCGTATTTCTCCATCTGCATCAAAAGCGAAGCTAGCTTGAACTGCGACTTTTCCTGCCAGGAGCGATCAACGTTCCCGACCATGTCCACATTGTCCTTGAGAATGAGATAGGCCTCTTTGAAGTTCTTCGCCTCGATCTTTTCCGACGCCAGGAAATAGCGGGCTTTGCAGGCAAACGGGGTTTCGGGATTGCACTCCAGAACCTTATGGTAGGCTTCCCTCGCGTCACCCTTGTTACCCTGGATGCGATAGAGGTCGCCCGCGATGCTCCAGCTCTCGGAAAGCCTGAGCTCGTTCTTCTCGATTTTGACATGCTCTTTGAGAATCTTCAACGTTAAAGCCGTGTCCTTGGCGGACAGGTAGCACTGCCCGCTGCGCCAGAGCAAACCAGGGCGTTCGGCATCCGGGCGGACCGCGGCAGCTTTCTCGTATGCCTCGCCGGCGCGGCGGTACTGGATGCGCACCTCCGCGGGCGCCGCCTTGTGTCCATCCAGATGTTCCGCCAGCGCCTCGGCGGCCTCCGCGATAACCTTCTCGGCGGCGCCGGCCGGCGCGATCTTCCCGTACAACTCGGCAATCTCCTGCGTCCGCTGTGGGTCCGAGCCCTCATGGAATCGGCGGATAGCCTTGTCGAACCACTCGCGCACCTTCTTCAACTCGATATGCGGGTTGTGATAATCCTCCGGGCCGTTGACTTGCGCCAGCGCCTGCTTCCAATCGGCCAGCGCCTGGGCGGATTCCTTCTCGCCCAGCGAGAGGCGTATCTCGCCGAGGCGCAGCCCGGCGGCCTGTCCTTCGGGGCCTCCGAGCTTGAGCGCTTCGGACCACGCGCGGATGGCGTCCGCGGTATTGCGCGGTTCCAGCAGCACAGGCCGAGTTGATGAACGCCCGGATGACCGGGATCGCCAGGTGGATGTCGATCCCGTCGAAAATGGCTGACATCTCGGCCCGGTCGATCTCGGAGCGTCGCACCCCGAAGGCCTCCGCCCGGGCCCGCTCGACCAGGTCGAATACCTCGTCGCCGTTCTGCTCGCGCACGGTGTCGCCGAGGATGGCGCCCAGCATCCGGATGTCCTCGCGCATCGGTTCGGTGGCTTTGCGGCCGACCTGGGTGCGCTGCACCGCGCCGATCGGTTCCAGGGTTTTCGCGGGATCTCGAAACATCAGCCATGCATCCCAGTATTGGCCGGTGCGGATCACGGAACCCGCCAGCCGCGGGATCAGTCGAGCCGGACAAAACGAACGCCCCCCCTCGCGTGGCCGGTTCGTATCATGGTCATCGGTACTTGATCTGCAGGGCGACGCCGATGATGCAGACCAGCCAGATGCCGATGACGAATAGCGTCAGCCGGTCGAGGTTCTTCTCCACCACGGTCGAGCCGGACAGGCTGGACTGCACACCGCCACCGAACAGGGTCGACAGGCCGCCACCCTTGGCGCGGTGCAGCAGCACCAGCAGCACAACCAACAGGCTGGTGACGATCAGCGTGATCTGCAGGGCCAAATCATGAGCCGACAGCCTACCGGGTGAGCTGCGCGAGGATCACGGCAGCGGCCCGCCCGCGGCGATCGCCGACAGCGTGGCGAACTGCTCGCCCTCCAGCGACGCGCCGCCGACCAGCGCGCCGTCGACGTCGGTCTGGGCGACGATCTCGCCGACGTTCTTGGCGTTCACCGAGCCGCCGTAGAGCACCCGGACGCCGTCGGCGATCTGCGGCGACGCCAGCTCGGCCAGCTCCTTGCGGATCGCCGCGCACACCTCCTGCGCGTCGGCGGCGCTGGCCACCCGGCCGGTGCCGATCGCCCAGACCGGCTCGTAGGCGATGACGACGTTGCGCGATCTGCTCGGCCGACAGCCCGGCCAGCGAGCCGCGCAGCTGGTTGACGTTGTGCTCGACGTGCTCGCCGGCCTCCCGGACCTCCAGGCCCTCGCCGATGCAGACGATCGGGGTGAGGCCGTGCTTGAGCGCGGCGGCCGCCTTGGCGGCGACCAGCGCGTCGTCCTC
This sequence comes from uncultured Planctomycetota bacterium, assembly GCA_963767835.1. GTDB lineage: Bacteria > Planctomycetota > Planctomycetia > Gemmatales > Gemmataceae > SIAQ01. The sequence continues at coordinate 164,458 of CAVYFY010000023.1, forward strand.
GCCGTGGTAGGTGCGCCGCTCGGAGTGCCCGACGACGACGAAGGTGCAGCCCAGCTTGGCCAGCAAGGCGCCGCTGATCTCGCCGGTGTAGGCGCCCGAGTCGTGCTGCGACAGGTCCTGCGCGCCGTAGGTCAGCCGCAGCTTGTCGCCGTCGACCAGGGTCTGCACGCTGCGCAGGTCGGTGAACGGCGGGAGGACCGTGACGTCGACCTTGTCGAAGTACTTGTCCGGCAGCGCGAAGGCGATCTTCTGCACCAGGGCGATGGCCTCGAAGTGGTTGAGGTTCATCTTCCAGTTGCCCGCGATCAGCGGCTTGCGGCTCACGCGTCTCCTGTCCAGTTTTTCAGGCTGCGCTCGTCCAGCACCTCGATGCCGGGCAGCGTCTTGCCCTCAAGGTATTCCAGCGACGCGCCGCCGCCGGTGGAGATGTGCGAGAAGCCGTCCTCGGGCAGGCCGAGCGCGCGCACCGCGGCGGCCGAGTCGCCGCCGCCGACCACGCTGAACGCGCCCTTGTCGGTGGCGGCGACGATCGCCTCGGCGACGCCCCTGGTGCCGGCGGCGAACGCCGGGAACTCGAACACGCCCATCGGGCCGTTCCAGAACACCGTCTTGGCGTTGGACAGCAGCGCGGCGAACCGCTTGACCGACTCCGGGCCGATGTCCAGGCCCATCAAGTCGTCCGGGATCGCGTCGGCGGCCACGGTCTGCGGTGGCGAATCGGCGGCGAACTTCTCGGCCACCACGATGTCCACCGGGCAGGTGGATGCACGTCGGCGTAGGTGTCCAGCAGGCTGCGGCAGGTGTCGATCATGTCCTCTTCCAGCAGCGAGTTGCCCACCGAAAACCCTTGCGCGGCAAGGAAGGTGAAGCACATGCCGCCGCCGATGACGATGCTGTCGGCCTTGGTGGCCAGGATCTCGATGACGCCGAGCTTGTCGGAGACCTTCGATCCGCCGAGCACCACCGCGTACGGCCGCTCGGTGGAGCTGGTCAGCTGCTCGAGCACCGTGATCTCGGCGGCGACCAGGGTGCCGGCGTAGTGCGGCAGCAGCGTGGCGACGTCGTAGACCGAGGCCTGCTTGCGGTGCACCACGCCGAAGCCGTCGGAGACGAAAGCGCCGTCGTCGGCCGACGACCAATTCGGCCAGCTGCTTGGCGAGCGCGAGCCGCTCGGCGTCGTCCTTGCTGGTCTCGCGCGGGTCGAAGCGGATGTTCTCCAGCAGCAGCACGTCGCCGTCGGTCAGGCCCTCGGCGCGGGCCAGCGCGTCGGTGCCGACGACGTCGCCGGCCAGCTGCACGTGCGGCCGAGCTGCTCGCCCAGCGCGCGGCGACCGGCGCCAGCGAGTACTTCGGGTCCGGCCCGCCCTTGGGGCGGCCCAGGTGCGCGGTGACGATGACCTTGGCGCCGGCGTCGAGCAGCGCCTTCAGCGTCGGCACCGAGGCGATGATGCGGCCGGGGTCGGTGATGTCGCCGTCGTCGTCGAGCGGGACGTTCAGGTCGGAGCGCACCAGCACGCCGCGACCCGAGACGCCTTCCGCCAGCAGGTCTCGAGGTCTGCGGACGGCTCACGGCTTACAGCGACTTGCCGACCAGCGCGACCAGGTCGACGAGGCGGTTGGAGTAGCCCCACTCGTTGTCGTACCAGGACGACGACCTTGGCCTGGTTGTCGATGACCTTGGTCAGGCCGGAGTCGAAGATCGAGCTGTGCGGGTCGGTGACGATGTCGCTGGAGACGATCGGCGTCGTCGTAGTACTTCAGGATGCCCTTGAGCGGGCCCTCGGCGGCGGCCTTCATCGCGGCGTTGATCTCCTCGGCGGTGGCCGACTTGCGCAGCTCGGCGGTCAGGTCGGTGACCGAGCCGGTGGGGATCGGCACGCGCAGCGCGTAGCCGTCGAGCTTGCCCTTGAGCTCGGGCAGCACCAGGCCGATGGCCTTGGCCGCGCCGGTGGAGGTCGGCACGATGTTCAGCGCGGCGGCGCGGGCGCGGCGCAGGTCCTTGTGCGGGCCGTCCTGCAGGTTCTGGTCCTGGGTGTAGGCGTGGATGGTGGTCATCAGGCCCTTGACGATGCCGAACTCGTCGTGCAGCACCTTGGCCAGCGGGCCAGGCAGTTCGTGGTGCAGGACGCGTTGGAGATGATGTTCTGGCTGCCGTCGTACTTGTCGTCGTTGACGCCCATGACGATGGTGATGTCCTCATCGGTGGCGGGCGCGGAGATGATGACCTTCTTGGCGCCCGCGTCCAGGTGGCCCTTGGCCTTGGCGGCGTTGGTGAAGATGCCGGTGGACTCGACGACGACGTCGACGCCGAGGTCGCCCCACGGCAGCGCGGCCGGGCCCTCCTTGACCTCGAGCGCCTTGATCTTGCGGTCGCCGACGACGATGGTGTCCTCGCCTTCGAGGCTGACGTCGTGCGGCAGCCGGCCCAGGATCGAGTCGTACTTCAGCAGGTGGGCCAGCGTCGCGTTGTCGGTGAGGTCGTTGACGGCGACGATCTCGATGTCGGCGCCTGCCCAGCGCCTGCTGAGCCAGCAGGCCCGGAAGAAGTTGCGTCCGATGCGGCCGAAGCCGTTGATGCCTACCCGGA